>DATLUD010000012.1:0-45529 GCA_035533275.1 Candidatus Dormiibacterota bacterium | reverse complement strand
GCGCGGCCCGCGGGATCTCAAGAACCGTCTCCGTGGTCTCGGCCGGGAGCGCGTTCAGGAGCGCCGCCGGAAACGTCACGCCCAGCGCGATCACGTTGCCGGCCGCGTCGGTCTTGGTCCAGCTGTGGATCGACGTGCCCGCGAGGCTCTGCGTGTCGTTGATCGCGACAATCTCCTGCGCGACCGCCGGCGCAGGTGCGAGGCTTGCCGCGAGAGCGACCGCCAGCGCTGCGACCGCGATCGTCGTGTTGCGTGCGTGCATGACCAACCTTGCCTTCCTGGCGCGCCCACAGACCGGAGGCCCCACGTTCAGGCGCGCTGCGGAGGTCTCCTCTGGCCTCGCATGGGACCTTCGAGGAAGGGGCCGACCCTGGACGCAGGCGTTGCCTTGACCGGCAGGAGTCGCTATACCGGTCACACCGACTTCGCCTACCCCGCGCCGTTGGGGCCGCTGGCGCCGGAGACGGCCAACGACTTCACCTACTCCTTCGAAGACAGCGGACGCATGCAGCTCCGCGTGGCATACTATGCCGATCGCGACACGAACCTGATCGACGTCCTGCCGTTCAACTTCCGCTCGGCCGTGGCCTCGGGCGGGAGCCCGAGCGGGGTGGGCGTGCCGACCAACGCGGAAGAGCTGCGTGCGCGCGGTGTCGAGCTGTGGGCCAGGCGCGGCGGCCTCGTCCCCTCCATCTCCTACGAGTCGGGGTATCCGTACGGCAACGGCAAGATGACCTGGATCTTCGATCCGGCGACGCACCAGCCGGTCCAGGTCCCCAACGACAACTACGTCAACCCCGGCTACAACTACGACTTTCTGCGCGATCCGTCGCGCCCGTACGATGCGGCGCGCAGACGCTGATCTCGCTGCACGTGGAAGATGCCGTGAGCGCGCGGCTGACGGCGGTGCTGGACGTCGCCAACCTGCTCGGCGTCTGCAGCCCCACGCAGCTGCTTGGCAATCCGTATCTGATCGGCCCGCCGGGATACGCCGGCGGCGACCCGCTTTACGCGGCCGCGTCCCAGAGGCGGCGGGGTTCTCCCAGCCCTATGCGGTGGGAAACGGCGTCCCCACGAACGACGGCGTCCACCCCGCGTTGCCGTGGGCCCATGGCCGCGCGGGATACGTGCCGCAATCCAACCCGATGGCGCGCATCATCGAGCTCAGCCTGCGGTACCGGCTCCTAGGTTCGCTCCATCCCCATCGCGAAGCACCGGGTGTCGGAAGGAAGAGATGGAGACATCGCAGACGGTCGAGCGGGCCTTTCGGGTGTTGGCGTGCTTCAGCGAGACGGAGCACGAGCTCACCGCTGCCGAGATCGCGCGGCGCGTCGGGCTCACGCGCACGATCGTGATGCGGCTGCTCGGTACCCTGGTGTCGGCGGGCTATCTGGAACGCGGCGAGCGCGATGCGCGCTATCGCGTGGGCCTTGGGGCATTCGAGATCGGCAGCCTGTATGTCAAGAGCAATCCGCTCTTCGGCGTCATCTCCGAGACGCTGGCCCGCCTCGTCGACGAGACGGGGTTCACCGCGTACTTCGGCGTGATGGACGGCGGCGAGGCCGTCATCGTCTCACACCACGAGGGTAGCCGCCCCGTGCGCGTCACCTGGACCGCGGGCGATCGCCTGCCGATCGCCACGACGGCTGTGGGCAAGGCGGTGCTGGTCCATCTCTCGGCCGCCGAGCTCGATCGCGTGCTGGGCAAGGGAAAGATCGCCGGCCGCACGGAGCGCTCCATCGCCACGCGGCGGGAGCTCGACGAAGACTTGGCCGAGGCCAAGCGCAAGGGGTGGGTCATGACGCGCGGTGAGAGCGTCGTCGGCATCTCCGCGATCGGGGCGGGCGTCGTCGGCCCGGAGGGGCGGCCGATCGGAGGCATCAGCCTGAGCTTCCTCGATCTTCCCGAGGACAAGCACGACATCGAGCGCATCGGTGCGCTGGTGCGCGAGGCGGCGGCACGCATCAGCGAGCGCGCCGTCACCTACGCGCTCTACGGTCACCGGCTCATGACCGCCGGAGCGGAGACCAGGCGCCCCGCCCGCATGACGTAACGGACCCGCAGCAGGTCGTCGAGACGGTCGATCGGATTCCCGTCCACCACCAGCAGATCGGCGGCCTTGCCGGGCTCCACCGTTCCAAATGCGTCCGCTTTGCCCAGAACGGCCGCGGCGGCGCTCGTCGCGGCGCGCAGCACGGCGTCGGTCGGCATGCCGTAGTCGCGCAGGCAGCGGAGCTCCTGGATGAGCGAGGGATGCGGCGTGTTGCACGATCCGGCGTCGGTCCCCGCGACGATCGGAACGCCTGCCTCCATGGCCATATGGAAGCCCTCGCGGTGCGCGCGCACCGCTTTTCGGGCCTTCTCGACGGCGTACGCGGGGATGCCCGCGCCCTCGCCGTCGGCGATCGTGCGGTAGATGTGGAGCGTCGGCGTGAGCGCCGTGCCGCGGCGCTTCATCTCGGCGACGATCTCCTCCGTGAGAAAGATCCCGTGCTCGATGGTGTCGACGCCGGCGCGGACGGAATCGGCGATGCCGCGCGAGCCCAGCGCGTGCGAGGCGACCTTGAGCCCGAAGCGATGCGCCTCGCCGGCGGCGACGGCGAGCTCCTCGTAGCTCAGCTCGCTTTGACCGATCTCCTCGCCTTCCGGGCGCCCGTAGACGCCGCCGGTCGCGGCGACCTTGATGATGCCGGCTCCCGCGTAGATCTGCGTTCGCACGGCGCGCAAGACGGCGTCGGGTCCGTCGGCGGCGATGCCCCAGAATGGGTCGTGGCCGCCCGTCATGATGATGGTGCGCCCGGCGGCGACCACGCGCGGGCCCTCGATGTATCCGCGCGAGACGGCGCGCGAGACGGAGATGGCCAGATCCCAGTTGCTGCCGAGGTCGCGCACCGTGGTCACGCCGCTACGCAGCTGCGCCTGCGCGTTGGCCACGGCGCGGAGACCCGTGAGCTGCTCGCCCTCGGAGTCGACCACGGAGACGGGGTCCGGCGAGCCACTCCACATCACGTGCACGTGCATGTCGATGAGGCCGGGCATCAGGCACGCTCCGCCGAGATCCACCACGTGCTCATCGCTGACGCCCCGCGCCTGGGAGGAGCTCCGCACCTCGGTCACCGTTCCGTCGTCGACCAGGACGTCCATGTGGGGACGCGGCTCCGGCGCCAGCCCGTCCCAGAGCAACGCATCGCGGAAGAGCACGCTCATCGGTTCGCCTCCTTGGTCTGCCACGTCGGGAAGATCTCGCGGCCGTCGCGCACCACCAGCTTCACGCCGCGGACGGCGTTGATGTCGTCAAGCGGGTTCCCGGCCACGGCCACCAGGTCGGCGCGCTTCTCCGGCTCGAGCGTCCCGATCTCGCGTTCCAGGCCCAAGAGCGCCGCCGCCGCCGCGGTGGCGTAACCCAACGCCTGCACGGGGCTGGCGCCGCACGCGACCATCAGCGCCAACTCGTTGGCGATGGTACCGTGCGGATGCCCCGGAGAGCCGCAATCGGTGCCCGCGGCCAGCGGCACGCCCATCTCGCGCGCCAATCGGAAGGCCGCCCGGCTGGCCTCCATGACCTGAATCGTCTTGCGCCGCAGGTACTCCGGAGCATCGAAGCTCGCCGCCCCGTCGTGCATCGCCTGGTAGACGGAGAGCGTCGGTACGAGATAGCAGCCGCGGGCGCGCATGCGCTCGGCCACTTCAGGGGTCAGGAAACTCCCGTGCTCGATGGAGTCGACGCCCGCGTCGAGCGCGTTGGCCATGGCACGCGGCGTGTACGCGTGCGCCGTCGCGCGCTTGCCGGCGTTGTGCGCCTCTTCGATGGCGACGGCCATCTCCGGCACGGTGAGCTGGGGATTCCCGATCTCCTCGGCGTGGCCGTAGACGCCGCCGGAGGCCATGAGCTTGATGCAGCGCGCGCCGGCCTTGATCTCGCTGCGCACGGCATGGCGCACGGCGTCGCAGCCGTCGGCCTCACGCCCCAGGTAGTGAGCGTGCCCCCCCGTCATCGCGATGGCGCGGCCCGCGGCCACCACGCGCGGCCCCGGGACGACTCCCAGGTCGATCGCCTGGGCGATGTCCAACGCGATGCCGTCCGTCGATCCGACGTCGCGGATGGTGGTGACGCCGGCTTCGAGGTGCAGGCGCGCGTTCCGCGCGGCGCGCAGAACCGTCATGTGCGCCCCCTCGCTTGCCACCACCTCGTGCGGCATGCCGCACGCGCTCCACACCAGGTGGACGTGCGCGTCGATCAAGCCGGGAAGCAGCGTCGCGTCGCCCAGGTCCACGGTACGGTCTACGCTCACGCCGTCGGCCACGCGCGCGACTGCGACGATGCGCTCGTCCTCGACGACGACCATGCCGTCCGCCAGCGGCTGCGCGGCCACACCGTCGAACACGCGCGCGGCTCGGTATCCTGTCCTCAACTCCGGTCGTTCCTTTCTTGTGGCCGTAAGGCGGCGCTCGCCGTCTCGGCCCACGTCAGCACCGATTCCGCCTGCTCGCAGAGCGCCGCGATCGCGGCGTCGTGCGGCAGGTCGCGCTCCCAGCCGAGATACTGGACCTCCTCGGCGAGCGCGGCATCGCTCGTCTCGAGCGCCAAGGCCTCACGCTCCGGCTCGAGCGCGGCGAAGAGTCGCCTCCCGATCTCCGAGGAGGCCGCGCGGTGGATGCCGCTCCGTGCCCTCAGCGTCACGGGGTCGACCACGACGCCCACATGGGCCTCCCAGAAGGGCACCCCGCGCAGCGGGAGCGCCACCCACAGGAAATGCGCGCCGCGAGCGCGCAGATGCCGGGCCTGCGGGATGTCGGAGGTCTCCAAGGCCGGCCCGAAGACGATCTCGCCGCCGCGGCCCGTTCTCGCGGCCAGTTCGTCGCGGATGGCGGCGCAGAGCGCGTAGGCGTCCGTCATCAACGGATGCCCAGGTAGTGCTCGCGCACCGCGCTGGAGCTCAAGAGCTCGGCGCCGGTGCCTTCCAGGACGATGCGCCCGCCTTCCATCACGTACGCCCGGTCGCAGATCCGCAGAGCCTGGACGGCATTCTGCTCCACCAGCAGCACCGAGATGCCGGCACGGCGGATCCAGTCGATGCGCTCGAAGATCGCCTTGAGATTGTCCACGGAGAGCGCCGCGGAGGGCTCGTCCATCGCGATCAGATCGAAGGGCCGGTTGATCAGCGCTCGCGCGATCGCCAGCATCTGGCGCTCGCCGCCCGAGAGCAGACCCGCCCGCGCATGGAGCCGCGTCTCCAGCCGCGGAAAGAGCTCTAACATCTCGCGGAGGGCCGAGGAGAAGCTCTCGCGACGATAGCAGACGCGCAAGGTCTCCAGCACCGAGAGCGAGGGAAAGATGTTGCCGACTTGCGGGACGTAGGCCAGCCCAGCAGCAAGCGTGCGCTCCGGGTCGATGCCGGTGATGTCGCGCCCGTTGAGCGTGACGGTGCCGGCCCGCGGCTTCAGCAGTCCGACGACCGTGGTCAGCAGGGTGGACTTGCCCGCGCCGTTGGGGCCGATCAACGCCACCACCTCGCCGCGGCCGACGTTCAGGGTCACGCCCTTGACGATGTGCTGGCCGCCGTATCCCGACTCGAGCCCAGCGATCTCGAAGAGTGCCATCTCCGCGCTACGCCCCCAAGTACGCTCTCTGCACGCGCTCGTCCGCCTGCACCTGCGCAGGAGACCCCGCGGCCAAGAGCTCTCCGTCCACCAGCACGTAGACCCAGTCGGCGATGCGCATCACCGCCTCGAGGTTGTGCTCCACGACCAGCAGCGTCATGCCGCGGTCGCGCAATTGAGTCAGGTGCTCCATGATGCGCGACCCGACCCCCGCGGGGACGCCCGCCAGCGGCTCGTCCAACATCAAGAGCGTCGGATCGGCCATGAGCGCGCGCGCGAGCTCGAGCAGTTTCTTGTCGCCGGCCGGGAGCATCTCGGAACGCATGGCGCGGTTGGCGTGCAGGCCGAGGAACTCCATCAGCTCCCCCGCTCGCTCGCGGTTCGCCGCCTCCTGGCGGCGGATGGCGCCCATGGCCCAGAGCGCGCTCGGGAAGCGCTCTCCCACCTGGCCCGCGGCCGCGACCAGGATGTTCTCCTCGACGGTGAGCTCGCCGAACTCGTGGGGGATCTGGAACGTCTTCACGATGCCGAGGCGCGCGCGGCGGTAGGCGGCCAATGAGGTGATCTCGCGCCCTTGGTAGACGATCCGCCCGGCGTCCGCCCGCACGAAGCCGGTGATGACGTCGAAGAGCGTCGTCTTGCCGGCGCCGTTGGGGCCGATCAGCGCCGTGATCCGTCCCGGCTGGAGCTCGATCGAGACGCCCTTGAGCACACGGCTGCCGACGTAGCTCTTCTCGATCGACTCCGCCGTCAGCAACGAGCCGGCGCTCACGGCGTCACCTCGTCCTTGCGCGCGGCGCGCTCCGGGAGGCGCCCCATGATGCCGTTGGGACGGAAGGTGATGAGCAGGACGAGCACCAGGCCGATGATCATGAACCGCAAGGCGGCCATCTGATCGGCATTCAAGAAGTGCACGTAGTCCGGCAGCACCACCGACCCCTGGAGGAAGAGCATCAGCACCGCCGCTCCCACGATCGGTCCGAGGAGGCTTCCCGCACCGCCGAGGATCAGGGCGATGAAGGTGTTGAAGGTCACGTCGGGCGAGAACTGCTCCGGCGAGATGTACTGGATCCAATGCGCGTAGAGGGCTCCGGCCAGGCCGGCGATCCCGGAGCCGATCACGAAGATCAGCACCTTGTAGCTCACCGTGTTCTTGCCGAGCGCCTGCACCGCCGCCTCGTTCGCCTGGATGGCGCGCAGCAGCCGCCCCAAGGGCGATTTGGCGATGCGCCAAGCCAGCAGCGTGGTGAGCGCGGTGAGGGCGATGATGAGCAGCAGGGAGAGCTCCGTCGACGCCGCGGGCCCAAAGGCGGCAAAGGGCTTGCGGATGCCCACGATGCCGATCGCGCCGCGGGTCAGCCAACGCTCGTTCAGGATGAAGAGCGCGACGAGCTCGGAGAAGCCCAGCGTCACCACGGCCAAGTAGTCGCCGCCGAGGCGGATGGTCAGCAGGCCGAGCGGATAGCTCACGGCGCAGGCAAGCGCGATCGCGGCGATCCAGGCGGGGACCAGCGGCCAGCCGTGACCCACCGTGAGGATCGCGCTGGTGTAGGCGCCGATCGCCACGAACGCCACGTATCCGAAGTTCACGATGCCCGTCAAGCCCATCTGGAGATTGAGGCCGATGGCCAGCATGGCGTAGATGGAGGCGAACGCCACGACCGTGTAGAGATAGCTCACGCGCGCACCGACTCGCCGAAGAGGCCGCGGGGGCGCAGCATGAGGACGATGGCGATCAGCCCGAACGCGATCCCCTCCTCGTAGCTGCCGGGCAGCCAGATGATGCCGATCTGACTCACCAGGCCCATCAAGAACGCGCCGATCGCCGCGCCGAACGGATTGGTGATGCCGCCTAGGATCGCCGCGGCGAACGCCAGCAGCAGCACGTCCCACCCGAGCGTCGGCGAGATCACGTCGCGGATGCCCAGCAGGATCCCGGAGGCACCCGCCAACAGCGAGACCAGGAGCCACATGGCGATCAGCACCTGGTTCGGGCTGATGCCGCAGACGCGAGCAAGGCTCGCGTTGTCCGCGATGGCGCGCATGCGCCGGCCGACCTGCGTTCCGCGGAACATCCACCACACGCCCGCGAGGGCCGCAAGCGCGACGATGGCAAGCAGCAGGTCGAGCGGCCGGACCACGACCAGTCCGAGCCGCATGCCGCGCTCGGCGGGCAGCGGGAACGTCTGAAAGTCGCTCCCGAAAACGAAGACGACGCCATAGCGAAGGAAGAGCTCCAAGCCAACCGACGCGATGAAGAGGCTAAGCATCGGCCTGCCGGCGAGGCGCCGGTAGACCGCCAGGTGCATGGCCACGCCGAGGGCCATCGCCGAGGCCAAGCCGACGGCGATGGCGATCGGGAGCGGCAGCTGCCACGCCGTCGCGGCAGCCCAGGCCAGATAGGCCGCCACGGTCATCAACGACCCGTGGGCCAGGTGCGGAAAGCCCTGCACCCGCCAGATCAGCGCCAGCCCGAGCGCTGGGAGCGCGAGAATCGCTCCCAGCACGATACCGTCGACGGCGTGTTGCGCAAGGATGGTCAGCATCGTCTAGGAAGCGCTGGTGCCGAGCTCCTTCGCGGTGAAGAGCGCGACTTGCTTGAGTCCCATCCCCTCGAGCGTCCAGACGGCGAAGTTCGAGACGATGTTGTGCGATTCGTCGAAGTCGCAAGGCCCCGATGCGCCCTGGTAGTTGACCTTCTTGCCCGCGCGCAGCAGCTTGGCGCCCGAGGCGAAGTCGTAGACCGGCGTTCCCGGCGGGTTGGCGACGTCGCGCATCTTGGCCGCGATCGCGGCGGGGCTATCTGACTTCGCCGCCTCCACGGCCAGCGCCAGGAGGTTGATCTGATCGTGCGCCTGCGCCGCCCAGAAGCTCTCGGCCAGGCTGGCGCCGGTGGCCGCCTTGAACTCGTCGGCGAAGGCCTTGTAGCCCGGCTGATCCACGGGCGGCACGCCGTCCACGGCATAGAACCCGTTGGTCACGTTCTCACCGACGGCCTTGACGAACGAGCTGTTGAACGCGAAGCCGGGGCCCATGACGTGCGTCTTGACGTCCGCCGCGTACCACTCCTTCGAGATGATGGTGGCATCGGGCGTGTAGCCCGCGATGATGAGCAGGTCCGGCTTTTGCTCCAACGCCTTTTGGAGCTCTCCGGCATACGACGACTGGCTTGGGTTGTAGACCACCGCCGCCGTCGGCGCCGGCATGCCCAGGCGCTTCCACTCCCGCTCGAACGCGTCGCGCAGCGCCAGCGCGTACGGATTGTTGAGCGCCATGATGGCGACCTTGCGATAGTCCTTCTGCTTGGCGAAGCGCGCCATCACCACGCCGTAGGGCTCGTCGGTCGGCTGGGTGCGGAAGACGAGCTTGCGGTATTTCGGTGCCGTGATGTCCGGCGCGCCGGAGGTGTTCAACTCCAGGATGCCGGCTTGCGTGGTCACGGGAAGGACCGCCAGGGTGACGGCGCTCGACCACGTGCCCATGATCGCGATCACGTGGTTGAGGCTGATCAGCTTCTGCGCCAGCGTGACCGCGGCGTCGGGCTTGGTCTGCGTGTCGCCGGTGTAGAGCGCGATCTTGCGGCCGAGGGGACCGCCGGCGCGATTGATCGCGTCCGCCGTGAGCTGAACCGCCTTCAGCATGTTCGGGCCATACGGCGAACCGCCGCCCGTCAGGGGAACCATGACGCCCACGGGAATCTCCGCGCCCGCCGCGCGCGCGATGGCCGGCCGGAGCATGGCCGGCGAGACCAAGCCGGCTGCAACGGCCGTTGCACCGGCGTCGATGAGGAAGCGGCGACGATCGATCGGATGACGCATGCTCACTACTGCTCGTGCCTCCCAACAGGATGCGTACAGTACGACGATGTGGCTCGTAGATAGCCGATTATCGGTTACTGTAGTCGATATGCGGTTGCGCTATTATAACACCGCGCATGCCCGCGCGCAACGGCAAACCGACGCGGAGATGCGCATTTCAAAGTCCGGGATGTCGTGGCTGCATGCCCTCGACCGCGCGCAAGCCGCGGTAGAACGCGTGCCCCGCGATCACGAAGACGACCACCACCACCAAGAGGAAGCCGACGCCCAGATGCGCGAGGTTGTGCACGCGGATTCCCGTGTCGAAGGACCACGCGAAGAGAGCGGGGTCGAACAACCCGACGGCGCCCGCCACGGCGAACGCGATGCCCCCGTACGCGAGGGTCTGACCACTCACGATCTGCGCGAGCCGCTTCATCGCGGACTCCGGCAGGCGTCGCCGCGCCATCCACGCGCCGAGGGCGCCGCCAAGCAGTACCTGCATCACCATGGTGCCCAATCCGAAGAAAAGGCCCGGCAGGAAGGCCAGCCACGGGCTGTGCATCGCCGGCGCGAGCGTGGCGTACACGATGAGGGCGAACGCCCCCGTGCCCCAACCCGCGATGAAGCCGTGGACCAGCGGCATGTAGCCCCAGAGTCTGGGCATCGCCTCGGACTCGGGAGGCCGGGCGGCGTCGGCGCCGATGGGATGGACGTGGAACAGGTGCGGAATCGAGCCGCGGCTCAGCACGTAGAACCCCGAGGCGGCCATGACGAGGCCGACGACCGTGTAGATGAAGTACTCCCAGCGCTCTTGCTCCAGGATGCGCGCCAGCGCGAAGTACGCCAGCTCGGAGGCGATGGCGCGCTGCACCGTGAAGGCGAGCGAAAAGAGGAGTCCCGCGCGCATGCCGCCCTTGGTGCTGTAGCTGCCGACGGCATAGCTGAATGTGATCGGCCAGGTGTGCTCGTCGGGAGTCACTCCGTGGACCATGCCCAAGATGGTGGCGGTGAGAAGCACGGCGCCGGCGCCCTCGAGCGTCTGGGCCTGCGGATTCCAGAGATCGATCATGGACGTTACCTTGCGAACAACGACGATCGCTGCTGCGAGAAACGGAGGCGCAGTTCGACTGTGGCAACGGGGCAGCCAGCGTCATGGCGCACGGCGCGAATGGATAGCATGAGAGGTCTCCGCTAGAACGGGTAGCGTCGATTCGTGCGGAGCGGAGACCGGCGGCGGGCGGGTGGCGATGGCCAGCGTGTACGCCGGCTGGGAGGATACCAATTTGCAAACCATCTGCAAATTATCGGTTCGCGTCGGTGGCGCCCGATCCTGCTCGCTCGCTCATAACTCGGCTCCGCGGAAGATGGGGATCTTGATCAACAAGAGAGCGCCGGCGCAGGCCGCGAGGGCGGCGGATGCATCCAGCACGAGCTGCGGGGACAACGGCGCCGAGATGAGGCCGCGCAACGCAATGAGGGCCGCCGCGGCGATGGCGGCGCCGGTCGAGGCGAGAAGCCATCCGGAAGGGGCGCGCGCGAAGACCGCTCCGCGCTCGCGCACGGCCAGCAGGGAGAGCTGGCCCATGACGGCGATGGCGTAGAAGGTGAGCGTCTGCAGTTGCGCAGGGTCGAGGGCGGCGTATCGTGCCGCGTACCACACGATGCCCAGGACGGTTCCCGCGGTGAGGACGGCGACGAGCACAGCCGCGCGGACCACGCGGTCGACGCGCCAGGTATCGAAGCCGTGCGAGAACGAGACGCGGTCGGTTGCGATCGAGAGCGTCACGAAGTCGTTGAAGAGGAGGAGCGCGACCATCAGCTCCGCCGTCAGGAGGAAGCGCCCGGTCAGGAAGAAGGCGAGGCCGAGGACGAAGGTGATCTCGAAGAACTTGACGATCTTGACGATCGTGTACGTGAGCATGCGCTGAAAGATGCGGCGGCTCACCTCGATGGCGGGAACGATGTTGGTCAGCCCCGCCTGGGTGAGGATCACGCTTGCTGAGGCCTTGGCGACGTCGGTAGCGGTGGAGACGGCGATGCCGATATTGGCCTGTTTGAGCGCGGGGGCATCGTTGACGCCGTCGCCGGTCATGCCGACGACGTGGCCGGCTTGCTGGGCGTGGCGCAAGATCGAGAGCTTGTCGTCCGGAAAGATCGAGGCAAAGACGGCGCAGCGGTCCACCAGCGAGGGGTCGCGCACGATCGCGTCGTGGTCGCAGGCCGATCCTTCGATGCCGACGGTCTGGGCGACGTGCTTGGCGGTCTCGATGCCGTCCCCCGTCAGGAGGGCCATGCGTACGCCCAGGGCGCGGATCGTGCGCACGAGCGCGGCTGCGTCTTCGCGTGGAGGGTCCGCCAGTGCGATCATCCCGACTGGCTCGACCGCGCCGTCGGGACCGCAGGCGACGGCGATCACGCGATAGCCCGCCGAGGCGAGGCGAGTGAGCTCGCGCGCGAGCCCGGGCGGAGCATTGGCGCAGAGGGCCTCGAGGACGGGCGGCGCGCCCTTGTAGGCGACGCCGTCGCCGCCGCGCCAGCGTACGGACGCCGAAGAGCGCTTGGTAGCGGGATCAAAGGGCTCGAAGGCGTGCGCCGCAAGCGCGGAGGTATCGATCTTGCGTGCGCGTGCCTCGTGCAGCACGGCGAGATCGATCGGATCCTGCCCCGAGGCGTCAGAGGCTGCAGCCGCCAGCGCCAAGACGTCCTCCACGGCATATGGGGCGAAGGGCACCACCTCGGCGACGGCGATCGCGTTCTTGGTGATGGTGCCGGTCTTGTCGGTGAAGAGCACGTCCATCGAGGCGGCATCCTCGATGGACGTCAGGCGAGTCACGAGCACTCCGTGGCGGGCGAGCTCGAGAGAGCCGAGCGTCGTGGCGAGCGTGAATGCCGCCGGGAAGGCCACGGGAACCGATGCCAGGAGCAGGATGATCGCAAAGAGCGCGACGTCGAGCGGCGCGAGATGGAGGCGCGCCGCCTGCACGACCACGGCCGCGATGACGGTCAGCGTGATCGTCGTGAGGGTGCGTACGAGGCGGAGAACGAGGCGCTCGAGGCTGCCGGTGGCCTTCGCGGCGCGGACCAGCTCGGCGGTCTTGCCGTAGGTGGTCTGCGATCCCGTCGCCGTGACGGCCGCGAGAGCGTCGCCGCGTTTGACGAGGGAGCTGGCGTAGGCGACTCCACCGACCTCGACATCGCGCGGAAGCGACTCTCCGGTGATGGCCGATTGGTCGACTTCGACGCTTCCGCGTAGGAGGCGGGCATCGGCCGGCACCACGTCTCCCAGGCCGAGATGAATGACGTCGCCGGGGACGAGTTCGGCGGCAGCCATGGTCTGCCAGATGCCATCGCGCAAGACCTTCGACTGCACGACGATCGCCTTGCGCAAGAGCTCGACGGCGCGTTGGGCTCGCCCCTCCTGGAGCTGCGCCAACGTGGCGTTGAAGAGCAGCAGAAACGCAATGGCTAGCGCGTCGGCATCGCGCCGGGTGGCGATCGTCAAGACGACCACGGCTTCGAGCAGCCATGGCACGGGACCCCAGAGCTTACGCAGCCACGAGAGCAGCGGATGCGGGCGCTCCAGAGCGATCGTGTTGCGCCCGTAGCGCTGGAGGAGCTCCTGCGCCCGCGCGGCAGTGAGGCCGGTTGCGGCGTCCGTCGCCTCAGGTGAGTGCATCGGATGGACGGAGTTCACGCAACCCGCGGCATGACCCTTGGCGTCGTCGTGACGCAGGGAGAGTCATGGCATCCGTAGCGGCAGACTGCGCAGGCGCACACCGGTGGCTGCGAAGACGGCATTGGCGACCGCGGGGGCGATCGGTGGGACGCCGGTCTCTCCGGCGCCGGTGGGCGGCTCGGCGCTGGGCAGCACGTTCACCTCGACCGTCGGCATCTCGGCGATGGTGAGCAGCGGATAGTCGCGGAAGCTCCGCTGGAGGACGTGACCGTCCTCGATGGTGACGGCGGCCGTGAGGGCGGCGGTGAGACCGAAGGCGACGGAGCCCTCGATCTGCGCGACGATGGTATCGGGGTTGATGGGGAAGCCGCAGTCGACGGCGCAGACGACGCGGTCGACGCGGATAGCGCCAGCGGATGAAAGGGAGACCTCGGCAACCTGCGCCGACCAGCCGCCGTGCGCATAATAGACGGCGACGCCGCGCCCGCGTCCTTCTCGCAGCGCGCCGCCCCAGCCGGCGCGTCTAGCCGCGAGCTCCAGGACGGCCCGGTGGCGCGAGCTCTTGAGTAACCCGAGGCGGTACTCCACGGGGTCGGCGCCGGCCGCGTGAGCGAGCTCGTCGACGAAGCTCTCGACCGCGAAGGCGTTCTGTGAGCCGCCCACGGAGCGCCAGTAGCCCGTGGGGACGCCGGGCTCTTCGAGTACGCGCTCCACGCGCACGTTGGGGATCTCGTAGGCGACGGCGATGTTCTCGAAGGCCAGCTCAGGGCCGGCGATCGCGTGCGCCCACGCCATCGGGCGCCCCGATGCGTCGAGCGCGGCGCGTACGTTGGCCAGACTCGCCGGGCGGTAAGCGTCGTGGCGGAGATCCTCGATGCGCGGCCAGAGCAATTGCACCGGGCGCCCCACGTGCTTGGCGATCTGCACGGCTTGGCTCACGACGTCGGGGCGCGAGCGCCGTCCGAAGCCGCCGCCGAGGAAGGTGGTGTGCACCTGGACCGCCTCCAACGGCAGGTGGGCGGCCTTGGCCGCGGCGGCCCGCGCGAGCGTCTGCCCCTGCGTGGGCACCCAGACCTCGCACGTACCCTCCTCGATGCGCGCGGTGCAGTTCATCGGCTCGATCGCCGCGTGGGCCAGATAGGGCGTCTCGTAGGATGCCTCGACGATCGCGGCGGCAGCCGAGAAGGCGCGGTCGACGTCGCCGCCGTCGCGGAGGCGGTCGCCCCGGCGCTCCCGCAGCGCTCGGCGGAAACGGGCGAAGATCTCCGTGCTGGAGAGGCCGAGCGTAGCGCCGCCGCTCCACTCGGCGGTGACCTCGTCGCGCGCGCGCAGAGCGGTATCCATGCGATCGGCGACGATGGCGACGGCGCCGTCGATGGCGAAGACGTCGCGCACGCCGGCGATCGCGCGCGCCTTTGCGCTCTCGATGCTCGCGGGCTGCGCGCCGAAGACGGGGGGCATCAGCACCGTGGCGTGCAGCATGCCCGGCAGCGTCACGTCGATGCCGAAGATGGTGCGCCCGGCGACGTGAGCGGGCAGCTCCATCCGCGGCGTGGATCTGCCGAGGATGCGGAACGCTTCCGGCGTCTTGAGTTGAGGATTCGGGGGCGCGGCGAGCGCGGCGGCGCGCTCGGCCAGGTCGCCGTAGCCGATGCGCCTTCCGCTCGGCGGATGGAAGACCTCGCCGCGCTCGGCGCGGCACGCAGATGCGGGAACGCCCCACGCGGCCGCCGCGGCGCTGATGAGGCGCTCGCGCACCTCGGCACCCGCGCGGCGAAGAGGCAGCCAGCTGGTCTGGATGCTGGTGCTGGCGACCGTGATCTGCATGCCGAGGATCGGGTTGTCGTAGGCGGGGTCGGCCGGCGCGAACTCGACGCGGATCCGCTGGAGCGGGACCTCGAGCTCCTCGGCGACCAGCATGGGCAGAGAGGTGGCGATGCCCTGCCCCATCTCGGAGTGGCCGATCACGACGGTAACCGTGCCGTCGGTCCAGATCCTCACCCAGGGATTGAAGACGATGGCGTGACCGCTGCCCGGCGGCGGTTCCGGCGGTAGCGGCGTGGCGGGAAACGGCGCATCGCTCCAGCGCCCTTCGGCGGCGCGGTGGACGGCGCGGCGCACGCGCCCATACGTGCCGCAGCGGCAGAGGACGCCGGCGAGCGCCTCGTCGATCTGCGCGTCGGTGGGCGCCGGAGTGTGCGCCAGGAGCGCGGCGGCCGCCATCAGCATGCCCGGCTGGCAGTAACCGCACTGCGGCACCTGGTCGGCGAGCCAGGCGCGCAAGAGGGGATCGTCAGGCCTCTCCGCGAGACCCTCGATGGTGACCACGCGCTTCTCCGCGACCTCGCGAGCCGGCGTCGTGCACGAGAGGACCGTGTCGCCATCGACCTGCACCGTGCAGGCGCCGCAGCCTCCGTGGCCACAGCCGAACTTCGTGCCCTTCAGCCCGAGCCGGTCACGCAGCACCCAGAGCAACGGCCGCTCGCCCTCGCCCTCCGGAAGCTCCACTGCGCGGCCATTGACGGAGAGTCGGAGGGCAGGCCGTGCCGGGCGCCCGCGATCGGCGGTTCGCGATGAAGCCAACCGGTCGGCCATCTCATCACCCCCATGGACGTGAGGAGATTATATGCGAGCCGGATGAGCCGTCAGAAGAAGGCCCCGGGAAGATCCGGTTCACCGTCCGTTCGCCGCGCATTCCCATCCGCGGCCTATGCTAAGCGTGCGCGGGGCCACGTTCCGCGCGCCATCAGTTGCCGGAGAGGCATCCACCATGAACACCGAAGTCACCACTCGCCCGGTCCGTGAGGGGCAGGGCGCCACGACCAGCAAGGTCTCGATCATCATGTTCAGCGGCACGGCGGACAAGTTCATTCCGCTCGGCGTCATGTCGCAGGCGGCCGCCGCGCTCGGGATGGAGATGAACGTCTTCGTGACGGGCTTTGCCCTGCGCGGTTTCACCAAGCAGCATCAGGAGCTGCCCTTCCCCGCGGAGTTCGCCGAGATGGCTCCGGCCCTCGCCAAGGGGCTGGAAGCGAATCACGTGGCCTCGTGGGACGCGATGCTCCGGCAGGCCAAAGAGATGGGAGCCAAAGTCTACGCGTGCTCGATGATGAGCGGCGTGATGGGTCTGAAGAAGGACGACTTCAACGATCTGGTCGACGACGTGGTCGGCGCCGCGACCTTTCTGCAGATGGCCGAAGGCGGCGAGACGCTCTTCATTTGAGGATGACAATGGACACCAGCACGGTAGCACACACGATCGTCGACTCGCGGGGCTCCTCGTGCCCCGGACCGATCACGGACCTGGCCATGGCTTATCGCCGGGCGAAGGCAGGCGACGTGATCGAGCTCTGGGCCACCGATCCCGGGGTCAAGGCCGACGTGCGGGCGTGGTCGGCCAAGACCGGAAACCCTATCCTCTCGATCGACGAGCAAGGCGACAGGATCGTCGTTGTCTTGCAGATCGTCAGGCGCTGACGCCATGCCGCGCGTGGTCGTGATCGGCGGGGGCACCGGCGGCACGATGGTGGCCAACGCTCTGGACAAGCGCCGGTTCGACGTGACGCTCCTGAGCGCGTCCCCGATGCATCTCTTTCAACCGGCGCTGCTGTACGTGGCATTCAAGCATGCCAAACCCGACGCCCTGCGCGAAGAGCGGCGTCTCCTCGACCCGCGCGTTCGGCTGGTGCAGGAGACGGTGACGCACGTGAACCTCAAGGAGCGCGTGGTCACCACGGGCGGCGGCATCCGCTACGACTACGATTCCGTGGTCCTTGCCACCGGGGTGACCACGGACTCCTCGCAGATCCCCGGGCTAGCCGACGTCGAGGCCCAGTTCGGGAACTTCCATTCGAACGTCGCGCAAGCGGAGAAGCTGTGGGCCGCGCTGGACGCCTTTCGCGGCGGCACGATCGCCCTGGGGCAGAGCACCCCCATCTGCAAGTGCCCACCCTCGCCCGTGGAAGGCATCCTGCTGACGGACCACCTCCTGCGGCAGAGAGGGCTGCGCGAGAAGACGCGCTTGGTGCTCTTCACGCCGTATCCGCGCGCCTATCCCGCCGAGCCGATGAACGCGATCATCGAGCCCATCCTCAAGGAGCGAGGCATCGAGATCATGACGTTCTTCGACGTCGACCGCGTGGACCCGGCGAGCCGCACGATCCACTCGATCGAGGGAGACCAGATCCAGTACGACTTGCCCGTCATCATCCCGCCGTTCGTCGGCACGCGGATCGCTTACGAGCCGGCGAACGTGGTCGACGCCAGCGGCTTCATCGTGACGGACAAGGTAAGCCTGCGCGTGCAGGGGACCGACACCGCGTTCGCCATCGGGGATGCCACGAATCTGCCGACCTCAAAGGCCGGCGTGGGCGCGCATCTCGAGGCGAAGGTGGTGGCCAAGACGCTGATGGGCGAGCCGGCAGCCTTCGACGGGCGGACACACTGCCCGGTCGATCTGGGTGACGGACGCGGGACCTTCGTCATCGGGTCGTACACCTCGCCCGTCGTGAAATATCCGCCGAGCCGTCTCAACCACTTCATGAAAATGATGATGGGGCGCATCTACTGGATGAGCCTGCGCGGAACGTTGGAGCCGATCTTCGACTGGTACTTCGAGCGCACCAGGCCGGAGAGACTGATCGCCCGCGCAGAGAGGTAACCTCAAGGGATACGCGCAGCGGCGCGTGTAAGTACGCTAACAATGACGATATCAGTTAGCGGTAGGTTACCTTTCTTTGCGCGATGCGCCTCGTGCGCGTAGACGTTCTGATCGTCGGATCCGGAGCGGGCGGCGGCACACTCGCGCGGGCGCTGGCTCCGGCCGGTCTGAGCATCTTGGTCTTGGAGCGCGGCGGTTACCTTGCGCGAGAAAAAGAGAATTGGGAACCGCGTGCCGTCTTTCGGGAACAGCGCTACCACACGCGGGAGCACTGGCTGGACGAGAGCGGCAAACCGTTCCGGCCGGGCGCCGCATACGTGGTCGGGGGCAACACCAAGGTCTACGGCGCGGCCACCCTGCGCCGCCGGGTAAGCGATTTCGGCGCGGTTCGTCACATCGATGGCGAGACGCAACGGTGGCCGATCGCGTATGAGGACCTCGCACCGTTCTATCGCACGGCGGAGCAGTGGTACTTCGTCCACGGCTTGCGCGGTGAGGACCCGACCGAGCCTCCTGAAGAGCATCCCTACCCCTTTCCGCCCGTCAGCCACGAACCGCGCATCGCCGAGGTGTTCACGCGTCTGCGAAGGCTCGGCTTGCGGCCCTTCCATCTGCCGCTCGCCGTCCGTCTCGACGAGTCCCAGCGCGATTCCAGCCCGTGCATCCGCTGCAACACGTGCGACGGATTCCCGTGTCTGGTCAACGCCAAGGGGGATGCCGAGTGGAGCGGCATTCGACCCGCGCAGGCCGCGGGCTCGATCGGCGTGCGCACGGCGGCCCGCGTGCGGCGCGTGCTCACCGATGCCACAGGGCGCCGCGCAATCGGCGTCGAGCTCGAGACGGAGGAGGGCAGCGAGACGATCGAGGCGCGCGTCGTCGTGTTGTCGGCCGGTGCCGTCAACTCCGCGTCCCTGCTGCTGGCATCGCGCACCGAGCGTCAGACGAACGGCTTGGCCAACGGATCCGGCCTGGTCGGACGCAACTACATGTGCCACAACAACTCGGCGGTGCTCGCCATCTCGCCGTCGGAGCGCAACCCTACCGTCTTTCAGAAGACGATCGGGGTCAACGACTTCTACCTCGACTCAGGGGACCCGGACTTCCCCTATCCGCTCGGTCACATTCAGCTGCTGGGCAAGGCGACGGGCGGCGTCCTGGAGGCGCAGCGGCCGCGGGTGCCTGCCCCAGTTCTCCGCTGGATGGCCGCGCACTCCGTCGACTGGTGGATCACCACCGAGGACTTGGCCCGCCCGGAGAATCGCGTCTCGCTCGATGGCGACGGCGGCATTCGCCTCAGCTACACGCCGACGAACCTCGCGGAGCACGAGCGGCTCGCCCGCAAGCTCAAGGAGCTTCTCGGCAAGATCGGCTTCCCTATCGTGCTGTTCCAGAAGATGGGCATCGAAGCCGTAGCGCATCAATGCGGCACGGCACGGTTCGGCGTCGACCCGGCCTACAGCGTGCTCGACCCCTACTGCCGCGCGCACGAGATGGAGAACCTCTACGTGGTCGACGGCTCGTTCATGCCCTCGGCAAGCGCGGTGAATCCTTCCCTGACGATCATGGCGCAGGCCATCCGCGTCGCCGAGCACCTCAAGGACCGATTCCGTGCCGGCAGCATCGCAAGCTAGTCCCTCCAGGCTGGCCATCCCCGTCATCTATGGCGCCGGCCTCTGCCAGGGGCTGGCCTTCGTGCTGATCCCGGCGCTTGGGAACGTGCTCAAGAGCGCTCCGTACTCACTCTCCAACGGCGCATACGGAACGCTCTTCCTCCCCGAGACGCTGGGCGCCATCGGCAGCGCGGTGGTTGCGGGCCGGGTGGCTGAACGCTTCGGCCTGGCCGGCCTGTTCCGTCTGGGCCTGCTGGCGAACCTCGGCGCGCTCGCCTTGCTGATGGGCAGCGCGCTCAAGGCGGGAAGCACGCTCTCGTATCTCTTGCTCCTCGCGGAGACCGCGTGCCTGGGCATGGGCTTCGGCCTGACGCTGGCCGCGGTCAACGACGCGGCGACGCTGCTCTTTGCGGATCGAGCCTCCGCGGCGGTCACCGTCCTCAACGCGCTCATCGGGGGCGGCACGGCCATCTCCCCGCTGCTGCTCGACGTCCTGGCGGCGCGCGGCTACTGGTGGGCCTGGCCGCTGCTCGTCTTCCTGGGGTTCGCCCTCGCCGCCGCGGCGTCGGCCACCATCGCCGGCGTAAGCGCGCGCGGCGCTAAGGCGCCGCCCAGGGCTACGCGCGTGCCGGCTCGCCTCTGGTGGTTCGCCGCCGCCGTGGCCGTCTACGCCATCTGCGAAGGAACGTTCGGGAGCTGGGCCAGCATCTTCGTGCACACCGATCGCGGCGGCTCGCAGGCAGCCGGCGCTTGGGCGCTCTCCGCATTCTGGGGTGCCATGACGCTGGCGCGCGTGGCCTTCGGCCTCTCGACCACATGGCTCGCGCCCCGGCGCGTCTACGCGCTTTCGCCGTTGGCCATCGCCGCGGCCTTCGTCATCGTGTCGTTCGTGCACGGCGTGGGAGCGCTCATCGCCCTCTTCGCCGCCGCGGGCGTCGCCTGCAGCTATTTCTTCCCGTTCAGCATGTCGTTCGCGATCGAGGAGAATTCGGCGGAGCGAGCGCGCGCCTCGGGCCTGCTCGTGGCCGCGCTCATGCTGGGTGAGGGCATCGGCTCGTATGCCCTCGGCCCCTTGCAGGGTCCGCACCGCTTGACCTTGAGCCTCATCTATCGGGGCTCCGCCCTGTGGGGGGTGGCGCTCTTCGTCATCGCGCTCGCACTCATGAGAACGAGCACAAGCTCCGCAAGGTTCGCGGCATGAAGATAGGGAGCTCTCGATGAGGCAAGGTCTCGATGCCCCGGGACGTCCGGGCATCACACCGACATGGAGCAGCAGCGCAAAGGACACCGTGGGCACGAGCTTGCGCTCTTCCCGCACATGGTTCACGATCGGCTACGGAATCGTCAACGAAGTCTTCTATCCCCATGTGGACACGCCGCAGATCAGGGATCTCGGCTTCATCGTAGCCGACGGCAACGGCTTCTGGATCGAAGTCAAGCGCATGGACAGCTATTCGGTGAAGAGCCCGCAGGCGGGGATTCCGGCGTACACGATCGAGCACACGCACGAGCGGTTCCGGTTGCGACTGCGCATCTGCCCGGATCCGTACCGCGACGCGCTCCTGATCGATGCGGATCTCGAGGGTGAGGGCCTATCGCTCTATGCGCTCCTCGCACCGCACGTGGGGGACGATGGGGCCGACAACCGCGCCTGGGTTGACCCGGACGGGACGCACGTCGCGCTCTGCGCCCAACGGGGAGAGAGCGCCCTGGCGCTGCTGGCCTGCGACCACGACGGGAGCGATGCCGTGCGGCGCGCGAGTTGCGGCTATGTCGGGGTCAGCGACGGCTGGCAAGATTTTGATCGCAACGGGCGCATGACCTGGAGCTATCCGGCAGCCGGTCCGGGAAACGTCGCGCTGCTCGCCGAGCTCCCGCCTCGCGCGCGCCTTGCGCTGGCTTTCGCCGCGGACCCGATGGGGGCCGCCACGTTGGCGCGAGCGAGCCTCGTCATGCCCTTCGATCATGCCTGGCTGAGCCACGTCGAGGATTGGCGGGCCTGGCACGAACGGGCGCGCAGCCGCAGCACCTGGATCGAGCGCCTCGATGCGCCGGTACGAGCCGAGGTCGAGGTCTCCGCGATGGTGCTGAAGTGTCACGAGGACAAGGTGTTCCGCGGCGCCACGGTCGCCAGCATGTCGACCCCTTGGGGTCAGAGTCGCAGTGATAGCGGAGGATATCACCTGGTCTGGTCGCGCGACCTGGTGGAGACGGCCCTGGGGTTGCTCGCGGTGGGCAGCCACGGCGACGCTCGCGCGATCCTCCAGTACCTCGTGGCGACGCAGACGCACGACGGCCATTGGTATCAGAATCAGTGGCTCAACGGCGTGCCGTTCTGGCAGGGCATCCAGCTCGACGAAGCGGGCTTCCCCATCCTCCTTGCCTCGGCGCTCGCGCAACGAGACGCGCTCGGCGACTCCCGCGTCGAGGAGATGGTCAAGCGCGCGGCGACCTTCATCGCCCGTGAAGGTCCGGTGACCGGCCAGGACCGTTGGGAAGAGGATGCCGGGCTCAATCCCTTCACGCTCGCCGTCTGCATCTCCGCGCTCGTCTGCGCCGCCGCGTTCCTGGACGGGCCGGCTCGGACCTACGCGCTCGAGCTCGCCGACGCGTGGAATGCCCAGATCGAGCGCTGGACCTTCGTCGACGGCTACTACGTGCGCACCACGCCGCCCGAGGCGCTCGATCTGCGCTCCGCCGTGCGCGGGCGGGTGCCGATCAAGAATCGGCCGGCGGATTCCGACAGCGCCCCAGCAGCTCGCGTGGTGGGCCTCGAGTTCCTTCAGCTCGTGCGCATGGGCCTGCGCAAGGCGGACGATCCGCGCGTGGTTCAGACGGTGAAGGTCGTCGACGCACTGCTCAAAGTCGATACCCCCAACGGCGCGGCGTGGCACCGATATCCCGACGACGGCTACGGCGAGCACGCTGACGGCTCGCCCTTCGACGGCACGGGAATCGGACGCGCCTGGCCGCTGTTGGCGGGGGAGCGCGGCCACTACGCGTGCAGCCTCGGCGAGGACGCCGCGCCGTACTTGGAAGCGATGATGAAGATGGGCAGCGCGTGCGGCATGATCCCCGAGCAAGTCTGGGAGAGCGAGGCCATTCCCGAGCGTATGCTGTACCCCGGACGGCCCAGCGGCAGCGCGAACCCGCTGGTGTGGGCGCATGCGGAGTTCATCAAGCTCTGCGCGAGCACGGCGCTCGGCCACGCGTTCGACCGGCCCGAGGCCGTGTGGGAACGGTACGGTGGAAAAGCTCCCGATCCGCCGTGGCAGACGTGGCGCTTCAGCCACCCGCGCACCTTCATGAAAGCCGGAAAAGTGCTGCGCATCGAGGTGCAAGCTCCCGCGAGCGTCCACTACAGTACCGATGGCTGGGCGACGGCCGCCGACCTTCAGACCCACGACACCGACCTCGGCATCCATCTCGCCGATCTGCCGACGGCCGGCCTCGAACCCGGAAGCCGGATCGCGTTCACGTTCCACTGGCCCGGTAGCGGCAACTGGGAGGGCACCAACTTCGCGGTGGTCGTAGGCGCGCCCACATGACATACATACGCTCAAGCAAAGGAGGCTGTTGACACCATGCGTCTGGAAGGAAAAGTCGCCATCGTCACGGGCGCCGCGACAGGGATCGGCAGCGCGATCGCGCGACACCTGGCAAGCGCCGGCGCCGCCGTCGTCGTCGACTATGTGGGCGACCCCGCCGTCGCCAACGGGGTCGTCTCGACGATCACGGGGAGCGGCGGGAGAGCCATCGCGGTAGAAGCCGACGTGAGCGACGAGGCGCACGTCGAACGGCTCGTCGCGCAGACGGTGAGCGCATTCGGTAGGCTGGACGTCCTCGTCAACAACGCGGGCATCGAGGAGAAGCACCCGTTCCTCGAGACGCCCGCGCACGTCTGGGACAAGATCCTCGCCGTCAACCTCACGGGTCCCTGGCTTTGCAGCAAAGCCGCCGCCGGCCAGATGGTTCGGCAAGGGTCCGGCGGGCGCATCGTCAACATCTCCTCGATCCACGAGGACGTCACCATGCCCACCAACGCGCCGTATTGCGCCGCCAAAGGGGGGCTGCGCATGCTCATGCGCACCATCGCCGTCGAGCTCGCCCCGCACGGGATCCTCGTGAACAACGTCGCTCCCGGCGCCGTGTGGACGCCGATCGACGCGGAGGTCGAGGCGAAGCCGGCGGAATTGCAGGCCCTTGAGGCGGAGATTCCCTTGGGCCGCATGGGCAAGCCGGAGGAGATCGCCGAGCTGGTGACGTTTCTCGCGTCCGATGCCGCGAGCTATTGCACGGGGGCCACGTTCTTCGCCGACGGCGGCATGAGCCGGCAATCGGGCAGTCTGTGAGGGATCGGCTCTCGCACGAGCTACTCGCGGGAGACGAACGCCTCCCGCAGATCGTCGGCTAGCGAGCGCGCGAGGAGGCCGCCGATCTGCGCGCTCGCCGTCAGCGCGGGATGGTCGACCTCCAGAGCCACCTCGCCCGCGGCGGCGAGCTGGGCGAACCGTTCGCTCTCGCCGCGCTCCAACGCGAAGCGCACGAACTGCACCGAGCTCACCTGGTCGCTGCCGATCTGCGCCTCCTCGAACGTGCCGAGGATCCGGCGGTCGGCGATGCGCACCCAGACGTGACGCTCCAGCCCGACCAGGGCGCGCAGCGCCGCGTCGCGCTCGACGTTGTCCGCATACTCGATGAAGAGCGTGGCCGAAAGCTCGTCGGCCCCCGGCAAGAGCTCGTTGTACGTGTCGAGCTCGTGCTGGATGGCAGGCGCGTCGGTCATCCGCTCGGAGCGGATCATCTCCTGCACCTGATACCAGACGGACTGGGCGTTCTCGAAGAGGAGCGTCAGATGGTCGCCCACGGGCAGGCGGCGGCGCTCCTTCTCGTGGATGAAGAGCGGGCGCAGCAGCGGGCGCACGCGTTCCCACTGCTGGAGCCCCAGCACCTGATCGATGGTGACGGGCTTCATGACTCGGTCGCCTCCGCGGGGGCGTTCGATGAGGGAACCTTGGCGGCGAAGCCGTCGTCCGCGTAGGCCCGCGCCAGAATTTCGATGGGATGCAGCGGGCGGACGCCGGTGGCCTGCTCGATCTGGATCGCCGAGAGCGGGCAATCGGTGGCCATGATGTCGGCCTCGGCGTCGCGCAGGCCGTTGAACGCCTTCTCGCCCCATTTCATGGAGAGCTCGAAGTACTCTTTCTTCATGGCCCAGGTTCCGTCGTGCGCCGTGCAGGCGTCGACCGTGGCGATCTCCGTGCCGGGCACCAGGCGCATCACGTCTCGGGAGCGGAAGCCGATCTGCTGTGACTTCAGGTGACAGGGCACGTGATAGGCGATCTTCCCGGGCGTGCTGCGAAACTCGCGGTTGAACGCGCCCTGCTGCTTGAGGCCCCACAGCAGCTCGTGTGGATCGACGACCGCAGCGGAGAACTCCGTGACGTCGTCGCCCGTCAGGATGTCGCGATACTCGCGCTTCATCGTCATCGAGCAGGTCGGGTTGATCGGCGCGATCTTGTAACCCTTGCGCACGTATGGGAGCAGCGCGTCGACGTTGGCGCGTGCCTGCTTCTGCGCGAAGGCGACGTCGCCGCCGTCGAGCGCCGGCATTCCGCAGCAGTTCTCGCGCGTACAGGTCACGGCGCAGCCGTTTCGCCGGAGCACGTCGACCGCCGCCTTGCCGGGGCCGGGGTTATAGTAGTTGATGAAGCACGTCGCGAAGAGCACCACCTTGGCGGTCGGGCGCTCCGGCTCCGCGGGCAGCGGGTTGCGCGCGAGCCACTGCTCGAAGGTCTCGCCCGGGAACTCGGGGAGCTTCTTGTCGCGATGGATGCCCAGCAGCACCTCCATCACCACGCGCTGTTGGCGATTGCGGCACGACCAATTGGCGATGGCGGGCGTCTTGGAGCCCAGCGAGCCGAGCAGATCGGGATTGCCCAGCAGGCGATCGCGCAGCTTCACCCCGCTGCGGCGCGCCCTCACCGCCTTGGCCCGGGTCATGAGCCGCGCGAAGTCGAGCTGAAACGCGTGCTGGTCGCGCGTGGTGTAGGGGCAGCGCACCTCGCACATCTTGCAGTTGTAGCAGAGATCGACCACCGACTCGCGCTCGCCGGCGGTAAGACCGCGCACGTCACCGTCGGCTCGATCGAGGGCCTCGAAGAGCGCCGGGAAGGAGGGGCAGAGGTTGAAGCAGAGCCGGCAGCCGTGACAGACGTCGAAGACGCGCTCGATCTCGCCGTCGAGGCCGTCTTGGTCCCAGTACTTCTCCTCGGTCGCGTTGTAGGAGAGGCCCTCGGTCGGCTGCGCTTTGATTCGGCTCATGCACTTGCCCTCGGAGAAGAGAAGACGGCGGGGCAACGCACCCTGCCGGGCCCCGCCGTCCCGGAGGTCGCTAGCCGATCGCCTGGAGCGCCTTCTCGAAGCGGCCCGCGTGCGACTTCTCGGCTTTTGCCAGCGTCTCGAACCAGTCGGCGATCTCGCTGAAGCCTTCGTCGCGCGCCGTCTTGGCCATCCCCGGGTACATGTTCGTGTACTCGTAGGTCTCGCCGTGCACGGCCGACTTCAAGTTGGTCATCGTGTCGCCGAGGGGCATATCGGTGGCCGGATCGCCCACCACCTTGAGGTAGTCGAGATGGCCGTGGGCGTGCCCCGTCTCGCCCTCGGCGGTGTCGCGGAAAAGCCCGGCGACATCGGGATGGCCTTCCACGTCTGCCACCTTCGCGAAGTACAGGTAGCGGCGATTGGCCTGGCTCTCGCCGGCGAATGCCTCCTTGAGGTTCTCGTGCGTCTTGGTTCCCTTGAGCTGATTCATGTTATCTTGGCCTCCTCGCTCGTGTTCGAACTCGCTGTTGCGCCGGAGATTCCGCTCGGATGCAGCCCGCGCAGACGGCTTGCAGCTCCACCGAAGCACCCAGCACCCGGAAGTCCCCGATGCGCTCGCGTCCGTCGATCAGGCGCTCGGCCTCGGGGATCTCGATGTCCCTGATCCTCCGGCACCGCACGCAGACCACATGGTGGTGCGGCATCACGTTCCCGTCGTAGCGCGCGCTCTCGTGCAGAAGGGTGACCTTGCGCGCCTCCCCGATCTCGCAGAGCGTGTCGAGCGTGCGATGCACGGTCGCCAGCGAGATATGGGGATGCTCCCGGCGGACCGTCGCGTAGACGGCGTCGGCGCTGGGGTGCTCCGCGGAAGAGAGCAGGGCGCGGATGATGGCCAGACGCTGCGGGGTGACGGAGAGCCCGCTGTTCCGGCAACGGGCCGTGAACTCCGTCAAGCGGCGATCGGCGTAGTCGTTGCGGCGTCTCTCGCTGACGAGTTGCGACTTCATGTTACCTGATAATTACTACCATGTAGTCCCGGGAGAGTCAACCCCGCGACGCCGAGGGCGCCGTCACGGCCGGGCCGACGGGCGGGGTTGTGGCGGCGACGAGAGGAAATTGTCGATAAATACGGTACGCGAGAGCGCAGATGGGCGCTTCGTGCGCGTCCTAAACACGGCCAAGAGAGGGAGCGATGAACAAGGTCGATCTGGTCCGTTCCGCCATGGAGCGGTTTGAGCTTTCCCGCAAGGATGCGGTCGCGTTGGTCGACGGAATCTTCGAGGATATCGAAGCGTCCGTGGTCGCGGGAGAGCCGGTGAAGATTCCCGGGTTCGGGCAGTTCAAGGTCCGAGACCGGGCGGCGCGCATCGCGCGCAATCCGGCCACGGGCGAGCCGGTCAAGGTTCCGGCGAAGCGCGTCTTCAAGTTCTTGCCCGCCAAGGCGCTGAAGGAAGCCGTCATGGCGAAGAAGGGCGCGAAGCCGGCGGCACGTAAGGCCGCGGCCGGCAAAGCCGCCGCGAGCAAGGCCCCGGTACGCAAGGCCGCGGTGAGCAAAGCCCCGGCCCGGAAAGCGGTTGCAAAGGCCGCGACGCGCAAGGCTCCGGCGCGCAAGGCCGCGGTAAAGAAGTCGAGCGCTCGCAAGAAGCGCTAGCGCGGGCACTTGGGCGGCTGCCCGCGGCGGAGACGGCGTAACAGAAGTCGAAGAGGAGCCCTTACGGGGGGTCCGCACGCATGACCGAGAGCACGTTCGACGTCGCCGTTCTCGTGGGCAGCCTGCGCCGTGAGTCGTTCACGCGCAAGCTTGCGAAGGCGCTCATCGCCCTGGCGCCGCCCTCGCTCCGGATGGAGATGGTGGAGATCGGCGCCCTGCCGCTCTACAATGAGGATCTCGAGGCCTCGCTGCCGCCGGCCTGGGCGGCCTTTCGCGATCGCCTGAACCGGGCCGACGGCGTGCTCTTCGCGACGCCCGAGTACAACCGGAGCGTGCCCGGCGCCCTAAAGAACGCCCTGGACGTGGGCTCGCGCCCCTACGGAAAGAGCGTGTGGAACGGTAAGCCAGCCGGCGTGGTCAGCGTCTCACCCGGCGCCATCGGCGCCTTCGGCGCGAACCACCACCTGCGTCAATCGCTGGTCTTCCTAAACATGCCCACGATGCAGCAGCCCGAAGCCTACGTCGGCGGCGCCGCCGCGCTCTTCGATGCCTCGGGAGCGCTGGTCAACGAGAGCACGCGGGAGTTCCTAAAGGGCTACGCGACGGCGTTCGCGCAGTGGATCGCCCTGCATGCCGGGCGTTAGCAGCTTAGTCCGATAGGCTCCTAATACGCGAACAGCCAGCCAAGGTTGAGCGTGTGCGTCGTCCGCGGCTGGTGGACGATGACGTCCTCGATGGTGAAGCGTGCGCGGCGGTACGGGCGCACGACGAGCGAGATGGTCGTGGAGCGCGCGGCCCCCGCGTCGCCGGCGTTGACCCCGTCGTAACGGACGACGGCGATGAGGCGGTCGCTGAAGGCCCACTCTTCCTGCGCGAACCCGCCGCTGGAGGCGACCGCGGCGCCCAGACCGTCGGCGCTCGAGTCGGTGCCGGTCTGGAGCAACGCGGACGCGCGCGATTTACCCATGGTGCTGCGCACGGCCCAGCCGGTGCGCCGGAACTCGTCGGGCACGGGACCCAGAGGGCGGGCTCCCTCGTAGCGGTAGCCGAAGAGTGAGAGGCGCTCGCTCCCCAAGCGCGCGGTGGCCATGCGATCCGTGCCGTCGGTGGGCAGGCCGGACTGCGGATCGTGACCCGCGAGAGCGAGCAGGTGGATTTCCGCGCCCTCAGCCACGAGGCTGAGATTGATTCCCATGGCGTCATTGAAGAGGTCGAACGGGTTGGCGCCGACGGTCTGATCGAAGACGGCGTAGTGGCTCTCCGTGGGACGCATGGTCTCGGGGTCGTTGGGGAGCGGCAACGTGAACTGGCCGACCTGGGCGCGGAGCGCGAAGCCGTGCGGGGCGCCGGAGATCCATGCGCGCATCGGATCGCCGTCAAACTCGACCCAGGCGTCGCGCAGCTTGCCTGGCGTGCCGCCGTCGACCAGATACTGCTCCAGGTGGTAGCTCAGGTCGCGCCCCACCGGCCCCGCGCTCAACACTTCCAGCTCGTCGACGATCCCCTTGGGGAGACCGGAAGGGTCGGGCTCGCTCGTGTAGGCGAGATTGCTCTTGACGGTCAGCGGGAGCGTGGGGTGGGCCGCGCCGCTCGTGGGCCAGCGATACCCGGCCGCCTTGAACCGCTCGCCGAATGGATTGAGGCGCGGCACCACCGAGTGGCACGTCTGGCACGAGACGCCATAGCGCCGCGCGAACATCGGGTACGCTTCCGCCCGCGACCTCTGCGCCTGCAGAGCGGCGACCGCGACCACGGCTGCGGTCAACCACAGAAGCGTGCGGCGGCGCGGACTGCGCGAGAAGACGTCTATGTGATTAGCCATGGCTAAATACTTGGTATGTTTTGCCTAGCGTTCCTGCCGCCGGCTCGGCCGCCTCGCGTTGCGCGTCGCGATAACATCACGCCTCCCGTGCATCGCCCTGCGGGGTCGGCGTGTCAGAGCCCCGGTGACGTCGCTGCAGCCGCCCTACTCCATCGTGCGCCCCGAGGTCGAGCGGGAGATCCTGCCGTATTGCGCGCAACACGGGATCGGCGCGATCGTCTACTCCCCGATGCAGTCGGGCCTGCTGAGCGGGCGCATGACTCGCGAGCGCGCGTTGGCGCTTCCCGCCGACGATTGGCGTTCGCGCAACAAGGAGTTCCGTCGGCGCGCGGACGCCCGAGCAGGTGGATGGCTTCATCGGCGCCGCAACCTTCCGGCTGAGCGCCGAAGAGATCGGCCGCATCGCGGCGTTCACCGCGCAAGGGGATGCCGCGGTTCGCTAACGGAGGTCTGGGAGGGCGAGATTGAAGGACGCGCTGGACCCGGTACGCTTCTTTGACGAGGCCTCCGAGCGGCACGTCACGCCGTGCGGCGTGGGCGGTATGGTCTGGCGCGTCTGGGGCGAGGGAGCAACGCTGGTGCTGCTGCACGGCGGACACGGCTCGTGGACGCACTGGATTCGTGTGATCGGCGAGCTGGCGCGGCGCTACCGCGTGGTCGCGCCCGACTTGCCGGGTTTGGGCGAGAGCGCGAAGCCGCCCGAGCCGTACTCCGCCGAGAGTCTCGCGGCCATCGTGGCTCAGGGCCTGGACATCGTGACCGGTGGCGAGCCTCCGTTCCAGATCGTCGGATTCTCGTTCGGAGGACTCATCGGCGGACACGTGGCGCGCCTGCTCCCGGCCCGCGTGCGCAAGCTGGTGCTGGTGGGCGCGGGGGGCTTAGGCTTGCCGCGCGGCCCGCGCGAGGAGATGTGGCGGTGGCACGGCATCGAGGATCCCCAGCGCCGCCTGGCGGCGCACCGCCGCAACTTGGAGATCCTGATGATCCACGACCCAGCGAAGGTGGACGATCTGGCGGTGCGCCTGCAGGCGGAGAACGCGACCCGGGCTCGGCTGAAGAGCCGACCCATCGCCTACACGGATACCTTGCGGCGCGCGCTGGCCTCGACGGAGGTGCCGCTGGCGGGCATCTGGGGCGAGCGCGACGCCACGGTGGGGAGCGACCTGGCGGAGTTCGAGGCCCTGCTGCGCCGCCTGCGTCCCAACCTCGAGTTCCGCTCTGTCGCCGGTGCCGGACACTGGGCGGCCTACGAGGCTCCGGACCTCTTTCTGGAGGCGCTGCACAGCGTGCTCGAGCAGCGCTCCACGGCCGAGACGAGAGGCTCCTCGGCCGCGGGATAGATGCGCTGGCCGGCGCCGAACGCCGCGAACGCGGCGAGCGCGCCGGCCAGCTCCACCACGGCGCCGCCAGGATAGGAGGCGAAGAGAACGCCGAGCGTGGCCCCCGCCATGCGCGCGGCATTGGCATACGCGGAGGCGGATCCCGCAAGCGCATTGGGCGCGCGCTCGGCCGCGAATCCCAAGAGCGATGCCGTGGCGCAGCCCAATCCCACGCCGGTGAGGGTCATCGCGCCGATCACGCCCAGCGTGCCGCGCGGATCGGTGACCGCCAGCGCCGCGCAGCCGCTGGCCATGAGCGTCATCCCCAGCGTTGCGATGGCGCGCCGCCCGATGCGCCCTGAGAGGGCGCCGGCGAGGTTGGCCGTGAGCACGAACGCGACGGACATGGGCAGGAGCAGCAGGCCCGTCTCCGTCACCGAGCGATGCGCCACCGTCTGCAAGAGGTACGGCGTGAGGAAGAGCATGCCGTACATCCCGAACGTCATCGCGGCAATCGCCGCGAGCGTCAGACCGAAGGGACGATCGGCGAATAGCCCCAACGCCTCGGCGTGCGCGCGCGCGCCACGGGTTTCCGGGAGCGCTCCGCCGCTGGCCAGGATCAACACGCCCAGCGGAACCGCCAACAGGAAGACGCTGCGCCATCCGAAGGCGCCCGCGAGCAGCCCGCCGGCGGTTGGGCCGACGATGAACGCCAGACCGTTCATGCTGGCCCAGGCGCCCAGCGCGCGGGCCCGCAGCGGCTCGTCGAACGCGAGGGTTAGGATGGCCAAGGTAGCAGGCATCTCCAGTGCTCCGCCGATGCCGGCCACGACCCGTCCGGCGACCAGCGCCGCGATGTTGGGCGCCAGCGCGCAGAGCAGCGAGCCGCCCGTGAAGACGGCGATCCCCAGCAGGAAGATGGCGCGCCGGCCGTAGCGGTCCGCCAGCGCACCCGACGCCAGAATCGTCGCGCCATAGGCCACGTTGTATCCGTCGACGACCCACCGCAGCGCGGAGAATGGTGCGTCGAACGCCGCTTGGACGTGACGCAGGATCAGGTTGACCACGGAGGTGTCGATCTGAGCGAGGAGCACGCCCGCGCACATGATCGCGATGAGCCGCCTGGCATTCCACATATCATTTCCTCTTGATGTATCTCGGAAACTGCGGTACTCTAGCAGGTACCGATGGCAGACGTCAACCTTCGTCCCGTCGACCTGGTGCGCGCGCTTGCGGATCCCTCGCGCATGGACGTCCTCGACGCCTTGATGGGCGGCGAGGCCACCGTCTCCGAGCTCCTCGCGCGGACGGGCGCGAGTCAGTCGAACCTCTCCAACCATCTCGCCGTGTTGCGCCGGCACGGCATCGTGAGGGCGTCGCGCGCCGGGCGCAGCCGGGTGTACGCGATCGCCGATCCGAAGTACGCTGAGGTGCTGGAGGCCGTCTATGCGGCCAGCGCCCCGCTCCCGCGCGACGTCGAGGGAGCCCGCGCCGGAGAGGCACCCGCGCCCATCGCGCTGGCGCGCACGTGCTACGACCATCTGGCGGGGCGGCTGGGCGTGCGGCTCTTTGACGCGCTCGTGGAGCGCGAGGCCATCGTGCCCGTCGGGGTCGCGCGCGCGAGCCGCGCGCGCAAAGTCCGCGCAGGGCTCGGCGATGTGGCGCTGGGTCCCGCGGCGCGCGAGGTCTTCGCGACGCTTGGCATCGACCTCGCGGAGGCAGCACGGCGCAAGCGCCAGTTCGCGACGGCCTGCAACGACTGGACCGAGTCGCGCCCGCACCTGGGCGGCGCCCTGGGCGCGGCGGTGTGGCAGCGGCTGCGAGCGCTGCGCTGGATCCTGCGCGCCCCGGGGACGCGCGTGGTGAGCGTGACGCCCCTGGGCCGCCGGAAGCTCGAGGAGCGCTTCGGCATCGATCTCTGACTCGAGTCGCAAGCGCCCCGGCGGGAAGAATCTCTCCAGGCGGGCCCCTGAGAGGAGATCACGATGCTTCAGCCGGCCGAACAAGAGATGGCGCAGGAGGTGTTGCTGCAGAAGTACGCTCGCGGCGGCGAGCGCACGGCGGACGAGGTGCGCCGGCGCGTGGCGCGGGCTCTGGCCGCGGCCGAGCGGGAGCGGAGCCGGTGGGAGGCGCCGTTTCTCGAGGCCCAGCGCGCCGGCTTCATCCCCGCGGGGCGGATCAACGCCTCGGCAGGCACCTCCGCCCAAAGCACCCTCATCAACTGCTTCGTCCAGCCGGTCGGCGACAGCGTCTCGTCGCGTACCGACGGCGCGCCCGGGATCTACGCGGCCATGCAAGAGGCAGCCGAGACGATGCGGCGCGGCGGCGGCGTGGGGTACGACTTCTCACCGCTGCGGCCCAGCGGCGCGCTCGTCGGAACCACGGGGGCGCTAGCCAGCGGACCACTCTCGTACATGCGCATCTTCGACCGCTCGTGCATGACCATCCAATCGGCCGAGGGACGGCGCGGCGCGCAGATGGCGGTGCTGCGGGTGGATCATCCCGACATCGAGGAGTTCGTGCGCGCCAAGCGCGAGCCGGGAGAGCTCACCACGTTCAACCTCTCGGTGGCGGTGACCGACGCCTTCATGCGGGCGTTGTCGGCGGACGCGCCGTTCGATCTGGTGCATGCCGCCGCTCCCGGGCCGCAGCGCCTGGCGGCGGGAGCCTTTCAACGGCCGGACGGTCAGTGGGTCTACGCGACGATCGACGCGCGGGTGCTGTGGGAGGCGATCGTTCGCGAGGCGTACGACCACGCCGAGCCCGGCATCCTTTTCATCGACCGCATCAACGCGGAGAACAACCTCTGCTATCTGGAGCGCATCGCCGCCACGAATCCTTGCGGCGAGGAGCCGTTGCCGCCCTACGGCTCCTGCTGTCTGGGGTCGCTGAACTTGACGCGGTTCGTGCGCAACCCGTTCACCGCGCAGGCGTCCTTCGACGCCGAGGGGTTGCGGCGCGTGGTTCCGACGGCGGTGCGCATGTTGGACGACGTGTTGGACGTGACCTACTGGCCCCTGGCGGAGCAGCGCCGCGAGGCGATGCTCAAGCGGCGCGTGGGCCTCGGTTTCACCGGCCTAGGCGACGCGCTCATCATGCTGGGCCTCCGCTACGACACGCTGGAGGCCCGCCAGCAGGCCGCCGAGATCGCGCGGGAGCTGCGCGACGAGGCCTACCGCGCCTCGATCGATCTGGCGCGCGAGAAAGGAGCCTTTCCCGGGCTGGACGCGGAGCGGTATCTGAGCTGTCGCTTCACCGGCCGTCTGCCCGAGGATGTGCGCGAGGGCATTCGGCGCTACGGGATCCGCAACAGCCACGTGTTGAGCATCGCGCCGACGGGCACCATCAGCCTGGCCTTTGCCGACAACGCGAGCACCGGAATCGAGCCTGCCTATGCTTGGCAGTACACGCGCGCGCGCCGCTCGCTGGACGGGGAGTTGCGCTCGGCCGCGGTGGAGGACTACGCGTGGCGTGCGTACCGCGCCGCAGGCCACGAGATGCGCCATCTGCCGCCGGCCTTCGTGACGGCCCTGGATATCTCGGCACGCGACCACCTGGCGATGGTAGCGGCAGTGGCGCCCTACGTCGATGCGGCCGTGAGCAAGACGGTCAACGTTCCCGAGGACTACCCGTTCGCCGATTTCCACGATCTCTACATGCTGGCATGGCGCTGGGGCGTGAAGGGCGTGGCGACATACCGCCCCAACCCGGTCACGGGCGCCGTGCTGACGGTGCAGGCGGAAGAGGGTCCGCGCCTCTGCCGCGCCCCGGAGGCGTGCGCCCTGGAAGACGGGGGCGCGTGAGGCGCAGGAGCTAAACAAGGAGCAAACGGATGATCAAGAGCGACATAGAGCTGCAAGGCGACGTGATGCACGAGCTCGCGTTCGAGCCGCAAGTCGAGGCGTCGCATATCGGGGTCGGGGCGAGGGACGGCGTGGTGACCTTGACGGGAACCGTCTCCGACTTCAATGAGAAGCTCGCCGCCGAGCATGCCGTCAAACGCGTCTCGGGCGTGCGCGGCTTCGTCGAGCATCTCGCGGTCGAGATACCGCCATCGCGGCGCCGCGGCGACGCTGAGATCGCGCGCGACGTGGTCAACGCCCTCGCGGGGGACATCACGGTGCCGGACGACCGCATCACCGCCAAAGTCGAGGGTGGATGGCTGACGCTCGAGGGTCAGGTGGACTGGCGATACCAACGGGAGCACGCTGGTCGCGCCGTCCAGCACCTTCCGGGGATCAAGGGCGTCAGCAACATGATCACGGTGCGGCCCAGCGCACAGGCCGCGGAGGTCGCGTGGCGGATCCGTCAAGCGTTCACGCGCAGAGCGGAGATCGACGAGAACACCATCGAGATCGAGAGCAGCGGCGCAAGGGTCACGTTGCGCGGTACCGTTCGCTCTTGGGCGGAGCGCGACGCGGCCACTGAGGTCGCCTACTCCGTTCCGGGGGTGACGGTCGTCGAGAACCTCACGGAGATCGTGTGAGCGGCGATGAGCTCCTGATGCGGTCGCTGGTGACGAAGCGTACGCCGGCGCGGCGCATTTCCTCCAGGGCCGCCGCTTCGTCTTCCGGCTTCACCTTCACCGCGGCGATCGCGTCAGTGACGACGAGCACCTCGAAGCCGTGCCCCAGCCCTTCGAGGGCCGTCGCTTTGACGCAGTAGTCGGTCGCCAGGCCGCAGACGAAGAGGCGGCGCACGCCGTGCCTGCGCAGACGCTCCGCGAGGTCGGTGCCGGCGAAGGCGCTGTAGCCGTCGGTCTGGGGATCGACGCCCTTGCTGATCACCTCGTCGATCTCCGTGCGGTCGAGCAACGGCGAGAACTCCGCGCCCGGCGTGCCTTGCAGGCAGTGGAAGGGCCAGGGGCCGCCCTGCGCTTGGAAAGAGGCATGGTGCCTCGGGTGCCAGTCGCGCGTGGCGTAGACGTGCTGGAAGCGCGGCATCAGCGCGTTGATCGGCACGAAGACGCGGTTGCCCTCGGCCACGGGGAGCGAGCCTCCGGGAAGGAAGTCGTTCTGCAAATCGACCACGATCAACGCATCGTCCGCCTCGGTCGTGACGGGTTCCGAGGCCTCGACGGGCACTCCATGCGGCATCGCTGTTATCCTCGCGCCGGGTCGGGCAGCGCCTCGTGGTCCATGTCGGCCGCCAGGGCTCGAAGACGCCGGCTGATCTCCACGGGAATCGTTCCCCCATCGAGGCGCCGGACAACCTCGGGGAGTCGCGAGAGAGCCTGCGCCGCATGGGTCCGGGCCTCCGTGAGGCCGGGGAAGCCGGAGACGCGCCTGCCGCCGCGCATGACCGGCCGGAGCAACGGCTCGCCCGCTGTCTGCTCGTCGAGGAGCGCAACCGTGTCGCCGGCGATGGAGCCGTCGGGCCCGTAACGGCGGAAGACTTGCTTGCGCCCAGGCCACGTCGCCTTGCCTTCGCTACGCTTGCGCCGCGGGCGGCCGGCATACTCCTGCAGCTTGTAGGCGCAATCGAGCGCCGGTGCATCCGCGGAGGTAGTCAGGCTCGTGCCGACGCCGAAGCCGTCGATCGGCGCCTCGCGGCAGAGGCGCCGCAAAGCGTGCTCGTCGAGCCCGCCGCTGGCGAAGATGCGGATTTCGTGGAGTCCGGCACCGTCGAGGATGGAGCGCACCTTGCGTGCGTGCGCCGCGAGGTCGCCGCTATCGAGCCGGACCGCGCGCACGGTGATGCCCTCCTCCGCTAAGCGCGGGGCCAAGCGCGTCACCAGCACCGCGGCGCGCTCGGTGTCGTACGTATCGATCAGCAGGGTCAGTGCCCGCGGCCTCACGCGGGCGAAGCGCTCGAAGGCGGTGGCCTCGTCGGCGTGGGCTTGGACGAACGAATGCGCCATGGTGCCGAAGATCGGAATGCCGAATTCGCGGTTCGCGAGGACCGTGGCCGTGCCGGCGAACCCGGCCAGGTAACTCGCGCGGGCCGCCAACAGCCCAGCCTCGGCTCCGTGAGCCCGCCGCAAGCCGAAATCCACCAGCAGCTTGCCGGGCGCGGCGAGCACCATGCGCGCGGCCTTGGAGGCGATGACGGTCTGGAAGTGGATCAGGTTGATCAGCCGCGTCTCGACGAGTTGGGCCTCCGGGAGGGGCGCCGTGACGCGCACGACCGGCTCGTCGGGAAAGAAGACGGTGCCTTCGGGCATGGCATCGACGTCACCCGTGAAGCGCAGGTCCGCCAGCGCGTTCAGGAACGCCGGGGAGAACTCGCCCAGCGACCTCAGCCAGGAGACCTCCGCCGGCGTGAAGCGCATGGCCTCCAGGAAGTCGACGAGCTGCTCGAGGCCCGCGGCCATCAGAAAGCCGCGCCCCGCCGGCAGCTTTCGCACGAACAGCTCGAATACGGCCGGCTCACTCATGCCGTGCGCCGCATAGGCCTCGAGCATGCTCAGCTCGTAGAGATCCGTCAGCAGGATAGATTGCTCGACCATGTCGCCTGACCCGGGAGAGAAGGACCCGTTGCTCTTTGGGGTATTCCCTTGTTGTGGCTTGCCGTAGCAGCCGCGTGAGGAAGGATGAGCATGACGCCCGAGGACAACCGCCTGAGCCGCCTGGCGCAGACACCGGCTGAAGTCGCCCCGTTGGCGCCGGATCGGCTCTATCGCCCTGCCGACCTCACGGGCCTCGATTTCACGACGACGGCGGACCTCGAGCCTCTGACGGGTCTCGTCGGACAGGAGCGGGCGCGCGACGCGGTCTCGTTCGGCGCACGGAGCCCCGGGCGCGGCTTCAACGTCTTTGCGATCGGCTCCAGCGCCGCGCGCGTCCAGCAGTCCGTCCGGGCGATGCTGGAAGAGTCGAAGGCGCACCGTCCGCCGCCGCTGGACTGGGTCTACGTCAACACCTTCGCCGTGCCCCATCGGCCGACGGCGCTCTCGCTGCCGACGGGGCGCGCCCCCGTGTTTCAGAGCGCGATGCGCGAGTTGATCGACGATCTGAAGACGGCGGTGCCGGCGGTCTTTGAGGGCGAGGAGTACCAAGCGCGGCACGCGGCCATCGAAGCGTCGGTGAGCGGCACGGCCGAGCACGCCTTCAACGCGCTGGGCGAGAAGGCGGCTACAAAAGGCGCCGCGATTCTGCGGACGCCGATGGGCTTTGCCGTAGCGCCTGCCAAAGACGGCGAGGTCGTCTCGCACGAAGAGTTCAACGCCTGGCCCGAGGAGAAGCGGCGCGAGGTGCGGAGCGCGGTCGAGGAGCTGGAGAAGGAGCTGGAGCAGACGCTGCGGTCGATCCCGCGCCTGGACAAGGAGCGTCGCGATGCCATACGTGCGCTGGATCGCGAGATGGCGCAGTTCGCCATCGCGCATCTCATCGATGAAGCCAAGGCTCGGTTCACCGACCTGCCGACCATCCTGCAGCACCTCGAGACGGTACGCGGCGACCTGGTGGACAACATCCACCTCTTCATCGCTGACGGAGCGGAGGAGAACGCACCCGCAGGGGTGCGCGGACGCGGCGGGCCGTTCGACCGCTACGAGGTCAACGTCTTGGTCACCCGGCCGGAGGGCGAAGCGAATGCGCACATCGTCGAGGAGCTGCACCCGACCCTCGGCAACCTGGTGGGCCGTATCGAATACCTCTCGCAACAGGGCGTCCTCGTTACCAATTTCCTGCTGATCAAGGCGGGCGCTCTCCACCGCGCGAACGGCGGCGTGATCCTCATCGACGCGCGCAGCCTGCTTTCGGAGCCCTTCAGCTGGACCGCGCTCAAGCGCGCGCTGGTGCGGCGTGAGATCGTCATCGAAGACGTGGCGCGCTTCGTGGGCCTGACGACGACGGTCTCGCTGGAACCGGATCCGATCCCGCTGGACGTCAAGGTCGTACTGGTGGGAGACCGGGTCCTCTACTATCTGATCGCCGCGCTGGATCCCGAGCTCGGTCAGCACTTCAAGGTGCTGGCGGACTTCGACGACGAGATCGACCGGACGCCGGCGAGCGAAGTGCTGATGGCGCGCTCGATCGCGGCCGTCGCCGCGCGGGAGAAGGTGAAGCCGCTGGAGCGCTCCGCCGTTGCGAGGATCATCGAGCACGCCGCCCGCTTGGCCGAAGACGCCTCGAAGATCACGCTGCTGGTCGAGCTGATCCACGACCTGACCGTGGAGGCGGGCCACTGGGCCGCCGAGGCGGGACACGACGCCGTGACCCGCGCCGACGTGGAGCAGGCGATCCGCCAGCAGATCCGCCGAGCCTCGCGCGTGCAGGACCGGAGCAAGGAGATGATGCTGCGGGACGTCGCGCTGGTGGATACGGCGGGGAGCCGCGTGGGACAGGTCAACGGGCTCAGCGTGGTGAGCCTGGGCACCTACGCGTTCGGGTACCCGTCGCGGATCACGTGCCGAGTCCACCCGGGTGCGGGCAAGATCATCGACATCGAGCGCGAGGTGGAGCTAGGCGGTCCGCTGCACTCGAAAGGCGTGCTGATTCTCTCCGGCTTTCTGGCGGGCCGCTACGCGCTCGACACGCTGCTCTCACTCCACGCCAGCCTGGTCTTCGAGCAGTCCTACGGAGGCGTCGAAGGCGACAGTGCGTCGTCCGCGGAGCTCTACGCGCTGCTCTCGGCGCTGGCCGACCTGCCGCTGCGCCAAGACCTGGCTGTGACCGGGTCGGTCAACCAGCACGGCGTCATCCAGGCGATCGGCGGGGTCAACGAGAAGATCGAAGGCTTCTTCGACATCTGCGCGGCGCGGGGCCTAACCGGAACGCAGGGCATCATCATCCCGGCCGCCAACGTGCAGCACCTCATGCTGCGCGAGGACGTGGTGGAGGCCTGCGCATCCGGCCGCTTTGCGATCTACCCGGTCACGACGATCGACCAAGGCGTCGAGCTGCTGACGGGGCGGCCGGCGGGCAGTCGCGACGCCGCCGGCGAGTATGCGGCGGGCAGCGTCAACCGGCTGGTGGAGGGCCGGCTCAAGGAGTTTGCCAAGGCGCGCTACGCCGCCGAGCGGCGTGGTGAGCGCGTCGAGGAGATATGACCGAGCCTTTGGGCTACACGCGGATCGTCCTCCAGCTGCACCACGGCGCGGGGAATCCGCCCCTGATCCGTCTGGCCGCCGAGCTTGCGCGCGCGCTGGAGCTGGAGTTGAAGGGCGTGTTCGTGGAAGACGCCGCATTGCTGGCCCTGGCCGATCTTCCGTTTGCGCGCGAGCTTCGGTTGCCGAGTTACGAGTGGGGGTCTCTCGATGCCGGGCGCCTAGCGGCCGAGCTCGGCGAGGCGGCGCGGCGCGCCGGCCGGTTAGTGAGCGAGGCGGCGGCGGCATCCGGCATCGCGAGCGCCTTTCACGTAGCACGCGGCGATCCCGCGACGCACCTCACCTCGCTCGTCGAGGCGAGCGACATCGTGGTCATCGCCGAGCCGTACCTGCCGCAGGAGCGCACCGTCGAGTCATTCACTCGCGTATTCCAAACCGCGTATCGATCGGCCGCGGCGGTCGTCCTGGTGCCCTCAGGCCGCATGCATCGACGCGGCCCCGTCGCAACCGCGATCACCTCGATGGCGGACGCAAGCCTGGCGATCGCGGCCGCCATCGCACGCCGGGCGGAGGAAGACTTGCTGTTGCTGGTTCCGCCGAGCCTGGCGGAGCACGCGCAGCGGGCGGCGCAGGCCGTGGGCCTGCCGACCTCCCGCGTGAGAGTGCAGACGATCGCGGCGCCCGGCGCGGAGGAGATCGCCGGGGCGCTGGCCGCCGCGGGCGCGCGCGTAGTGGTGCTCAACCGGCGTGGGTTCGGAGGGCGAAGCGCAGCCGTGGTGCTGCAGATCGCTCGAGCCTCGGGTGTGCCGGTGCTGGCGCTGGACCGCGAGCCGGCGGCCGACCTGCCGTGAAGAGACGCGAGACTTGACGAGCGCGATAGTGTTCAAGTAATCTATTGAATAATGGCGCATCCAGGAACGCATCGCCCTTTCAAGGACGAGCTCTACCGCGAGTTCGCCCGGGTCGGCGGTGCGCTCGCCAGCCCCAAGCGCTTGGAGATGCTCGATCTGCTGGCGCAGCGCGAGCGCACGGTCGAGGACCTTGCGGGCGAGCTGCATCTCTCCGTCGCAAACGCCTCGCAGCACCTGCGGGTGCTGCTCTCCGCGCGGCTCGTGGAGGTGCGCCGCGATGGGCACTTCGCGTTCTACGGCGTCGCGGGTTTGGACGTGATCCGGCTCTGCCACGCCTTGCGCGACGCTGCGGAGGAGCGGTTGGCCGACGTGCATGCGATCGCCCTGCGCCACCTCGGGGCGCGCGAGGGAGCCGTCGATCCTGTCGAGGCGGGGGAGCTGTTGGATCTGGTCGCCTCGGGGCGGATCGTGCTGCTGGACGTACGTCCTGTCGAGGAGTACCGCGCGGGCCACCTGCCCGGGGCTCGCGCTCTGCCAATCGAGCAGTTGCGCCAGGGCACCGATGGGTTGCGTCTCTCACGCAGGCGCGAGATCGTCGCCTACTGCCGCGGGCCGTACTGCGTCTTCGCCGACGAGGCCGTGGCGCTGCTGCGCGAGCACGGCTTTCGGGCGCGGCGGTTGCGCTCGGGCCCGCCCGACTGGCGTGCCCGCGGGTGGCCGGTCGTCGGCGACGCGAGCGCGTGAGATGGCGTCGCTGACGAAGCCGGAGCCGCGCGGCGGAGAGCTCCGCTTGGGCCTGGGGCCGAATGCGTGGCAGTTCGCCCTGCTCGCGCTCGACAACGTCTTCGTCGGGATGGTCGTCGGCAGCGAGCGCACCGTCGTGCCGTTGCTGGGGCAGCAGCGCTTCGCCGTCGGCTCGCTGACCGTGCTGCTGGCGTTCATCGTGGCGTTCGGCGTGGTCAAGGGGCCGCTCAACTTGATCGCCGGCCGGCTCGCCGACCGCTGGGGCCGGCGTCCCGTCTTGCTCCTCGGATGGCTCTGCGGCGTGCCGGTCCCATGGATCTTGCTGGCGGCCCCATCGTGGGGGTGGGTGGTCGCAGCCAATCTGTTACTCGGAGCGAACCAGGGCTTCGCGTGGTCGATGACGGTGACCAGCAAGATCGATCTGGTCGGCCCGCGCCAGCGCGGCCTCGCGCTCGGCGTCAACGAGTTCTCCGGCTACCTCGGGGTGGCGCTCGCGAGCGCGATCACGGGTTTCCTCGCCGTATCGTACGGCTTGCGCGTGGCCCCGTTCGTCTTCGCCGGGGTCGTCGCGCTGCTCGGCCTGCTGCTGGTGGCCTTCATCCGTGAGACGACCCCGCACGTGCGGCTGGAGGTATCCCACCGCGGTCACGACGTGCGCGCGGCCGCGCCGAGCCTCGGTCACCTCTTCGCGCTCGTGACTTGGCGGAACGCCACGATGCGCGCGTGCAGTCAGGCCGGCTTTCTCAACAAGTTCAGCGACACGGCCGTCTGGGCGCTCGTGCCGATCGCGATGGCGGCGCAGGGCTATCGCGTCGGCGTCGTCGGAGTCGTCGCCGGACTTTACGCCCTCTCGTGGGGCAGCGTCCAGCTGCTCACGGGATGGCTCTCCGACCACGTCGGGCGCAAGCCGCTCATCGTCGCGGGTCTCGTGGTGAACGGCGCGGGCCTGCTCGGGGCCGCCGTCTCGCACGCTGAGCTGGCCTGGATCGGAGCGGCGATCACCATTGGCGTCGGGACGGCGCTGCTCTACCCCGTGCTGCTCGCCGCCGTCAGCGACGTGGCGGATCCCGCCTCGCGCGGCACGGCATTGGGCGTCTATCGGCTCTGGCGAGACGGGGGATACGCCGCCGGCGGCGTCGTGGTCGGCGTGGTCGCGGGCCGCCTGCATCCCAGCGGTGCCTTCCTCGTCCTCGCGTTCCTGTTGCTGCTCTCGGCCGGGGCCACGCTATGGTGGATGACCGAGACGCACGCGCCGCAGCCTCGATCGTCCGTGAAAGGCCTTGCCACATGATCTTCCGCCAGCTCCTCAACGCCCAGACCGGCTGCGCGTCGTACCTGCTCGGCTGAGGGGGGCAGGGCCGCGCCGTGTCTGACGGAGACGAGCCGTCTCTTGCGCAAGCATATTCACGCTGGCGCGCGAGCCCGCTGAGCGAGATCACCGAGCGGCTCGAGCAGGGGTTGATCTTCCGGCTTGCGGGCGACCTTCGCGGAGCGCGGGTATTGGACGTGGGCTGCGGTGACGGCACCTACGCGCTCGGCGCGTGGGAGCGCGGCGCGCAGGCCGCCGGCATCGACGCCTCGGCCGAGCAGGTCGCGGCGGCACGCGCACGTGTCGCGGGTGCCGGAGCCGAGGTGGAGCTCCTGGTCGCGAGGGCGGAGTCGCTGCCCTTCGCCGACGGTGCCTTCGACGCCGTCACGGCCGTGACCGTGCTTTGCTTCGCGCGCGACGCCACGGCGGCGCTGCACGAGATGGCGCGCGTGCTGCGGCCGGGAGGGCGCGTGGTGATCGGCGAGCTGGGGCGATGGAGCCTGTGGGCGGCGTGGCGCCGCGTGCGCGGCATGCTGGGCGCGCGGCGCTGGCGCGACGCGCGCTTTCGCACGGCGGGGGAACTTGCGGCACTCGCGACCGGCGCGGGACTGCGCGTCGAGCGCGCGGAGGGGGCCGTCTTCTATCCGCCGATCACGCCGCCTGCGCGCTGGTGCGCGGCATTCGATCCCACCCTCGGGGCCCGCACCACCGTGGGCGCAGCATTCATTGCCGTCCGAGCCTCGAAGCCGCGCTGACTTCCACCGGAGCCCCTGCGCGGAGGGGCGAGGACGCACGCGGGCCGAGGATCCGCGTCAACTCGTCCTCCCCCACCGTCTCCTCTTGCAGCAGCGCCTCGACGAGCCGGTCCAGCTGCGGGCGGACCTCGGTCAAGCGCGCGCGCACCTGCTCGTGCGTCTCCTCCAAGAGGCGCCGGACGCCCTGATCGATGCGCGCGGCGGTGGCCTCGCTGTAATCGCGCCCCTGCGCGAGCTCGTAGCCGAGGAACGGCTGCTCCTCGTCCGTCTTGAAGGCCACCAGGCCCAGCTCGCCCATGCCCCAGCGCGTCACCATGCGCCGCGCGAGCGTTGTCGCCTCCACGAGGTCGCTCTCGGCACCCGTGGTGATCTCGCCGAGCGCGATCTCCTCGCTGGTGCGCCCGGCGAGCATCACGGCTAGCTTGGCCAGCAGATAGGGGCGGCTCAGGTTGCGGCGGTCTTCGCCGGGCATCTGCTGGGTGAGGCCCAGGGCGCGGCCGTGCGGCACGATCGTCACCTTGTGCACGGGATCGGCGTCGGGGGTGTGCCAGGCGATCACGGCGTGGCCGGATTCGTGATAGGCCACCACCCGCCGCTCCGTGGGGTCGGTGAGCGCCGGGCGCGCAGCCCCCAGGCGCAGCTTGTCTTGCGCCTCCTCGAAATCGGCCATGGTGACCGTCTTGTGGGCGTGGCGCGCGGCGGCCAGCGCGGCCTCGTTGCAGAGGTTGGCGAGGTCGGCGCCGCTCAGGCCGATGGTGGTGCGGGCGAGGATCGCGAGATCCACGTCGCCGTCGAGGCGCAGCTTGCGGGCGTGGATGCCCAGGATAGCCTCACGCCCCTTGCGATCCGGAAGCTCGATCACCACCTGGCGGTCGAAGCGCCCGGGACGCAGGAGCGCGGGATCGAGCACGTCGGGGCGGTTGGTGGCCGCCAGGATGATGACGTCGAAGCGCTGGTCGAAGCCGTCGAGCTCGCCGAGCAACTGATTGAGCGTCTGCTCGCGCTCGTCGTTGATGTTCCCCAGTCCCGCGCCGCGGCGCCGTCCGACGGCATCCAGCTCGTCGATGAAGATGATGGACGGCGCGGCCTCCTTGGCCTGGTTGAAGAGATCGCGCACGCGGCTGGCGCCGACGCCGACGAACATCTCGACGAACTCGGAGGCGTTGAGGCTGAGAAACGGCACGCCGGCCTCCCCGGCCACCGCGCGGGCCATCAGCGTCTTCCCGGTACCGGGCGCCCCGACCAGCAGGACGCCCTTGGGCAGCCGCGCTCCGAGGTCGTGGTATTTCTTGGGATGGCGCAGGAAGTCGACTTCCTCTTGGAGCTCGGCTTTGGCCTCGTCGGCGCCGGCGACGTCGTTGAACGTGACCGGAGGCTCGGCGCTCGAGTAGCGGCGCGGCGAGATGCGTCCGAAGCGGCTCAACGGTCCCGCCTGGCCGCGGTTGATGCCGGAGATGACCCAGAAGATGAGACCGGCCAGCAGCAGCATGGGCAGCCAATTGGCGAGCAGTTGGAAGAACCACGGCGTCTGCGCGGTGGAGACGTCGACGACCACCCCGTGCGCCGCCAGCAAGGGCATCAGCGCCGGATCGCCCACGGCCGCGGGGAAGGTGGTGCGAAACGCGGTGGCGGGCTTCTCGGGAGTCGGCGAGGCGCCGGGGGCGGGCGCGCCGGGCTGGCTCGCCGGCGGCACGATGGCCTTGGTGAACGTGCCGGTGATGGCGTCGCCGGCGATATGGACAGTGGCGACGTTGCCGGCGCTCACCTGGGCGAGAAACGTGGAGTAGGGGATCTCGACGGGCGACGTGGCGCGCGGCCACAGCACGAACACGTTCCAGATCAGCAGGAGGGCGGCGAAGATCAGCCACCAGATGCCCAGGCCGCTGCGCTGCGGCGGCTTCGGCGCTTTCTCAGGAGGCCCCGATCGGTCGGCGGCCACGGGTCAGTTGGCGTAGCGGCGCGCGACGTCGGCGCCGGTGACGTCGATCGTGAAGCGGCTGACGAACCACTGCATGGTGACCTCGGCGGAGATTTCATCGAGCAGCTGCTCCGCGGCGCGCTGCGCGGCGCAGCGGTCGAGCACCGCGTCGATCACGGCGCCGATCGCGCTCTTGGTGGCGCCGTGGCAGATTTGGAGATCGAGCATCGCGCCGTCGTGATGCGGTGCGATGGTGAGCACGCCGTACCAGGTGGAGAGCAGCGAGGAGCGAGCCGCCCAGCAGATCTCCAGCGCCTCCACGGCCGGTGAGACACGCTCCAGAGCGCACGACGCCTCGCGGCGCACGCGCACGGAGGCGGTGAGCGATCCCAGCGGCGAGCTGGAGAGGTGCTCTCCGAAGAAGGGCTCGACGAAGTACGCGGCGTCGGGGAACGGACAGCGCGCGACTTTCGAGACGCGGACCATGCGTGCGCTCATGC
>DATLUD010000011.1:0-64570 GCA_035533275.1 Candidatus Dormiibacterota bacterium | reverse complement strand
GCAGACGAACACCGCGGAGACCGCCTCGTTCGCGATCAGCTCCCGGTAGTCCAGGGTCGCCGTCGCGGCGCCGGTCGCTCCGGCCACCTCGGCGAGCCGATCGGGTCGCGTCTCCGCGAGATGCAAAGCCTTGACCGCAGGATATCCGGCGCAAGCCTCCGCCCTGATCCCGCCGCACCAACCGGTACCAATGACGCCGACTTCGATCTGCCTCATACGTCCTCCCGACGTTCGAACCGAGGCTGCCCAGGAGAAAGCGATGGACCACCGGACTCTACGCCGCCCGGCCGCTCACCACCTGGAGGGCGGATGGAAGCGCAGCGCGAGCTCGCAGGGTCCCTCGCCCTCGGGAGCGATCCGGTACGCGCCTGCGCGCGTCAGCCGTTGCTCGGGGTGGCGCTGAAGTCGTACCACTTCATCGCCTGCGTCGCCGTTCCGACGAGCCGATCCCCTTCGAGGCGCACCTGCACGCGGAACGTCCCGCGGTGCCCGATGGAGAGCCACACGCGCCCGTCGTTCTTTCCTCCCACCACAGGCTCGAACGACCCGCCGTAATTCGGGCGATACCAGCCGCTGATCGCCCCTCCGGGATAATATGTCAGTTGCAGCGTTCCCTCGTAGTCTCCGGCGGAGCCGCCATAGGCCCAGTCGTTGTAGGCCACCGCGTACGTCTGCGTGAGCGCCCCCTCGGCGCCATGGGCCGCAAGCGGCGCGAGCGCCGCCAGCGCCAGGGCGACCGCCGCCGCCAGCCCCCGTAACCTGTTCATCATGCTTTCTTCTACCGCACGGCGGGAGGCGCGATGCCGCTCGGCAGGCGCCTCACGCGATCTTTAGCGAAGCCCCCCGCATGCACGAGGAGCGCGCGGAGGTCCGCAATCTCGGCGTCGTCCTGGGGGTGATGCTCGCGATCCTCGCTCTCGAGGTCGCGGGCGGCCTGATCTCCGGCAGCCTCGCTCTGCTGGCCGACGCGGCGCACATGGCCACCGACGCGGCATCGGCGGCGCTTGCCCTGTGGGCGGCGTGGCTCGCCGGCCGCCCCCGCGACATGCGCCATACGTTCGGTTACGGGCGCTCCAAGGTACTGGCGGCCCTCGCCAACGGCAGCGCCCTGTTCGCCATCGTCGCCCTCGTCGCCATCGAGGGGGTGCGCCATCTGGGCGAGCCCCAGGCCGTGAACGAGCGGACCATGCTCGTGGTGGCCTCGGTTGCACTCGTTGCCAACCTCGCGCTCTCTTGGTCCCTGGCGCGCAGCCATGGCCACTCGCTCAACGTGCGCGCGGTCGTGGCGCATGCCATGGGCGACGCCCTCGCCTCCTTCGGCGTCATCGTCGCCGGCGTCGTCATCCTCCTCACGGGATGGCTGCGCGCCGACGCCGTGGTCTCCCTGTTCATCGCCGTGCTGGTCGCCTTCTCCGCGTGGAGCGTCGTGCGCGACTCCGTGACCGTGCTGATGGAGGGTGCCCCACGCGAGTTCGACGTCGATGCGCTGCGCCGCACGCTCGATGCCCTGCCCTACGTCAGCGACGTTCACGATCTCCACGTCTGGTCGGTGGGCTCGCAGAACATCGCCGCAAGTTTCCACGTGCGGGTTCCGCAGACCGCGTTGGCGAGCAGCCCCGAGACGGTCACCCAACTCAAGGAGCTGCTCAACGCGCGCTTCCACGTCTCCCATGCCACCATCGAGGTGGAGTCCGAGACGTGCGCCGAGGCCTGCGACTGACCCGGCCGTGAACGCGCGCAAGCTCCGCCGCATCGCCGAGGCCGCCGTCTATCTAGGCATCGCGCTCTACCTGACGTGGCGCCTGCTGGTCGGCGTTCGCATCCACGCCGAGAGCCTCCGACCGCCGGCGCCTACGCTGCGCCTGGCGGACGGCACCTCGTGGCCGCTCTTCGCCGCGCGCAACGCGTACACCGTGCTCGATTTCGGCGCCAGTTGGTGTCCGCCGTGCCGTCTGGAAGAGCCGCTGATCGCTTCGTTCTCGCATCGTCACCCGGAGTTGCGCCTGCGCTTCGTCGACGAGCAGGAGAGCGCGTCCACGGCCCTGCACTTCGCCGCGAGCTACGGCTTAGAGACGCCCGCCCTCGACGACGGCGCGCTGGCCTCGCGCCTGGGCGTCAACGGCTTTCCCACCGTCATCGTGCTGCGGCGCGACGGCAGCGTAGCCGCGCAGTTCACCGGATTCGACCCGGGCATCGAGCTCGCGCTCTTGCCCTACGCCAAGGACAAGGCTCGCTGACCGCGGCCGCGCGCCGCCGCTACTCGTAGACGACGACGCGCGAGACGTCTCCCGGCTGCACGTACTCGTCGCCGTCGCCGATCGCGCGGGCGACCACCCAGCCCCACTCAGGTTTCCCGTGCGGGTAGATCACCCTCGTCGGATCGCCGCCCGAGGGTCCGCTCGCGCGCGCAAGATGCTTGAAGCCCAGATGCTCGAGGTGCAGCGCCAGGTGCGCGCTCCCGTGCAGCGTCACCGGCACCGATGCCGGCTCGGGCAGATCCGGCAGGCCGGTGCTGCTGCCGCTCGACCCGAAGGCCGCCAGGCGCGCGCTGATCTCCCTGGGACTCAGCACGTCGTAGTAGTCGCCGCCGAGCAGGCCCTTCGCATTGACGCCTGGCAGCGCCGTGGGCGCCAGCGCCATGGAGTCCTCCAGCGAGCCGAGCGGCACTTGATAGACCGGCGCCCCCGCCATGGCGATGCCCAGCCGCACCAGCTCGTCCTCGGGGAGATCCGTCGCCACGTCCTTCTTCATCTTGGCGACGAAGCGGGGGAGCACCGCGGCGACCTTCGCGGGATCGAGCACGGCGTCGCGGAGCAGACCCAACACTTGCACCTCCGCCTGCATGCGCTGGAAGTCGTTCACGCGGTAGTCGTTGCCCGCTTGGTTCTGGCGCACGCGGATGAATGCGAGGACTTGGGCTCCGTTCATGTGCTGCACGCCGGCGTGAAAGTCGGCCCCGCTGTGGCGCGGATCGTAGATTCGCTGCTTGACGTCGATCGTCAATCCGCCCACCTGGTCGACGGCGTCCTCGAAGCCCGCGAAGTTCGCCACCAGGTAGCCGTCGATCGGCAGGCCCGTGAGCTTCGCAACGGCGCGCTCCAGAATCGCGGGCCCTCGCGGCGGCGCCTCCTGATCGCCCATGAAAAACAGCGTCTTGATCTTCGGCTCGGGGTCGTCCCAACCGGGCTGGGCGACCAGCGTGTCGCGCGGAACGGTGATCGCGTAGATCCGGTGCGACGCGGGGTCGAGGTGCGCCACCAGGATGACGTCCGCCTGTCCCGCCGCCGTGCCCAGCCCCAGCGGGTCGTCGGCTCGGACCCCGCGCGCGTTGTTGGCCACCACCAGGACGTTCACCGGATGGGTGCCGAGCGTGGCCCGCGCGGCGATGGTTCCCACCACTTCACCTCCGGCGCGCGCCAACCGATGGCGAAGGGCGAAGGCGCCGAGCACGGCGACGCCCATCAGGACCGCGGCGACCGCGAGGCGACGACGCGCGCGGGCTCTGGCTCGATGGCGGGCCATCCGCATCTCTCCACGCGTCACGGGGTTCACGCAGCTCCACCTCCCGCCGTCGCTCGTAACGGTGCGAACGGTTGGTTACCGGTGCGCGCGACTCCTTGCTTCAGGGACGCCACCCGCCCGTGATCGACGGAGGCGCACCGCTGAAGCTCTCCAGTACGTGGATGTAGTTTGCGCGCTCCAGCGCGATGGCATCGGCGGCGCGCTCGCGGCTGAGCAGGCCCCGGAACTCCTCCGGCGAGTCGTAGCCGCGCGCCCGCATCCAGGCTTCCAGGCCGCCGACCAGCGAGGTCATGCGGTCGATCCCGTGGCGCAAGAGGGCCGACGTGGTCATCACCACGTCGGCGCCGGCGAGCAGGTACTTGGCGATCTCCTCCCAGCCGTCGACCCCCGTGCTCGCGGCCAGCGAGGCCTTCACGCGTCCGGCCAATACCGCGATCCAGAGCAGCGGCAGGCGCATCTCGTCCGTCGAGCTGAGATCCAGCTCGTTGCGCAGGCTCAAGGCCTCCAAATCGATATCGGGCTGATAGAACCGGTTGAAGAGCACCAGCGCGTCCGCTCCGGCTCCTTGGAGCGACTGCGCGAACGCCCCGAGCGCGCTGAAGTAGGGACCGAGCTTCACCGCGATCGGAATGCGCACCGTCTCCCGCACGCTGCGCACGATCTCCACGTAGCGCCGCTCGACGTCCGCCGCGGTCGACGAGAGGTCGGCCGGGATGAAGTAGATGTTCAGCTCGATGGCGTGCGCCCCGGCCTCCTCGATGTGCTTGGCGAAGTCGATCCACCCTTCGCTCGTGATGCCGTTCAGGCTGGCGATGACGGGAATCTCCACCGCGCCGCGCGCTCGACGGATCACGTCCAGATAACGGGCCGTGCCCGCGGCGTTGGCGTTGAGGTTCGGCACGTACCTCGAGCTCTCGGCCGGCACCTCGCGCTGCTCGGCCTCGATCTGCTCCTCAAAGATCGACGGCAGCACCACGGCGCCGGCTCCGGCCTCTTGCAGCGCTTGGATGTTCGGGACGTTGCCGCAGAGCGGCGAGGCCGAGGCAACGATCGGGTTGCGCAAGCGCAGTCCCATGTACGTGGTCGCAAGATCCATCGCGGCTTCTCCCAGCATCTCTCGACGGCGATGCCGCCGCCGGCATGACTCCGTGGCCGCTTTCAGCCGAACGCGGCCGACTCCTACCGGACCGCCGGTTCCGCCGCTGGCTGCAGCGCTCGCTCCAGCTCCAGCACGTGGCGCGTCACCTTCAGCACGCTGTCCGGGTTGAGGCTGATCGAGTCGATGCCGTACCGCACCAGCGCTTCGGCCATCTCCGGGTAGTCGGAGGGAGCCTGACCGCAGATGCCGCTGTGCCGGTGGTTGCGCTTCGCGCCCTCCACCGCCAGCCGGATCATCTCCAGCACCCCGGGGTCGCGCTCGTCGTAATCGAACGCCACGATCTCCGAGTCGCGGTCCACGCCCAGCACCAGCTGGGCCAGGTCGTTCGAGCCGATCGAGAAGCCGTCGAAGGTGCGCGAGAACGCGTCGACCTGCACCACGTTGTTGGGGATCTCGCACATCACGTAGATCTCTAGGCCGTTCTCCCCGCGGCGTAGCCCGTGCTGCGCCATCTTGGCGACCACACGCTCGCCCTCGTCCACGCGCCGGCAGAACGGGATCATCAGGATCACGTTGTTCAGGCCCATCTCGTCGCGCACGCGCTTCATGGCGGCGCACTCGAGAGCAAAGCCCTCCTCGTACGCCGGATGCGTGTAGCGCGAGGCCCCACGGAAGCCCAGCATCGGGTTCGACTCGGTCGGCTCGAAGCCGCGGCCGCCCAGCAGCCCCGCGTACTCGTTCGACTTGAAGTCGGACATCCGCACGACCACCGGCTTGGGATAGAACGCGGCGGCGATGGTGCCCACGCCCTCGGCGAGTTGGCGGATGAAGTACTCCGCCGGCGAGGAATAGTGCTTGGTCAGAGCCTCCAAGTCGGCGCGCTCGCGCGGATCCTCCACGCGCTCGGGGTGGAGTAGCGCCAGGGGATGGGCGCGGATCGTGTTGGCGATGATGAACTCGATGCGCGCGAGGCCCACGCCGTCGTTCGGCAGGAAACTCGTCGTGAAAGCGACGTCGGGGTCCCCCAGGTTGACCATGATCTTCGTGCGCGGGCGCTCCAAGCGGCTCACGTCGGTGGTCCGCTTCGAGTACGCCGCGCGTCCCTCGTAGACGCGCCCCAGCTCGCCCTCGGCGCAGGAGACCGTCACCTCGCCCGTGCCTGCCAGCTTCTCGGTCGCCCCCTCGGCGCCCACGATGGCGGGAATGCCGAGCTCGCGCGCCACGATGGCGGCGTGACAGGTGCGCCCTCCGCGGTTGGTGACGATCGCCGCGGCCTTCTTCATCACCGGCTCCCAGTCGGGCGTGGTCGTCTCGGCCACCAGCACCTCGCCCGCGTTGAAGGTCTCCAGCTCCTCCGGCTTCCGCACCACCCGCACGGGGCCGGAGGCGATCTTCTCTCCGACGGCGCGCCCGCGCACCAGGACGCGCCCCTTGTGCTCGATCTCGTACTCCTCGATCACCTGCGCGCGGCGGTGCGACGCGACCGTCTCCGGACGCGCCTGCACGAGATAGATCTTGCCGTCGACGCCGTCCTTGGCCCACTCGATGTCCATCGGCAGCTCACGGCCCGCCCGCGCGCCGTAATGCCGCTCCACCTTCAGCGCGTAGTCGGCGATCGTCAGCACCTCCGCGTCCTCCAGGCAGAAGCGCGCACGCTCCTCCTCCGTCGTGGGCACGTTCACCGTGCGGGCGCCGCCCTCGCCGTAGACCATCTTCATCCGCTTGGTGCCCAGCCTGCGGCGCAGCACGGTGCAGTTTCCGGCCAAGAACGTCGGCTTGTGCACGGTGAACTCGTCCGGGATCACGTTCCCCTGCACCACGTTCTCGCCGATGCCGTAGGAACCGTTGATCACCACCACGTCGCGGAAGCCGCTCTCGGGGTCCAGCGTGAAGCCGACGCCGCTGGCCGCCAGGTCGGAGCGCACCATCTTCATCACCGCTACGGAGAGGAAGACCTTGAAGTGATCGAAGCCTTGGTCGATGCGGTAGTGGATCGCGCGATCAGTGAAGATGCTGGCGAAGCACTTGTGGACGGCATCGACGAGCTGCTCGTCGCCGCGCACGTTCAGGTAGCTTTCGTGCTGCCCGGCGAAGCTCGCCGTTGGCAGATCCTCGGCCGTCGCGGAGCTGCGCACCGCCAGCGAGAGCTCCGTCCCGTATTCCGCTCGCAGGTCGCCGTACGCCGAGAGGATCTCCGAGCGCAGCTCCTCCGGGAAGGCGGCGTGATAGACGATCTCGCGCGCCTTGGCCGCTCGTTCCGCCAGATCCGCCACGTCGGCGGCGTCCAAGCCGTCGAGCGCGGCGTGAAGATCGTTCCATGCCCCGGCCCGCTCGAGCACGACGCGGTAGGCCTCCGCCGTCACGGCAAAGCCGTTGGGCACCAAGATGCCGTGCGGCCGCAGCTCGCGGTAGCTCTCGCCCAGCGAGGATGTCTTCCCTCCCACCAACGGCGTGTCGTCGATGGTGATCTGATCGAAAAAGCGGACGAACCGTCCGGCATGCGCGTCGTTCATGGCCATCTCAGCATACCCGCGTGCTGTGAGCGCTCAAGGAAGAACCGGCGAAGGGAGCCTCGCGCGGCCCGGTTCCCGCTTCCTTCCCAACTCCTGGATGCGCTCGGGCCACACTGCCCGTAATGGCCCAGTTCACCGAGCCGGCGCAACCGCAGCGGCCCGCCGAGGCCCCATCCGCGCTGACGACCGGCGCTTCCGATGGAGCGACCGCATCCCCCGCCGCCGGGAAGCGCCGCAGCATCCGTCTTCCCGCACTGCTGCTTGCCGTTGTCCTGCTTGCCGCTCTCGCCGCCGCCCTGTGGGTCCTCTACGCGCGCGGCCGCATCGTCGCCGGCATCGAGGCGTCGGGCACGATCGAGGCCACCCAGGTCGACCTCGCGCCGAAGGTCTCCGGACGCCTCGAACGTCTCGCCGTCCAGGACGGCGAGAGCGTGCGCAAAGGCACGCTCGTCGCCCAACTCGACCGCAACGATCCCACGCTGGAGGTTCGCTCGGCGGAAGCCAATCTTGCCGTAGCGCGTGCTCGCCTTCCTCAAGCCAAAGCCGCGCTTGCCCTGGCACAGGAGCAGGTGGCCGCCGGGATCTCCCAAACCGAGGCTGGCCTCGACGAGGCTCGGTCACGCGCGCTCCAAGCCGACCAATCGCTCCTCATCGGCACGGTCACGACGTCCACGCAGATCGACCAAGCGCGCGCGCAGCTGCTGGCGGCCAAGGCGGCGCTGCTCGGGGCCGAGCAATCCGTCCGGAGCGCGCGCGGCAATGCGCGTGCCGCCGATGCCAACGAGGAGCGCGCACGTTCCGACGACGAGCGCGCCCGTCAGTTGGTCGCCGACGGCGCCATCCCTGCGCAGCAATATGACGCCGCACACGCGGCCTACCTGAGCGGCCAAGGTCAGCGCGAGACGGCTCACGCACAGGTCGCGACGGCCGAAAGTCAAGTTCGCGCGGCGTCGCAGACCGTCCACGCGGCGCAAGCCGCGCTCTCAGCGGCCCAAGCAAACCGCCGCTCCGTGGACATCGCGCGCCTCAACGTACGCGCGACGCGCGCTCAGGCGGCACAATCTCGCGCCGCCTTGAGCGCCGCGCAAGCGCAGCTTCAAGTGATCGCCGAGCGCCGCCGCGACGTTCAGATGGCCCGTGCCGCCATCGACCAGGCCCAAGCGGCTCTGGCGCTGGCCCGCCTCCACCTCGACGAGACGACGCTGCGCGCCCCGTTCAGCGGCGTCGTCCTCACGCACGAGGCCGAGGTCGGCGATCTCATCGGCGTCGGCGCCCCCGTCGTGACGATCGCCGAGCTGGACACTCCGTACATGTGGCTCTACGTCCCCGAGACCGACCTGGCGCGCGTCACGTTGGGCCAGTCCGTGGACGTCACCGTCGATGGCCTGCCCGGTCGCATTATCCACGGGCGCGTCTCGGAGATCTCGGGGCAGGCGGAGTTCACTCCGAGCAACGTGCAGACCAAAGAGGAGCGCGTCGAGCTGGTCTTCGGCGTGAAGGTGAGGCTCCCCAATCCCGACGGCCTGCTCAAGCCGGGTCTCCCCGCCGACGCCGTCATCCGAACCGATGTCCCAAGCAGCTCCTGAGCCCCGGGGGCAGCTCGCGTTGCACGTGCGCGGCCTCCGCAAGCGCTTCGCCGGCGTGGTCGCCGTCGATGCCGTCGACATCGACCTGGCGCGCGGAGAGATCTGCGCGATCGTCGGGCCCGACGGGGCCGGGAAGACCACCCTCCTGCGCATGCTCTGCGGCGTGCTCATGCCGGACGCGGGAGAGGCGATCGTAGCCGGTGCCGACGTGGTCCACGATCCCGAGCGCGTGAAAGCGGTCATCGGCTATATGCCGCAACGGTTCAGCCTTTACGATGACCTCTCGATGCTCGAGAACCTACGCTTTTACGCCGACATCTATGGCGTCCCGCCTTCCGAGCAGTCGGCGCGCGCGCAGCGCCTCCTCGAGGAGTTCGACCTCGCACCGTTCGCCGGCCGGCTCGCGCGGCAACTCTCGGGAGGAATGAAGCAGAAGCTCGCCCTGGCGGCAACCTTGATCCAGCAGCCGCAACTCCTCTTTCTCGACGAGCCGACCGCCGGCGTCGACCCCGTCTCGCGGCGCCAGTTCTGGCGCATCCTCTACGCGCTCAATCGCCGGGGGATCACGATCATCGTCAGCACGCCATACATGGATGAAGCTGAGCGCGCCACCACCGTAGCGCTGATGCATCGCGGGCGGATCGTCGCCTTCGCCGACCCCACCGCGATCAAGGCGGCCGTACCCGGCCAGGTCGTCGAGATCGCCGTCGCGGACCGGGCGCGCGCCGCGCGTGTGCTGCGCGGACTTGCCCAGGTGCGCAGCTTGGAGTTCTTCGGCGAGGCGCTCCATGCGCTCGTGCCCTCGGCCGCGGAGGCCGTTCCTGCGCTCACGGAGGCTCTTCACGCCGCAGGCATCGCCGACGCCCAGCTGCGAGCGATTCCTCCGTCGCTTGAGGACGCCTTCGTCGCCCGGTTGTCGGAGGGCGCGTCGTGACCGCTCCCGACTACTCGGTGCGCGCCTTCGAGCTCTCGCGGCGCTTCGGCGACTTCGTGGCCGTCGACCGCGTCTCGTTCGACATTCGCCCCGGAGAGATCTGGGGATTTCTCGGTCCCAACGGCGCGGGGAAGTCGACGACGATCCGCATGCTCTGCGGGATCCTCGACCCGACCTCCGGCCGCGCGGAGGTCCTCGGCTACGACGTCGCCCGGGATCCCGAGGCGGTGAAGGAGCGCATCGGGTACATGTCGCAGCGCTTCAGCCTCTGGTCGGACCTCACGATCGACGAGCACCTCACGTTCTACGCCGACATCTACGCGCTCTCGCCAACCGAGGGCCGCGCGCGCATCGACCAGTGGCTCGCGACGGTCGACCTCACCGACCAGCGCGGCGATCTCGCCGGCGCCCTCTCCGGAGGAGCGCGCCAACGCCTCGCGCTGGCGTGCGCCGCCCTGCACGACCCCCAGGTGCTCTTTCTGGACGAGCCCACCGCCGGAGTCGATCCCGTCGCGCGACGCCATCTCTGGGACGTCATCGCGCTGCTCGCGGAGCGCGGCACCACGGTGATGGTCACCACACATTATCTCGATGAAGCCGAGCATTGCGACCGCCTGGCCTTCATCATGGGTGGGCGCGTCGTCGCCAGGGGAACGCCCAACGAGCTGAAGCACCGGGCGATGAGCGGCCAGGTGCTTGAGGTGGAGAGCGACCGCGTCATCGCCTGCCTCGGCGCGGTCGAGGCGCTTCCGTATGTCCGCGGCGCCGAGCTCAGCGGCGCCATGATCCACGCCACGGTGGGCAGCGCCGAGGTCGCGTCGCGCCTGGCCTACGACCTCGGCGCCCAGGGCTTCCGCGTCGCCGGCGTACGACCGATCCTCCCCTCGCTCGAAGACGTCTTCGCGGCCCTCGTCGAGGCGACCGATCATTCGGGGGCAACGCCGTGAACCTTCAGCGCTTGAGAGCCATCATCCGCAAGGAGGTCACGCAGCTGCTGCGCGACCGCCGGACCTTTGTGTTCATCTTGATCCAGCCGCTCATGCAGCTGGTGCTGTACGGCTTCCTCTCGAGCGACATCCTCCACCAGCCGGCGATCGTCTGGGACCAATCCCACAGTGCCGAAAGCCGCCGCCTGATCCAGGCCTTCGTCAACACCCGCTACGTCACCGTGCACGCCTATGCTGCGCGCATGCAGGACATTCAGGGCGCCCTCGACGGGGGCACGGCGAAGATCGGCATCGTCATCCCGCCCGACTACGCGAAGCTCATCCATGCCTCTCGACCGGCCTCGGTGATGGTCGTCGTCGACGCCTCCGACGCGAACTCCGCGCGCACGCTCATCGCCACGGCCCAAGGCGTCGGAAGCACGCTTTCCCAGCGGATCGAGATACAAACGATCGAGCGCCACGGCCTCGGCCCCACGTCGGCACCCATCGACGTGCGGGCGCGGGCCTGGTACAACCCCGATCTCCGCTCACAGGTCTTCATCGTGCCGGGCGTCCTGGCAATCGTCCTGCAATTCAGCACGACGTTTCTCAGCATGAGCACCATCGTTCGCGAGCGCGAGCTGGGGACGCTCGAGCAGCTGGTCGTGACGCCGATCCAGCCATCGGAGCTGATGCTCGGCAAGATCCTTCCGCTGGTGGGCATCGGCTACTTCAACATGACGCTGATCCTCCTGCTCGCCTGGGCCGCCTTCGGTGTCCCCGTCCAAGGCAGCCTCCTGCTCCTCTATGCGCTCACGCTGGCGTTCTTCTTCTCCAGTCTCGGCATGGGGACGCTGATCTCCACCATGGCCTCGAGCTTTCAGCAAGCGATTCAGATCACCCAGATCCTGCTGCTGCCCAGCATCATGCTCTCCGGCTTCATCTTTCCGCGCGAGTCGCTGCCGATCGTCTTGCAGTGGATCGGCAACCTCTTGCCCCTGACCTACTTCATGATCGTCGTCCGCGGCATTCTTCTCAAGGGAGTGGGATTGGAGTACCTCTGGCCGCAGGTGCTTCCGCTCGTCGTCATCGGGGCGATCGTCTTCATCGCGGCCATTCTGCGCTTTCAGAAGAAGATCGCGTGAGCCTCATTCCGCCTCGAGTACCGTCAGCGAGCGCGCAGCCAGCGTGATCGGCACGTCCGCCGGCGGGGCGTCGTTCCACGACCCGCGGACGGCCAGAACGTGGTCTTCGGCGGTGTCGACGACCGCGCGCCAGCGCTTGACGGCGACTTCTCCGGGCGGACTCACGCGCACGTCGCTCTCTCCCCCGTTGAAGAGCAGGCATAGCGACCGCTCGCCGGCTTCTCCGCGGATCAGCACGCCCAGCGCGGACTCCCCTGCGGACCAATCCGGCACGCCGCCCTGCGGATCGAACCACACGAGGTCACGCTCCGTGTAGAAGCGCTCCCGGCGCAGCACCGCGCGGCTCCGGCGAAAGGCGATCATGCGACGCGTGAACGTGAGCAGGTCGCGGTTGCGTTCCGCCAGCCCCCAGTCGTACCACGAGACCTCGTCATCGCGGCAGTACGCGTTGTTGTTGCCGCCCTGCGTGCGGCGGAACTCGTCTCCGCCCTGGAGCATCGGCACGCCGCGCGAGAGCAGCAGCGTGGCGATCAGGTTGCGGACCTGCCGCGCGCGCGCAGCCTCCACGGCAGGATCGTCGCTAGGCCCCTCCACGCCGTAGTTCGCGCTGAAGTTCTCGTCCGCTCCGTCGCGGTTGCTCTCGCCGTTGGCATCGTTGTGCTTGCGCTCGTAGCTGACCAGGTCCGCCAGGGTGAAGCCGTCGTGGCAGGCCACGAAGTTGATGCTGTTCAGCGGTTCCTTGCCGCCGCGCGAGTAGAGGTCGGCACTCCCGCAGAGGCGGCTGGCGAAGGCGCCCCGCATCCCCGGGTCGCCGCGCCAGAAACGGCGCACGTCGTCACGGTAACGCCCGTTCCACTCCGACCAGCGCCGCCCCCCGAAGCTCCCGACCTGATAGGCGCCCGCCGCGTCCCACGCCTCGGCGATCAGCTTGACGTCCCGCAGAACGGGATCCTCGGCCACCGAGCGCAGGATCGGCGGGTTTGGGAGCATCGCGCCCGATTCGTCGCGCCCCATGATCGAGGCGAGGTCGAAGCGGAAGCCGTCCACGTGCATCTCGGCGACCCAATGACGCAAGCAGGAGATCACGTGGTCACGCACCACGGGGTGGTTGCAGTTGAGCGTGTTGCCGCAGCCGGAGAAGTCGGCGTAGCGCCCGGTCCGCGGATCCTTCAGGTAGTAGATCGCGTCGTCGAGAGCGCGGTAGCTGAGCGTCGGACCCTCCGCGTCGCCCTCGCCGGTGTGGTTGAAGACCACGTCGAGGATCACCTCGAGACCCGCCGCGTGCAGCGCGCGCACCATCCGCTTGAACTCATCCACCTGGCCGCCGGTGGGACCCTCCGCCGCGTAGCTTTGCCTCGGAGCGAAGAGCGCGATCGGATCGTATCCCCAGTAGTTCGTCCTCGGCGCCCCGGCGGTGCCGCCGCGCAGGACCACGGGGAGCGACTCCGGCACCGGCAGCAGCTCCAAAGCCGTCACGCCCAACTCCAGCAAGTACGGGATCTTCTCGATGACGCCCAGGTAGGTGCCGGGGTGCTCCACGCGCGACGACGCATGCACCGTCAAGCCGCGCACGTGCGTCTCGTAGATGACGGTCTCGCTCCACGGGCGCCGTGGCGGCGTGTCGTCCCCCCAGTCAAAGGTGTCGTCATCCGCCACGATCGAGCGCGGCACGTACGGCCCGTCGTCGCCGCTGCTGGCGCGCTGCGCTTTGCCGAAGTCGGAGGCCGCCGCTCCCCAGAGCGCTCGCGCGTACGGATCGATCAGCACGCGCTCGCCGCGATCGACGCGATAGGCATACGCCTGCCCCGCGCCGGCGCCGGCGATCCACACGTGCCAGACGTCGCCGCTGCGATTGCGCGCCGGGTCCAGCGCCACGACGCGCTCGGGCTGCGCATCGCCGGGGCGCGCGTACAGCAGGAGATCGACCGCTCCGGCATGGCGGCTGAAGAGCGCGAAGTTCACGCCGCCCCCGGCGATCCGCGCTCCCAACGGCAGCGGATGTCCCCGCTGCCTCTCCGGTCCGTCCATCGCCACGATCATGGCACGCGGAGCGCAGAGCCGGAAGAAGCGGGCTTCTCGGGATGTTCGACAGATTTTCCGCCCGCCGTGGTACGACACGCTCGGGAGAGGTAGGGATCGACATGGACTTGCAGCAGCCACCGTTCGTCGAGGGATCTCCGGTGAACCGCCACGCGCCGCGCTCCGTCGCGCCGGCCCATCGCCGCACGATGATCGCGGAAGCCGCGTACTTCATCGCCGAGCATCGCGGCTTCTCGCCCGGGTGCGAGCTCGACGACTGGCTGGAGGCCGAGCGCGAGGTCGACCGAGTGCTCTTCGACGTCAGCCGCCTTCCCGAGCGCCCCTGAGTTCGAGCGGGCATGGCGTCACACGGTCACGATCCCGAGCGGGCCCTCCCCGGTGCGCTCGACTGCTTGAGGGAGCTGGCGCTCGACCTGCGCTGGAGCTGGAACCACGCCGCCGACAGCCTGTGGGGCAAGATCGACCAAGCCTTCTGGGAGGCCACCGGCAACCCGTGGCTCATGCTGGAAAGCATCCCGCGCCGCCGCTTCGAGGAGCTCGCGGCCGATGATGCCTTCCTCGCCGAGCTCCACCGCCTGTGCGCCGAGCGCGAGCGGTATCTCACGCGCCCAACCTGGTTCGACCAGGCTCACCCCAACGGGATGAACGGGGTGGTGGCCTACTTCAGCATGGAGTTCGGCGTCACCGAGGCCCTGCCGATCTACTCCGGCGGCTTGGGCATCCTCGCGGGCGACTACCTGAAGGCGGCCAGCGACCTCGGCGTCCCGGTCGCCGGCATCGGACTGCTCTACCAGCAAGGCTACTTCCGGCAGAGCATCGACGCGCGGGGCGAGCAGCACGAGGCATTCCCGTACAACAATCCCGGCATGCTCCCCGTCTCACCGTTGCGCACCGGCGACGGCGAGTGGATGCGCGTCTCCATCGACCTGCCGGGACGCGTCCTCCACCTACGCGTTTGGCGCGCGCGCGTCGGACGCGTCCGCCTCTACCTGCTCGACAGCAACGACCCCGTCAACCGTCCCGTCGACCGCGTCATCACCGCCGAGCTCTACGGCGGCGACGCGGAGATGCGCCTCAAACAGGAGATCGTGCTGGGCATCGGCGGTTGGCGGGTGCTCGAGCAACTGGGGGTGAACGCGCGCGTCTGCCATCTCAATGAGGGACACGCCGCGTTCGCCGTGCTCGAGCGCGCGCGTGCTTTCGCCGCGGCAAGCGGACGCAGCTTCGGCGTCGCCCTGCGCAGCACGCGAGCCGGTAACCTCTTCACCACGCACACCCCCGTCCCCAGCGGCTTCGACCGCTTCGACCCGGCGCTGATCGCGCGCAATCTCGGCGGCTATGCGGCCTCCCTCGGCATCTCCACAGACGATCTGCTGGCGCTGGGGCGCTCCCCGGACGCCGGGCGCGACGACGCTTTCAACATGGCGTATCTGGCCGTGCGCGGCTCCGGGGCGGTCAATGCCGTCAGCGCGCTCCACGAGCGCGTCAGCCGCGGCATCTTCCAGCCGCTCTTTCCGCGCTGGCCCGAGCGCGAGGTCCCCGTCGGCCACGTCACCAACGGCGTGCACACCCCCTCGTGGGACGGCATCGGCTCCGACGAGCTTTGGACGCAGGCGTGCGGCAAGGAGCGCTGGCTGGGCGATCAAACGGGCCTGGACGCGCGCCTGGCGAGCACGGCCGACGAGGAGCTCTGGGAGGTGCGCGCACGGGCGCGACGGGCGCTCGTGGGCGAGATCGCCGAGCGCCTGCCCGGCGCCCCTCATCTCGATCCCAACGTGCTGACCATCGGCTTCGCGCGCCGCTTCACCGAGTACAAGCGGGTGACGCTGCTCTTGCGCGATCCCGAGCGTCTGGTGCGCTTGCTGACCAACCGCGAGCGCCCGGTCCAGGTGCTGGTTGCGGGCAAGGCGCACCCGCGCGACCAGGTGGGGCGTCAGATGATCCGCCAGTGGGTCGAGTTCGTGCGCCGTCCCGAGGTCGCGGGGCGAGCGTTCTTCCTCGAGGACTACGATTTGGCGCTCGCCGCCGCGCTCACCGAAGGTATCGATCTCTGGATCAACACGCCCCGCCGTCCGTGGGAAGCCTGCGGCACCAGCGGCATGAAGGTCTTGGTGAACGGCGGCCTCAACCTCTCCGAGCTCGACGGATGGTGGGCAGAGGCCTATGCTCCCGAAGTGGGATGGGCGCTGGGCGACCTGCGCGAGCACGGTCCCGAGGCCGACGACGAGGATGCGCGCACGCTCTACGCCCTGCTCGAGAACGAGGTGGTTCCCGCGTTCTACGAGCGCGACGAACGCGGCATGCCGCCTGCCTGGATCGCGAAGGTGCGCGCGAGCATGTCGGGCCTAACGCCCCGCTTCTCCGCCAACCGGATGATCCGCGAGTACGCGGTGCGCTACTATATGCCCGCCGCCCTCTCCGCCGACCGCCGCACGGCGGGCGCCGATGCGCTCGGCGCGGACATCGAGACCTGGGCGAACCGGCTCGCCGCCACATGGCACCAGCTCCACGTCGGCAACGTCTCCGTCGAGCAGGGCCCTGACGGCTATGCGCTGGAGGCGCAGGTCTATCTCGGGGAGATCGACCCGGACGCCGTGCGCGTGGAGCTCTACGCCGAGCCCACCGGGGAGGAGCGCGCCGTCTGGCCCTTGGAGCGTGGAGAGCCGCTGGCCGGAGCGATCGGCAGCTTCGTCTATCGCGCCGCAGGCATCCCGGCAACGCGCCCGCGCGACGCGTTCACGCTGCGCATCGTGCCCCACCACGCCGAGGCCGCCGTCCCGCTGGAGTGCGCCGAGATCCTCTGGCAACGCTAGCCGCCGATGTGCGACATCTCCACCTTCGGCGCGCGGGAGGTCGCCCGCGTGCGAAGCTCCGAGTAGCGGTCGTCGCGCACGCGCCAGATGCCCGCGATGCGCTCCTCGAGCGCCTCGTCGCTCGCGCCCTCGCGCAGGGGCGCCTTCAGGTCGCGTCCCGTCGACGCGAAGAGGCACGTGTAGAGCCGCCCCTCAGCGGAGAGGCGCATCCGCGTGCAATCGCGGCAGAAGGGCTGGGTCACCGACGAGATGACGCCGATCTCTCCCCCACCGTCGACGTAGCGGTAGCGTTGCGCCACCTCCCCGCGGTAGTTGGGGTCGTACGGCTCCAGCGGAAAGACTTCGTGGATGCGCCGCACGATCTCCGCGGCCGGAACCACCTCGTCCATGCGCCAATCGTTGGTGTTGCCGACGTCCATGAACTCGATGTAGCGCAGGATGATCCCCGTGCCGCGGAAATGGCGCGCCATCTCCACGACGGCGGCATCGTTGACGCCGCGCTTGACCACCATGTTGATCTTGATGGGCCAGAGACCGGCCTCTCGCGCGGCCTCGATCCCGTCGAGCACGCGGGCCACGGGGAAGTCCACGTCGTTCATCGCGCGGAAAACCGCGTCGTCGAGAGAGTCGAGGCTCACCGTGATGCGGCGCAGACCGGCATGCGCCAGCGCCTCCGCCTTCTTCCTCAGCAGCGAGCCGTTCGTCGTCAAGGTCAGGTCCCGCACGCCCTCGATGGCCGCAAGCTGGGCGATCAGCCCCTCCACGTCGCGGCGCACCAGCGGCTCGCCGCCCGTCAGCCGCACCTTCTCCACCCCGAGCCCCACGAAGATGCGCGTCAAGCGCGCGATCTCCTCGAAGGTCAGGATCTCACGGTGCGGCAAGAATGAGAAGTTCGGCCCGAAGATCTCCTTGGGCATGCAATAGACGCACCGAAAGTTGCACCGATCGGTGACGGAGATCCGTAAATCGCGAAGCGGTCGTCGGAGCGAGTCGATCGGCTGCGTGGCGATCTCTCCTCTCTAGCCGACTCCGGCCGGCAAGGCGGGCTCGGATTCGCGGAAGCGGTCGGCGGACTCCTGGATCACGCGGCGCGCCTCGGCGGCATCTTTCCATCCGTGCGTGCTCGTCTTCTTCCCCTCCAACAGCTTGTAGGTCTCGAAGAAATGCTGAATGGTGCGGATGGTGTGGGGGAAGATCTGCGTGTAGTTGTAGACGTTCTCGAAGGCCGGCTCACCCACGGGGACGGCGAGGATCTTGTCGTCCTCCTTGTCGCCGTCGATCATCGCGAGCAGGCCGATCGGCCGGGCCACCACCAGACACCCCGGGAACGTCGGCTGCGCAACCAGGATCAGCACGTCCATCGGATCACCGTCGAGCGCCAAGGTCTGCGGCGCGAACCCGTAGTCCCCGGGGTAGTAGATCGGCGAGTGGAGGACGCGGTCCAAGCGAAAGATGTCGAGCTGCTTATCGTATTCGTACTTGTTGCGCGAGCCCTCGGGGATCTCGACGACGACGTTGATCTCCTCGGGGGCGTTGGCGCCGAGGGGCAGGTTGAGGTAGTTGCGGGCCTGGGGCATCTGTGGCATGCCCTCGCGTTCGGTCCCGCCGCCCCGCGCCCCTTGGGCTCCGCCCGGCTTGGAGGGCCCACGCCGAGGGGGGCCGGCGGCAGCGGATCGCGGGGAGAGTCTTTCATGCCGAACGGCGAAGACCCCGGCATGGCCAGACTACCGTACGTCCACGAGTCCGACGTCACCGGACAGCCCTTGCGGGGGATCTACGACGAGATCATCGCGCTGCGTGGGGGTAATCTCAACCTCTACCGCTTGCTGGGCAACCATCCCGAGGCGCTGCGCGCGTTCATGACCATGTCGCGGCACGTGCGCAACGAGAACTTTCTTGCTCCTCAACTGCGCGAGCTGGCCATCTTGGCCACGGCCTATGCCCTCGACATCCCGTACGAGAAGGCGCACCACCTGGCCGCTGCCCGGGCCGAGGGTATCCCGGAAGCCAAGCTCCAGAGCTTTCCTCACTGGGGGAGAAGCGCGCTGTTCACCCCGGAGGAGCGCGCCGTCATGGCCTACGCCCACCAAGTGGCGCGCACGCGCTCGGTCGACGACGCCGTCTTCGAGCGCGTGCGCGAGCACCTCACCGTCGAGCAGTTGGTCGACCTGGTCGTGACCTGCGCCTGGTACCACTTCTGCGCGGCGCTGATCCTGCCGATGCAGCTGGACTTGGAGACCCCGGCCTCGACCTGACGATGGAGACGCGCGCGGACGTTCAGCGCGTGCGCGCGGCGAGGTATGCCACCAAGGCGCTCAACGTGCGCACGCGGCCGTAATCCGCCTCCGGGACGTCCACGCCCAGCTTGGCGTGGATGCCCTCCAGCAGATTCAGAAAATCGAACGAGTCGATGTCCAGCGCGCGCGTGAGGTCGTCTTGCGCATCGAGCTGATCCAAGTCGGCCTCCGGAGCGATCCGGTGGAGCACCTCGCTCACCGCGGCCTTCACGTGCGCCTCGGTCATAGCACGGCAGGCTCTTGCAGGGCGCGCTCGACGGCCGCCAGGAACTGCGCGCCCCGGTGTCCGTCCGTCGCGCGATGGTCCGCCGCCAGCGTCGCGTTCACCGTGGGGCGGACGCCGATGTCGCCGCTCTCGACCCACGCGCGGTCGACGATCTTACCAAAGCCCACCAACGCCACCTGCGGGGGATAGATCACGCCGAAGACGGTCTCGACGCCCAAGTCGCCGAGGTTGGTGACGGTGATGGTGGAGTCCGTCAGCTCCGAGCCCTTCAGACGTCCGCTGCGCGCCCGCGTGATCAGGTCGCGCATCGCGGCCATCAGCTCGCTCACGCTCCTGCGGTCGGCATCGTGGATCGCAGGAATCAGCAGCCCCCCTCCTCGCAGCGAGACGGCCACCCCCACGTGGATGCCCGATTGCATCCGCAACCCGTCGTCGATCCAGTACCCGTTCAACTCCGGAACCTGCGTGAGCGCCCGAGCCACCGCCTTGATGAGCAGCGCGGCGGGGAGGATCCGGTCCTCGACGCCGCGCTCGAGGTTGACGCGCGCAAGCCAGTCGAGCGCGGCACGGAGGTTGATGCGCGTCTCGAGGTAGTAGTGCGGGATCTCTCGGTTCGATCGCGCCATGGCCGCGGCGATCGCGCGCCGCATGCCTGCGGCCGGTGGTTCGGCGGGCTTGCGCGCCGCGGCGCGCTCGACGTCGGCGCGCTCGATCGCCCCGTGGGATCCCGTGCCCCGTACCGCCGACAGGTCGACGCCCAGCTCGCGCGCCAGCTTCCGCGCCAGCGGCGAGGCCAGCACGCGCTCCGGAGGAGCCTCGGGCGCGGCGGCGCGGAGCGCGGCGGGAGCCGCGGCCTCCCCCTCCCCGCCGATGTAGGCCAGCACGCTCCCCACCGGGAGCTTCTCTCCCGGCTCGGCCGTCAAGCGCTCGATCGTTCCCGTCTCGAAGACTTCGACGTCGATGTTCGCCTTGTCGGTCTCCACGGTGGCGATCGTATCGCCGCGCGTCACGTGGTCGCCGGGCTTGACGTGCCACTCCACCAGCCTGCCGGCGCTCATGTCGCCACCCAGGCTGGGCATGCGAAACTCACCCATGCGGCGCCGGCACCAGCGCGCGCACCGCCGCGACGATGCTCTCCACGCGCGGCAGCGCCGCCTCCTCCAATTGGCGAGCGTAGGGGATGGGCACCTCGGCGCTGCAAAGCCGCGCGACGGGAGCATCCAAATCGTAGAAGGCCTGCTCCGTGATCCGCGCGCTGATCTCCGCCGAAATGCCGCCGCTGCGCCATCCCTCGTCGACCACCAGCGCCCGGTGCGTGCGCGTCACCGATCCCACGATCGACTCGTCGTCGAGCGGGCGCAGCGAGCGCAGGTCGATCACCTCGGCCTCGATCCCTTCCTCGGACAAGCGGCGCGCCGCGTCGAGCGCCTTCCAGAGGCTTGCGCCGTAGGTCAGGATACTGACGTCCCGCCCCGGCCGCCGCACGCGCGCCTTGGCGATATCTACGGCGCCCGCGTCTGCGGCCAGCTCGCCCTCCATCGCATACAAACCGGCGTGCTCGAACATTAGCACGGGATCGGGATCCTCGAGCGCGGTCCACAGCATGCCCCGCGCGTCCTCGAGCGTCGCCGGCGCCACGATCTTGATCCCGGGAATGTGGGCGTACCAGCCCTCGAAGCTGTGCGAGTGCTGCGCGGCGACCTGGCGGCCGGCCCCGGTCGCCATGCGGATCACGAGCGGAACGTTGAACTGACCACCCGACATGTGCAGGTACGCCGCGGCGTTGTCGACGATCTGGTCCAGCGCCAGAAGGCTGAAGTTGGTCGTCATGATCTCGACGATCGGGCGCATTCCTCCCAGCGCGGCGCCGATGCCCGCCCCGACGAACGCCGATTCGGAGAGCGGGGTGTCGCGGATGCGCTCGGGGCCCCACTCCTCCAACAAGCCTTTGCTGACGGCATAGCACCCGCCGTAACGGCCAACGTCCTCGCCCATCAGGAAGACGCGCTCGTCTTTGCGCAGGGCATCTCGGATCGCCTCGCGCAGCGCCTCGCGGTACGTGATCATGGGGCGGCGCTCCGCTCGGAGTAGACGAACCGCATGAGCTCCTCCACCGGCTCCCAGGTCCCCGCCTCGGCGAACGCGACCGCACGATCGACCGCTCCGCCCACCTCGCGCTCCACGTTGGCAAGAGCGTCAGCGTCGGCCTCGCCGCGCTCCTTCAGACGTGCGGTCAGCATCGGAATCGGATCGCGCCGCTTCCACTCCTCGACTTCCGCCTTGCTCCGGTAGAGCTCCGGATCGTACATCGAGTGCGCCCGGAAGCGGTACGTGCGACACTCCAGGAAGTACGGCCCCTGACCCGAGCGGACCGCGTCGGCAGCGCTCTTGGCGGCCGCCTCGACCGCCTCCACGTCCATGCCGTCCACGCTGGCCGCCGGCATCGCGTAGCTCGCCGCCTTCGCGCGCAGGTCGGTGAGCGCATGCGTGAAGTCGATCCGCGTCCCCATCGCGTAGAGGTTGTTCTCGCAGACGAAGAGGACGGGAAGCCGCCAGAGCGCGGCCAAGTTCATCGACTCGTGGAACTCCCCCTCGGCGACGGCGCCGTCGCCGAAGAAGCAGCACGTCACCCTCTTTTGGCCGCGCAGCCTGTCGGCGAGCGCCAAACCCACGGCAATCGGCATCCCGCCGCCGACGATCGCGTTGCCCCCGTAGAAGCGCGTGGCGGCGTCGAAGAGATGCATCGATCCGCCGCGCCCTCGGCTGCAGCCTTCCTGCTTGCCGTAGAGCTCCGCCATGATCGCGCCGGGGGAGATGCCGCGCGCCAAGGCATGTCCGTGCTCGCGGTACGTGGAGACGATCGCATCGTCCGGCGCAAGGTTCTCGACGACGCCAACGCCGGTGGCTTCCTCCCCGATGTAGAGGTGGAGGAAGCCGCGAATCTTCTCGCCGCTGTAGAGCTCGGCGCACTTCTCCTCGAAGCGCCGAATCAGCAGCATCTGATGCAAGAGGCGCAACCCGTGCTCGCCCCGGGCACTCATACCGGCGTCTCCAGCGTCGAGGTGTCGCCCTCGGGCAGCCCCAGCTCGCGCACCTTCAGCAAGCGGCGCATGATCTTGCCGCTCCTCGTGCGCGGGATCTGCCGCTCGAACGCGATCTCCTTGGGCGCCACGACGGAACCCAACTTCTTTCGACCGTAGCCGATGAGCTCCAGGCGCAGGTCCTCACTGGCCTCGAAGCCCGGCTTGAGCACCACGAACGCCTTCACGATCTCGCCGATCACCGGATCCGGTTTGCCGATGACGCCCGCCTCCGCCACGGCCGGGTGCTCCATGAGCGCGCTCTCCACCTCGAACGGACCCACCATGTGACCGGCCGTCTTGATGATGTCGTCGGCGCGCCCCACGAACGTGAAGTATCCGTCCGCGTCTCGCGTGGCGAGATCGCCCGTCATGTACCAGCCGCCCACGAAGCACTTCTCATAGCGCTCCTGCTCGTGGAGGTACCCGCGGAACATCGAGGGCCAACCGGGCTTCAGCGCCATCTCGCCCTCTTCCCCGGGGCCGAGCACCGCTTCCACCGCATCCCCGCCGAGCGAGCGGCGCACGATCGCGGCGCCCACGCCGGGCAGCGGCCGCCCCATGGAGCCCGGACGGATCTCCATCGAGCGATAGTTGGCGATCATGATGCCGCCCGTCTCCGTCTGCCACCAGTTGTCGTGGATGGGCAGGCCGAGCGCGTCCTGCCCCCAGACCACGGCCGTCGGGTTGAGCGGCTCGCCGACGCTGGCCACGAAGCGCAGGCTGGTGAGGTCGTACTGCGTGCGCGGCTCGACCGGCAAACGCATCAGCATGCGGATCGCCGTTGGAGCCGTGTACCACACGCTCACGCGCTCGCGCTGCAAGATGCCGTACCAGCGCTCCGCGTCGAAGTCTCCCTCGTCCACGATGCTGGTCACGCCGTGCAGCAGCGGAGCGATGATGCCGTACGAGGTTCCCGTCACCCACCCGGGATCGGCGGTGCACCAGTAGACGTCGCCGGGATGGAGATCGAGCGCGTATCTGCCGGTGACGTAGTGCGTGACGGCCGCCTCGTGCACGTGGATGGCGCCCTTGGGCATCCCCGTCGTCCCGCTGGTGAAATGGAGCAGGGCCATCTCCTCGGGATCGGTGCGGGGAACCGTGAACTCCGGCTTCGCTCCGGCCATCAGCTTGGGGAGCGACCAGACGCCTTCGTCGAGATCTTCGTCGACGTCGGCGATCAGCACGTGGCGCAGCTGCGGCAGCCGCGATCGCAACGCGGCCACGCTCTTGCGGTAGAGGCGCTCGGTGGTCACCAGCACTTTGGCATCGCCGCGGCCCAGACGCTGCGCAAGCGGCTCGGGGCCGAATGCCGAGAAGAGCGGACAGAAGACGCCGGCCCTCTTGAGCGTTCCCAGCGCGGCGACGTAGAGTGCCGGGATGCGTCCGGTCAGCGCGAAGACGCGATCGGCCCGCGCCACACCCAGAGCGCGCAGGGCGTTGGCGAAGCGGTTCGTCAGGTCGCGCAGATCACGAAAGCTGAGATCGACCGTCCGGCCGTCTCTGCCCAGCCAGCGCACGGCCACGCGCGCGGACAGCGCTCCCTCGGCGTGACGGTCCACGGCCAGATCCGCGATGTTGAAGCCGGCCGGGCGAGGTGCTCCGAGCAGCTCTCGGCGTGCCGCATCCCACGAGAACGCCGCGCACGTGGCCTCGTAATTGGCCATGTTCGGCGGGACCGCCCACGTCTCGGGACGCTTGCGGATGGGCGCCCAGGTCATCCGCCCGCCCGATCGTTCGCGCGCATCACCCCATCATTCAAGGCGCGGGGTGGGAAGGCGCGAGGAAGAGACCGGGAGCCGCGTGAGAACGGGAGCGGGCGGATGACCTGGGCGATGCGCTACCCTTGCTCCCAGAGGTCGCGCGTCAGCGGCGGCCGTAGGAAGGCGAAGTCTACGCCCTCGGGCGCTTGCAGCACGTGCTCGTGATAGAGCCGCCGGTAGCCGCGCGGCGGAGCCGGCGCCGGTTCCGCACGCGCCCGCCGCCGCTCCAGCTCGCGCCGCTCCACCTCCAGGTCCAGGCGCCCGGCCGCCGCGTCGAGGACGATCGTGTCGCCGCTCTCCACCAGCGCCAGCGGCCCGCCCAACGCGCACTCCGGCGCGACGTGAAGCACCACGGTGCCGTAGGCGGTGCCGCTCATCCGCCCGTCGGAGATGCGCACCATGTCGCGAACCCCCGCACGCAGCAGACGCGCCGGCAACGGCAGCATGCCGGCCTCCGGCATCCCCGGGCCGCCGATCGGCCCGACACGCTTGAGCACCAGCACATGATCGGGCGTTACCTCGAGTCCTTCGTCGGCCACGGCGCGCTCCATGGCCTCCTGGTCCTCGAAGACGAAGGCCGGGCCGCGGTGGGTCAGCAGCTCGGTCGTCGCCGCGTGCGTCTTCATCACCGCGCCGTCGGGGGCAAGGCTGCCGCGCAGCACGGCGATCCCGCCGTCGGCACGCAACGGCGCCTCGAGCGTGCGCAGGACCTTGGCGTATGCCGGGTCGTCGAACTGCGGCTCCGCCGTCTCCGCGAGGTTCTCGGCGTGCGTCTTTCCGCTCACCGTCGGCGCGTCCAGCTCCAAGAGAGGCGCCAACCGCCGCATCAGCTGCGGCAGGCCGCCGGCATGGAAGAGATCCTCAAGGTGGAAGCGGCCGATGGGCTTGCAGTCCACCAGGAGCGGCGTCTCGCGGCTCACGCGCGCGAAATCGTCGAGCCCGATGCGAATGCCCGATCGCCCGGCCATCGCCGTGAGGTGGACGATCGCGTTGGTGGAGCCGCCCACCGCCGCCAGCACGCGCAGCGCGTTGCGATAGGCCCTCGGTGTGAGCACCCGCGAGGGGCGCGGCCCGCCGCGCGCCAAGGCCACGGCGGCCTTTCCGCTCTCTTCCGCGTGCGCCAGGCGCCGCTGATCAACCGCCGGGATCGCCGCGCCCCCAGGCAGCATCAGCCCCAACGCCTCGATGGTCAGCGCCATCGTGCTCGCGGTGCCCATCACCATGCACGTTCCGTCGGTGGACGCGAGCGAAGCGTTGATCGCCTCCAGCTCCACGTCGTCGATGCGCTGGGCCCGATACTCGGCCCACGTGCGCCGGCAGTCGGTGCAGGCGCCCAGCCTCCGCCCGCGATGCTCGCCCGCCAGCATGGGCCCCGCCGCCACCACCAGCGCGGGCACGTCGGCGCTGGCGGCCCCCATCACCAGCGCCGGCAGCGTCTTGTCGCAGCCGCCCACCAGCACCACCGCATCGAGCGGCTGTGCCGCGATCATCTCCTCGGCATCCATCGAGGCGAGGTTGCGAAAGAGCATCGCCGTGGGATCGAGAAACGGCTCACCGAGCGAGATCGTCGGGAACTCGAGCGGCACGCCCCCGGCCATCAGGACGCCCCGCTTGATCGCCTCCACCAGGCGCGGAAAGTGCGCGTGGCAACGGTTGACCTCGCTATACGTGTTGAGCACGCCAACCACGGGACGCTCCCAGTCGCCGCCGTGCATACCCAGATTGCGGGCGAAGGCGCGCCGCAAGAAGCGCGCGAAGCCGGGGTCGCCGTAGCGCGTCAGGTGGCGCTCGAGCATGGTGGTCCTCTCCTGTGCGTTCGTCTCACGGCACGACCAGCGCCGCGCCGTCGACGGCGTCGCGCTTGAGCGCCCATCTCGCGCGCCAACGCGTGGCACTGCGAACACGTACCATCCGTCCCACCCAGGCACGAGACGCCGACGCGTGCCACAAGGGGCGGCATCGTTCCGCCTTCACCGGAAGCGCACCATCAGCGGCGCGTGATCGCTGCTCTGCCGCCAGGCCCGGGCCTCGCGATCGACGGCGCACGACTCCAGGCGGCGGCGCAGCGGCTCCGTGCACAGCGCCAAGTCGATGCGCCAGCCCTGGTTCTTGCGCAACGCGCCGCCGCGATAGTCCCAATACGTGTACTCCACCGCCTCGCCGTGCAGCACGCGATGCGCATCGCACAGACCGAAGTCGAGGAGATCCGCGTAAGCTCGCCGGATGGCGGCACTGGTGTGCGTCGTCTCGCCGGTCTGCGCCCCCGACCAGACGTCGCGGTCGGCCGGCGCCACGTTGAGGTCGCCGCACAGCAGCAACGGATGCCGCGCGTCCTCGCGCGCGTCGAGCCAACGGCGCAGAACGGTGAACCACTCCAGCTTGTACGCGTACTCCGGCGACCCGAGGCTCCCGCCGTTGGGGGCGTAGAGGCTGAAGATCCGCTCCCCGCCGGGTAAGCGTGCCCCCGCCAGGCGCCCATGCTCGTCCCCCGGAAGCCCCTTGACCACATCCGACAAGGGCTCGCGTGCGGCGATGGCCACGCCGGCGTAGCCCGCCTCGCCCACCGCCACGACGTGCGGATAGCCCAGCATCGCGAAGTCGCCGAACGGGAAGAGTCCCGTGGGAACCTTGGTCTCCTGCAGGCATAAGACATCGGGCGCTCGCCCGTTCAGCAAGCGCTCCACCAGCGCCATCCGCGCGCGGAGCCCGTTGACGTTCCAGGTGACGACGGTCAGCGGCACCGCTATCGATACGGCGACGGGGCCATGCGCACCCTTCCCCGCCGGGGACTCCGCCGGTGGGCTCGCGAAGTGGCGCTGGTGCGCTTCGTGATCAAGCGAGCCTATGAGGAGCCCACACCGAGCGACGGCTTTCGCGTCCTGGTAGACCGTGTCTGGCCGCGCGGCATGACGAAAGAGGCGTTGCGTCTCGACCTCTGGGAGCGAGAGCTAGCCCCGAGCGGTACGCTGCGGACCTGGTTCGGCCACGACCCCGAGCGTTGGCAAGGCTTCTGCGAGCGCTACCGCCGCGAGCTCTCCGCGCCGGAGCGATACCAGCGCATGTGCACGCTGATCGAGGCCGCACGCGGCAATTGGATCGTCACGCTGGTGTACGGCGCGAAGGACCGCTTGCACAACCAGGCCGTGGTCTTGCGCAACGCGCTCGAGGATCTGGAAGCCAAGCGCGGCAAGTAGGCGCTCACGGCAGAGACTTGGCCGGCAGCACGAACGGGCGCGCCAGTTGAGCCGCCAGCAGGAGCCACGACGTCAAGGCCAGGCCGCCGGCGACCCGCGAGAGCGGGTCCACCGCGCAGGCCACGCCGCCCGCCGCCCATGCCCACAGCGCGGCTGTTCCCAGGCGCGTCTCGTTCATCTCGCCCAGCGTGGGGATGCGCTGCGCCCCCTCGCGCCGCGAGCGCCGAATCCACCAGATGAACGGTACGATCCGCTGGAGATAGCCCACGACCGCCGTCCCCACGAAGAGCCAGAGGGCGACGACGGCCGCCCGCTCCATCTCTCCGGCGACCGCGAGGATCGCCGCGGCCAGACCCGCGATGCCTGAGACGGTCGCGTAGGCGAACGTCTCGCGTTGATACGCCGGGTTGCGGTGACGCGCCACGGTGGCCAGGTCCGCGAGAAAGAGCGCACCGGCCACGCCAAGGAGCGCCGCGCCCACGCGCGGCCATACCGCCGTCACCACCGACCCGCCGGCCACCGCGAGGGCACGCGAGGGGCCGCGCACCTCCAGGCTATAGCGCTCGAACATGCGCAGCAGGCGAAAGGTCACCGCCACGATCAGCGCCCCGAAGAACCCTCCCAGCGCGATGGCTCCGTGTGCGGCGGCCAAGGCGCTTGCGCCGCGCCCGCGCACCACCGCCTCCGCCGTGGCGATGCCCAGCCCCGCCGCCGCCACGAACCCTGCCAGCGCCAGCGCGGCACCCCGCGCCGTGACGACGGGCGTCCCTCCGCGCAGCGTGGCGGCGAGCACGCCACCCTCGATCAGCGCCCCCGCCAAGTGCAGCGCCCCGCCCAGCTGGACCGCGGAGAACGCTCCGCTCCGAAAGCCGCCGACGATGCACGCCGTGCCCGCCAGCGCCAGCGCGAGATGCACGTAGCCAAGACGGAGCGCCCGCAGCGGACGCATGCTCACGACGGGCACGAACTGATAGAGCGCGCCGAACGCGATCATCGCGAAGCCACCCACCGCGGCCAGGTGGAAGAGCGCCAGCCCGCCGAGCGCGCCGCAGGTCAAAGCCAGCGCGGCGCCCCCGATTCCCAGCATGCCCGCGCCGAAGAACGCCAGCGGCAACGGAGGCGCCGGGACGGTGGACGCCTTCGCGCTCACAGGTACACGGCGAGCTTGGCCCGATCGATGCGGGCGATGCGCCCGCCCTCCAATTCGATCGCCCCCGCGCTCTCGAGCTCGAAGAGCGCGCGCGCCGCCACTTCGCGCACCGTTCCGGCGGCGACCGCCAACTGGCTCTGGCTCATGCGCGTGGCGGGCGCGAGCGCCGGCGAGATCCCCTGCTCCGGCGAAGCATACGGCAAGAGCGCGCGCGCCATGCGCTCGATCGTGGAGCGTCCGGCCAGCAGCTCCAGACGCTCGGCCAACGCCCGTCCGCGGTGAGCGCAGAGCAGGGTCATGCGGCGCGCGAACGCCGCGTCGTCCTCCATCTGCTTGAGGACCGCCGCACGCGGGATCGCCACGATCCGCGCTCGCCCGAACGGGGGCGCGACGCGTCCAAGGGCCGCTCCGCCGTCGACGACGGCGATCTCTCCGAACGTCTCGAAGGGCAGGTACTCGAAGAGCAGCCGCTCGCGCCCGTTGGCAGAGCCGGCGATCATGCCAAGCGTCCCCTCACGCACGACGCCCAGGTAGGGCCAGAGCGCTCCCTGCTCGTTCACCGACTCGCGCCGCGTCACCGTGCGCTCGACGGCGTGCGCCGTGAAGGCGGCCAAGGTGCGGGGATGCGCCCCTTCGAACGCGGCGCACCGCGCGAAGAAGTCCGCGAGGCTGCCGTCTCGACCCTGCGACTTCAGACGGCGGATGGTCACCGACCAGTCGTCGTCAGCCAGCTGCTGGGCGCTCCAGACGAAGCGTCCCTCGCGTTGATGGTCGAACTCGTAACGCAGCGGACGCGGCTCGTGATCGGTGGAGAGCTCGAGCGACTCTCCGGGGCGAAGCGCGTCGAACGCGGCGAAGATCTCACGGTGGCGCAGCCAGGTCGGGATGGAGCGCACGTCGATCCGGTGGGCGATCACCCGGCGTTGCTTCCTCCGTACCCGGCCTCATCCTCTCGCGCGCGCCCTCACGCGCCCCGTTCCACGCGCAGCGCATACCCCACTTCCTCGCGCACGCACGTGTACGTGAGCCCGCGCGCCTCCAGCTCGGGAAAGAGGAAGCGCGGCTCCCGGTCCAGCAGCGCGGTGAGCACACCCGGGCCCGTCATGGCATCCAGCGCCGTCAAGATGCGGATCATCGGCTCGGGCGGATGGAGGCCGCGGTTGTCCAAGCGGATCTCGTTCATGCCCTCGCTCCTACGTAGCGCCACGCCACCGACCAGAGAATGACCACGGCCGAGACTCCTCCCGCCGCGTAGACCGCCGCCGCCGAACGCAGCAAGCCGGGGGCCGCCCCCAGCGCCGCGGCCACCGCGAGCGCCCCCACCGCCAGCAACGCCAGCGCCGCGTTGGCGGCGCGCATCGGGACCGCCTCGCCCAGCGGCGGCAAGGAGGCGTCGGGCGCGACGCGGCGCGCATGCTCCCATGCCAGGAAGCCCACGATCTTGAAGGCGTAGCCGATGATGGAGAGCGCCAGCCAGCCCAGCACGGCCAACGCCACTGCGCTGCTCCCCGCTCCCGGGCGCCAGGTGGCCGCCACCGCGCAGAGACCGGCGGCCACGGCCGACACCCAAGCCGCGGCGGCGTACCGCAAGCTCACGTCCAAGCGCTTGCGCAGCCGGGCACGCAGCGTTCGCAGGTGCACGGCCATGGCGGCCAGCGCGGCGACAACGGCCAGCGCGAAGGCCGCGCGTTGCCATGCCGGCCAGGCCGCCGCCGCCGCACCCAGCACGCCGGCGCCTGCCACCAGCCACTGCGCCGAGCGCGTCCACCGCCCTTCGTCGGTGTGGGCGAGCGCGAACATCGGCACGAAGCGGTACGAGATCGCAACGATCAGCGTGCTGGCGAACGCCACGACCGCGAGCGACGCATGCGCCGGCGCCAATGCCAGCAGACCCGGCGCTGCGCGTCCCCCCAGTGCCAGCGCCATGGCCGCGCCAAGCCCTGCGGCGACGAGAAACGCAGCCGCCGCGATCGTCACCGCCGCGCGCGTCTGTCCCTCCAGCGGCGCGCGCGCGATGCGCGCGACGGTCCAGACGCTCCAGAGCGCCGCCCCCGCGAGCAAGAGGATCCCGGCGGCAGGGAAGAGCCCTCCCGCGCCGGCGAACGCCGCGAGCAAGAGCGCGAAGCCCGCCGCGAACGGCGCGGCCATCGTCAGCACGCCGCGTGGCGGCAGAGGCCGTGCTCCGGTGAGCACGGGAACGAGTTGGTTGGAGGCGGAGACCACCGAGAGCACCACGAACGCGGCGAACGCATGGAGGGCGAGCAGCGACGCTCCTTGCGCCGCGAGTGCGACGCAGCCGCAGAGGAAGTAGGCGAACGCGACGGCGAGGACGATGCCGCTGCCGACCGGATCGCCGACGCTATCGCCCTGGCCCGCGATCATGGGCGCGGCGCGAAGAGAATGTGGAACTCCCCGTCGCCGACGGGCGTGCACCGATGATCGAAGCCCCGGCGATCCATCACACGATAGAGCGGCGTGGGCTCGAACGAGTTGATCAGCAGCAGCGCGCGCCCGGGCTCCAGGGACCCCACCGCTTCCATGATCGCGTGATACGGCTCTTCGCCGCGCTCATGGAACGGGCGCACGTCGAGCACTCTGGGCTCCATCGGCGCTAGTCTCCCACGCGTTCGGCCGTCTCTGCGGTCTTGGTGATGTCGACCAGCCATATCTCCGGCCCGCGCTGGGCATAGGTCCATTCGAACGTCTGCGGGTAGTCGTGGTCGAGCTCGAAGCGCAACGGACGCGGATCGTGGTCGTTGACGATGCGCAGGGTCTCGCCGCGCTGGAGGCCCTCGAACGTCTCGAAGATCGTGGTGTGCTTGCGCCCAGGAGGGAGCGGGCGAACGTCGAGTTCGATCATGGTGCCATCGTACGGCAGCCGCGACCCGGTAGTCAGCGACCGCGGTCTCAGGGTAACGGCGCGCGCTCCGTCCTTGCCCGAAGACGCGAAGATTATGCGAAGATGGTGGACGCCGCCTTCGCGCGGGCTTCTCATCCGTGGGGTAGCGTGGGCGCACGGGCTGATCCGTCGCACGCGCCCGTCTCTTTCGGGGGAGCATCGTTGTCGAGACTCACGCACCGCCTGTACAGCCGAGCCCACTTCCCGCGGGTGGAGCGCTATCTGGCCGCGCTGCTGCCGCATGCGGAAGCGTTCGCCGAGCTCGCGGTCGAGGTCTCCGGCAAACTGGTGCTGGTCTCGCTCAGACGCGCGACTGCGGCGGATCCGTTCGGCCGCCTCATCTCCGTGCACTGGCTCCCTGACCAGGGGCCGGCCCCAAGCTTCTCGGGCCACTTGAGCATTGCCCCGAGGGACGGGACCCTCGGAACCGTCATGATGCTCGATGGCGAATACGCGCCATTGCCCGACGTGCGCCGCCGCGCGTTCGACGGTACGCTCGTGCGCAGCCTGGCCGAGGGTATCGCCGCGGCCCTGATGCAGGCCTTGAGCCAAACGACGGTCGGCGTCGCCGGCGCCCGCGGCGCCTAGACCAGCCTCGCTAGTCCCGGCGCATCTTGTAGCCTACGCCGTACACGGTCACGACGTAGAACGGATGCTCGCCGTCCGGCTCGACCTTCTTGCGAAGGTTGGTGATATGGCGGTCGAGCGTTCGCTCGAAGATCGCTCCATCGTCCTGCAAGTGGTCGAGCAGCTGAGCGCGCGTGAGCACGCTCCCCGCGTGCTCGGCCAGCGCTGCGAGGATGCGGAACTCCGTGGGCGTCAGGGCGATGGAGCGCCCGCCCATGCGAACATCGTGTGCCTCGCGATCGAGGTAGAGGTCGCGGACACGGAGGACGTGAGCAGCCGTCTGATCGTGCTCCTCGGCGGATCTGCGCCGCAGGATCGCGCGCACCCGGGCGGCGACCTCGCGAGGCGAGAACGGCTTGGTGACGTAGTCGTCGGCACCCATCTCGAGCCCCACGACGCGATCGATCTCCTCGCCTCGAGCCGTGAGCATGATCGTGGGGATGGGATGTTGCGACGAGAGCAGGCGAAAGACGTCGAAGCCGGTCCCATCGGGCAGTGATATGTCGAGGATCATCAGATCCGGCGCATGTGCGCGCCCGATCGCAACTGCCTCCGCAACGGTGGACGCCTCGCGAATCGTGTACCCGTCGCGCCCAAGGTACCCGCTGAGCACGGAGAGGATCTGCGGCTCGTCATCCACCACCAGGATCGTTTCACCCGCCACAGGACATATGTTCGCCATCCCCCGGCGGCCAGTCATTCCCGCTGGACGGCCGCCCTCGGCGGAGCGATCAGGACGGGTACCGGCGAGCGCCGGAGCACCCCCTCGGCCTTGCTGCCGAGCACCGCGCGAGCGAGGCCCCCACGGCCGTGGCTGCCCATGACCACGGCGCCGGCGCCCTCCTGCTTCACGAGGCTGAGCACCGTCTCCACGACCTCGCCCTCCGGTACCTCGCCGCGCGCCGGGACCCCCGCCCTGCGGGCATCCTCCACAGCCTTCGCAACGACCTCGCGCGCGAGCTCGCGCTCGGACTCGATGACGATGCCCGGATCCATCGTGGCCCCCGAGAGCGCGATCAGCGACGTGACGTCGACCACGTCGCAGAAGATCAACGAGGCGCGGATCTGGCTGGCGAAGCCGATCGCCAGCCTGACCGCGGCGTTCGAGGGCTCCGAGCCGTCAACGGGGACGATCAGCTTCGAGAACATCGGACCTCCTTATGATTCCGCGAGGTTACGCCCGCGACGGCAGGAGACCTCGGTCGCTGGCGCGGCGGCGCCCCCGCCCCTAAGATGGAGGGCGTGAGCACGCGCGCAGCACGCCGGCCGTCATCCTGGCTTCCCCCACTGCCGCACGAGCACGGTGCCTGGGTGGCGCTCGGCGCGGCGGCACTGCTGGGCTTTGCGCTCGCGGGCGGCATCACGCCGGCCGGAGCGGGCCTAGCGGCAGGCGCCGCGGCGCTCTTCGCCTCGCGCGAGTCCCTCAGCGCCCTCACCAAGCCCGCCCTGGCACGGCGCAACGGGGAGGGGCGCCTGATCGTCTGGGGCCTCGCGCTGATCGCGCTCGCCGCCGTGCTCGCGCTGCCGGCGCTCGCGGCACGCCCTCCGCTCCTGGCCGCGGGTGCCGGGGCGGTCGGGGCGCTGCTGGTCCATGCCCGCGCCCGCCGCGACAACGCCGATCGCAGCGCCCCCGTGGAGGCAACGGCGATGCTGGCGATCTTCGCGCTGGCGCCGCTCATCGACGAGGCGCAGCGCGGCGGCGTTACCGGCGTGGAGGTCGTGGCCGCCGCCACCCTCGCGATCACGCTGGCCGCAGGGATCTCTTACGCCAAGATGCGCATCCGCCAACTCGCGCTGCGGGAGCCGCGGCGCATCGATCTGTTGCGCACGGGTCTCCCGCCCGTGCTCTGGCACGCCGCCGCCGCTGGGGCCGTGGCCGCGCTGGCGCTGGCACTGCACGCCACGCCGCTTTTCGCCGCCGTTCCCCTGATCGCGCTGCTCCGGTGCGCCGCGCGCGCCTGGCGCCCCAAGCGCGAGAAGATGGCCGCCGTCGGGCGGCAGGAGACGCTGCTCTTGGCGCTCGAGTTCCTGATGGTCCTGTCCCTCGCCGGCCGCCCGCCGGTCTGAGCGCAGGCCTGAAAGGCCTCGCGAGGGAGAAGCGCCAAGGAGCGCCACCGTGCAGGCAGATCTGACCGCAGCGACCCCCGAGCGCGCCCCGCGACGCATCCTCTTGGCCAACCCCCGTGGATTCTGCGCCGGAGTCGACCGCGCGATCGAGATCGTCAACAAGCTCCTCGATATCCACGAGGGGCCGATTTACGTGCGCAAGGAGATCGTGCACAACCGCGACGTCGTCGCGCGCTTCCAAGCGCGCGGCGTGGTCTTCGTGGAAGAGGTGGACGACGTCCCCGAGGGCTCGCTGCTGGTCTTCAGCGCCCACGGCATCTCTCCGGAAGTGCGCCGCGTCGCCGCCGATCGCCGTTTGCACGTCATCGACGCCACCTGTCCGCTGGTCTCGAAAGTCCACCTCGAGGCGATCAAGTTCGCCAAGGACGGGCTCTTCGTGCTCCTGGTGGGGCACAAGCATCACGACGAGGTGGCCGGCACCTTGGGCGAGATCCCCGGGCGCATCGGCTTGGTCGAAACCGTCGAGGAGGCGGCCACCGTCGAGGTCCCGGATCCCGGCCGCGTCGCCGTGGTCACGCAGACCACGCTGAGCATCGACGACACCCGCGAGATCATCGAGGCCCTGCGCCGGCGTTTCCCCGCGCTCGTGACGCCGACCAAGGACGACATCTGCTATGCCACCCAGAACCGACAAGAGGCCGTCAAGGCGCTCGCGGCGGTGACCGACCTGATCCTGGTGGTGGGCTCCGAGAACAGCTCCAACTCTCAGCGGCTGCGCGAGTGCGCCGTGCAGGCCGGCACGCCCGCGCACTTGATCGACGAGCCCGGTGCCGTCGATCCGGCATGGGTAGCGGACAAGCACGCCATCGGCGTCACCGCGGGAGCCTCGTCCCCCGAGTACCTGGTGCAAGCCATCGTCGACCGCATGCTCGATCTGGGCGATTTCGCCGTCGAGGACTTTGGCCGGCGCGAGCCCGCGATCGTCTTCACGCCGCCGCGCGAGCTTGCCAACGTCCGCAGCGCCGGCTAGCCCTTCGCGGCCTCGTCGCGCAGGAGCTGCATGAGCACCTGGTTGCGCCGCTCGAGTGTGCGCTCGAGCTCGCCCTCGCTCCAATCGTAAAAGCCGTGCCGCGTGGGCGCCCCCAGCTCGCCGCGAGCCACGTGCTCGTCCAGCAGGGCCAGCTCCTCCGTTCCCGCCGCGAGGTCGGGGAAGAGCTGGCGCGAGATCGCCGAGAACGTGTGGAGGCCGCCGAGGTCGGCCGTGGCAATCGGCCCGACGGTCGCCAAACGGCGGCCGAACGACGTGGTGACCACGGCGTCAACCTCTTCCGCCGAGGCCACCCCGGTGCGAACCAGGTGCAGCGCCTCGCGCAGCAGCGCGTATTGCAGGCGGTTGCCGATGAAGCCGGGGACTTCGCGGCGCACCACCACGGCGCGCTGACCCGCGCGCGCAAGGACGCCCGTCGTGGCCGCCACGAAGCGCTCCGCGGTGCGCGCTCCGGGCACCACCTCGACCAAGCGGATCAGGTGCGGCGGGTTCCAGAAGTGCGCCACCAGAAAGCGCTCCGGATGCGCCATCTCCGCGCTCAGGTCGCTGGGTTGGAGGCCCGAGGTGTTGCTGGCGATGACGGCCTGGGCGCCGACCAGTCCCTCCACGTGCGCATACAGCGCGCGCTTGGCCGCGACGTCTTCCACGATCGCCTCGGCCACCACGTCGGCGCCCCGCACCGCTTCGCCGAGATCGACGGAGCCGGAGAGCCGCGAGCGTGCCCCTGCGTCTCCCGGGAGCCCGAGCCCCGCCTTCCCGAGATCGTCGAGCATCTGCCCCGCCTGGCGGAGCGCCGATTCGATTCGTGCCGGATCCACATCGTGGATTCGCACGTCGTGGCCGGCGCGTGCGTAGACGAGCGCGATGGATGAACCCATCAACCCCGCGCCAACGACGGTGATCTGCTCCATAGGGTCGCTCGCATACTGCGGCGGCCGCCGGCATTCCTCGCTCCCGCGGCGGGCCGCTATTCCGGCTCGCGCGCGCGCCTGGCGGTGGCCAAGAGCGCGTCGGCGAAGCCGGCGGCCAGTAATGTCAACGTCTTTCGTCATCTGCTCCGCGTAAACGCGAACGCGCCGCTCGATCGAGCGGCGCGTTCTTGGCAATCTCCCCCGGCGACGAGGTTATCCGAGCGTGCGCGACTCGATCGACGTCGCTGTGCGAAGCGGCGGAGTCGACGGTCGAAGGCTCGTTACTCGATGCATGGGCCGCCTCAGGATACGACGCTCATCGTCGCCGGCGCAAGTTCGGCCGAGAACTGCTCCTCTTCGGTCGAGCCGCTCAGCGCCGTGGTCGATGCGTTGCCGCCGGCGATGACCTGTGCCACCTCGTCGAAGTAGCCCGTGCCCACCTCGCGCTGGTGACGCGTGGCGGTGTACCCGCGCGCCTCGTCGGCAAACTCCGCTTGCTGGAGTTCCGAATAGGCCGCCATCCCGCGCCGGGCGTACTCGTAGGCCAACTCGAACATGCTGTGGTTGAGCGCGTGGAAACCGGCCAGGGTGACGAACTGAAAGGCGTAGCCCATCTCGCCGAGCCGTTGCTGGAACTCCGCGATCGTCTGCTGATCGAGCTTCTTCTTCCAGTTGAACGACGGTGAGCAGTTGTACGCGAGCAGCTTGCCGGGAAAGCGCGCGTGGATCGCGTGGGCGAAGCGCCGCGCCTCCCCGAGGTCGGGCTCGGAGGTCTCGCACCAGATCACGTCGGCATGCGGCGCGTAGGCCAAGCCGCGGGCGATTGCCGCCTCCAGACCGCCGCGCATCCGGAAGAAACCCTCCGCCGTGCGCTCGCCCGTGAGGAACGGGCGGTCGCGTTCGTCCACGTCGCCGGTGATCAGATGCGCACCGTTCGCGTCGGTACGGGCGATCAGTACCGTCGGAACTCCCATGACGTCGGCCGCGAGCCGCGCGGAGACCAGGTGCCTGACGGCATTGGCTGTGGGGATCAGCACCTTGCCGCCCATGTGGCCGCACTTCTTCTCGGAGGCCAGCTGGTCTTCGAAGTGCACGCCAGCGGCCCCGGCCTCGATCATGCCCTTCATGATCTCGAAGACGTTGAGCGGCCCGCCGAAGCCCGCCTCGGCATCGGCGACGATGGGCGCGAACCAATCGATCGTGGCCCGACCCTCCATGTGGTCGATCTGGTCGGCCCGTTGGAGCGCGCGGTTGATCCGCTGGACCACGCTGGGAACGCTGTTGGCGGGATAGAGGCTCTGGTCCGGGTACATCTGCCCCGCCAAGTTGGCATCCGCCGCGACCTGCCAGCCGCTCAGGTAGATCGCCTTGAGCCCAGCCCTGACCTGCTGGACCGCCTGGTTACCGGTCAGCGCCCCGAGCGCCGCGACGTAGGGCTCCTCGCGAAGCGACGTCCAAAGCCGCTCCGCCCCCCGCCGCGCCAGGGTGTGCTCGATCGCCAGGGAGCCGCGCAGCTTGAGCACGTCCTCTCCCGTATAGGGCCGGTGAACGCCGGCCCAGCGAGCATCGGAGTTCCACTCCCGCTCGATGCTCCGGGCATCCACGCCTTGCGCCAACATCGTCATCTCCTCCTCAAAGTGGGGTGCCGAAGGTACCCTCCGGCACGGCTGATGGGACGATTCTAACGAGTGCCGGCAGGACGCGCATCCCCAGGAAGAGGTATTTTCCGAACTTCCTTATTTTTTACGGAAATGAGTTTCCTCACCGCGTTCAGGGTGTCGTGAAGCTCCCGATGTACTGCTGGTGCGGCTGACAGCCGAACGGCGGGTTGGTATAGGTGAGCGCCACGTCGTACCGCGTCCCGGCCCGCAGCGGCGGCAGGGCGACGGCGCGCCGCTCCTCGTCGGCGGCCAGCCCTTGGCTCACGCCCCCGGCCGGCTTGACCGCCTTGCTCTCCCAGCGGAGACCGCCGCCAAGGATTGAAGCGGTGAAGTCGGGGGTGAGCAGGGGAACCACGACCGTGAGGACGGCGTGCTCGGGGTCGAGCCGCTCGCCCCCTTGCGTGGTGACGGTGAACTGCTCGACGGCGATGCTGGGGTAGGCATTGCAGCCGCCGGGCTGTTCGATCTGGCCGCCGCCGACGGCCGCCACCGCTGCTGCGAGGATCAATGCGTACATGCTCTTCTTCTTTCCCGGACGGCTCGGCGTCTAGCGGGTGTCGGAGATGAGCGTCGGTTCCTTGTGATGAGCTGCCACCTGTGGGACCCCTTATCCCTCGCGCGGTTTCCGGCGAAGTGGGCATAAGCGAAGCAAGCGCGAGCACGCTTGAGAAAGGCTCTGCATGGAGAACGTCGTCGTCACGGGCATGGGCATCGTCTCCCCCATCGGGTGCGGCGTGCCCAACTTCTGGGCGCGCCTGATCGCCGGAGAGAGCGCCGTCAAGCCGATTCCCGGCGGCGACGCGCTCACGGGCAACCGCCTCTGGGCCGCCGTCGGCGACGACTTCCTGGAGTCAACCACCCTCCCGCGGACGGCTTTGCGCAACGCCGACCGCTTCACGCAGTATGCGCTGGTCGCGGCGCACGAAGCCGTCGCACAGAGCGGCCTCGAGAGCCTGGACCCGCTGCGCACGGGGGTGCTCGTCGGCAACACCATGGGCGGCTTTCCGCTCGTCGCGCAGACGCAGACGCAGTTTCTGGCCGAGGGCAACCGCAGCGTGCCGCCCAAGCTGATGGCGCTCGTGATTCCCAACATGCCCGCCGCGAGCATCGCGCTCCACTGGGGACTCCACGGCCCGCAGCTGGGCATCAGCACGGCCTGCGCCTCGTCGCTCGACGCCGTCGGCACGGCTGCCCGCATGATCGAGCGCGGCGAGATCGACGTCGCGATCGCGGGCGGCACGGAGACCCTGCTCTGCCACGTGGTCTACGAAAGCCTCGTGCGCGCGGGCGCACTCTCGAAGAATCCCTGCCCCGCGACGGCGTCGCGTCCCTTCGACGCCGAGCGCGACGGCTTCGTGATGGGCGACGGATCGGCAATGCTCGTGCTGGAGCGCGCGGAGCGCTCGCGCGCGCGCAACGCCCGCGTCCTGGCCCGCATCCGCGGCTACGGACAGGTCGCCGACGGCTATCACATCACCTCCCCGGAGCCCAGCGGACGGTGGGAGGCATCGGCAATGAGCCAGGCGCTCGCCGAAGCCGCGCTTCCGGCAAGCGATCCCGTGCGCGTCGTGTATGCGCACGGCACCAGCACGATCGTTGGCGACGCCGCCGAGCTGCGCGCGATCAACCGCGTCTTCGCGCACGCCGCGTCGCCGCCGGTGGTCACCTCGCTGAAAGGTCACCTGGGCCACGGCATGGCGGCCTCCGGCGCCATGTCGGCGATCGCCGGCATCCTCGGCATGGAGCAAGCGCTCGTCACGCAGACGCTGGGGACCCGGCGACTCGATCCCGCCGTCGCGTTCGACGTCGTCACCGAGCGCCCGCGCGCGTTTGCTTTTTCCTCGTTTCACGTCAACGCGTTCGGATTCGGCGGCCAGAACTCGTCGCTCGTGATCTCGCGCTGAGCCGCGCTTCGCGCCGCCGACGGATGAAGGCATCTTGCTCGCCTGGGAGGCCACCTCGCCCCGCCCGACGCCAGGGAGGCGCCCGGCCACCGAGAAGAACCGCCGCGCGCGATGCACGACCCAGCGAGCCGCCGTCTGCTGGCGGCACTCTGCCTCGCCGAGGTGCTGGGCATGTCCGGCGCCTCGACCTTCGCCACGTTGCTCCCCGGCTTCCGGGCGAGCTGGTCCCTCACGGGCACGCAAGCGGGTTGGCTCTCCGGCATCTACTTCGCGGGCTACCTCGCGGCGGTGCCGGTGCTGGTGGGCCTGACCGATCGCGTGGACCGGCGGCGGATCTACCTGCTCTCCATGGCCATCGGCGGCGCCAGCGCGCTGGCCTTCACGCTCTTCGCGCACGGGTTCTGGTCGGCGTTGCCGCTGCGCGCGCTCGCGGGCGTTGCCTTGGCCGGGACGTACATGCCCGGACTCAAGGCGCTGGCGGACCGGATCTCGGGCCCCACCCAATCGCGCGCGGTCGCCATCTACACGGCCTGTTTCGGCGTGGGGATCAGCCTCTCGTTCGTCACCTCGGGAACGATTGGGGCGTGGCTGGGATGGCAGTGGGCCTTCGCGTTTGCCGCGCTCGGCTCGCTGCTGGGCTACGCCGTCGCGAGCGTCGCGCTCGAGCCCGAGGATCCCGCCGCGCGGTCACATTCGCTGGCGGTGCCTTTGCTGCTGGACGTGGGGCCCGTGCTGCGCGACCGCTCCGTGTTGGCGTATGCGCTCGCCTATGCCACGCACACCTTCGAGCTCTTCGCCCTGCGTTCGTGGGTGGTCGCGTTCTTCGCCTTTGCCGTGGCGCTGCATCCAGGCGGCGGGCACGTCGCCGCGCCCTCGCTGCTGGCCGCGGCGATGACGGCCATCGGCATTCCCGCGAGCATCGGCGGCAACGAGATCGCGTTGCGCATCGGACGCGTGCGCATGCTGACGCTGGCGATGCTGATCTCCGCTTCCGTCGCGTGCGTGATCGGCTTCGCCGCGCGGATGCCGCTGTGGTTCGTGGCCGCCCTCATCGTGATCTACGGGGGACTCGTGACCTCCGACTCGGGATCGCTCACCGCCGGCCTCATCGACGTCAGCGATCCGCGACGCCGCGGCATGACCATGGCGGTCTACTCGTGCATCGGCTTCTGCGGCGCCTTTCTGGGGCCGCTCATCTTCGGCATCGTGCTCGACCACGCCGGAGGGGCCTCGGACGCGGCGTGGGGCTACGCCTTCGCCGCGATGGGCGTGGTCGCCGCCATGGGCCCGTTCGCGCTGCGCGCCGCCCGTCAGCCCAGATAGTCGTCGAGAACGCGGGCGATCTCCGCGGCGGTGGCCGGCTCGGGGAAGACGCGGTCGGGCCACTCGTCCTCCTCTTCGCGATAGCTCTGCTCCGCCTCGGTGACCGTGTCGAACGATGCGCCGACCAGCCAATCACCGTCGTCGTTCTGCACGAGCTCGAGCCAGACGGCCCGACCCTGCGTTCCTTCGATCAGATCCTCTCCGTGGGCATCCTTGCGGACGCTCCGGCCCGCCGCGCGCATGGCCGCGAGCACGGCATCGAACTTCTCCTGAGCCGCTCGGCGCGATACGGTCTCCATCGCGTTCCTCCCGCCCTCAGGCCTTGCCGGCCAGCTGGCGCAGCACGTACTGCAGGATGCCGCCGTGGCGGTAGTACTCCACCTCGTCCGGCGTGTCGATGCGGCAGAGGACCTCGAAGGTCTTCCGCTTGCCGTCCGCCGAGGTGGCCGTCACCTTGAGGCGCCGGCGCGGCTTGAGGCCCGAGGCGATCCCCTCGACCGCGTAGGTCTCCTCGCCGTCCAGCCCCAGCGACTGCACGCCTTCCCCGTCGAGGAACTGCAGCGGCAGCACGCCCATGCCCACCAAGTTCGAGCGGTGGATGCGCTCGAAGCTCTCGGCGATCACGGCGCGCGCCCCCAGCAGGTAGGTGCCCTTGGCGGCCCAGTCGCGCGAGGAGCCGCTGCCGTACTCCTTGCCCGCCAGGATGACCAGCGGCGTGCCGTCGTGCTGGTACTTCATCGCGGCGTCGTAGATGGAGAGCTGCTCGCCGGTGGGGAGATAGCGCGTGTAGCCGCCCTCCACCCCCGGCACCAGGGCGTTTCGCAGACGGATGTTGGCGAACGTGCCGCGCATCATCACCTCGTGATTGCCGCGCCGCGCGCCGTAGGAATTGAAGTCCTTGGGATCCACTCCACGGGCGATGAGATACCGCCCCGCGGGACTGCTCTTGGCGATGTTGCCGGCCGGCGAGATGTGATCGGTGGTGACGCTGTCGCCCAGCACGGCCAGCACGCGCGCCCCGGTCACGTCGGCAGGCGCTGACGGCGTGGCGGGCATCTCCACGAAGTACGGCGGGTTCTGCACGTACGTGGAGTCGGCGCTCCAACCGTAGCGCTCGCCGCCGCTCACCACGATCGATTGCCAACGCTCGTCGCCCTTGAAGACCTCGGCATACTCCCGACGGAAGCCCGCCCCGGTGACGTGCTGCTGCACCTGCGCCTGGATCTCGCCGTTGCTCGGCCAGATGTCCTTGAGATAGACGGGCTTGCCCTCCTTGCCGATGCCCAGCGGCTCCGTGGCCAGGTCCACGTCCATGCGTCCCGTCAGAGCGTACGCCACGCACAGCGGCGGAGAGGCCAGGTAGTTCGCCCGCACCTGCGGGTGAATGCGCCCCTCGAAGTTGCGGTTGCCGGAGAGCACGGCACCCGCGAGGATGTCGTGATCGGTGATGGCTTGCGAGATGGGGTCGGGGAGCGGGCCGGAGTTGCCGATGCATGTGGTGCAGCCGTAGCCCACCAGATCGAAGCCCAGCTTCGCGAGCTCTTTGTCCAGACCGCTGGAGCGCAGGTAGTCGGTGACCACCTTGGAGCCGGGCGCCAGCGACGTCTTCACCCACGGCTTGCGCGTCAGGCCCAGCGCGTTGGCCTTCTTGGCCAGCAGGCCCGCCGCCATCAGCACGTTGGGGTTCGAGGTGTTGGTGCAGCTGGTGATGGCGGCGATCACCACGGCGCCGTCGGAGAGCTCGAAGGTCTCGCCCGCGTAGGCCACCTGCGCAGCGTGCTTAACACCGACGGCGGTGGCCACGGCGGCTCGGCCACCAGCGCCGGTCTTGGCCGCACGCGCCGCCTCCACTTCGTCCATCAGCGAGCGGAACGCGGACTTGGCCTGCCGTAACGCGATGCGGTCCTGCGGGCGCCGCGGCCCAGCCAGGTTCGGCTCCACCGTCGAGAGATCGAGCTCCAGCGTGTCCGTGTAGAGCGGCTCGGGATCCGCATCCGTGCGGAAGAGTCCTTGCGCCTTCGCGTACGCCTCGACCAGGGTGATCTGAACCTCGCTGCGCCCGGTGAGACGGAGGTACTCCAACGTCTGCTCGTCGATCGGGGTGATGGCGATGGTGGAGCCGTACTCCGGCGACATGTTGCCCAGCGTCGCGCGGTCGGCCACGGTGAGGTGGCTGAGGCCGGGGCCGAAGAACTCGACGAACTTGCCGACCACGCCCTTCTTGCGCAGCATCTGCGTCACCATGAGCACCAGGTCCGTGGCCGTCACGCCTTCGGGGAGGCGCCCCATCAGGCGGAAGCCGACGACCTCGGGGATCAGCATCGAGACCGGCTGGCCGAGCATGGCGGCCTCGGCCTCGATGCCGCCCACGCCCCAGCCGACGACGCCCAAGCCGTTGACCATCGTGGTGTGCGAGTCCGTGCCGACCAGCGTGTCGGGATAGGCCTCTCCGTCGGCACCGACGATCACGCGCGCCAAGTACTCCACGTTCACCTGGTGGACGATGCCCGTGTCCGGCGGAACCACGCGGAAGTTGTCGAGCGCCGCCTGCCCCCATTTCAGGAACTCGTAGCGCTCCTGATTGCGCTCGAACTCCAGCGCGGCGTTCTTGGCGAACGCGTCCGGCGTGCCGAAGTAGTCGACCTGCACGGAGTGGTCGATGACCAGCTCCACGGGCTGCAGCGGATTGATCTGCTTGGGGTCGCCGCCCATCGCCGCCATCGCGTCGCGCATCGCCGCGAGATCGACCACCACCGGGACGCCGGTGAAGTCCTGCAGCAGCACGCGCGCCGGGCGGAAGGCGATCTCGCGCTCTCCGATCGTCTTGGGATCCCAGCTCGCCAAGGCTGCGATGTCATCTTTGGTGACGGAGACCCCGTCCTCGCAACGGAGCAAATTCTCGAGCAGGATCTTGAGCGAGTACGGCAGCCGCGAGACGTGGCCGACGCCGGCCTTCGCCAGCGCGTCGAGGCGATGGATCGCGTACGATCGTCCGCCGGCCGTCAGCGTGTCCTTGGCCCCGAAGCTGTTGAGTCGCGTACGGTTCATGGGCTCCTCTCCTTCGTCGGGGGCCAGCCTTCGCCGCGGACGCCCCGCCTCCCGGCCCTATCGGCCCCAGCGAATTCGAGAAACGCTCGCATCGCTATCGGCTTTCGCATCGCGCATCGGGATCTCGACGCCCGCTCGCTTCACCGGAAAATCTCAGACCGCCGTGCGATGCTTCCCACAGCGGCCTGCTCTAGCGATCCCATCCCGCTCGAGTGGGTTGCCTATTCGGCGGCGTCCACGGTGATCCCCATGGAATCATTCCTGCCGAGCGCGCGTTCTCCATGGTGACCCGCTCCAGAAATCGCTCGCACGGCAGGTCGAGGAGGCACCATGACCAGACATTCGCTGCATCTGCTTCGCGCGGCCGTCGTCACCGCGGCGTGCGTGCTGGGTCTCGCGGCCTGCGGCAGCAGCGGCGGCGGCAGCACCTCGCTGGTCACCGCATCGTGCGACCCCGGCACGCAGGTTCAGCTGGCCAGTCCACTGCCCAACCAGACAGGCGTCTCGACCACGATCGGCCAGGTCGTCATCGTCGCCTACGGCAGCAACGGCGCCCTCAATACCAATCCCGGCTCGTGGAGCCTGACCCTGGTCAGCAGCTTCGGCTCACCGGTGATCAGCAGCGGGTTGAGCCCCTTTTCGTATCCGAGCGGGCCGCATCCCTACCCGTCCGACTTCTACTACGCCGCCACCATCCCAGCGCTCTCGCCCGCGACATCGTATAACGTCTACCTCGGGCAAGGTTCGAGCTGCACGCCGATTCCCGTCGGCTCCTTCTCGACGTAGCGGCGCTCGTCGAGCGCATAGCCGCCGCGATGGGTATACTCCTCCCTACGGCGAAGGCGAGCCGAGGAGGTCCACATCGTGAGCATCAGCATGCTGCCGACCCACGACCGTCAGGCATTGCTCGATTGGTATGCGGCGAACCGCCGCCGCAGCCGGCAGCTCTTCGATCTCGTCGCGCCCGAGGCGTATCTCGCCCAGCCCATCCCGCTGCGCCATCCGATCGTCTTCTACGAAGGCCACCTGCCGGCGTTCAGCTACATCACGCTCGTGCGCCGCGCTCTGGGCGGCGAGCCGCTCGACACCACGTTCGAGGCCCTCTTCCAGCGCGGGATCGACCCCGCCAGCGTCGAGGAAGCCGAGCGGGCTCAACCTCAAGCGTGGCCGGAGCGCGCGCGCGTGCAGGAGCTGGGTGCGCGCTGGGATGCCGCCATCGTGGAGGCGCTCTCCGCGGCCCCACTCGAGCGCGTCGCGCAGGCCGCCTACACGCTGCTCGAGCATGAGCAGATGCACCACGAGACGCTGCTCTACATCCTGCACCGCCTGCCCGTGGAACAACTGCGCAAGCCGCCGGGCTACGAACCGCGCCTGGAGCGGCGTCATCCGCCGCGGAAGAATGTGGAGATCCCGACCGGACGCGCCACGCTGGGCGCCGACCGCGAGAGCGTGGCCTTCGGGTGGGACAACGAGTTCGACGCATGCCGGGAGAAGGTGCCCGCCTTCGCGATCGATGCACACAGCGTCACCAACGGCGATTACCTGGAGTTCGTCGAGCAGGGCGCTAAGCCCGCGCCGTTCTGGGTGCGCGGCGCGGACGGGTGGATGCTGCGCACGCTCTTCGAGGAGATCCCCGTGCCCCGCTCGTGGCCCGTCTACGTGACGCACGCTCAAGCGCGCGCGTATGCCGCCTGGACAGGCGGGCGCCTCCCCACGGAGGCCGAGTTCCACCGCGCGGCCTACGGCACGCCCGATGGTGATGAGCGTCCGCAGCCGTGGGGGGACGCTCCGCTCGACCACACGCGCGGCACCTTCGACTTCGAGCGCTGGGATCCGACGCCCGCGGGGTCCCATCCCGCCGGCGCCAGCGCATGGGGCGTGCACGACCTGGTGGGCAACGGATGGGAGTGGACGGCGACCGCCTTCGGTCCGCTGCCCGGCTTCACGCCGATGGCCACCTATCCGCAGTACTCCGCCGATTTCTTCGACGGTGAGCACTTCGTGGTCAAGGGCGCCTCGCCGGTCACGGCGCGCCAGCTCATCCGCCGCAGCTTCCGTAACTGGTACCGCGGCGACTATCCGTACGTCTACGCCAAGTTCCGCTGCGTGCGGCGCGCTCCCTGATCCTGCGGCGAGAAGTCGAGCCCCACGTCCAAGGCCGGAACGCTGTGCGTCAGCGCTCCCACCGAGATGAGGTCGACCCCGGTGGCCGCGATCTCCGGGATGCGCTCCAGCAGGATGCCCCCCGAGGCTTCCAGCACGGCGCGCCCTCGCGCCATGGCAACGGCCTCGCGCATGGCGTCGAGCGCCATGTTGTCCAGCAAGATCGCCCGCGCTCCGGCGTTCAGCGCCTCGCGCACCTGGTCGAGCGAATCGCACTCCACCTCGATGGGCATCCCCTGCGGCGCGTCTGCCATCGCCCGCTCCAGCGCCGCGCGAACCGAGCCGACCACGGCCAGGTGATTGTCCTTGATGAGGATCGCGTCGTAGAGCCCGGTGCGATGATTGCAGCCCCCGCCCGCGCGCACGGCGTAGCGCTCCAGCGCCCGCAGCCCGGGCGTGGTCTTGCGCGTGTCGACGATGCGCGTTCCCGCTCCGCCGACTGCGTCGACGTAGCGCCGGGTGAGCGTCGCGATCCCGCAGAGCCGGCCCAGCACGTTGAGCGCCACCCGCTCCGCGGTGAGAATCCCGCGCGCCGGACCGTCCACGCGCAGCAGCACGTCGCCCGGCAACAAGCGGTCGCCATCGGCGGCGGCCATCCGCACCTGAACGCGCGGATCGACCAGCGCGAAGACCCGCGCGGCAAGGGGGATCCCCGCGGCCACGCCCGCACGGCGCGAGGCGATCGCGCCGTGCGCCTCCGCGTCGGCGGGGATCAGCGCCAGCGTGGTCACGTCGCCTCCGCCGACGTCCTCGTCGAGGGCCGCGAGCAGGACGGGGTCGAACGCCGCGGCACCTTCGGCGTCGAGCGGAGCGAACGTGGCGTGCTCCTCATACGGATGGCGCATCACGGCGCGGTGCGCTCCGCGGTCAAAGGCTCGTAGACCTGGCCGGACGCGCTCCATACGATGCGCCGGCGCCAGTGCGCGTCGTCGCGCTCGGGGAAGTCCACGCGGTAGTGGCTTCCGCGGCTCTCCTCGCGCAGGAGCGCGGCTCGCGCGATCGTGCGCGCCACCGCCAGCGCGCTGCGCGCTTCGAGCGCGGCGCGCTCCATGCGGCGCGGCGCCCTCTCGAGCGCGTCGATCGCCGCGCATGCCCGCGTCAAGCCGGCGCGCTCGCGCTCCAGTCCCACATGCTCCCACAGCAGCGCGGCGATGCCGTCGATCCCCGCAGGCGCCGCGATCGCGCCCGCCGGCGCGGCTCCGGCCTCGCCCTGCTGCGGAGCCGTCTTCGTGTCGCCGATCGCCTCGGCGGCCCGGGCCGCGAAGACCAGACACTCGGCCAGCGAGTTGCTGGCCAGACGGTTGGCCCCGTGAAGCCCCGTGCACGCGCATTCGCCCACGGCGAAGAGGCGTTCGACGCCGGTACGTCCCCAGAGATCGGTGCGGATGCCCCCCATGTGATAGTGGGCGGCCGGGGAGACGGGAATCGGCTGGGCTCCGATGTCGATGCCGAAGCCAGCGCACGCCGCGGCGATGTTCGGGAACCGCGCGCGCACGCGCTCCGGCGGCCCGATGGGACGCAGGTCGAGCAGCGCCTGCTCGCCGCGCAGGAGATGCCGGAAGATGGCGCGCGCCACCACGTCGCGGGGAGCCAGCTCGCCGCGCGGATCGCTCTCGTAACAGAACCGGCGGCCATGCCCATCGACGATGATGCCGCCCTCGCCGCGCGCCGCCTCGGAGACCAGCAGCGCCGGGGCCCCGGCCAGCGCCAGCGCCGTCGGGTGGAACTGGACGAACTCCACGTCGGCCAAGCGCGCGCCGGCGGCCAGCGCCAGCGCCAAGCCGTCGGCGGTGGCGCCGGGCGGATTGGTGGTGCGCGCGAAGAGGCGCCCGCTGCCCCCGGTGGCCAAACCCACGGCGCGCGAGGCCAAGACGGGCGTGGGCGCGTCGCCGACCAGGATCCACGCGCCGCGGCACGCGCCCGCGACCACGATCAGCTCGATGGCCGTGGCCCGCTCGAGCAACGTGACGTTGGGGTGCGCCATGACGCGCCCGGCGAGCGTGTGCGAAATGGCTCGCCCGGTAGCGTCGGCGGCGTGCGCCACGCGCGCGTGACTGTGGGCGGCCTCGCGCGTGAGCTCGAGCGCGCCAGCTAACGTCGCATCGAAGGCCACGCCCATGGCCCGCAACTCCTCGACGCGCCGCGGAGCCTCCGCCGCGACGACTTCGGCGGCCTCGACATCGCAGAGACCGGCCCCCGCGGCGAGCGTGTCTGAGAGGTGAGCCGCGGGCGAGTCCTCCTCCAGGTCGAGCGCCGCGGCCACGCCGCCTTGCGCCCACGCCGTATTGGACTCCTCGATGGAGCCTTTGGTGGCCAGGGCCACGGTGAGGCCCTGCTCCGCGCACGAGAGCGCCAGGAGCAGGCCGGCCGCGCCGGAGCCGATCACGAGAACGTCGCGTTGCATGGCCCTCCCCGTTTGCGTTCGAGAAACGGGGACCCCTGCCGCCGCGGGGCAACCGCCGGCGCCCCGCGGCGCGGGCGGGCCGTTAGGAGCCTGTCGGACGATGCTCCTAGATCGAGAGTTTCACCCCCAAGAACGCCCCCGACCCCACGTCGCTGCTGCCGCCCCCGTAGACGCGCAGCTCGACGGAGAGCGGCCCCGCGATCTTCGTGCCGATCAGCCCGGTGAAGATCAGCCCGGAGTTACCGTTGCTCTTCAGTTGGCCAACGCCCAGACCGCCGCCGATGTAGCCGTCGGCGCCGTGGCCCACGATGGAGGCCGTGGCAGCGAAGCGGCCGTTGTTGTTGGAGAGCGGGGCCCCGATCGCGAGCTCGATCGACGCGGGGCTTGCCGGGAGGGTGAACTCCTCGGAGAGCACACCGCCTACTTCGGCGTTGCCGCTGCCGGTCCAGATACCGCCGGAGACGGAGGCCGCGGCGGCGGGCGCAGCCGCGGCCAAGGTGGCGGCCAGTGCGAGGAGAGGGACGAGTCGTCCAAGCGTGTGTATCTTCATGGGCATTGTTTACCCGCGACACCCGCGCTTTCCCGGCTCCCAGGGAGTGTCCGCGTTCACGAACAACCATACGAGCCCATGGAGACCTCCCTCACCGGCATCAAGCCAAGCGGCACCGTCCACATCGGCAACTACCTCGGCGCCATCGTCCCCGCCATCGAGATGGCGCAGCGCTACGAGCGCTCTCTGTACTTCATCGCCGACGAGCACGCGCTGACCACCGTTCAAGACAGCGCCAAGCTGCGCGCGATGATCTACGATCTCGCCGCGGCGTGGCTGGCCTGTGGACTCGACCCGGAGCGCACGCTCTTCTACCGCCAGTCGTCGATCCCGGAGGTCTTCGAGCTCGCGTGGATCCTGGGGTGCGTCGCCCCCAAGGGGCTGCTCGACCGGGCCCACGCTTACAAAGCGGCGGTCGCGGCGGGGGAGTCGATCAACGCGGGCGTCTACACCTATCCCGTGTTGATGGCGGCCGACATCATCCTCTTCGACACGACCGTGGTCCCCGTGGGCAAAGACCAGAAGCAGCACGTCGAGATCGCGCGCGACCTGGCCCTGAAGTTCAATCACGTCTTCGGCGAGACGTTGGTGCCGCCGGAACCCGAGATCCGCGACGAGGTCATGACCATTCCCGGCCTCGACGGCCGCAAGATGTCGAAGTCGTACGACAACGTCATCCCGCTCTTCGCCCCCGCCGACGAGCTGCGCAAGCTGGTGATGCGCATCAAGACCAACTCGCAGGCGCCGGAGGAGCCGAAGGATCCGCAGACCAGCGAGATCTTTCAGCTCTACCGCCTCTTCGCCACGCCCGAGCAGACCGAGGAGCTGCGCGCCCGTTACGCCGCGGGCATCGGCTGGGCCAAAGCCAAGGAGGCCCTCCATGCGGCGATGGAGCACCGGCTGGCTCCCTTGCGCGAGCGCTACGAGGCGCTGCGCGCCGACGAGGGCGCCCTCGACCGCATCCTGGCCCAGGGCGCCGAGCGGGCCAGGGTGATCGCGGGAGGCACGATGGCCCGCGTGCGCAAGGCCGTCGGCCTCGCGTAGGTCATCTCGTGCTATACTAGGCCGCGATGCCCACGACCACCTCGCACATCCGCAATTTTTGCATCATCGCCCACATCGACCATGGGAAGACCACGCTCAGCGATCGCTTGCTGGAGGTCACGCAGACCCTCTCCAAGCGCGACCTGACCGAGCAGACCTTGGACGCGATGGATTTGGAGCGCGAGCGCGGCATCACCATCAAGGCGCACCCCGTCACGCTGACTTACAAGGCGCGCGACGGCAAGGAGTACGCGCTCAACCTGATCGACACGCCCGGCCATGTCGACTTCTCCTATGAGGTGAGCCGGAGCCTGGCGGCCTGCGAGGGGGCTCTCCTGGTGATCGACGCCAGTCAGGGCGTCGAGGCGCAGACGCTGGCCAACTATCACCTGGCCACGGAGCACAACCTCCAGATCATTCCGGTCATCAACAAGATCGATCTCCCCAGCGCCGACCCCGAGCGGGTCAAGGAGCAGATCGAGGAGCTGCTGGTGATCGAGCGCGACGAGGCCATCCTCGCCAGCGCCAAGGAAGGAATCGGGATCGAGGAGATCCTCGAGGCCGTCGTCGCCCGCATCCCGTCCCCGAAGGGAGCGCGCGACCATCTGCGCGGTCTGGTCTTCGATGCGCAGTTCGACACCTATCGCGGCGTGATCTGCTACGTGCGCGTCGTGGACGGCACGCTCAAGCCGGGCATGAAGTTCAAGTCGATGGCGTATGAGCGCCAGTACGAGTGCACCGAGGTCGGCGTCTTCAAGCCGCAGATGACCCGCAGCGATCAGCTCTCCGTGGGCGAGGTCGGCTACGCCATCGGCAACATCAGGACGCTGGGCGACATCGCCGTGGGCGACACGATCACCGCGGCCGACAACCCGGCCGTCCATCCCCTGCCCGGATACCATCCCGTGACGCCGATGGTCTACTGCGGTCTCTATCCCAACGAGGGCGCGGAGTACTCCGATCTGCGCGACGCGCTCGAGAAGCTCAAGCTCAACGACGCCTCTCTGGTGTACGAGCCGGAGACCTCCGTGGCGCTGGGCTTCGGCTTCCGCTGCGGCTTCCTTGGGCTCTTGCACATGGAGATCGTGCAAGAGCGCCTCGAGCGCAACTACGACCTCGAGCTGATCGCCACCAGTCCCTCCGTGGTCTACCGCGTGACCAAGACGGACGGCAGCGTCGAGATGGTCGACAATCCCGCCAAGCTTCCGCCCAAGACGCTGATCCGCGAGATCGAGGAGCCGTACGTCAAGGCGACGATCATCACGCCGAACGAGTACGTGGGAACGATCATGGAGCTCGCGCTCAACCGGCGCGGCGCGATGGTCGGCATGGAGTATCTCCCCGACACGCGCGTGATCCTCACGTACGACCTCCCGCTGGCCGAAGTCATCGTCGACTTCTTCGACCAGTTGAAGAGCCGTACCAAGGGCTACGCCAGCCTCGACTACGAGGTGACCGGTTATCGCCCCGGCAAGCTCGAGAAACTGGAGATCCTGCTCAACAACGAGCCGGTCGACGCGCTCAGCTTCATCGTCGCCCAGGAGAAAGCGCAGACGTGGGGCCGCGCGCTGGCCGAGCGCCTCAAGGAAGTCATTCCGCGGCAGATGTTCGACGTTCCGATCCAGGCCGCCATCGGCGGCAAGATCGTCGCCCGCGAGACGGTCAGCGCCTTGCGCAAGAACGTGCTGGCCAAGTGCTACGGCGGCGACATCACGCGCAAGCGCAAACTGCTCGAGAAACAGAAGGCCGGTAAGGAGCGCATGAAGCGCGTGGGGCGCGTCGAGCTGCCGCAGGAGGCCTTCATGGCGGTCCTACGCCTGGAGGATTGAATTCACGGTCCTGCTCCCCTCTTAGGCAAGATGGCCCTTGCGATGGTCGGCCCGTCGGCAGGTACACTAAAGATGGTCGAATAGCGCTTGCCGCCGAGGGGACGCCGAGATGTTGAACGGTCGGACGCTTGGGTTTCCTCACGTTTTCGCACTCGCCGCGGCGGCGGCTCTGCTCGACGGCTGCGGAGGCGGCGGCGGGGGCGCCTCCCAGTCGGTTCCGGGCGATGCGCAACCCATTCCCACGAGCACGCCGGCGGCCGGCGGGCCGCTCGCGCCGGTTTCCATCTCGATCGTCATCCCGGTCTCGGGAGCGGTTCCGGCGTCGTCGCTGCGCAAGCCGACGTACATCTCGCCCAGCACGAACTCGCTGGGCATCCAGATCAACGGCGGCACGGTACAGTACTTCGACGTTTCGAAGGCGTCCACGCTTTGCACGGGCAGCGGCGGCACGCGTACATGCACGCTCTCCATCAACGCGCCCATCGCCTCCGACACGTTCGTCATCACCGCGTACGACGGGCAAGCGGGTGGCAACGAACTGGCCACGGGCACGGTGACGCAAGCCATCACCGCCTCCGCGAACGTGGTCAGCGTGGTGCTCGACGGCATCGTGCACGCCATCGCGCTCTCCTTGGCGAACGCGACGCCCCCGGCGAACGGAACGCCGCAGAGCATCGCCATGACGGTCACGGCGACGGACGCCGACGGCAATACCATCGGCACGGGCACCTATGCGAGCCCGATCACGCTGACCGACTCCGACGCGAAGGATGCTCCGACCGACGTCAACGGGTCCGCCGGAACCACGGTGTCGAAACCCACGGACGCGGTGACGGTGGCATACGACGGTGCCGCCGTCTCGGCCATCATCTTCTCCGCGACGGCGAGCGGGGTGAGCTCTGCCAACGTGACCGGCGCCACGCTCACACCCTCCGGGTCGATCAGCGCCAGCCCGACGTCGCTCACCTTCCTGAGCCTCGGAAGCGGAGCGGCGCAAACGATCACGCTCACGCAGCTCAACGGCACCCTCTCCGTGAGCGGCTGCTCCGGCAACGTCTCGCTCTCCGCGACCAGCGGCGCGAGCCCGCTCGCGATCACCGTGACGCCGACCGCGGTCGGAACGTGCACGCTGAGCGTCACTGGGAGTCCCAGCGGCACGTTGAGCGTCCCGGTCTCCATCGCCACGACGTCCATCACGGTGAGCGGCAAGGCGCGTTCCCCCAATCCCTGAGCGCGGCGGGAGGGCGCACCCTTCGCGCCTAAGTGCGCGGAGATGGATGCGGACAAACGGCTGGAGCGCGCGCTCGGCGAGATTCTCGAAGGGATCGCGCCGTTGCCGCTCGGGCCCAGGCCCGTCCATCACCCCGACAGCGCCCGCCCCGCGAAGCCGCCGAAGGCGCCGAAGACGTCGAAGCGTCGCAGGGAGCCGGATCCGAACCTCGATCCCGAGGCGTGGGATCGCTATCGCACGTGCGAGCGCAAGAAGGCCTACCCGACGGAGACGGCGGCGCGCCTCGACGCGTTGCGTCAGCGGCGGCAGCTCTTCGTCTACCGTTGCCGGTTCTGCGAAAAGTTCCACCTGACGAGTCAAGGCGGCGACGAACGATAGCGGCGCTGCCCGGCGTTGCCGAGCGAGCGGCGCCATGCTAGAGTGGGCCACGTGGAGAGAAGCGCCCGCGCCGGAAGCGGCATTCGCGTCGACCCGGTCGGCTGGGTGCTCGCTCTGCTCTACGTCTTCCTGTGGGCCTCGGCGTTCGTGCCCAGCAAGATCCTCTCGGTCGAAGGGCAGCCGCTGTGGATGCTGGTCATCCGCTTCTTTCTCGCCGGCGCCGCCGTCGCGGCGGTTGCCGCGGCGTCGCGCCGACGCTTCCCGGCCACGGCGGCCGGCTGGATCGAGTTGGCGCTCTTGGGGACGTTGGCCAACGCCGTCTACCTGGGCCTGAGCTATCTCTCGCTGGAGCACCTCTCCTCGGGCATGGGCGCCATCATCGCCAGCACCAATCCGCTGATCCTCGCGCTCGTCGCGCCCCGTCTCCTCGGAGAGCCGCTGACGGTCCGCAAGGGGTTGGGCCTGGCGCTGGGATTCGGCGGCGTGGTCGCGCTGATGATCGTGCGCGCGGGCTCCTCCACGGCGCGTCCGCAGGATGTGGGTCTTGCCGTGCTCGGCGTCGTGGCCTTCGTCTTCTCGACGATCCTCTTCAAGCGCATCCAGAGCCGCCACGATCTGGTCGTGGCCACGGCCGTCCAGCTGACCGCCGCGGCGATCGTGTTGCTCCCCTGCGCGTATGGATTCGAGGGCGCGTTTCGCGCCGTCGTGACGCCCGAGCTCGTCGGCTCCATGGCGTACCTGGTGGTGATCATCAGCGTCGGCGCCTCGCTGATCTGGTTCCACTTGCTCACGCACGGCGAGGCGAGCCGCGTGAGCGCCTTCTACTTCCTCACCCCGGTCTTCGGCCTGGCTCTCGGGGCGCTCATGCTCGGCGAGCACGTGGCGCCGCGCGATCTCTTCGGCCTACTCTCCATCGCCGCGGGCATCTCCCTGGTCCAGCGCTCCTGAGCCCGTGGCGAGGTTCGTCTCCTACGCCGCGCCTTCGGGCTGCGCGTCCAGCATCGGTGGCGCGGCGTGGAAGAGGCGCCGCGTGACCTCGAGCGTCCCGAGCGCGAGCACCAGTCCCAGCATGGCGCTCCAGAGGACGCCCACGCGGGTCACAGAGAGCGCGAACGCCCCCGAGAAGGCGACCAGACCGATGCATGCCGGCGCGAAGCCCGCGAGCATGGCGCGCACCGCACGCCCGCCTGCGTCGAGTTGGGCGAAGCTCACGGTAATCGTCAGCGCCAGCGGGTAGGAGCCCAGCACGCCGGTCCACGTGGGACCGAGATGCCCCGAGAACTCGCTGATGAGGACCACGATGATCCCGGCGAAGAGGGCGCGGCCCACGGTGAGCGCGATGGACGGGGGCGGCAAGACCACGTGCGTGACGTAGCGCCGCACCCACCATGAGACCACCGCCAACACGCCCAGCGTCATCGGGAGCGCCGTGGCGATGGTCCACGCCTCGCGCGTCACGCCGTACCCGGCGGCGAGGAAGCAGAGGATCCCTGAGCTCAGCCCCACCACCAAGCCGATCCAACGACGGCCGGGCGAGACGCCGCAGCCCAGGGTGTAGCCGACCACGTAGCACTCCGCCGCCGCGAAGGCGGCCAGCGAGTACGTGGCCGTGTGCGCGGCGAAGGCGGCGCCGTTCTTGAGCGCGATGAGGACGAGCGTCGGCCCGGTGGTCAGCGGGAAGCCCAAGAGCAGGCCGGCGAACGCGGCGCCGAAGCGCTTGGCTAGCATGGGTATGCCCGCGACGAGGACGGCGACGATCGCGATCTTGGCGAGGAGCAGCGGCGCCTACCTCCCCATCGTGTAGAACTCGGCGTTGGGACGCATGTCCATCGTGCCGGCCATGCGGTTGCTGAACCCGAAGAACGCGGTGATCGAGGCGACGTCCCAGACGTCGTCGTCGGTGAAGCCGGCCTCGTGCAGGCGGGCGATGCAGGCGTCGTCCACCGTCGAGCCCTGCCGGTTGAGCGAGGTCGCGAACTCCAGCATCGTCCGCTCGCGATCGGAGAGTTCCGCGGTGCGCCAGTTCGTCGCGATCTGGTCGGCCAAGAGCGGGCGCTTCGAGAGCACCCGCAGGGCGGCCCCGTGCGCCACCACGCAGTAGAGACAATCGTTCTCGCCGGAGACCGCCACCACGATCATCTCGCGCTCCGCGCGCGAGAGGCCGCTCTCTCCGCGCATGAGCACGTCGTGATAGTGCATGAACGCCCGAAAGTGCTCGGGCCGCTTGGCGTACGCGAGAAAGACGTTGGGGACGAAACCGAGCTTGGCCTGATTCTTCGCGATGATCTCGCGCACGTCGTCCGGGAGTGCCGAGATATCCTCCGGAGCGCCGAATCGCGAAACACGTTCTCGTCGGTCAACCATGCGAAGGTCGTTCGTTATCCGCGCCGGGGAACCTCGCTCTCCGACGCGAGGTCCACCTCGTCGAAAAAGCGGAGGACCTCCGCCGTGAACTCTCCGTCGCGCTCGGCATGAGGGACGTGACCGACCCGCTCGAAACGCAGCAGACGCGCGCGCGGGAGCGTCCCCGCCAGCCGTTCCCCCAGCGCCGCCGGCACGTTGGGGTCGTTCGCGCCCACCACGACCAGCGCCGGCGCCTCGAGCAAGCGATAGACGCCCTCCACCGGGTCGCGACGTTCCAGGCGGATGCCGCGCGCCAGATGCATCCACCCGGCTATCATGGCGCGCGGATCGGCGACGGTGCCGGGGAGCCGCCGGAAGCGCTCCTCCGGCCATGCCCGGCTGGCCGGATGGACCATGCGCAAGAACGCGCGCCGCGTGGCCAAGCGCGTGGTCCACGGCGTGGCGCAAGCGGAAAGAAACTCACCGAACCCCGGAGCGCTCAACAGGCGCAGCTCCCAAGGCAACCGCATCGCGAAGGCCGGGGGCGCCTCGAGCACCAGCGAGGCGATCCGCTCGGGGGCTCGCGCCGCCGCCGCCAGCGCCACCTTGGCCCCCAGGCTGTGTCCAACCAGATGCGCACGCTCGACACCCAACGCATCCAAGACGCCCAGCGCCTGACGGGCCAGACTTGCCAGATCGTAGCGTCCCGGACCCTTCTCCGAGGCTCCGCAGCCGTGGAGATCGTAGGCCACGGCGCGATAGCGCCGCGCGAGCGCCGGCATGGTCCGCCACCAGGTGCTCAAGCCGTCGGCGAAGCCGTGGACGAGCAGCACGCAGGCTCCCCGCCCAGACTCGCGCACGCGCGTTCGCACGCCGCCGGCGGCCACGACCAGATCTTGCTCAGGTAGCATCACGCCTGCTCCCGTACCTGCGCCCCCGCTGCCGCACCGAAGGATGCCCCGCCCCCCGCACCGTAAGGGGGGGCACGATGATCACGGAACAACAGATCGCCGAGCTCATCCGGCAAACGATGCCCGACGCCCAGGTCGAGGCGCGCGAATGGGGCAGCGCCACCGGCGATCACTATGACATCCGCGTGGTTTCGCGGACCTTCGAAGGGGTCCCGCTCATCGATCGCCACCGCATGGTCTACGCCGCCCTCGACCCCGCCCTCAAGGACGGCCGCCTCCATGCCGCTCAACTCAAGACGGAGACCCCGAACGCCCGGGAGCCTGTCGGAGGATGACATCACATGCAGTGGCATCATCCGACAGGCTCCTAACGCCGGGAGAGGACGAGAGAACGCCAATGGCTACGACAGTCGACGAAGAGATCCAGCAGGAGATCGCCAGCCACAAGATCCTGGTCTACGGCAAGGGCACGAAGTTCCAGCCGCTCTGCGGCTTCACGGTCGAGACGATCGAGTTCTTCCGTACGTTGGGCTACCCGTTCGAGGTGGTCAACGCCCTGGAGCAGCCCGAGAAGCGCGAGGCGCTCTCCCGCATGACCAACTGGCCGACGCTGCCCAAGGTCTTCATCAACGGCACGTTCTACGGCGACACCGACATTCTGGGGCCGATGGCCGAGAGCGGCGAGCTGCAGACGCTGCTCGAGAAGACGTTCACCGAGACCAAGTAAGGAATCTCTGATTTCCGGCTACGTGGGCGCCGGCCCGATCACGAGCCGCACGAAGCCCTCGGGACGAACCCACTTGGTCATCGCCGCCTGCAGCTGCGCCGGCGTGACCGCGAGCTCGGCCCGCGCGTCGATCAGATTCTGATCGAGCGGCAGCCCCAAGGAGGCATAGCCGAGGAGCTGCCCGGCCACGCCGTTGTAGCTCTGCGCGCGGATGGGCACCTCGCCGAGGATCAGCGCCTTTGCCCGCTCGAGCCGGTCCTCCGTCAGCGGCGTCGTCTGGAGGTGCTGCAAGTCGCGCACGATCAGCGACTGCGCTTTCAGCACGTTCCCCGGCATGGCGCCGTAGTCCACGCTGAACGCCGAGCGGGTCCTGCCCACGTCGAAGCTCGTGCCGACGTAGTACACGTAACCGTTGATCTCGCGCAGATCGTGGTAGAGCACCGAGGCATAGAATCCGCCGCCGAGCACCGTGTTCGCCACGTTGAGGGCGGCGTAGTCGGGATCGGTGCGCGTGAGGCCCAGCGTCTCGGTCAACGAGACCTTGTCCTGGATGCGCCCCGTGTCGGGAACGACGATGGCCCCGGGGGCATTGTTCGCCACGGGCGAGGGCTCGACGTTGGGTGTCGCTCCTTCGGCCTTCCAGCCGCCGAACCAACGCTCGACCGCCTGCTTCGCCTGCTCTGGGGTCACGTCGCCCACCACCACGATGGTCGTGAGATCCGGGCGGTAGGCGCTTGCGTACCAGGACTTCACGTCGCCGAGCGTCAGGCTCTTCACGCTCGCGGGCGTCGCGTGACGACGCTCCGGATCTCCCAGCGGGTAGAGCGCCTTGGAGAGCGCGATGCCGGCCAGGTAGTCGGGCGTGGTCGCCTCGCCGACGATCCCCTGGTACGCCTGCGCCTTGACCACGCGGAAGTCCGAGGCCTTGAGCGCCGGATGGAGCTCGTCATCCGCCAGCAGCTGCATGCCGCGGTCGAAGTGCTTGGAGAGCACTTGCAGGGAGAAGTCCGTCCCGGTGTTCACGTCGGCGGCGATCGCGTCGAGCTGAGCTTGGTATTGAAGGCGATCGTGCGTCGTGGTGCCGTACGGTAGGAGCTGCGCCGTCAGGTCGGCCACGCCGTCTTTGCCGGGCGGGAGCTGAAGCCCGGGATCCGTGCGGATGACGCCCTTGACCACCACGGTGGGCGTCAGGCTCTCCGGCTGGACCACGAGCTTGATGCCGTTGGGCAGCGTGTACGCCGTGGGGCTGGTCGTCTGCGGCGGCACCTGGAGATGGGTCAAGACGTCGCGCGCCCAGGCCGGCAGAGGCTCGTGCTTGGTGGGGATGACGGTGTTGTTCTCCGGGGCCTTGCCGCCGCCCGCGCCCACCGTGCCGGCGTTCTTGGGAACCGCGTACGCCACCGTGGCCGTCTTGGTGTCGAGATACTCGCGCAGCACGCGATTGACGTCCCCTACGCTCACCTTCGCGATCGCGTCGGTGTCCTCGTCCGGTGAGGTCCGCCCTTCCACGGCCACCGCCTGGCTCCAATCGAAGGCCAGTCCCGCGATCGAGTTCTGCTTGTAGGCGGCCGAGGCGAGCTCGCGGCGCTTCGCCGCTTCCACCAGGTCCGCCGGGACCCCGCTCTTCCGATAAGTGTCGATGACGCCCTCGAGCGTCGCGACGGCCGCCTGCGGTTTGGTGCTCGGCGGCACGCCGATGTATGCCAGGCCCACGCCCGCGCGCCCGTACGGCTGGCCTTGGATCCCCGCGAAGAAGGCCTTGCCCGCCGCAACGAGCCCGAAGAGGTCGGCGCGCGGGCTATTCAGCACGTCTTGGAGCACCTGCGAGGCGGCATAATCCGGCGAATCGTAACCCGGCAAACGGAAGCCGATCATCACCAGCGTGTACGCGTCGTCGCTGACGTCCGTGAATGTTGCCGGAGTCGGCGGCGCCAGACGCACGGGCTCGCGCGCCGGGAGCGCCGCCGAGGGAATGGAGCCGAAGAGCGCCTTCACCTTCGCGAGCGTCGCCCGCGGATCCACGTTGCCCGTGATCACGTAGACGGCGTTGTTGGGGTGGTACCAGGCGCGGTAGAACGATTGGAGTTGCGGGGCGTTGATCCGGTGCTCGAAGGCGTTCACCGTTCCCAAGCCGTTGTTGGCGTAGGGTGTGCCGGCCATCAGGTGCGCGTTGATCTTCGCGTAGAGACGATAGTCGGCGTTGCTGTTATCCCGCGTCACCTCTTGGACGATTGCCTTGCGCTCCTGGTTCCACTCCTTCTGGCTGTCGAGCAGGCCCTGCGCGCGCGCGGCCTCCAGATGGAGCGCGATGCCGAGATACTGCGAGGGCATCACATAGTAGAACTGCGTGATCTTGTTTTGCGTGTCGGCATCGAACGTGCCGCCCGTGATGGCCGTGACGTCGGCGAACTGAGAGGCAGAGAGCGTCTTGCTGCCCCGGAACATCATGTGCTCTTGCGCGTGCGCCTGCCCAGCGATGCTCTGATCGTCGGAGCCCACTTCGTAGTTCATCACCGTGGTGACCACCGGCGCCAGCGGGTCGCGCACGATCACGACGCGCATGCCGTTGTCGAGCCTGGCCCGGAGCACCTGATTGCCGTCGGCGGCCGATGCCGCTCCCGTCGGCGCGAGCAGCGCCGCGGCCATCGCCGCCACGACCAGCCCCGCGGCCGCTCTCTCGAGGAATCGCAAGAATCCACCCTCCAGCTGTTGCAAGGAACGAAGCCGCCGCATGCTTTTGGGAGAGGTGAAGACGAGGCCTTCCAGCGAAAGCGAGCGCCCGATGCCAGACGATCGCCGCCCCACGCGCCTGGTGGCCAGCCTCCCGCCCACCGTGCCGTTCGTCGCCCCCGAGGCGCTCGAGCGACGTCGCGGCGCCAAGCTCGAGTTGCGCCTCGGTGCAAACGAGAGCGCCTTCGGTCCCTCGCCGCGAGCGCTGGCGGCGATGCGCAGGGAGCTCGAGCGCTCGAGCTGGTACGGTGACCCCGAGAGCTACGATCTGCGCAACGCGCTCGCGCTGCACGTGGGCGTTCCCATGGAGTCGCTGGTCGTAGGCTGCGGCATCGACGACCTGCTCGGCTTGACGGTGCGCACCTTTCTCGAGCAGGGCGACTATGCGGTCTCTTCGCTCGGCGCCTATCCCACGTTCAATTTTCACGTGGCGGGCTACGGCGGGCTGCTCGAAGCGGTGCCGTACGCGGGCGACCGGAACGATCTTCACGCTCTTGCTGAAGCGGCGCGCGAGCGCAAAGCGCGCTTGCTCTATCTCGCCAATCCGGACAACCCGACGGGAAGCTGGTACGACGCCGAGGCGCTGGAGCAGCTGCTGAACGAGCTGCCGGAGGAGACGCTCCTGATCCTCGACGAGGCCTACCTCGAATTCGCACCGGAATCCGGGCTTGCGCTGCGGCCCGGCGACCCGCGACTCATCCGCATGCGTACCTTCTCGAAGGCGTACGGCATGGCCGGTCAACGCATCGGATACGCCGTGGCCACGCCCGAGACGATCGCCGCGTTCGACCGCGTGAGGCTCCACTTCGGCGTGGGCCGCGTGGCGCAGGCCGGGGCGCTCGCGGCCCTCCACGATCGGGGCTTCCTCGAGGGGGTGCTCGACGAGGTCGCGCGCGGTCGCGAGGAGTACGCCGCGGCCGCCTCCGCCCTGGGCCTGCACGCGCTGCCCTCGGAGGCCAATTTCGTGGCGATCGACCTCGGCTCACCCGAACGCTCGCGCACCGTCGTGGATGCGCTTCTGGCGCGCGGCGTCTTCGTCCGCAGGCCCGGCGCACCGCCGCTCGACCGCTGCATTCGCGTCACGGTGGGGACCGCCGCCGAGCGCAGGCGCTTCGCGCACGCCCTCCAGAGCGTCTTGCGCTAGCGCGCCGGCGGCGCTTCGCCCTCAGAGGTCCACGAAGACGTCGCCACCCTCTTGGCTGACGGGATGCGTCGCGACGGGCATCACGGCGGGAAAGGCCGTGGCCTCACCGGTGCGCACGTCGAAGCGCGCACCGTGGCGCGGGCACTCGATCTCGCAGCCGTCCAGCCGCCCCTGCTCGAGCGGACCGCCGTCGTGCGTGCAGACGTCGTCGATGGCATAGATCGTGCCCTCGACGTTGCATAGCAGCACCTCGTCGCCGCCCAGGACAACCTGCTTGGTCGTCCCCGGCGCGATCTCCGAGACCGTCGCCACCCGCTTCTTCGCCATCTCATCCCTTCATGAGCACGACTCGGAGGAGGTGTACCCCCTTCGCGCACGCTCGTCGCCGCACATCCATATGCGGCTCCTGCTCCGCTGCATCCTCGCTCTCGCCTTCCCGGCTCCGCTCGGATGTCAGAGGGTGCTCAGGGCGTACACCTCCCCCGACCGTGCTCCTACGACCCTTGCGATGGAAAGAACAACGGCGCTCTCGCGCGAGCGCCGAAGGCGCGAGGGATTTCGGCGTAGGTCAAGGAGCGAGGACCCGACGCGTACTTCGGGTACGCGAGGGCCGCAGCGACGCAGAGATACGCCGAAAGAACCGCGCCTTATCCGACAGCGCCTTCCATTTCCATGCGAACCAACCGGTTCAGCTCGACCGCATACTCCATGGGAAGCTCCTTCACGAAGAAGTCGAAGAAGCCGTTGACGATCATGCCGACCGCCTCGTCCTCGGAGAGACCGCGCTGCATGGCGTAGAAGATCTGATCCTCGCCGACCTTGGAGACGGAGGCCTCGTGCTCCACGGTGCTGTGCTGCTCGTTGATCTTCATCGTGGGCAGGGTATCGCTGGACGACTCCTCGTCCATGATCAGCGCGTCGCACTTCACGCGCGTCTTCGCGCCGACGGCCCCCGGAAGGATCTCGACCAAGCCGCGATAGGTGGTCTTGCCGCCGTGCGCCGAGACCGACTTGTTGGTCACCACCGAGGTGGTGTTCGGGGCGGCGTGGATCACCTTGGCGCCGGCATCCTGGTGCTGTCCCTCGCCGGCGAAGGCCATGGAGAGGATCTCGCCGCGCGCACCCTCGCCCATCAGGTAGATGGACGGGTACTTCATCGTGAGGCGCGAGCCGATGTTGCCGTCCACCCACTCCACCGTCGCGTTGCGGAACGCCTTGGCGCGCTTGGTCACCAGATTGAAGATGTTGCGGTACCAGTTCTGGATGGTCGTGTACCGGATGTGTCCGCCGTCGAGCGCGAGCAGCTCGACCACGGCGCTGTGCAGCGAGCTCGACGAGAACTTCGGCGCCGTGCAGCCCTCGATGTAGTGCATCGAGGCCCCTTCCTCGGCGATGAGGAGCGTGCGCTCGAACTGCCCCATGTTCTCGGAGTTGATCCGGAAGTAGGCCTGCAGCGGGATGTCGACCTTGGTGTTTTTCGGAATCCACGCGAACGAGCCGCCCGACCAGACTGCGGAGTTGAGCGCCGCGAACTTGTTGTCGGCGGGCGGGATGACCGTGCCGAAGTACTTCTTGACGATCTCCGGGTGCTCGCGCACCGCGGTGTCCATGTCGCAGAAGATCACGCCCAGCTTGTCGAGGTCCTCGCGAATGCTGTGGTAGACGACCTCCGAGTCGTATTGCGCGGAGACGCCCGCCAGGAACTTGCGCTCTGCCTCCGGGATGCCCAGCCGGTCGAAGGTGCGCTTGACGTCCGCCGGGACATCGTCCCAGTTCATCGTCTGCGCCTGAGTCTGGTCGGTGGCGCGCACGTAATACTGGATGTTTTCGAAGTCGATCTCGCCCAGCGCCTCGGTGTCGCCCCACGCCGGCATGGGCTTGGAGATGAAGATGTCGTACGACCGCAGGCGGAAGTCGGTCATCCAGCCAGGCTCGCCCTTCATCTCCGAGATCTGCGCGACGATCTCTCGGGTCAGGCCTCTGCCCGTGCTGAACGCCGGCTTCGTGTCGTCGTGGAAGCCGTAGCGGTAGTCCTCGAAGAGTCCGTCCGACTCGGTCTTGATCAGCTCGGTGGCCATATGCCGCTTTCTGGTGAGATTATCCAGCCCTTTCTGTACTTTCTCACATCTACCCTGCTGAACACAAGCCCTCGGGCTCCCGGCCGAGGGTCGCCCGGTACCAGCGGCCCTCCGGCGGGCGTTCAGAAACAGGCGACTTGCTGGAGGCGCGAGGCGATGATCTGCACCAGGATCAGGACGATCAAGAACGAGATGTCCAAGCCGCCGAGCGGCGGGATCACCCGACGGACGGGGGCGAGCACCGGCTCGATGATCGAGGCGAGGACCTCGCTCCAGCGGCCCCGCAACTGGGGCACCCAGGAGACCAGCGCGTAGACCAGCATGGCGTACCAATAGAGTTGGAGGATGCGCCCGAGCAGGGGCCACAAGGAACAAGCGTTCACTTCACACTCGCGACGACGGACGGCGGGATGCCGTGCAGGTAAGGATCCGGGTCGATGGGCTGCCCGTCGAGCATCAGCTGGTAGTGGAGGTGAGGCCCGGTGGCGAAGCCGGTCGCTCCGACCAGGCCGATCTCTTGGCCGCGCTTGACTTGTTCCCCGGGATGAACCAGGACTCGGGAGAGATGGGCGTACCAGCTATGGTACCCGTTCCCGTGATCGATGTCGATCTTGATGCCGTAGCCGCCGTCCCACCCGGCCGAGGCGACCACGCCGTCGGCGGTGGCGATCACGGGGGAGCCGTAGTCAGCGGCGATGTCGACGCCCTCATGGAACTCGCGGTCGGGGTAGGTCCGGTACCCGAAGCCCGAGTCGATGACCCCTTGCACGGGAGTGATCGAGGGGATGGCGGCAAGCGCCCTGGCTCGCGCCGCCGCCTCGGCCTTGCGCTCGGCGACCACGCGCGCGGTGTCGCGCCTGAGCGTGCTCTGCTCGTCACCGACGGCTCTGGCAAGCTGTGCCAAGGCCGCGAGGCGCATCTGCGTGGTCTCGGAGCCCCCCCGATAGGAGAGCTCTCGCTCAACGGCAGGCGGCGGCGGCTGACCCGGCTTCGCCGGCGGCTGCGCCTTCAGCCCGATCATCCGCCGGATCTTGGCGTTCTCCGTCTCGATGCCGTGCAAGGCAGCGTCCAGGTTAGAGGCCTGGCGGTCGACGGCGGCGAGCTGGCGCCGCTGAGCCGCAGCGATGCTCCGCAAGTGGTGGACGTCCCAGAGGGCCGCCCCGATCGCCAGCAACAGGAGCGCGCCAAGCACCCCTAACCCGGCGTACAGATGGCGGCGGGCAATTTCTAGCCGATACACGGCATAACCGTGCGGCGGGATG
>DATLUD010000010.1:0-99265 GCA_035533275.1 Candidatus Dormiibacterota bacterium | reverse complement strand
CGGGACCATTGTGCTCCCACGGACGCACGTAGGCCATCGTGAGTGTGGTCTCGCCCGACGTGACGGGCATGAAGCGGAAACGCTGTGCGGCGGAGTCCAGATGCGCCACGGCCGCAGCCCCGTTGCCGCCAAGCGGCGAAGATGCCACATGCGCCCGCCCTCTAGACGAACCCGCTGGCTTGCGTGGCTCCCTTGCGCTTGAGCTCCATCTGACGCAGCTCGACGCGGCGGATCTTCCCGCTCGACGTCTTGGGCAGGTCCGCCACGAACTCGATCTCGCGCGGGTACTTATAAGGCGCCGTCTCGCGCTTGCAGTGCTCTTGCAGCTCGGCCGCCAGCTCCGGCGTTCCCGCATATCCCTCGCGCAGCACCACGAACGCCTTGACCAGATTGCCGCGATCGGCGTCCGGCGAGCCGACCACCGCCGACTCCTTGACCGCGGGGTGCGTCAGCAGCGCGCTCTCCACCTCGAAGGGGCCGATGCGGTACCCGGCCGAGGAGATCACGTCGTCGGCGCGCCCCACGAACCACAGGTAGCCGTCGGCGTCGCGCGTGGCGCGGTCGCCCGTGAGGTAGTACGCGCCACGATAGGAGCGCTGCGTCTCCTCCGGGTTCTTGTAGTACTCCTGGAAAAGCGTCGGCGGATGGTCCTTCAAGCCGATGTCGCCCACCACGCCCTCGGCGCAGACGTTGCCGTCCTCGTCGATGATCTCCACCTCGTGGCCCGGCGTCGGCTTGCCCATCGAGCCAGGGCGCACGTCCATGCCGGGCAAGTTGGCCACCAGCAACGAGTTCTCGGTCTGGCCGTAGCCGTCGTAGATCGTCATGGCGTAGGCGTCCTTGAACGCCTTGATGACTTCGGGGTTGAGCGGCTCGCCCGCCGAGACCGCGTGGCGCAGCTTCGGCAGCTTCCAGCGCGTGCCCAAGCCCTCCAGCTTCGCCTCCAGGCGGTACTCGGTGGGCGCCTGACAGAGCACGCTCACGCCCAGGCGTTCCAGCAGATCCATCCGCTCCACGGGATCGAAGCCGCCTTCGTGAAGCACGATCGCGGAGCCGCACGACCACGGCCCCAGCAGCACGTTCCACAGCGACTTCGCCCAGCCGGTGCCCGCGGTGCACCACACCAGATCCTGGGGCTTGGCGTCCAGCCAGAGCTGGGCCTGACTGCGCTTGGCGTAGGTGTAGGCCTGCACGTGGAGCACGCCCTTGGGATCCTTGGTGGTCCCCGAGGTGTAGACCAGGTACGCCGGGTCGTTTGCCAGCGTCTCCGTGCCCGCCCAGCCCTCGCCGGCGGCGGCGGCCAGCGGCTCCAAGGCGGTCCATCCGGGGCGCTCTCCGCCCAGCATCAGGAACGCGCGCAGGCTCGCCGCACCCTCGCGCATCGCGTCGAACTCTCCCGCCTGCGCGAAGTAGGAGATGGCCGCGGTCGCCTCGCCGTGGTTGGCGCGGAAGAGCAGGTCCTTCGCGCGCAGCTGCTCGCTGGACGGCACCGCCACGGCCCCGATGCGCAAGAGCGCCAGCATCGAGAAGAGCCACTCCGGGCGCTTGGGGATCACCACCAGCACCTTCTCGCCCTTGCCGATCCCTTGGTCGCGCAGGGCCGCGGCGTAACGCTTGGACTCGCGTGCGATCTCGGGAAACGAGTAGCGGCGCTCGTGGCCAGCCTTGTCCAGGAAGACCAGGCCCAGACGGTCCTCGCGGGCCAGCGCGTCGATCACGTCGCGCGCGAAATTGAACCGCTCGGGAACGTTCCAGTACGAGTTGGCGGTCGCGGTCTGCGCCATCTGCGGCATCCTCCCCTGGCTGCGCTCTAACGCCGTTCCTTTGCGCTGTCCCCGGCGAGGGCACCTCTCCGCGCTGCAGGCAGCCGGGCTCGCCCGTAGGTCCGGCGGCACGGTCGCGCGAACGCCCGGCCATTGGTGAGGAAGAGTTCGCCGCCGGCCTGGAGGGGCAATCCGACCGGGAGCTGACCGCCCGGCGCAAGGCGCTCACCGCCGTGATCGTCTTTCGCGGCTTCCTTGCGGCATTCTTCACGGCGTTCGCCATTGGGTTCGGGGTGCCGGCGCTCAACTCCGCACCCTTGGCGGCGATCTGCCTGCGGCAGCGAGCCGCCGTCGTCTCGCTCCTCGAGGCGCGCGGCCTCCGTCCTTGACCCTCCCTAGTACCATAGAACGGAGATGGAGCAGCGCGCGGAGCCGGCCAAGGCGTACGATCCCCGGGAAGTCGAGCAGCGGTGGTACCGCCGCTGGGAGGAGTCCGGCGTCTTCCACGAGGAGCCCGACGCCGATCCCAGCCGCCCGAAGTTCGTCATCGCCATGCCCCCGCCCAACATCACGGGGCGCGCCCACCTGGGCCACGGCTCCACCTACACGGCGCAGGACATCCTGGTGCGCTTCCACCGCATGCGTGGCGAGAACGCCGTCTGGATCCCCGGGCTCGATCACGCCGCCATCGCCACGCAGGCCGTCCTCGACCGCGAGCTGGCGAAAGAGGGGAAGACCCGCCACGACCTGGGACGCGAGAAGTTCCTCGAGCGCGCCCGCGCCTGGAAGGACGAGTACGGCGGCATCATCGACCAGCAGTTCCGCCTGCTGGGCTTCGGCCCCGATTGGGCGCGCGAGCGCTACACCATGGACCCCGAGCTCTCCGCCGCCGTGGTCAAGGTCTTCGTCGACCTTTACCGCGAGGGGCTGATCTACCGCGGCAACCGCCTGGTCAACTGGTGCCCCACCTGCGCCTCCACGCTCTCCGACGCCGAGGTGGAGCACGACGAGCGCGACGGTAGCCTCTGGCACATCCGTTACCCGTTCGCGAGCGACGCGAAGGAATCGTCCTCGAACGATTCCGCTCCCGAAGGGACTTCCCATCAATCGGGGTCCCCAGCGAGTCTACGAGCGGGGGTCATCGTGGCGACCACGCGCCCGGAGACGATGCTCGGCGACACGGCCGTCGCCGTCCATCCCGACGACGAGCGTTACCGCGCCCTCGTCGGCAAGCAGGTGCTGCTGCCGCTGCAGAACCGCCCCATCCCCGTCGTCGCCGACGCCGCCGTGGAGCGCGAGTTCGGCACGGGCGCCGTCAAGGTGACCCCGGCGCACGACCAGACCGACTACGAGATCGGCGTGCGCCATGCGCTGCCGATGCCCAGCGTGATCGGCCTCGACGCCAAGATGACCGCCGAGGCGGGCACCGCCTACGCGGGCCTCGACCGCAACGAGGCGCGCGCGCGCGTGGTGCGCGATCTGCAGGCGCAAGGCTTCCTCGTGAAGACGGAGCCGCACCACCACAACGTCGCGCTCTGCTCGCGCTGCGGCACGGTGATCGAGCCGCTGCTCTCGCTGCAGTGGTTCGTCAAGATGGAGTCGCTGGCCAAGCCCGGGCTCGAAGCACTCAGAGACGGGCGCCTGCGCTTCGTCCCCGAGCGCCACGGCCGCACCTACGCGCAGTGGCTGGAGAACATCCGCGACTGGAACATTTCGCGCCAGGTGTGGTGGGGTCACCGCCTCCCCGTCTGGTACACGCCCGAGGGCGCGGTCATCGTCGCGGAGAGCGAGGACGAGGCCCGGCGCATCGCGCGCGCGGAGCACGCCACCGACGAGATCGCGCGCGACGAGGACACGCTGGACACCTGGTTCTCCAGCGGCCTCTGGCCGTTCTCGATCCTGGGCTGGCCCAAGCAGACCAAAGAGCTCGAGGCCTGGTATCCCACGCAGGTGCTCATCACGGCCCAGGAGATCATCTTCCTGTGGGTGGCGCGCATGGTGATGCTGGGGATGCACTTCGTGGACCGCGAGCGCCCGCCGTTCCGCGACGTGCTGATCACCCCGCTGGTCTTCGACCAGCAGGGGCGCAAGATGTCGAAGTCGCTGGGCAACTCCATCGATCCGCTCGATCTCATCGAGAAATACGGCGCCGACGCCACACGTCTGGGCATCATCCGCCAGATGCACTTGGAGTCGCAGGAGCTGCGCTTCAGCGAGTCGCGCTGCGAGGAGTCGCGCAACTTCAACAACAAGATCTGGAACGCTGCGCGCTTCGCGCTCTCCATCGCGCAGGAGGACCGCCGCGCGACGCACGCGCTTCCGCCCGCCGGCGAGCTGACGCTGGCCGACCGCTGGATCCTCACGCGCCTGCGCGAGACCATCGACGTGGTCACCAAGGCCTACGAGGCGTACGAGTTCTCCACCGCCGCCGACCGGCTCTGGAAGTTCCTCTGGAACGAGTACTGCGACTGGTATCTCGAGGCCGCCAAGGAGCCCACGCCCAGCCGCGCCGCCGTGCTCACCACCGTGCTCGACGCCGCGCTGCGCCTGCTCCATCCCATCGCGCCGTTCGTCACCGAGGAGATCTGGCAGATGCTCCCGCAGCGCACGGGCGCGCCGGACGAGACGATCGTGCGCGCGCCCTGGCCGGCAGCGCAAGCATACCCCGCCGACGCCGCGGCGGCGGCGCGCTTCGAGGCGCTCATGGAGGCCGTCGTCGCGCTACGCCGCCTGAAGGCCGACGCGGGGCTCCCGCCGCGCGAGACCCCGGAGGCCGCGATCGTGGGCGCCTCGCTCCGCCCCGAGGAGTCGGCCTTGATCGGCCGCCTCGCGCGCGTGCGCGTCCTCGACTCCGCGCAAGCTGTCGGGCTCGCCTCGGCCGGCACCACCATCTCCGACCGGGTCTCGCTGGGCGAGGTGCACGTCCAGCTCGGTGCCGACGCCGTGGCTCAGGAGATCGCGCGCCTGGAGGCCGAGGAGCGGCGCCTGCGCGGCGAGGTCGAGCGGCTGGAGAAGAAGCTCGCCAACGCGTCGTTCGCGCTGAAGGCGCCCCCGGAGATCGTCCAGAAGGAGCGCGAGAAGCTCGCCGGGTATGCCGGAGAGCTGCAGCGCACGCGCACCCGAACGACGGAGTTGAGAACCACCCAGTGATCACCCCCACGCAGCCAAAGCGCACGCTGATGGGCGCCGAGATGATCGAGCGAGCCATCGCCCGCATGGCCCACCAGATCGTGGAGCCCGAGAGCGCGCAGGAGGGCGTCCTGCTGATCGGCATCCGCCGCGGCGGCGAGGCTCTGGTCCACCGGCTGGCCGCGCAGATCGCCCAGATCACCGGCAAGGCACCCAAGGTCGGCTTCCTCAACGTCCAGCTCTACCGCGACGACGACGTGATGCGCGAGATCCCCGAAACGGAAGTCTACGACGACGTCACCAACCGCGAGGTGGTTGTCGTGGACGACGTGCTCTACACGGGGCGCACCGTGCGCAGCGCCCTCGACGCCGTCACCGATCTCGGCCGCCCGCGCGCCGTGCGTCTGGCCGTGCTGGTCGACCGCGGCCTGCGCGAGCTCCCGATCCAGCCGGACTACGTGGGCCGCTACGTGCCCAGCTCCCGGCGGGAGCACATCGAAGTGCGCCTCTCGCCCGAACCCGCTCCCGAGGACTCCGTCGTCATCACGGTCCGCGAGGACGATGCCTCCTCGTAACCTGCTCGACCTCGACGATCTCTCCGCCGAGGAGCTCGTCGCGCTCCTCGACCGGGCCGAAGCCTTCCATCGCGACCCCTCTCCCCGCCGCGCCCTGGCCGGCATCCCCGTCGTCAACCTCTTCTTCGAGCCCTCCACGCGCACGCAGACCAGCTTCGCCATCGCGGAGCACCGCCTGGGCGCCGAGGTGGTCACCATCGACCCGCGCGAGTCCTCGATGGTCAAAGGCGAGTCGATCGCCGACACCGCGATCACGCTCTCGGCCATGGGCGTGGGAACGGTGGTGGTCCGACACGGTGAGTCGGGTTTCCCCTACGCGCTGGCGCGCAGCTTTCCGGGGCACGTGGTCAACGCCGGCGACGGCACCCACGCCCACCCCACGCAAGCGCTCCTCGACGTGATGACGCTGCGCCAAGAGTTCGGCCGCATCGCCGGCCTGCGCGTGGCCATCGTCGGCGACGTCGCCCACTCGCGCGTCGCGCGCTCGAACATCCTGGGCCTGCGGGCGCTGGGCGCCGAGATCGTGCTGGTGGGGCCGCGCACGCTGCTGCCCGACGCCATGGCGCAAGAAGGCGTTCGCGTCGAGCGCGATCTCGACGAAGTCCTGCCCACCGTCAACGCCGTGATGCTGCTGCGCATCCAGCGCGAGCGTCTGGACAGCGCGCTGGTTCCCAGCGTGGCGGCGTACGCCGCCCAATACCAGCTCAACGCGCGGCGCCTGGAGCGCCTGCGCGACGGCGCCGTCGTGATGCACCCCGGGCCCTACAACCGCGGCGTCGAGCTCACCGACGACGTGCTCGCCTTCTCCGGCTGCCGCTACGTCAACCAAGTCGCCAACGGCGTCTTCGCGCGCATGGCTGTGCTGGAGGCGCTCTGCGCATGAGCGAGCGGGCCATTCTCCTGCGCGGCGGCCGCGTGATCGACCCGGCCCAAGGCCTCGACGCCCTGCGCGACGTGCTGATCGAGCGCGGATGCATCGCCAAGATCGCCGAGCGCATCGACGACGCGGAGGCGGCCGGGGCACTCGAGCTGGACGTGCGCGGCGCGGTCGTGGCGCCGGGCTTCATCGATCCGCACGTGCACCTGCGCGAGCCGGGGCAAAGCCACAAGGAGACCATCGCCTCGGGCTGCGCGGCCGCGGTCGCCGGAGGCTTCACCGCCGTGGCGGCCATGCCCAACACGCAGCCCGCCATCGACTCGCCGCAGATCGTGCGCGAGGTCATCGAGCGCGCGCGCGCCGCGGGGCTGGCGCGCGTCTACCCGATCGGAGCCATCACGCGCCGGCGGGAAGGCAAGGAGCTCGCGCCCTACGGTTTGCTGGCGCAGGCGGGGGCCGTGGCCTTCAGCGACGACGGCAGCACCGTCGACGACGCGCGCGTCCTGCGCCGCGCCGCCCTCTATGCCCGCGATCTCGAAGCGCCGTTCATCTCGCACTGCGAGGAGGCGGCCCTGCGCGCCGGCGGCGTGATGAACGAGGGCGCCACCAGCGCGCGGCTGGGCATCGCGGGCTCGCCGCGCCTGGCCGAGGACGTCGTCGTGGCGCGCGACCTGCTGATCGCCGGCGACACCGGCAAGCGCTGGCACATCGCGCACCTCTCCACCGGCCGCGGACTCGAGCTGGTGAAGTGGGCGCGCTCACAAGGCATCCGCGCCACCTGCGAGGTCTCGCCGCACCACCTCGTCTTCACGGACCGCCTCTTCGAAGGCTTCACCGCGCGCGGGCGCGTCTGCCCGCCGCTGCGCGTCGAGGACGACATCGCCGCCCTGCGCGCCGGGGTGCGCGACGGCTCGGTCGACGTGCTTGCGACCGATCACGCGCCGCACACCGCCGGCGACAAGGCGGGTCCGCTCTCGGAGACCGCCGTCGGCTTCACGGGCTTGGAGATCGCCGTGGGCGCGTACGCCCACGCGCTCCCCGACCTCCCGCTGGAGCGCATGGTGGCCTTGCTCTCCACCAACGTGGCGCGGCTGCTCGACGTGCCGGGCGGCACGCTGGCGATCGGCTCGGCGGCCGACGTGACGGTGCTGCGCGACGAGTCGTGGCTGGTCGACCCCGAGGCCTTCCAGTCGATGGGGCGCATCACGCCGTTCGCGGGCATGCGCCTGCCGCGGCGCGCCGTGGCAACCATCGTGGACGGGCGCGTGGTCTACGATGCGCTGGGAGGCTCGCCGCGCGTACTGCGCGGGAGCCCCGACGGGCGGACGGGCGCCGCCACTCTTGGGTAGGAACGGAATGAAGGCTCTACTGCTGCTGGAAGACGGTCAACGCTACGAAGGCGAGGGCGCCGGCGCCGAGGGTTTGGTGACGGGCGAAGCGGTCTTCTTCACGGGGATGACCGGGTACGAAGAGGCCCTCACCGATCCCTCGTACAACGCGCAGATCCTCGTTTTCACCTACCCGATGATCGGCAACTACGGCATCAGCCGCACGGCGATGCAGCACGGCACCGCGTGCGCCGCCGGAGCCGTCGTCAAGCGTCTCTGCGCTCACCCCTCCCATCACCAGAGCAAGCTCGACCTCGACGCATGGATGAAGGAGCAGGGCATGCCGGCGATCGTCGGCATCGATACGCGCGCCCTCACCATGCACCTGCGCGAGCACGGCACCATGAAGGCGGTGCTCGCCGTGGGCGGCGAGGCGGTCGCGCGCGCCCCCGAGGCGCTGCGCGCCTACTGCGCCAAGCCGCCCGAGAACCTGGTGGCCCCCGTCTCGATTTCCGCGCCGATGCAGCGCGGACCCCGCGGCGCGGCCAAGCGGCTCGTGCTCATCGACTGCGGGTTGAAAGAAGGCATCCTGCAGGCGCTGGGAGAGTTGGACGTCTCGGTCACCGTGCTGCCGTGGGACGCCACCCGCGAGGAGATCCTGGAGCAGCAACCCGACGCGATCCTCGTTTCCAACGGCCCCGGTGACCCCCAAGATCTCCCGAGCGTGATCGCAACCCTGCGCTCGTTCATCGGCGAGCTCCCGCTCTTCGGCATCTGCCTGGGGCACCAGTTGCTGGCCTCCGCCTGCGGCGCCACGACCTTCAAGCTGCCCTACGGCCACCGCGGCGGCAACCAGCCCGTGAAGGACCTGGAGAACGGCAAGGTGCTCGTCACCGCGCACAACCACGGCTACGCCGTGGACCGCGCTACGCTGCCCGCGCACCTCGCGGAGACGATGATCAACCTCAACGACCAGACGAACGAAGGGTTCCGCCACCGCACGCTCCCGATCGCGGCGGTGCAGTTCCACCCGGAGGCCTCCCCCGGACCGAGCGACGCGCGCTACCTCTTCGAGCGGTGGCTCGCCGAAGTGTAGGTCCGGCATCGCGAGCGCTCGTGCTGGCGCTCGTGCTCGCCGCGTGCCTGGGCGCGCGGGGCGACGCCTACCGCGTGCTCCACGTGCGCGCGCTGACGATCTCGGTGGATCGCACGCACGTCCCTCTGGGCCAGGCGCTTCACCTCACGGTGCGCGCCGTGGTCGGCGAGCGCGTCCAAGCGCTCCCCGAGCTCATCCTCCCCGACCTGACCGCGTTCCAAGTGCTGGCCGACAGCGAGCGGCTCGACCGGCAGGCCGATGCCACCACCTACGTGGCCGTGCTGACCATCACACCCAACCTCCCCGGGCCCGCCGTCATCGGTCCCGCCTACATCGACGCCATCGATCCGCGCAGCCGCCAGCCCCTGCGATACCGCTCCAACACGGTGACCGTGGTCGCCCTTGCCGCTGCCCCCGGCGAAGCGGGCGGCATCCTGACCCGCCTGAAGGCTCTGGCGCTCGGCGGCCTCGCGCTGGTGGGCCTGGCCACCGCGGCTCTGGCCCTGGGTGCCCTGGCACTGGCCCGGAGGCGGCGCCCGGCAGCCGCCGCGGACCACGCCCTCGAGCCCTTCGCCCCGGCGCTTCCGCCCGGTGAGGCCCTGGCGGCATGGGTCGCGCGGCTACGCCACGCCCCGAGCCGGGCCAACGCCGTGGGCGCGCGGGCGGCGCTCTGGGAGCGGCTGGGCGCCGGGGAGCGCGAGACGGCGGAGGACGTCGCCGCGCGCACGTCCGATGCGCGCTGGCGCCGGGCCGTGGCGGCAGCCGAGCGGGCCGCATTCGTCGAACCCGGCGGTGAGGCGGCCTCCGCGCTGCACCTCGCCGACGCACTGGAGGTCGTCTGCCGTTGAACGTTGAGCCGCTGGTCCTCCGCTCCGAGCTCGCCAAGGCGATCGTCGGACAAGACGAGATGGTCGATGGACTCTTGCTGGCCCTGATCGCAGGGGGGCACGCCTTGCTCGAAGGCACCCCGGGCCTCGCCAAGACGCTGGCCTGCACGAGCCTCGCCTGCCTGATCGGCGGCGCCTTCCGGCGCGTGCAGTTCACGCCCGACCTGCTCCCCTCCGACGTGGTCGGCACTCGCATCTACGATCAGCGCGCTGGCGAGTTTCGCGTGGAGCTGGGGCCGGCGTTCGCCAACCTGCTCCTGGCCGACGAGATCAACCGCGCCCCCGCCAAGGTCCAGAGCGCCCTGCTCGAGGCGATGCAGGAGCGCCAGGTGACCATCGCGGGCGAGACGCACGCGCTCCCGGCGCCCTTCGTGGTGCTGGCCACGCAGAATCCCCTCGACGGAGAGGGGACCTATCCGCTCCCCGTAGCCCAGCTCGACCGCTTTCTGGTGAAGATCCGCGTCGCCCCGCCCACGCGCGAGCAAGAGCTGGAGATCGTGGCGCGCTACGGCGACCATCCGCCCACGCTGAGCGCGGCCGCCGCCCTCGACGACGTCCGCGCCTGGCAGGAGCGCGCCCGCGCCGTCCACGTGGAGCCGCCCCTGCGCGCCTACGCCGTCGACCTGGTACGCGCCACCCGCAGCCATCCGTTGATCGAGGCGGGGGCCTCGCCGCGCGCCTCGCTGGCGCTGGTGGCCCTGGCGCGGGCCCGCTCGGTCCTCCAAGGGCGCTCGTTCGCCACCCCCGACGACGTGCGCGCGGTGGCCCCCGCGGCGCTGCGCCACCGGGTGGCGTGGTCGTACCGGGTCGCAGCCGAGGAGCGCGACCCCGAGCGCGAGCTGCGGGAGCTCGTGGCCGCCGTTTCGCCGCCGTAAGGCGCCCCTACGGCATTCCGTAAGGCCTGCCGATACCTGAAGCGTGCGGTTCTACGGAAGGGTCAGCGCTACATGGACGTAGCACGGCTCGCAACGTCGGACGACGAGGAACGGTTACTCGTCGTCTACGCCATTCAACGTTTGCTCGCGCTCGCGCCGGATGAGCGAACGCTCCTGCGCGAGTGTTGCGCGTTGCTGGCGCGCTATCGCCACTATCTGCTCGTGTGGTCGGGCGCCGTGGAGGACGACGGCGCCGTCTCCGTCACCGCGCGCGCCGGCAGCGCCTCCACGTTCATCGACGGCGTCCGCGCGCGCTGGGACGACACGATCGAAGGCCAGGGCAACGTGGGCTGGGTCATCCGAACCGGGCAGGCGCGCGTCACGCGCGTCACCGATCCGCTCTACGGCCACTGGCGCACGCGGGCGCAGTCCTTCGGCATCGGCTCGGTGCTCACGCTCCCGCTCTCGATCGACGGCAAGGTGGTTCGCGTGCTGGCCGCCTACTCCGACGAGCCCAACGGGTTCGAGGAGAAAGAGCGCCGCCTGCTCGAGGGCCTCGCCGACGACATCGCCCGCACGGTGCAGCTGCTGCGCATGCGCGCCACCGCGGCCAGCGAGGTGGCGCGCTCCCGCGGCCGCCTTGCGCGCCTCGAGACCGTCCGCCGCCTCTTCGCCTCCGCCGGCGGCGAGATCGAGGCGCGTCGCGCCGTCCTCCTCTCCGAGGGCACGCGCGCGCTGGACCTGGATTTCGGCGCGATCGGCGTAGTCGACGACAACGCGCTGGTCTTCGATGCGCACCTCGTCGACGAGACCACGTCGCAGACGCGCGCCAGCATTCCGCTGGAGTCGTCGATCGCCGGGCGCGTTCTCCACGAGGGACGGACGCGCTCGTGGCACGACTTCGCCGACGACCGCACCCTCGACGGCTCGCACGCGCTCGTCCAGCGGGGCTACCGCACGGCCATCGCCACGCCGTTCTCGGTGGACGACCGCCGTTACGTGCTGCTGTTCGCCGGACGCCGCCCACACGCCGCGTCGTTCCAGGAGGAGGACCACGTCTATGTGGAGCTCCTCGCCTCGCTTTTCGTGGAGTTCCTGCGCCACAGCGATCAGCAGGAGAAGATCGAGATCCTGAGGACCGTCGACCAGCTCACGGGGCTGCCCAACCGCACCAGCCTCGAGGAGCAGTTGGCCGAGATGACGGCGGCGCGCGATGCCGCCGAGAGGCCGTTCGCCGTGCTGGCCATCGACATCGACCGCTTCCGCGGCATCAACTCGGCCCTCGGCTTCGCCGTGGGTGACCACATCTTGTGCGAGGTGGCGCGCCGTCTGCGATCCCTCTTGCGCGAAGGGGACGTGCTGGCGCGCATCGGCGGCGACTGCTTTGGGATCGTGGCCGGCACGCGCACGCCGGATGCCGCCGCCGATCTCGCCCGACGCCTCTGCGAGCGCTTGAGCGAGCCGACGGCCGTCGACGGCAACGAGATCCATCTCAGCGCCAGCGTGGGCATCGCGCTCTACCCCACGGACGCCGCCGAACCGACGGAGCTGATCTCCTGCGTCAGCGAGGCCATCGCCACCGTGCGCGCCGAGGGCGGCGGACGCTACCGGTTCTACAGTCACGAGATCGGCGAGCAGCTCGAGGCCAAGCGGCGCTTCCACCGCGACGTCATGCGCGCGCGCGAGCGCAACGAGTTCCGCCTCTACTACCAGCCGGAGGTGGATCTGGCCAGCGGGCGCGTGGTGGGTGCCGAGGCCCTGCTGCGCTGGTTTCCCGCCGAGGGCGCGATGCGCCGCGCCGCGGAGTTCATCCCCTTGGCGGAGGACACGGGCCTCATCGCCTCGCTCGACCAGTGGGCCCTGCGCGAAGCGGTCAGCCAGATCCGCCGCTGGGAGCTCAGCGGGCGCGACGTCGTGCTGGCGTGCAACCTCTCCGGCCGCAGCATGCACGAGCCGGCGCTCCTGGACGAGCTGCGCGAGCTGGTTTCGCGCAGCGGCATCGATCCCGCGCATCTTCAGATCGAGGTCACCGAAACGGTGGCCATGCGCGACGTGGCGCGCACCAGCGAGTTGCTCCAGGGCCTGCGCGCCCTCGGCATCTCCGTCGCGCTCGACGATTTCGGCACGGGATACTCCTCCCTCATGCATCTGAAGAGCCTGCCGATCGATGTGATCAAGATCGACGGGAGCTTCGTGCAGGCGCTCCCGCACCGGCGGGAAGACGTGGCGATCGTGCGGGCGACGATCGCGCTTGGTCACTCCTTGGGGCGGCGCATCGTCGCCGAGTGCGTCGAGGAGGAGGAGCAGGTCCGCTGGCTGGCGGCGCAGGGATGCGACTTCGCCCAAGGATACTGGTACGGCGAGGCGATGCCGGCTGAGGACTTCGAAGCATGGATGGACGCGAGGTAGACGAGCGCAGGGAGCGCGCCAGCGACGACGCGCGCCGGCTGCAAGTGGTCTACGCCATCCAACGTCTCCTGGCTTTGCTGCAGGACGAGCCGACGGTGTTGCGCGAGTCCTGCGAGCTCTTAGCGCAGTACCGCGGGTACGCGGGCGTCGCCATCACCTACGCCCTCCCCGAGGGCGGGGAAGAGGTGGTGGCCGCAACGGGCGTGCGCCCCGTCTCCGACGACGCCACGGAGCTGGCCATCCGCACCTGCGAGCCCGCGGTGCTGGCCCTGGCCGATCCGCTCGTCGGCGCGGTGGGCGCGGTCCCGCTGCGCATCGCCGAAGACGTCGCCGGCGCGCTGACCGCCTACCTCCCGCGCGGCTTGACCTTCGACGCCAAGGAGCTCCAGCTGCTCGTGGGGATCGCCGAGGACATCGGGCGGGCCGTCGAGTCGGTGCGCATGCGCGTCCTGCTGGCCGAGAGCGCCGCGCGCTCGCACAGCTCGCTGGGCCGCCTCGAGACCCTCTGGCGCCTGAGCACCGACCACTCCGGCGACGTGGCCGAGCAGGCCATGGCCATCCTGGCCGAGGGCACGCGCACGCTGGGACTGGAGTTCGGCGCCGTCGACCGCATCGAGGGCGAGCGCATCGACTTCGAGTGGATCTGCTGGTCCGAGGGCCACGCTGAGCCCATCATCGGCCTAGCGCTGCCGGGGACGATCGCCGAGCTCATCCGGCGCCGTCAAACCACCCTCGCGCACATCGACGACGGCGACGAGAGCGATCCCGAGCTGAGCGGGGTAGCGCTCGCGTTCTCGCTGCGCAGCGTGATCGGCACGCCCATCGCGTTCGGCAACGGCGACTATCTGCTCGTCTTCGGCTCGCGCGTGCCGCGCACGCGCCCGTTCGCCGAGGAGGACCACACCTACGTGGAGCTCCTCGCCGCGCTCTTCGGGCGCCTGCTGGAGCAGCGCCGTCAGCAAGAAGAGCTTGCGGCGCTGGTGGCCACCGATCCCGTCACGGGCCTGCTCAACCGCGCGCGCTTCATCGACGTGCTGGGCCAATCCATGGTCGAAGCGCGCGCGCGAGGAGACGGCCTCAACCTCGTGCTCGTGGTCGTCGATCACTTCCGCGACCTGCGCGCCCACCTCGACCGCGATGATCACGACCGTATCATCCGCACCTTCGCCGACCGCCTGCGGGGCATCGTCGGCAATCACGCGCGCGTGGCATACCTGGGAACCGAGGAGTTCGCCCTGGCCGTCAACGGACCACCCGAGCGCGGCGAGCAGCTCGCGCGCGTGCTGGGCGAGGCCGTCGCATTACCCGTCAACGTCGAGGGCCGCGAAGTGCGGCGCAGCGCCAGCGTGGGCGTGGCGCTCTTTCCGCGCGACGCCGACGAGGCGGAGCTGCTCCTGGGAGCAGCCGACGCGGCCGTCGTGCGCGCCCAGCAAGAGGGCGGCGGAACGGTGCGCTTCTTCAGCGAGGAGATCGGCGAGTCGCTGCGGCTCAAACGGGCGATGCTCCAGGGGCTGCGCTACGCGCGCCAGCGCGAGGAGTTCGAGCTGCATTACCAGCCCGTCCTCGACCTGGCTGACGGCGCCGTCTCCACGGTGGAGGCCCTGCTGCGCTGGCACGACCCGCAGTACGGCTTGCGTCTGCCGGCGGACTTCATCGAGGCCGCCGAGGAGAGCGAGTCCATCCTGCCGATCGACGAATGGGTGATGCGCGAGGCGATCCATCGCTCGCGCGCCCTGGTCTGCGGCGCGCGGCGCCTGCAGCTCTCGTTCAACCTCAGCGGCAGCGCCGTGGCTCACCCCGGCACGCTTGCGCTCCTCGCGCGCATCCTGCGCGACGAAGGCGCGGACCCGGCATACCTCCAGCTCGAGATCAGCGAGCGCATCGCCTCGCGCGAGCCCGAGGCCGCCCAGCGTCTGGTGGAGGGCGTGCGGGAGCTGGGCATGAGCGTGGCCATCGACGACTTCGGAACCGGCTACGCCTCGCTCATGCTGGTCAAGCAGATGACCATCGACGCGCTCAAGATCGATCGGGCTTTCGTACGCGACCTCCCAGGATCGCCCGAGGACGAGGCGATCGTCCGCGCCACCGTGGCGCTGGGGCGCAGCTTGGGGCGCCGCGTGGTGGCGCTGGGGGTCGAGCGCGAGAGCACGGCCGCCTGGCTCACCGCCGAAGGGTGCAGCGCCGCGCAAGGCTACTGGTTCACGCCTCCGCTCCCGCAAGAGGAGTTTCTCTCCTGGCTCAGCATCCATGAGTGATGGATCTCGCCCTCTCGCTTACCGCGCTCGTGGCCTTCGTCGGTGGCGCGATCGTCGCGTGGCTGGCGGCGCGCGCCCAGCTCGCTGCGGTCCAGGCGCGGCTCGAGGCCACGCACGCCGAAGCCGACCAGACGCGCGCGGATGGCGCGAGACGCGAAGGCGAGCTCGACGAGCTGCGCCGCCGCATCGGCGAGCTGACCGCGGAGCGCGCGGCCACCGAGGCGCGGATCGCCGCCGAGCGCGAGTCGATCGAGCGTGAGCGCACGCAGCAAGCCCAACTCCAGGAGCGCTTCCGCGACGCCTTCAAGGCCCTGAGCTCCGACGCGCTCAAGGACAACAACGCGAAGTTCCTCGAGCTCGCCCAGCAGGTGATGGCCAAGACGCAGGAGGCCGCCAAGGGCGACCTCGAGCTCCGGCAGCAGAAGATCGGCGAGCTCGTGAAGCCGCTGGGCGAGAACCTCCAGCGCCTCGACACGAAGATCCAAGAGATCGAGAAGGCGCGCACCGGGACGACGGAGGCGCTCAAGGAGCAGCTCGGCGCGCTCATGCAGTCTCAGCGCCTCCTGCAGACGGAGGCGTCGAATCTCAACGCGCGCACGGGCAGCCTGGTGGAGGCCCTCAAGAATCCCACCGTGCGCGGCCGCTGGGGCGAGCTCCAATTGCGCCGCGTCGTCGAGATGGCGGGGATGCTGGAGCACTGCGACTTCGAGGAGCAGGAGACCGTCGTCGGCGACGGCCGGCGCGACCGCCCGGACCTCACGGTCAAGATGCCCGGCGACAAGCTCATCGCCGTCGACGCCAAGACCCCGCTCTCCGCCTACCTCGAAGCGATGGAGGCCGGCGACGAGCCCACGCGCCAGCGCCTGCTGGATCAGCACGCGCGCCAACTGCGCGAGCACATCGTGGCGCTCGGCAAGCGCGACTACGGGAAGATCCTCGGACACGCGCCGGACTTCGTGGTGCTCTTCATTCCCGGCGAGTCGTTCTTCAGCGCGGCGCTCGAGCGGGACCCCACGCTCATCGAGACCGGCATCGAGCACCGCGTCTTCCTTGCCAGCCCCACCACGCTCATCACCCTGCTGCGCTCCGTCGCGTACGGTTGGGGGCAGCAGCGCCTCGAAGAGAACGCGCGCGAAATCGGTAAGCTCGGCGCAGATCTCTACGAGCGGCTGGGAACCGTCGGCGACCACGTCGCGGCGCTCGGCAAGAATCTGGGGCGCAGCGTCGACGCGTACAACAAGGCCGTGGCATCTCTGGAGTCGCGTGTGCTGGTCACGGCGCGCAAGTTCAAGGACCTCCATGCCGCGCCCAAAGGCGCGGATCTGCAGCTCCTCGAGCCGCTCGAGCAGACCACACGCGCGTTGACGGCGCAAGAGCTCGTCGAGGGGGCGCCCGCGCAGCTCTACCCCGGCGAGACCGAATGAGCGCGCCGCACCCGCTGGGCGAGCACCTGCGCCGGCGCCTGTTGCGCGCCCGCGCGCACGGCCCGGCCGGCGAGGGGGCGCCGCTGCTGCGCGGCGAGGGTCTGGAGTTCGCGGAGCTGCGCGCCTACGCCGAAGGCGACGACCCGCGGCGCATCGACTGGGCGGCCACGGCCCGCTCCGGCGAGCTGCAATCGCGGGTGATGCTGGAGGAGTCCGGCCTCCACCTCTGCTGTGCCGTCGACACCGGGCCGCGCATGCTCCTGGGGCGCGCGCGCCCGCTGCGCGACGCCGCACTGGCATACGGCTCGCTCTGGCTCTCCGCCGCGCGCGACCGCGACCGCGTCCGCCTGGTGCTGGGCTCCAGACCCGTCGACCCCGGGACACTGCGCGGACCGCGCGCCGCCGCGCTCGCGCTGCGGCGCCTCGCCGCTCCCGACGCCGCGATGGAGCACGTCATCGACGGCGCCACCCTCGCCTATCTCGACGCGACCCTGGCCCCCGGAACGGCGCTGCTGCTGGTGGGCGAGTGCTACGCCATGGAGCCCTTGCTCGAGGATGCCCATCTCGCGCGTCTGCCGCTGCGCCGCCACGCCGTGGCGCGCATCGCGCGCGATCCCTGGAGCGACGGCCTGCCGCTGCGCGGCGCGGCGCTCTTGCGCGACGCAGCCGGCGGCCAACCGCGCACGCTCTGGTTCGATCGCGGTGCCGCCGCCCGCCACGCCGCGGCGTGCGCGGCGCGCGAGGCGCGCATCGTGGAGCGCATGCGCTCCTTGGGGTGGCGCGTGCGCCTCTTCGACGAGACGGCCACGGCGGCGGACCTGGTCGCGTAGGGCTCGCCGATGATCGCCTTCGGCCATCCGTGGGTGCTCGCGCTGCTGGCTCCGCTGATCGCGCTCGCATGGACGCACCACGCCGCGGAGGCTGGCTCTCGCCGGCGTGCGCTGGCCTACAGCTCGCTGGCGGCGGTCGCCCCCTTCGCCCGCGATGTCTCGCGCCTCGCCCTGCTCCCGCGCGCGCTGGGCTACGTGGGGATGGCCCTGCTCATCGCGGCTCTTGCCCAGCCGCGGGCGATGCTCTCCGTGCCGATCCACGACGTGCACGCCGTCGTCTGCATCGACACCTCCGGCTCCATGGGCGCGAACGACTTCACGCCCACGCGCGCCGACGCCGCGCGCGCCGCCGCGCGCCGCTTCGTCGAGGCCCTGCCCTCGGGGACGCGCGTGGCCGTCGTCGCCTTCTCCACGACGGCGCAAGTCGTGCAGACGCCGACGGCAGACCGCGGCGAGCAGCTCGCGGCCCTGCAGCGAATTCCCGCTCCCAACGGCGCCACCGCGATCGGCTCGGCGCTGGCCACCGCGGCGAGCCTCCTGCCCGCGCGCGGCCGGCGCGCCATCGTCCTGCTGACGGACGGCGTGAACAACCGGCCCCCCGACCCGCTGAAGGTGGCGCGCGAGATCGGCAAGCGCGGCGTCGTCGTGGACACGGTGGGCATCGGCAGCAACACGAGCACCGCCACCATCCCCGGCACCAACGAGATCGCCACGTTCGACGCCGCCGCGCTGCGAGCCATCGCCGCCGACGCGCACGGGAGCTACGCCCAGGCCTCAGACGCACGAGGCTTGGCTGCCGCGTTCGTGCGCCTGGCCCGCGGCATCTCGTGGGAGCGTCGCCCCGTCGCGCTGACCGAGGCATGCGCGGCGGCGGCGCTGCTCGCGCTGGCCGCCGGGGCGCTCGGCGGGGCCGTGATGCTCCGCGGTTGAACGGAATGCCCGAGAAGAGGAGCACGATGATCGAGTTTCCGGAGCGCCGTTTCGAGGACTACGCCGTCGGTCAAAAGACCTCGTACGCCAAGCGCATCACCGACGCCGAGATCGCCGCCTTCGCGGCGCTCAGCGGCGACGTCTACCCGCTGCATACCGACGACGCCTACGCGGCCAGGACGCGCTTCAAAGGACGCATCGCCCACGGCCTCCTCACCGCCTCGCTGCTCTCCACGGCCAACGCGCTGATGCTGGGCCTCCCCGGCGGCATCTACGTCTCGCAGAGCCTGCGCTTCCGTGCCCCCGTCTATCCGGGCGACACCATCACGGCCACCGCCGAGGTCATCGAGGTGCTCGCCCAGCGCCGCCGCATCCGTTGCCGCACCACGTGCGTCAACCAGCGCGGCGAGACCGTGCTCGACGGCGAAGCCGTCATCCAGAAGGACGACGTCGGCGCAGAGCCCGTCAGCTCTTCAGCTTCACGGGCTTGAAGATCCGGTAGAGCGCGAGGTCGTAGACGATCTTCACCACCCCCGAGACGACGAAGGGCAGCCCCAGCGCGGCGTGCTGGACGGCGATGCCGGCCAGGATGGGGGAGATCGCCTGCGCCCCGGGCCGCACGGCGTTGGTCAGGCCCGCCGCGCGCGCGCGCTCCTCGGGCGGCACGATCGCCATCGTATAGGCCTGGCGCGTGGGCACGTCCATCTGCGAGAGCGCGAAGCGCGCCCAGAGCACCACGGCGGCCAGCGGATACGTCGGCATCAGCGGCACCAGCGCCAGCAGCACGTTGGAGGGCAGGTGCGTGAAGACCATGGTGTTGAGCAGCCCGAAGCGCTCGGCCAGCCGCGCCGCCAACGGAAACGAGAACGCCGCCAGCAGGTTCGCGCCGAAGAGCAGCGTGCCCAGCGCGCGCTGGTCGACGCCGAAGCGCAGGTGGAACCAGTACGCGATGAAGCCCTGGACGACGAAGCCGCCAGCCAGGGCGTCCAGGCCGAAGAGCGCCGTCAAGCGCTCCACCACGCCGAAGCGCGGACGCGGGGCCACGGGCTCGGCGCTCGTCCCCTCGCGGGGGCGGGCCGCCGTGCGGGCGTCCGGGGGGAGCTCGACGGATGGGCCGAGCGTGGCGTACAGCCCAGCCAAGAGCAGGCCCACTGCCAGGTAGGCCCACAGCAGCGCCGCGCGCGAGACCACCGCGGCCGCCAGCGCCCCCACGGCGATGGCGAACGTCCCCACCAGATTGTAGGTCGCGAAGGCGCGCGTGCGCCGCTCCGGGGCCACGATCTGGGCCAGCATCGCCTGCTCCAGCGCCCCGAACGGCCCGACCTCGGCGGCGCTGGGGCTGATGGTTCCCAGCGCCACGGCCAGAATCAGCAGCGGCATCCCCTGGGCGCGCGCCAGCAGGATGGCCGCGAGGGCCGTGACCAGCCCGCCGCCGATCAGCACGGTGCGGCGCCCTAGGCGGTCGGCCACGCGGCTCAGCAGCACCGCCGAGAGCGCCCCCGAGACCAGCGCGATGGTGAAGAGCATCCCCACCTGCGCGGGAGCAAGCCCCTTGTCGGCCAGGAGCACCGCCAGGAAGACGGAGAGGGCCCCGTAGGAAAGCGTGCGCACGGCGCGCGCCGCGACGATGGTGCCGAACGGCATGACGAGTCGCCCACTTGCATGAGCGCTTGCGGAGGACCTGCGGCGATTGCGCCGTAATGCTGGCGGGATATGCCCGCACCCCACCGCATCCTCGTCATCGGCTCCGGCCCTATCGTCATCGGTCAGGCAGCCGAATTCGACTACGCGGGGGTGCAAGCGTGCAGGGCCTTGCGCGAGGAAGGCTGCCACGTCATCCTCGTCAACTCCAACCCCGCCACCATCATGACGGACACCGAGGTGGCCGACGCGGTCTACCTCGAGCCGCTTACCGTCGACTCGCTCGACCAGATCATCGCCAAGGAGCGCCCCGACGCACTGCTGCCCACGCTGGGCGGTCAGACCGGGCTCAACCTCGCCGTCGAGCTGGCCGAGGCCGGCGTGCTCGAGCGCCACGGCGTCCAACTGCTCGGCACGCCGCTCGAGACGATCCAGCTCGCCGAGGACCGCAAGCGCTTCAAGGAGATGATGCTCGCCATCGGCGAGCCGGTGCCGCAGAGCGCCATCGTCGAGTCGATCGATCAGGGTCTGGTGTTCGCGGAGAGCGCCGGCTACCCGCTGATCATCCGCCCGGCATACACCCTCGGGGGCACGGGCGGCGGCGTGGCCCACGACCGCGAGGAGCTCGCCGAGATCCTCCAAAGCGGCCTCGCCGCCTCGCTGATCCACCAGGTCCTGCTCGAGACCTCGCTGCTCGGCTGGAAGGAGCTGGAGTACGAGGTCATCCGCGACGCCGCCGACAACTGCATCATCGTCTGCAACATGGAGAACCTCGACCCGGTGGGCGTGCACACCGGCGACTCCATCGTCATCGCCCCCTCGCAGACGCTCTCCGACGTCGAGTACCAGAAGCTGCGCAGCGCCTCCATCAAGATCATCCGCGCGCTGAAGGTGGAGGGCGGCTGCAACATCCAGTACGCCGTCCATCCGGACACTGGCGCCTACATGATCATCGAGGTCAATCCGCGCGTCAGCCGCAGCTCGGCGCTCGCCTCGAAAGCCACCGGCTACCCCATCGCCAAGATCTCCGCGAAGATCGCGCTGGGGCGCAAGCTCGACGAGATCCCCAACCCCATCACGGGCGTCACCAAGGCCGCCTACGAACCGACGCTCGACTACTGCGTGGTGAAGATCCCGCGCTGGCCCTTCGACAAGTTCCCGTTGGCCGACACGCGCCTGGGCACGCAGATGAAGTCGACCGGCGAGGCGATGGCCATCGGCCGCACCTTCCAGCAGGCGCTGCTCAAGAGCGTGCGCGGCTTGGATCTGGGGCGCGAGACGCTCACCAAGCTCCAATTCGCCGACTGGAGCGACGAAGAGCTCCAGCACGTGCTCGCAAACGCCACCCACGAGCGCCTCTTCGCGCTGGCGGAGTGCCTGCTGCGCGGCTGGACCATCGAGCGCATCCACTCGCTCACGCAGATCGACCCGTTCTGGCTCTACGAGATCGCCGAGTTGGTGGAGCGCGAGCGCATCTTCGCCGCCGATCCCACGGAACAAGGCGCCGCGCAGCTCTACGTCGATGGCTGGTCGACGCGCGCCATCGAGCACCTGGGCGGTCCGCCCGCCACGGAGCTCGCGCGCACGCTGATCGCCGGCGGCGCGGGCGGCGACGCCTTCCGCGTGGTCGACACGGCCGCCGCCGAGTTTCCCGCGCGCTCGCCGTACTACTACCTCTCGCGCGGCGAGATGGACGAGCTGCGCCGCCCCGACCGCGAGTCGATCGTCGTCGTCGGCAGCGGACCCATCCGCATCGGGCAGGGCATCGAGTTCGACTACTCGTGCGTCCACGCCGCGTGGGCGCTGCACGAGGCGGGGCGCGCCAGCGTCATCATCAACAACAATCCGGAGACCGTCTCCACCGACTTCGACGTCGCCGACGTGCTCGTCTTCGAGCCCCCGGGGCCCGACGAGGTGCAGGCTCTCGTCCATCTCTCCGGCGCCGCCGGCGTCATGCTCTCGTACGGCGGGCAGACGGCGATCAACCTCGCCGAGGACCTCGCCGCGCGCGATGTTCCCATGGTGGGCTCGGGGCGTCACGCCCTCGATCTGGCCGAGGACCGCGAGAAGTTCGACGCCGTCCTCCAGAACTTGGGAGTCGCGCGGCCCGCCGGACGGACGGCCAAGTCGTTCCGCGAGGCGCGCGCCGTCGCCCGCGAGCTGGGGTTTCCGGTGCTCGTGCGCCCCTCCTACGTGCTGGGCGGACGCGCCATGGAGATCGTCTACAACGAGGGCCAGCTCGCGGCGTACGCGGAGTCCGCGCCGCCCATCCGGCCGGGTGCGCCCCTGCTCGTCGACAAGTATCTCGCGGGTCTGGAGGTGGAGGTCGACGCAGTCTACGACGGCGAGGAGATCCTCATCCCCGGCATCTTCGAGCACGTCGAGCGCGCCGGCATCCACTCGGGCGACTCCATCGGCGTCTACCCCACCCAGCACGTCTCCGAGGAGATGCAGCAGATCATCGCGCGCACCACGCGCGAGATCGCGCATGGGCTGGGCATCCGCGGCCTCATCAACATCCAGTACATCGTCGCCGACGATCGCCTCTACGTGATCGAGGCCAACCCGCGCGCCAGCCGGACCGTGCCGATCATCTCGAAGGTCACCGGCTGCAACATCGTCGCCGCCGCCACGCGCATCGCGCTGGGCGAGAAGCTCCGCGAGATGCCCTACGGCACCGGCCTGCTGCCGCGCGTGCCGTTCGTGGTGGTCAAGCTCCCGGTCTTCTCATTCACCAAGCTGCGCGGGGTAGAGACGATCCTGGGCCCCGAGATGAAGTCGACGGGCGAGGTCCTGGGCATCGACCTCACCTTCGGCGGGGCCCTGCGCAAGGGATTCCGCGCCGCGGGCGTGCGCGTACCCACCACCTCCGCGCGCGTGCTCGCCTCCATCGCGCACGAGGAGAAGGAGCAGGCGCTTCCGCTGCTGCGCCGCCTGGCCGAGCTGGGCTGCCGCATGCACGCCACGCCGGGAACGTGCGCCATGATGCGCAACGCGGGGCTGGCCTGCGAGCAGGTGAACAAGATCTCCGAGCCCGCGCCCACGGTGATCGACTTCATCACCTCGGGCGGCGCCGATCTGGTGATCAACAACAGCGCGGCGATGCGCGGACGAGAGGCCACCGACGGCTACCGTATCCGCCGCGCCGCCGTCGAAGCCGGCGTCCCGTGCATCACCTCCACGGACACGCTGCGCGCCCTGGTGGAAGCGTTGGAGTCTCAGCCCTCGCCGCCGCGGTCGCTGCAAGCCTACCTCGAGAGCATCGCGGCCGCGCAGGCGCTGGCCTAATCGTTATCGCCGGGGCGAGCCGCGGCGCCGCCGTGAGACTGCGCGGGTACCGTGAAGCCGGGCTGCGCCTCGGGGTGATGGATCTGTCCACCCAGGTTCGCTGCCCAGCCCATGGTCGCCAGCGCCAGGAGGTTGAGTACCAGCACGCCCGGCAGCGTGACACCGGCGGCCGCCGCGCCCGGCACGACCAGCGCCCCTACGGCAACCACGCCCAGCACCTCGGTGGCCACGAGCGCGACCTTGGAGGCGTCCTCGTGCCGGTCGATCAGGTCCTTGGTGAGCCCCGGCACGTTCGCGATCACGTCCTCGCTCTTGTCGCCCGTCAGGTAGACCGGGATGGCCGTCAAGGCAACCAGGGCGATCGCCACCAGCGCGGCGCGGCGCACTTCGGCGCTGCGCCGCACGGCGGCCCACAGCAACAGGAACGCCGTGAAGGCGAGGCCGACGACGGGTGCGTGGTTGATGATCAGATGCAGGTGCGCCACGTTCATGCCGTCACTCGTACCACCGCGGCAGGCAGGCGCGGTGAAGATGTCGGGAACGCCGCCCTCCGGCAGGAGCGCCGAGCGGGCGTTCCCAAGAACGGCCGGGTGAACGTGAGCGACGTGGAATGAGCATCTTCGTGCTCGGCGGCGGGGAGCACATGCTCGCTTTCGTGACGCAGGCTTCGGGCGAGAAGGGCCAATTGCCGGTGGTCATGGCCCCGCTGGCCTGGACGCCCGTGGGCGTGGCCATCGGGGACGCCTGGCAGCGCGTGCTCATCGACGAGGACAACGTCGCAGGCTGGGTCGATCAGACGTTCGTCCCCGAGGACGAGCGGGCGTTCATCGCCCCGCTGGGGGAGCTTGAGCTCCTGCGGCGCGTCGGCTGGCGGGACGCCGTGCCCGAGCGCTTGACCGAGGAGGAGATCCTCAACCTCGCCGACCTCCCCGAAGACGTGGTCGACGCCCTGGCCTCCCCGATGCTGCCGATCGCGCGCTGCACGGCGTGCAGGCGCAGCTGCGTGAAGGACGACTTCGTCTGGCAAGAGCGCCAGCTCTGCGCGTGGGATTGGCACCGCACCGTCTTCGGGCGGCGCGGGCCTTGGCGCAGCGAGCCCTACAACCGCATGCAGTTCTCCAGTGCGTCGGCCGCGGCGTACGTGGTTCCCGCACTCGCCGAAGAGGCGGGGGCGGAGACGCTGATGCTGCTGGGACGCGTCGATCCCGACCTCGCGTACGACGTGGTCAGCACCGTGATCGAGCGCGTCGGCGAGGGATCGTACCTCACGGTCTCCACCGACACGGGCTGGGTGCTCCTGAGAGAGCGAGCGTGAACTCGCAGGTCGACCGCACGATCGCGCGTATCCGCGTGACCTTTGCCGTGCTCTTCGCGCTCCTGGTCGCCGCGCAGATCCGGGTCCAGCTCTTCGAGGCTCCGGCGCTGGCCACCAACCCGCACAACCCGCGCCAGGCCCTGCTGGCCGCCTACCGCGGATCGATCTTGGCCTCCAACGGCGCGCCGCTGGCCGTGACGCGAGGGGGCGTGCGCACCTACCCGCTGGGCCCGGAGCTGGCCCAGGTGGTGGGCTACGCGTCGGCGCGCTACGGCACCTCGGGACTGGAAGACGCCTACGACGGCGCACTCTCCGCGACGTATGTCTCGACGGATCCCGTCGAGCAGTTCCGCCTGCTCCTCAACCCCGCGCAGCGCAAGGAGGAGCATCTGCGCGGGGCCACGATCGTGACCACCATCGAGCCTTCGCTCGAGCGCGTGCTCTTCAACCAGCTCAACCGGTACGACGCGGCGGCCGGCGTCGTCCTTGACGCCAAGACGGGGGCGATCGTCGCCATCGCGAGCATCCCGTCCTACGACCCCAACGACCTCAACGCGATCTTTCCGCGCCTGCGCGTCGACTCCGGGAGTCCGCTGCTCGACCGCGCGCTCCAGGGCCTCTACCCGCCGGGATCGACCATGAAGGTCTTCACCGCCTCGACGGCCCTCGACAGCGGAACCGTGACGCTCGCCTCCACGTTCCACGATCCAGGATACTTCCAAGTGGGCAACTTCCGGATCCACAACGACGAGGACGAGATCACCGGCACCTCGGACCTCACCACCGCCTTCGCCATCTCCAGCAACGTGGACTTCTCGCAAATCGCCATCAAAATCGGAGCGACCACGTTCTACCAGTATCTGCGCGCCTTCGGCTTCGGCCAGGACCCCGGTCTCGGGCTGCCCGTGAGCCCGGACCACCTGCCGCCCGAATCCGGGATCTACCCCGGCGAGCTGGCGCAGTTGGGCTTCGGGCAGGACGCCTTGCTGGTCACCCCCCTGCGCATGGCGCTGGTGGCGGCCACCGTCGCCAACGGCGGCGTGGAGCCCCGGCCCTACCTGGTGCGCGAGATCCGGCGCCCGGGCGGCGGCACGACCACCATCGGTCCCAGCGCCCTGGGGCAGCCCATTTCGGCGGAGACGGCCGCCGAAGTGACGAAGATGATGATCGCCGTCGTTCAACGTGGGACGGGGAGGAGTGCCGCGATTCCGGGTATCCAGGTCGCCGGTAAGACGGGAACGGCCACCAACCCCAGGGGGGCGCCGCACTCGTGGTTCGTCGCCTTCGCCCCGGCGGAGGCGCCGCGCTACGTGGTGGCGGTGGTCGTGGAGCACGGCGGCTATGGAGCCGCGGTCGCCGCCCCGATCTGCCGAGACGTGCTGACGGCGGCGCTGGGCCGCGAGTAGAAGAAGAGTGCAAGAGTCGCAACAGACGGTCTTCAACCAACGGTATCGCCTGGGAGCCCGCCTCGGCGAGGGCGGCATGGCGGTCGTCTACGAAGGCACCGACATCGTGCTGCGCAGGCCCGTGGCCATCAAGGTGCTGCGCGAGCAGTACGCCTCGGATCAGGAGTTCGTCCAGCGGTTCTATCGCGAGGCCCAGTCGGCGGCCTCGCTCTCGCACCCCAATATCGTCAACGTCTACGACGTCGGGCAGGAGGGGAGCGCCTACTACATCGTGATGGAGCTGGTCGACGGGACCACGCTCGCCGAGATGATCGCCGGCGACGGGCACCTGCCGGAGGCCGCCGCCATCGACTACGCGGCGCAGATCTGCGCGGGCCTAGCCTACGCGCACCGCCACGGTTTCCTGCACCGCGACATCAAGCCGGCCAACGTGCTGGTGACCAAGGACGACATCGTCAAGATCTCCGATTTCGGCATCGCGCGCGCCGTCTCGCAGCAGACGATGGCGGTGACGCAGCCCGGCATGGTCATGGGCAGCGTCTCCTACCTCTCGCCCGAGCAAGCGCAGGGCCACGAGCTCACGCAGGCCTCCGACCTCTACAGCGTCGGCGTGATGCTCTTCCAGATGGTCACGGGGCACCTGCCGTACGAGGGCGACTCGCCGGTTGCCGTGGCGCTCAAGCACGTCAATCAGCCGATCCCGCAGATCCCCGAGAGCGAAGCCTCGCCGGCGCTGGCGGCCGTGATCCGCAAGCTGCTGCAGAAGGATCCGAGCGCGCGCTTCCAGTCGGCGCACGAGACGGCCACGGCGCTGCGCGCCGCGCTCGAGCGTCCGAACAAGGCGGCCGTTCCGGGCGCGCACGCCGACACGAGCTACCCCTTCCCCGGCGTCGATCCGCGCGTTCCCCCGCCGCGGCCTCGCCGCGCCGCGACGGCCGAGGAGACGGACGAAGAAGAGCGCGACGACGAGCGCCAGCCGCGCAAGCGCGGCGTGGTGGGTTGGCTCCTCGCCATCGTGCTGGTGGCCGCCGCGACGGCCGTCGGCTGGTACCTCGTCGCGGGCGTCGGCTTCGGCCCGCCCGTGGCCGTTCCCGACGTCACCAACGCCATCGACACGCAGGCGGAGCAGGCGCTGACGTCCGCCGGATTCAACGTCCGCGTCCAGCAGGAAGCCAGCGACACGGTGCCCTCCTCGCACGTCATCCGCACCGATCCCGCGCCGGAGGTGCAGGCGCCCAAGGGCTCGTCGGTGGTCGTCTACGTCTCGAGCGGCCTGCCCGCGATCGCCGTGCCCGACGTGGTCGGCTACACGGTTTCGGACGCCACGCGGCTGCTGGCCAACGCCAAGCTCAAGGCCAAGGTCGCTGGCTCCCGATACGACGAGAAGATTCCGCCGGAGAGCGTGGTGGAGCAGCGTCCCGTCGCCGGCGCCAACGCCCACGACGGCGACGTGATCGCGCTCGTCGCCTCCAAGGGGCCGGCGCCGACCACGGTCCCAAGCGTCGTGGGCATGACCGTCGGCGACGCGCAGAACGCGCTGAGCAGCGCCGGCTTCAGCCTCAACGTCCTCTCGCGCCAGGCCAGCGACGCGATCCCCGCCGACACCATCATCTCGCAGGATCCGGGCCCCCGCGCCAAGGCGCAGAAGGGCGCCGTCATCAACGTGGTCGTCTCGACGGGCGCGCCTCCGGCTAGCGTGCCGAACCTGGTCGGCGGGACGCTCGATCAAGCGCAGAGCGCCCTCCAGCAAGCCGGCCTGCAGAGCACCGTGCAGTACAGCATCCAGCAGAGCTCCCCCGCAGGCAGCGTCGTCGGCCAGCAGCCCGGCCCGGGCCAGACGGTGACCAAGGGTTCCACGGTCACGCTCCTGCTCGCCGTGCCCGGCGTCGTTCCCGACGTCTCCGGCATGACGCCCGACCAGGCGCGCGCGCGGCTGAGCGCCGCGGGCTACACCGTCGGCGCCATCACCTCCGCGCCGCAGGGTCAGCCCGGCCTCGTCGTGCGCACCGATCCCCCGCAGGACACCGAGCTCTCCCCCGGACAGAGCGTGAACCTCATCGTCGGCGCCCCAGCCGGCGCCTCGACGCCGCCGCAGTGATGGGCGGCTCGGGCTTCGGGACATACAGCTCGGGGCTTCGGGACACGCGGCGTACGTGTGGCGTGATCGGCACGTGGAGTCGGCGCCGCGATGAGGTCGGGGGTAGGGATGTGATGTGGCGTTGGTGGCGGCGGCGACACGTGCCCCCTGAGGGGCCTCAAGGCGCCGCGAGAGCCCTGGATGGGCGAAGCGGCGCCGCAGCGGAGGTGACTGAGCGCGCAGGAGAGCGCGCGAGGGAACGTCCCCGAACGGGGGGATGTGTCGCCGCCGCCACCGTTGAGGCATGCCCTGCCCGCGACGGCGAGGCGGAGAGATGATCATTCTTGGGCTCGACCCCGGGCTGGTGCGCACCGGGTACGGCGTGATCGAGACGGGGACGCGAGGCGAGGAGCCGCGGCTGGTGGAGGCAGGCGTCGTGGAGCCGGGTGCGCGCGGAAGCCTCGAGGGGCGGTTGGCTCGGCTCTTCGACGGGGTGCGCGACGCGCTGATCGCGGCGGCGCCCGAGGTGATGGTGGTCGAGGAGCTCTACACGGTCTACCGGAACCCGCAGACGGCGATTCTCATGGGCCACGCGCGCGGGGTCTGCTACCTCGCCGCGGGGCAGGCCGGCATCCCGGTGGGCCACCTCGGCCACAGCGCCGTCAAGCGCGCGCTCGTAGGCCATGGGACGGCCAAGAAGGAACAGGTAGGAAAGATGGTCGCGGCGCTCCTGCACCTGCGCGCGGTGCCCGAGCCCAACGACGTCTCCGACGCTCTGGCACTGGCCTTGGCCTATGCCAACGTACGCCAACATGAGGAACGGCTGCGCTCGATCGACGATGTTCTCACGGATCACGGGTATGCTCGCGGAGAGAGGCGACGAGAAGGCGCTCGTCGAGGTGGCGGGCCTCAGCTATGAGGTCCTGCTCCCGCCGTGCGTTGCGGAGAAGCTGCGCGGCGGCGAGGGGCGCCCGGTGACGCTGGAGGTCTACAGCCAACTGCAGACCGACGGCAACGCCGGGCGGTTCGTCTTCTTCGGATTCACCAACGCCATCGAGCGCGAGTTCTTTGAGGCGCTGCTCACCGTGGCCAGCATCGGGCCCAAGTCGGCGTGCCGCGCCTTCAATGCCCCGATGCACCGCATCGCGCGAGCCATCGACGAGGGCAACCACACGTTCCTGCGCTCGCTCCCCGGCATCGGGCAGCAGAAGGCCAAGGACATCGTGGCCAAGCTCCAAGGCAAGGTCGCGCGCTTCCTGTTGATCCAAGAGGCCGAGCCGGTCGAGGTGCCGCCGCCCACGCCCGACTTCGCGCAAGAGGCGCTGGCCGTGCTGCTGCAGCTGGAGTACAAGAAGGCCGAGTCCGAGCGGATGATCGCGCAGACGCTGGAGGCCTCGCCGGAGATCCGCGACGCCGAGGCGCTGCTGGCCGAGATCTACCGCCGCCAGAAAGCGGTGACCACATGAGCGACGCGCGTAGGCGTCTGCTCTCCGGCGACGACGCGCTGCCGCCCGAGGTGGAGGAGCGCATCGTCTCGCCGCGCGAGGGCATCGAGGACGAGCTCTTCGGCGCCACGCTGCGCCCGCGCTCGTTCGAGGAGTACGTCGGCCAGCGCGACGTGGTGGAGAACCTGCGCATCGCCATCGCCGCGGCCCGCAAGCGCGGAGAGCCCTTGGAGCACGCGCTCTTCTATGGCCCGCCGGGCTTGGGAAAGACCACGCTCGCCTCGCTGATCGCGCACGAGATGGGAGCGGCGCTCCGGCCGACATCGGGCCCCACCCTGGAGAAGCCGAAGGACCTGGTCGGCATCCTGACCTCGCTGGAAGAGGGCGACATCCTCTTCATCGACGAGATCCACCGCCTGGGGCGCGTGGTCGAGGAGTTCCTCTATCCCGCCATGGAGGACTTTCAGATCGACTTCGTGGTCGACCGCGGCGCGTACGCCAAGACGCTGAAACTGCCGCTCAAGCGCTTCACGCTGGTGGGCGCCACCACGCGCGCGGGGCTCTTGACGGCGCCGTTGCGCGAGCGCTTCGGCCTGCTGGCGCACATGGACTACTACGACGTGGCCGACCTGCACGCCATCGTCACGCGCAGCGCCGGCGTGCTGGGCGTGCCCATCGAGCCGGCCGGCGCCACCACCATCGCCTCGCGCTCGCGCGGGACGCCGCGCATCGCGAACAGACTCCTGCGCCGCGTGCGCGACTACGCCGAGGTGGTGCACGACGGCGTCATCACCGCGGAGATCGCCGACGCTGCGCTGCGGCGCGAGGGCGTCGACGCGCTCGGCCTCGACCGCCTCGACCGCGCATTCTTGCAGGCCATCTGCACCACGTATCGCGGCGGACCCGTCGGCATCGGCGCCATCGCCGCCACGCTCAACGAGGAAGATGAGACCCTCGAGGACATGGTGGAGCCGTACCTGCTGAAGGTCGGCTTCGTCGCGCGCACCGCCAGCGGCCGCAAGGCCACCCCGCGCGCATTCGAGCATCTGGGCCTTTCCATGCCAGAGGCCGCCGGTCCCCAGCCGCGCCTGCTCTGAAACCTCTCAACACCGCGCGCGGCTGCTTGCGCGTTGCCGGGATCCGCCTTGGCCGGGAGACTCTCTTCCCTTTCGGCGCTCCCAGCTACAGCGGGAGTTCGATCACCTGCCGGGAGGATCGTTTCTCAACAACGCCGCCGAGCTTCGCGACCGCATCGCAACGCCACCGATGCCGCGCGACCATTGCGATCCGGAGTTCGTCCTGAGAGCAACGCAGTGAGCGTGCGAGGCATGGCACTATACGCTGACGACTCGATGATAGGGATACAAGGCCAGCGGCGAGACCCTCCGCCACCGGGGGGCCAGCCAAGCTCCGGCGCGCCGCCCGATCAGCTCGGCGAGCGGGTCGTGCAGCCGCTCTCGGCCCTTGCCAAGAAGCCGTATATAGATATACAATGGATATCATGCAAGTGACCGTCTCGCGCTGGGGAAATAGCCTGGGTATTCGCGTCCCCAAAATCGTCGCCGACGACCTCCACCTGACCGAGGGGGCGATCATCGACATCGAGCCACTCGATGGGGGATACGTACTTCGCCCCGCCGCACGGGCGCTGGTCACGCGTTGCTCCCTCGCCGAGCTGGTGAAGCAGATGGGTCCAGCGGAGCGCGAGCCGCGAGAGATCGACTGGGGTGAGCCACGCGGCGCTGAAGCGTGGTAGAGTCGCGGCCCTACGTCCCCGAGCGCGGCGACATCGTTTACGTCGGGCTCGACCCCACGCGCGGTCATGAACAGACCGGTCGGCGCCCGGTGCTCGTCGTCTCCAACCGGCTATATAACGAGCGATCCTCTCTCATCATCGCCTGCCCCCTCACCAGCCGACGCAAGAAGTTTGTATTCGAGGTGCCCGTCACGTTCAAGGGGCGAGCGGGTTCCGTGTTGGTCGACCAGATCCGGGCTCTCGATCGGATGGCGCGCCCCATCGAGCACGCGGGTAGACTCGCCGAAAAGGAGCTAGCGCACGTGCTCGGCCTCTTAGACGCCTTGCTCTTTCAGTAGCGAGGGGGCAGCGCTCGGCATCGGCAGCCGGCGACCGGAGGGGTGCCGTCGCGCCGCGCGAACACTAGTCTGACTCGCTCCCCCATACCAGGCAACCGAGTACTCGGTGTTCTTCGACCCGCTATGAGGTGTTCACGTATGGGTATGCGCCTTCCCCGCCGGCTCCTGGGAGCGGTGGCCGCCATGGCCCTCTTCGCCGGCTTTCCGTCGCACGCGAACGCCGCCGGGGGCGGCGCCGAACCGACCGTCGCCGTCTACGGCTTCAACTCGGGGGGACTCAACCCGTGGTGGGGCCCCGACTTCGATCCCGGTGCCGCGCTCTCGAGCCTGCTGACGGACCAGCTGGTCAACACCAACAAGTTCTCCGTGGTCGACCGCGCGCACGTCGAGGACGTGCTGCGCGAGAAGAACATGGCGCAATCCGGTGACGTCTCGCCGGCAACGTCGGTGCAGATCGGTCACCTGATCGGGGCGGGCTACCTCGTCGAGGGGCGGATCATCCAATTCGACAAAACGGCCTCGAATGCCGGCGCCGTCGGTGGGCTGATCGGCGGCGCGCTCGGCGTGGGCGGCGTCAAGGGCGACAAGGTGACGCTGCACGTCTCCGTGCACGTCATCGACGCCACCACCGGGCGCATCGTGCAGGCCATCGACCAGGAGCAGAGCGCCACGGGCACCTCGTTCGCGATCGTCGGCATCGGGCGCGGCATCGGAGCCGGATACTCGAGCCAGAACTTCCTGAGCTCGACGATGGGCAAGCTGCTCAACAGCGCCGCTCAGGGCATCTCCGAGAAGATCGATCCCACCAAGATGGTCGCGACGGCGCCCGCGGCGCAGATCGTTGGCCGCATCATCGCCATCGATCAGGGGGCCATCGTCCTCAACGTCGGAGCGAACAAGAACGTCCAGACGGGCATGTTCTTCGACGTCTTCGAAGTCAAGAAGATCAAGGACCCCGACTCGGGCAAGATGCTGACCACCGAGATCAAGCGCGGCACGGTGCAGATTCTCTCCGTCGATGCGCAGACCGCCGTCGCCAAGCAAATCTCGGGGACCGCGAAAGTCGCGCAGGAGGTCAAGAGCCAGTAGGACGCTTCGCAGGGTGCGGAAAAACCCTGTTAGTGCGTCACCTCCGCCGGAATGTGGCCCATGCGCCCGGCATGGAAGTCCTCGAAGGCCTGGACCAACTCGTCGCGGGTGTTCATCACGAAGGGACCGTAGCGGGCCACGGGCTCCCCGATCGGCTTGCCGGCCAACAGTAACGCCTGCACCGGGCGGTCGCCATCGGCGGCGCGGATCGTGACCGCGTCACCGTCGGGCCGATAGATCACCGCCGCGTGCGCCGGAGCCGAGCGCCGCTCGCCGTCCAACGCGAGCGCCCCCTCGAAGACGAACGCGAAGGCGTTGAATCCCGCTTCGATTGGCTGCGTGAAGCTCGCCCCCGGCTCGAGGATGAGATGCAGGAAGACGATCGGGGTATGCGTCTCGATCACCGCGCGGATCGACTCGACCTGGCCGCTGATCACCTTGGCGGTCACGCGGCCGTCGGCGCTCCGCCACACGGGAATCCGCTCGCCGGGAATCTCCTGATACCGCGGGTGCGTCATCTTGTCGGCGCGCGGCAGGTTCACCCAGATCTGGAAGCCGTGCATGTTGCCGCCCTCGCGCATCATGGCGTCCGAGGGCATCTCCGAGTGCACCACGCCCTCCCCGGCCGTCATCCACTGCACGTCGCCGGGTCGCAGCCCGCCCGCATGTCCGGCGGAGTCGCGGTGCTGCATCCCGCCCTCCAGAAGGTACGTGACCGTCTCGAAGCCGCGGTGCGGGTGGTCCGGGGCCCCGACGGCCTCGCCGACGCCGTACGTCACCGGCCCCATCTCGTCGAGCAGCAGGAAGGGGTCCACGTGGTCGAGCTGGCCGGTCGGGAAGGGGCGATGGACGATGAAGCCGCCGCCCTCCTTGAATTGGGGCGCGGGGACGACGGATGCAATGGATCGTGGCTGCATGGCTCTAGTTCACTCCTCCCGCTCCCTGTAACCCGGGGCAGGTTGCATCCGGCGCAGTCCCACCCCTTTGCCCCGCGCCGCGCCGACGCCCCGCCTCGTCCGCCTCCCAGCGCTTCCTGGTCCGATTCCCTGCCTCTTCCCGAGCGGTTCGCACGGCGCGCGTACGATACTCCAACATACCCCGCCGCGAGAGGGATGCCCGATGCCCACCGACGTGATGACCGCCATCCACGAGCGGCGCGCCACCCGCGCCTATACGGACGAGATGGTCGACCGCTCCCTCGTCGAGCAGCTGATCGAGGCCGCGATTCAGGCGCCGTCCGCCATGAACCGCCAGCCGTGGGCGTTCGTCATCGTCGAAGGCGCACCGCGCCTGACGGCGTTCTCCGACGAGGTGAAGAAGGAGGTGCTCCGCGGCGAGGGCGGACATCTCTCGCCTGATGTGCGGGCGATGCTCGGCGACGCCTCGTTCGACGTGTTCTACGGTGCGCCGGTCCTCGTGGTGATCTGCGCCACGTCCACCGAGGCACAGGCCGCTGAAGACTGTTCCCTCGCTGCGCAGAACCTCATGCTCGCCGCTCACGCGGCGGGTTTGGCAACCTGCCCCATCGGCTTCGCGCGGCAGTGGCTCAATCGCGCCGAGACGAAGCGGCGCCTCGAGATGCCCGAGGACCTCGTGCCGATCTTCCCGCTGGTGCTCGGACATCCCAGCGAGAAGCCCCAGCCACACGCGCGCCGCGCACCCCGCGTCCTCTGGCTCTGACCTGCTAGGGTGGCGCCCGAACGCGCCGAACGAAGACCGCATGAGACTCGACCGGCGCACGGTGATCCGCGGAGCCGTCGGCCTCGCTGCGGCGCTGGCCGTGCCGCGGGGCGCGCTCGCCACCGGCGGCATACTCGAGAGCGACGTCGACGCGGCGCAGCTCGGCGCCACGCCTCCGCCGATCTCCGTCAAGCCGCTTCCCGGCGATGCGATCCGGGTGCTGCTCGCTGGCGGCCGCCCCTCCATCCAACTCTCCTCGCCCACCGGTCTCGCCGTCTTCGACGCCGCCGGAAGCGGCGCGCCCGTCGCGCGCGCCGCAGCGGGCCAGGCCCTCACCTACGACCGTGCCGCCCTGGCGCGCACCAATGGCAGCGCCATCGTCGAGGCCATCGGCGAGGGGCCGCTCTCGTTCGACGGCCATCCCTATCGCGGGCGCCTGCTGCTCATGGCCGACGGCGGCAGCGTGATGGTCGTCAATCAGCTCGCCGTCGATCTCTACGTGCTGGGCGTGCTCGGCCGCGAGATCTCGCCCGCGTGGCCGGCGTCGGTACTGCAGGCGCACGCGATCATCTCGCGCACCTACGCCCTCGTCCGCCGCAAGGACGCCGCGCACGCGTTCGACGTCTACGCCACGACGGCCGACCAGGTCTACGGCGGCATGAGCGCCGAGTCGCCGCAGGGCAACGATGCCGTCTACCAGACGCGAGGCCTGGTGCTGGGTTACGGCGGCGGCCTTGCCTCCGCATTCTTCTCGTCGTGCTGCGGCGGCCACACCGAGAACGCCGCGGCGCTGTGGGGGCAGGAGATCCCGTACCTGCAAGGCGTGGCGGATCCCTACTGCGTCGGCGCTCCGCACTATCGCTGGCGCTCGTATGTGACCGTCGCCACCTTGCGGGATCGCCTTGGCCACGACGTCTCCGGCGACGTCACCGCGCTCCAGCCGCAGGACATCGATCCCTCGGGGCGCGCGCAGCGCATCGCCATCGACAGCTCCGTCGGCGTGCGCGACGTCGTGGCCAAGGTCTTCCGCGAGCGCATCGGCACCAGCGTCGTCCGCTCCACGCTGATCCACCGTTGTCAAGTGGCGGCCTCCGCGGGTCAGCTCCAACCCGATCCCGCCTACAACGATCCCTCCCCCGTGCCGCCGCCTGCGCCGCCGCGCGACGGCCCGCTCGCGATGATCGAGGGCGCGGGCTGGGGTCACGGCGTCGGCCTCTGCCAGTGGGGGGCGCGCGGCATGGCGCTCCAGGGAGGCACGGCCACGCAGATCCTGGCGTTCTACTTCCCGGGCACGGTCATACTCCAGCACGGATCGACCATGCCGTGAATCTCGCGCTCGCAATGTAGCCTCCCTCAGCGGAGGTACGCCGCCGCCGCGGCCCAGGACGCCCCGTGGACCCGTGGAATCCCCAGGCCATGGAGAGCAACGCGGTTCGCAGCGACGAAGGGGCAGTGCCGGGGGCGGTCGTCATGCAGGAGAAGACTTCCGGGCTCGAGCGCATCTTTCAGAACGTGCGCAGCGCCTGGCTCGACCTGGCGCAGAGCAAGGACCAGCAGCGCTTGCGCGACCGCATCGCCGCCTGCATCGAGGGGCGCAGCGGTGAGATCTCGGCGCGTCGCCGCGCCATCGAGCTGGGCCGCAGCTACCTGGCCCTGGACTCCGACGGCCGCAGCCGCTTCCTGCGCATGCTCGCGGAGTTCGACGTCGACCACGCCTCCGTCCAGAGCGTCGCCGATCGCCTGCGCGCGGCCGAGGACGTCGACGTGCAGCGCAGCCTGCGGCGCGAGCTGCGCGAGACGCTCACCGCGCCGCGCACGCGGCTCCTCCGCCAGTTCACGAGCCTCCCGGACGGCGTCAAGTTCCTCGTCGACCTGCGCGCCGATCTGCTGCAGCTCCGCGGCCACGATCCCCTGCTGCGCGACCTGGAGGTCGATCTGCGGGGACTGCTGGCATCGTGGTTCGATGTCGGCTTTCTCGATCTCCGCAAGGTCACGTGGGACGCGCCGGCGTCGTTTCTCGAGCGCCTCGCCGGCTACGAGGCCGTGCACGAGATGCGCGGCTGGCAGGACCTCAAGCATCGCCTCCAGGGCAACCGCCGCTGCTTCGCGTTCGTCCACCCGCTGATGCCGGACGAGCCGATCATCTTCGTGGAAGTGGCGCTGCTCTCCGAGATCGCGACGGCCATCGCCCCCCTGCTCGCGCGCACCGACCCGGGGTCCGCGCTCGATCCCAACGACGCCGAGGTCGCGATCTTCTACTCGATCTCCAACTGCCAGCGTGGCCTCGAAGGCATCAGCTTCGGCAACGCGCTCATCAAGCGCGTGGTCTCCGAGCTCAGCGGCGAGTTCCGCGGCCTGCGCACGTTCGCCACGCTCTCGCCCATTCCGGGCTTTCGCACGTGGTTGGAGACGCACGCCAAGGGAAGCGACGCCCCGCTCGCTGCCATGCTCGCCAAGCGCTCCTGGCACCGCGATCCCGCCGTGGCCGAGGCTCTGCGCGGCCCGGTGATGCGTCTGTGCGCCCATTATCTGCTCGACGAGCGCCGTTCCGACGGCCGCGCCCTCGATCCCGTGGCCAACTTCCACGTGAGCAACGGCGCGCGCGTCGAGCGCATCGACTGGCTGGGCGACCTCTCCGCCAAGGCACTGGCCGAATCCGCGGGCTTGATGGTCAACTATCTCTATAAGCTCGACTCCATCGACGCCAACCACGAGGCGTACGCCGTGGACCGGCGGATCGTCGCCTCGCCCGCGGTTCGCGCGTTGGCGCACTGACCCGGCGCGATGTGGGGAAGGTAAGGACCATGAAGACCTCCGCATCGCCGACGCTCACACCCGCCGCGGCCGCGCTCTCCGCCGAGGAGCTGGAGCGCATGAACGCCTACTGGCGCGCGGCCAACTATCTCGCCATCGGCCAGATCTATCTCCTGGAGAACCCGTTGCTCCGCGAGCCCCTGCGGCCGGAGCACGTGAAGCCGCGCCTGCTGGGTCACTGGGGCACGACGCCGGGGCTGAATTTCGTCTACGTCCACCTCAATCGGCTGATCAAGAAACACGACCTCGACGCCATCTTTCTGGCGGGACCCGGCCACGGGGGACCCGCGGTGGTCGCCAACACGTATCTCGAGGGAACCTATAGCGAGCTCTACCCCAACGTGCCGCAAGACGCAGAGGGCATGCGCCGCCTCTTCAAGCAGTTCTCCTTTCCCGGCGGCGTGCCCAGCCACGCCTCGCCCGAGACGCCGGGCTCCATCCACGAGGGCGGCGAGCTGGGCTACTCGCTGGCGCACGCGTACGGAGCCGTCTTCGACAACCCCGATCTCATCGCGTGTGCCGTAGTCGGCGACGGCGAGGCGGAGACGGGAGCACTGGCGACGAGCTGGCACTCCAACAAGTTTCTCAACCCGGCCCGCGACGGCGCCGTCCTCCCGGTCTTGCACCTCAACGGCTACAAGATCGCCGGCCCCACGGTGCTGGCCCGCATACCCGACGCGGAGCTGATCGATCTGCTGCGCGGCTACGGCTACGCGCCGTACGTGGTGGAGGGGAACGATCCCGAGCCCGTGCACCAGGCGATGGCGGCCACGCTCGACCGCGTGCTCTCCGAGATCCGCGCCATTCAGCACGACGCGCGGCGCAACGGTTTCCGCGAGCGGCCGCGCTGGCCCATGATCGTGCTGCGCACCCCCAAGGGCTGGACGGGACCGAAAGTGGTCGACGGCCTGCCGGTGGAGGGGACGTTCCGCGCCCATCAGGTGCCGCTTGGCGAGGTGCGCACCAACCCGCAGCACCTGCGCATGCTCGAGGAGTGGATGCGCGGCTACCGCCCCGAGGAGCTCTTCGACGCCAACGGCAAACTGCATGAGCATCTCGCCGATCTCGCTCCGCGGGGTCAGCGGCGCATGGGCTCCAACCCCCACGCCAACGGCGGCATCCTGCTGCGGGATCTCGTGATGCCCGCGTACGCCGATTACGCCGTCGCGGTGACCTCGCCCGGCAGCGTCCGCGCCGAGGCCACGCGGGTCCTGGGCGCCTTCCTGCGCGACATCTTGCGGGCCAATGCCGAGACGTTCCGCGTGATGGGTCCCGACGAGACCGCCTCGAACCGCCTGGACGCGCTCTTCGAGGTGACCGACCGCTGCTCGACCGCGCGGATCATCCCCACGGACGACCACGTCGCCCCCGACGGCCGCGTGATGGAAGTGTTGAGCGAGCACATCTGCCAAGGGTGGCTCGAGGGATATCTCCTCACGGGGCGGCACGGATTCTTCTCGTGCTACGAGGCCTTCATCCACATCGTCGACTCGATGTTCAACCAGCACGCCAAGTGGCTCAAGGTCACGCGCGACATTCCGTGGCGCCGCCCCATCGCCTCGCTCAACTACCTGCTCACCTCGCACGTTTGGCGCCAAGATCACAACGGCTTCAGCCACCAAGACCCCGGCTTCATCGACCATGTCGTCAACAAGAAGGCCGACGTCGTCCGCGTCTACCTCCCGCCCGACGCGAACTCGCTGCTCTGGGTGGCCGACCACTGCCTGCGCAGCCGCCACTGCGTCAACGTCATCGTGGCGGGCAAGCAGCCCGAGTGGCAGTGGCTGGACATGGAGGCCGCCGTGCGCCACTGCACCGCGGGGATCGGCATCTGGGAATGGGCCGGCAACGACCAGGGCCTCGAACCCGACGTCGTGATGGCATGCGCCGGCGACGTGCCCACGCTCGAGACGCTCGCCGCGGTGGCCATGCTGCGCGAGCGCGTGCCTGACCTGAGGATCCGCGTCGTGAACGTGGTCGATCTGATGACGCTCCAGCCGCAAACGGAGCACCCGCACGGCCTCACCGACCGAGACTTCGACTCGATCTTCACCACGAACGTACCGATCGTCTTCGCGTTCCACGGCTACCCGTGGCTGATCCACCGCTTGACCTATCGCCGGACCAACCACGACAACCTGCACGTGCGCGGCTACAAGGAGGAGGGAAGCACCACCACGCCGTTTGACATGGCCGTGCTCAACGAGATCGACCGCTACCACCTGGTCAGCGACGTGATCGACCGCGTCCCGCGTCTGCAGAACCGCGCCGCGCACGTCAAGCAGATGGTGCGCGACAAGCTGGTGGAGCACAAGCTCTACATCCGCGAGCACGGCGAGGACATGCCCGAGATCCGCGATTGGCAGTGGACGGGCGCGGGCGGGCCAGGCTAGCCCGCGGTGCGCATCCTCAGCCTCGACGCCGGCTCGTCGTCCCTGAAGTACGCCGCGTACGACGTCGCGGAGGGCGCCTTCGCACCGCTCATCGCAGGCCAGAGGGAGGCTCCCCACGACGCTGACGGCGCGCTCGACGCGATCGCGCGCGAGTTCGAGGGGTGCTCGGCGGCACCTCCCGCGGCCGTGGGTCACCGCATCGTCTTCGGCGGCCCCGCCTACGTGGAGCCGACGCACGCTAGCGACGAGGTCCTGCAGGATCTCGAGCGCCTCGTGCCTCTCGATCCGCTCCACCTGCGTTCGCAGATCGATCTCGTCCACGCCGTGCGGCAGCGCTTTCCCGGGGTGCCGCAAGTGCTCTGCTTCGACACGGCCTTTCATCGACTGATGCCGGCCGTGGCCAAGCGTCTCCCGCTCCCTCGGGCGCTGGGAGCGGAGGTGCAACGCTACGGCTTTCACGGGCTCTCGTACGAGTATGTGCTCTGGAAGCTCGGCGAGGCGGCGCGAGGGCGCGTCATCGTTGCCCATCTGGGGAGCGGAGCGAGTCTCTGCGCCGCGCGGCACGGCGTGCCGGAGGATACCACGATGGGCTTCAGTCCGCTCGGCGGGCTGATGATGAGCACGCGCCCCGGCGACCTGGACCCCGGCGTCCTGCTCTATCTGCTGGGTCCCGGCGGGCAGTCACTCCATGACCTGACCGAGTTGCTCACCCACCATTCCGGACTGCTCGCCGTCTCCGCATCATCCGCGAGCATGAAGACGCTCCTGGAGTCCTCGGCAACCGACACCAGCGCCCGCGAAGCCGTCGACCTCTTCGTCTACCAGCTGACGAAGCACCTCGGGGCGATGGTCGCCGTGCTGGGCGGCCTCGACACGCTGGTCTTCACCGCGGGCATCGGCGAGCGCGCACCGCAGGTCCGCGCGCGCGCCTGCGCGGCGCTCGGTTACCTCGGCCTACGGCTCGACGAAGACGCCAACGCGCGCAACGACGGCGTGATCTCGGCGGCCGGGAGCGCCGTTACCGTGCGCGTGGTGCCCACGGATGAGAACCTGATGGTCGCGCGCCACACCGCCGCGGCCCTCTCCTAGGGCTAACCAAACGGCGGCGCCGCAAGCGCGGCGAAGAGCGGCGCCGGACCTCCGGCGTCCCGGAGCGTGGCGGCGGCCTCCAGCAGGCGCCGAGCGCGCGGGGCGCCGGCGGTCATCTCCGTCTTGCGCGACAGCTCCTCGCGCGTGAGCGGGCGGTCGCCGCCGCCTCGATTGGCCAGCACCCGCTCGGTGATCTCGCGGCCGTCGCGCAACCGCACGGTGACGATGGCGGGGAACTGCTCCGGAAAGACCGCGTCGCAGGCCGCGTCGACCACCACGTCGGTATGCTCAGCCAGGCGCATGCGCCGGGGATCGGCGAGCGCGGCCTCGGTGAAGTCGTCGAAGCCTACCCCGAGACCACCGCCGCCGGCCATCGCCGTCGCGAAGACGAAGGGGCCGCTGAAGGCCGCGTGATACGGGGACTGCGGATGACGCTTCTGCTCGATCGGATCGCCGATGGTGCGATGGGTGGCCGTGGCCGTGCCGATGCGCACGTGCTCGATATCGTCGGCCTCCACGCCCTGCGCGCGCAGCGCCAGCGCCGCGTCGACGATCGCGTGCGTGAAGTGGTTGCACGGATAGAGCTTGAAGAAGATGCGCGGCGTCTCCCAACGCGTGCCGAGCCCGTCGAGCACCGCGTCGGCGCGCCAGCGGTCGCGGCAGTACGCTTCGAAGAAGCCGAACCGCCCCTCCAGCACGCTCGGCGGACCGGTGAGCCCGTTGGCCGCCAGATCCGCCGCGGTGATCGCTCCGTGCGCCGCCCAGCCGCAGTGCATCCGCTTGACGGAGCCGCCGGCGCGGTTGGCCTCCACGATCCCCGCCCCCATGCTGCAGGCGATCGCCAACGCGTGCATGATGCCCTCTGCGCCCAGACCCCGCAACTGAGCGCAGGCTGCGGCACCGGCCACCGTCCCGATGATCGACGTCGCATGGAGGCCGTGCTCGAAGAAGACCGAGTTGCGCAGCTCGGGGTCGTACTGCGCCATGGCCAGTCGCGCGTAGATCTCATAGCCCGCCACCAGCGCCGTCAGCAGGGCCCGCCCGTCGGCGCCGCAGGCCTCGCCCTGCGCAAGCACGGCCGGCACCAGCGAGGCGCTCGGGTGCGCCACGGAAGGCAGGTGCGTGTCGTCGAAGTCGAGGGCGTGGGCGCAGGTACCGTTGTAGAACGCCGCGGCGGCCGCCGGCAGCGAAACCCGGCCCTCGCCGATCAGCGTCGCCTCGCCGCGGCCTCCCCACGAGCGCACGACTGCCCCGACGGCGCGCGCGGCGTCCGTCTCGCGCGCGGCGAAGGCGATCCCCAGCGTGTCGACGATGCGGTCGGCGGCGCTGGTCACCGCCTCGCGCGGGAGCGCCTCGAAGCGCAGCGCCGCGGCCCAGGCGGCCAACTCCTGCGCGAGCGTCACGCCACCACCGCCAGCGGCCGAACCGGCGAGCCGGTGGCGCCCACCAGCTTCAGCGGCGAACAGACGAAGAGGAACTCGTAGACGCGGTCGCGCGCGAGCTGCTCCAAGTCGAGCACCTCCAGGATGTGGATGCCGTGCTCGACGATCAGCGTGATGTGCGCGGGGAGCCGGCTATGTCCCGCGCCGGGGGCGAGCCACTCGAAGGCGATGGTGTCGGCGCCAGCCACGCGGATCTCACGCTCCGCCAGCCACCGCCCCGCCGAGGCGTCGGGCCCCGGAACGCCGCTCTTCCAGCCGATGAACGCTTCCGCGTCGTTCCAGTGGCGCGCGGGCCAGCCGCTGCGGATCAGCACCGCGTCGCCGGCGCGCACCTCCACGCCCTGCGCGCGCGCCGTGGCCTCCAGTTCCTCCGCCGTCGTGGCGTGTGCCGCCTCCAGCGTCTCCATGCCCAGCGCCCGGGGCACGTCCAACAGCACGCCGCGACAGACGAACGGCGCGATCGTCTCGGCGCCGTAGACGTTGAAGCGCCCACCGTGGGAGGCCTCCGCCGCGTCGACGCCGCCGTAGAGGTGCCCCTCGTGCGAGACGTGACAGAGCGCGTCGATGTGCGTCCCGGTGTGACAGCCGAGCGAGAGCATCTCGTTGGCCCCGCTGCCGCCGTCCTCGCGCATGCGGTCCCCGTGGCGGCGCATGAGCGCCATACGGAAGGGGGGATGATTGGGGCTCACGGGCGTGCTCGCCTCGAGCCCATGTCCCAGGTCGTAGATGCGCGCCGCGCTCGCGGCGGCGATCAGGCTCGCGGTCTTCGCGGTATCGATCGTGCTCATGTTCCTCGTTCCTCCCGCTCGGCCAGGCGCAGGATCTGACGCGCGCGCTCCGCCACCGGCACGTCCACCATCTCGCCCTCGGCCGTGCGCGTGGCCGCGCCGCCCGCGGCCTCGAAGGCCTCAAGCGTCCGCCGTGCCCACGCCACGTGCGCGGCGCTCGGCCGAAAGACATCGTGGATCGCGGCGATCTGGCGCGGGTGGATCGCCGACTTGCCGAAGAAGCCCAGGCTGCGCGCGAAGGCCGCCTCGCGGCGCAGACCCTCCACGTCGGCGATGCGCGTGTACGCGCCGTCGCACGGCGGGGCGATGCCGGCTGCGCGCGAGGCCAGCACCACGTGCGAACGTGCGTACAACGTCGGAATCTCGCCGCCGTCGATGCGGAGGTCGGCGCAGAAGTCGGCGTTCCCGTAGATCAGGTGCGCCGTCTGCGGTGCCGCGGCGATCTCGCGCGCCGCCGATACGCCGCGCGCCGACTCGATGGTGCAGCCCAGCGGCAGACCCGGCGCGCGCGCGGCCACCCACGCGACCTCCTCCGCCGACTCGACCTTCGGAATGCGTATGCCCAACGCCAGCCCCGCCACCGCCTCCACGTCGGCGGCGCAGCGCTCGGTGCCCGGCGCGTTCACGCGCACCCAAGCGCGCTCCCGCCGCAGCGCCTCCACGACCATTACGCGCGCACGGTCCTTCTCGCTCGCGGGCACGGCGTCTTCGAGGTCCAGGAGCACGGCGTCGGCGCCGGCGGTGTAGACGCGCTCGAGCAGCTTGGGGTCGTGTCCCGGCGCGAACAGGTAGCTGCGCGGCGAGGACGTGGCGATGCCCGTCACAGGATCCCTCGCTCGTGCAGCGCCGTCAGCTCCGCGCGCGAGAGACCCAGCTCGCCGCAATAGACGTCCTCGTTGTCCTGACCCAGGCGCCGTCCCGCGAAGCGCACGCGCCCCGGCGTCCCCAGCATGCGCACCAGCACGTTCTGCATACGCAGCGGACCCAAGTCCTCGTCGTCGAGCGTGACGATGGAGGAGAGCGCGCGGTACTGCGGATCCTCCATCACCTGCGCCACGTCGTAGATCGGGGCAACGGCGGCGCCGGCCTCCTCGAAGGCCCGGATGACCTCGCCGGCGTCGCGTTCGGCGATCCATCCTCCCACCATCGCGTCGAGCTCATCGACGTGCTGCACGCGCCCGCTGCCGCTGGAGAACCACGGCTGATCGATCACCTCGGGGTGGCCCACCAGGCGCATCACGCGCTCGGCGATGGTGTTGGCGCTGGTGGAGATCGCCACCCAGCGGTCGTCGCGCGTGCGGTAGGTGTTGCGCGGGGCGTTGTTGGTCGAGCGGTTCCCCGTGCGCTTGGAGACGATGCCGAGTTGGTCGAAGACCGTCGGCTGCGCGCCGAGGATCGTGAGGATCGGCTCGATGATCGCCAGATCGATCATCTGCCCCTCGCCCCCGCGCGCGTCGCGGTGGTAGAGCGCGAACATGATCGCCATGGCTCCGGCCATGCCCGCGATGCCGTCGGCGAGGCCGAACGGGGGCAGCGTCGGCGGACCGCCGGCCTCTCCGGTGATGGCGGCGAAGCCGCTCATCGCCTCGGCCAGCGTTCCGAAGCCCGGGCGCTTGGCGTAGGGACCGAACTGCCCGAAGCCGGTAGCCCGCAGCATCACCAGGCGCGGATTGCGCGCGCGCAGCTGCTCCCAGCCCAGGTTCCAGCGCTCCATGACGCCGGGGCGGAAGTTCTCGATCAGCACGTCGGCGCCCTCGACCAGGCGCAGCAACAGCTCGGCTCCCTCGGGCTTCGAGAGGTCGAGCGTGACGGCGCGCTTGTTGCGCCCCACCACCTTCCAGAGAAGACCTTGGCCCTCTTTGCTCGCGCCGTGCGAGCGGATCGAGTCGCCGCGCGGGTGCTCCACCTTGATCACGTCGGCGCCGAAGTCGCCGAGGAACGTCGCCGCAAGCGGCCCCGCCAGGATCGTGGCGAGGTCGAGGACCCGAATGCCGGTCAGTGGGGCATCGGCCATGACGCGCCTCGCCTACCGGGCCGCGTGCGCCGCATGCGGCATGCCCTGCGGGCGCGGCAGGAAGGTTCCCGACGGCGGGGAGACGATCTCGCCGTTGCGATAGACGGTGCGGCCGCGCAGAATCGTCTGCACGGGCCAACCCTTCAGGCGCACGCCTTGGAACGGCGTGTGATCCTGCGCCGAGTGGAGCAGTTGCGGGGTCACCACCTCTTCGCGCTCGAGGTCGACGATCGCGAAGTCGGCATCGCCGCCGACGGTGATGGCGCCCTTGCGTGGATAGCACGCGAAGGCGCGCGCGGGAGCCGCCGACGCCAGCTCGGCGACGCGCTCCAGCGAGAGGCCGCGCCTGTGATAGCCCTCGGAGATCAGCACGGGATAGAGGAGCGCGGTTCCTCCGAAGCCGGGAAGCGCGGGCCACAGCTCGTCACCCTTCATCGCCTCCATGCAGCACGCGTGGTCGCTGGCCACCCAGGAGATGGCCCCGGACTTCACGCCCTCCCAGAGCGCCTCCACGTCGCGCGGCTCGCGGATCGGCGGATTGACCTTGCCGCCCAGCCCCTTGCCCTCGAGCATGCCGTAGGTGAGGCAGAGGTGGTGCAGCGTCGTCTCCAGGCGCACGTCGAGCTCGGGATAGAGGCCGCGCATTTGACCCGCGGCGATCATCGCCTCCTCGCTCGAGAGGTGCAGCAGGTTCACGCGCACGCGGGCCGCATTGGCCAAGACGCCGGCCTCGTGGATCGAGAGACGCTCCGTCATCGGCGGGCGCGCCTTGCTGTACGCCTCCAGCGGTGGCAGCCCGGCTTTCTTCACGCGCTCGATGAACAGCTGAATCAGTTCGGCGTTCTCACAGTGCAGGCTCAACGAGACGCGTCCTTGCGCTCCGTAGGCGGCGTCGGCGGCCGCCACCTGCTCCATCATCGCGTAGAGGTGACCGAAGTCGTAGGAGTCGCTCATCGTATACGACTTGGCGTCGGCGGAGTCGGCGGCGAGGTTGAGGCCTTTGTAGAAGAAGTAGTACTTGAAGCTCGCCACCCCGGCCTCACCCGCGAGCCAGTCGATCTCGCCGAGCTGCGCCCGCGTCATCGGCGCGATGTGGAAGCCGACGTCGGTGTGGACGCGGCCGCGCACGGTCTCCAGGACGGCAGGGAAGATCTCGCGATACGGCCCGGTGCGGTTGAGGTAGTGCTGACCCGTGCGGAAGTAGCTGAGCACCGTGGTCGCGCCCCCCACGAGCGAGGACTCCGTCTCGCTTTGCGCGTCGGCCGCGAGGTCGCGGTAGATGCCCAGATGGAAGTGCGCGTCGACGCCGCCGGGAAAGACCACCATGCCGCCGGCGTCGATTGCCTCGTCACCATCCACCGCACGCAGGTCGTCCGCTAGAGCGGCGATCCGTCCGTCCGCGACGCCGATGCCGCACGGAACCACGCCGTAACCGGGCAGCACCACGCGCCCGCCGAGAATCACGCTATCGTATCGTGCCACCGAATCCTCCTCACCAAAGCTGACTGGCGAGCTCGTCGGCACCGCGCCGCACCAACTCGCCGAAACCGGCCACCCGCTCGGGCGTGAGCCGCGTGCGCGGGCCGCAGATACTCATCGATCCGATCACCCGCCGCCCGCCGGGCAGGATCGGCGCGGCCACCGCCGCGGCCCACGGATCGCGCTCGCCGGAGCTGGCCGCGTAGCCGTGATCGCGCACCTTGGCCAAGTCGCGCTCGAGCCGCTTGCGATCGGTGATCGTGGACGGCGTGAGCGCGTCCAACGGCGTGCGATCCAGGTAGCGCGCAACCTCCTCCTGCGAGAAGTACGCGAGGATCGCGCGCCCGGAGGCGCCGGCGTAGACGGGGTAGCGGCGCCCGACCTCGACTGTCATGCGCACCTCTTGGGGACTCTCCACCTGCGCTGCGTAGATGCGCTCGGTCCCGACGAGAAGGCTCAGCGTCGCCGTCTCGCCGCTCTCGCGCACCAGCTCCTGCATGATGGGGAGCGCGAGCGTGCGTACGTCGGGGGCGCCCACGGCGGCCAGACCCAACTCGAGCGCGCGCGGCCCCAAGCGGTACCGAGCCGTCTCGTGGTCGCGCGCAACCAGACCCGTCTCCACGAGAGCGTCGAGCGCGCGATGGACCACGCTCTTGGGCAGCGCCAACTTTCGCGCCATCTCGCTGACCCCAAGCAACGGCTCGCCCTCGGCGAAGGCGAGTAGGATGCGCGACGTGCGCTCAACGCCCTGAATCGCTCCACCCTCCGTCTTGACAGATGCTCTACGCACGACCTATCGTATTGTCAACGGAACGACCTGTCAATATCGTCCCGCTCAACGGAACGAAGGAGTCAAGCATGATCGCACGGCGGATGCTCATCGTTCTCTCGGCTATCTTCACGTTCTCCGTATCCATCGCGCCCGCGCTCTCCGGCGCGCAAGGCGCGGCGACCGTCAAGATCGGACTCATCGATACCATCTCCGGCGCCTTCGCCGAAGTCGGCACCGACACGCAGCACGGCGCCCAGCTCGCCGTCGACGAGATCAACGCGGCAGGCGGCGTCGACGGCCGCCGCCTCGAGCTCGTCGTGAAGGACGAGCAGTTGAACCCCACCGCCACCGTTCAGGCGCTACGCGAGCTGCAGTCCGCCGGCGTGACGATCACGATGGGCTACGCGTCGAGCGCGGACTGCCTCGCCGCCCTCCCGGTCGCCGCACAGAACGACATGTTGGTCATGGGCTCGAACTGCATCGCTACCGCGCTGACCACCACGAAGTTCGACAAGCATTTCTTCCGCATCGCCCCCAGTGACGAGATGCTCACCAGCGCCGCGGCCCAGTTCGCCCACGAGCGCTTCGCGTCGATCACCACGTGGGACGCCTACGCGCCCGACTATGTGACCGGGCACGACGATTGGAACTTCTTTTCGGAGAAGCTGCGCCATCTCTCGCCCGACGTGAAGGCCGGCAAGGCGGTCTTCGTGCCGCTCGCCGCTCAGGACGTGCGCTCGTACGTCACGGCGCTCAGCTCCTCGCTCCCCGGCGACAGCGCGAAGACCCACGGTCTCTACCTCGCCACCTTCGGCGGCGCCACCGCCGCGGTGGTGAAGCAGGGTAAGCCCGAGAACCTGTTCGGAAAGTTCGCCGCAACCATCAACGTCGGCGGCTCTGAGCCCACGGCAGCCCAGCTCGGCGCCGATTTCCCCGACGTGTGGTTCGTCTACGACTACTATCACCGCGCGTATGCAACGGCGTTGAACCGCCGCTTCGTCGCGGCCTACCAGAAGGCATACGGCGACGCTCCCAACTCGTGGTCGTACGAGGGGTACGCCACGATCTACGCGCTGCGCGCAGCCATCGACCGCGCCAAGAGCGTGAGCGTCGACAAGCTCATCACCGCGCTCGAGCAGACGCCGATCCCGACCCCCAAGGGAATCCTCCGCTACGGCCCTGATCACGAGCTCGCGCAGCCGGTGACGGTCTTCGAATGCAAGGGCGACGCAAGCGCTCCCAAGCACTACACCTGCCCGAGCTGGACCGCGATCCCAGCCGACAAGGTCGCCAAGTAGCCCCCGGCCCCGGACCGTCGCGATGCACAACCTCTCGTTGCCGCTCGTCGACGGTCTGGGGCAGGGCGTGCTCCTCTTCTTGATCGCCAGCGGCCTCACGCTCGTCTACGGCGTGATGCGAGTGCTCAACTTCTCGCATGGCGGCTTCTTCATGCTCGGCGCGTACTTCACGTACTCGCTCGCCCGCGGCCAAGCGCTGCCCGCCCCGGCGCTCGTGGCCATCGTGGTCGCGGCCGGATTGCTCACGGCGCTGGTCGGGGCCCTGACGGAGCGCGGCCTCTTCCGGCGCCTCTATCCGCTCCCCGAGATATCCTCGCTGCTGGGAACGTTCGCGCTGCTCCTGGTCTTCGAGGGCCTCGGACGCCTGGTGTGGGGCATTGCCCCGCTCTCTCAGCCGCAGTCGCCTGCGTTCCTCGGCCGGCTCCACCTTGGCTCCGTGTCGATCCCCGCGTACGACGTCTTTCTCTACGCCGTGGGCGCCGCAGTGGTCTTCGGCCTCGAGTGGCTGGTGGAGAAGACGGAATTCGGCCGCATGGTGCGCGCTACGGCTGCGGACCGTCAGATGGCGGCTCTGTTGGGCATCGACGTCGAACGGGTCTTCCTCGCGATGTTCTCTCTCGGAATCTTCCTCGCCGGCCTTGGAGGGGGTCTGGTCTCACCGCTCGTCGGGCTGACGCCGGATCTCGCCGTCTCGTTCATCATCCAGGCGTTCGCGATCGTCATCGTCGGAGGCCTCGGAAGCATCCGCGGCACACTGATTGCCGCGCTCTTCTTCGGATTGCTGAACGCCTATCTCGTGGCCCTGCGCCCCGGACTCGCCGACTTCAGCCTCTACATCGGCATGGGCGTCTTCTTGCTGCTCCGGCCCCAGGGGATCATGGGACGGGCCGGTCCAGCGGGAGAGCTCAACGCATGAAGGTCTCACTCGCCGCGCTCGCCGCCGTCCTCCTGGCGCTGACGGTTCCGCACTGGGCGAACGGCGCTCAGATGTTCTTCTGGGAGACGGTGCTGATCCAGATGCTCTACGCGCTCAGCGTCAATCTCCTGATCGGGCACGCCGGCATCCCGTCGTTCGGACAGGCCGCGTTCTTCGGCGTCGGCGCGTACGCCGTGGGCATCGCCTCCACGGTGCTCCCGCCGATCGCTCTGCTCCCGCTCGCCATGGCGCTCGCCGCGGTCGCCGCACTGGCCGTGGGAGCGATCGCCCTGCGGACCTACGGCATCGCCTTCGCGATGGTGACGCTCGCGGTCGGGCAGGCGCTCTACACGGTCACGCTCCACGTCTCCGCGCTCGGCGGAGAGAACGGCTTGGCCGGTATCGACCGGGGAATGCTGTTCGGGGTCTCCCTGGGAAGCCAGGGGGCGTTCTGGTATCTCTGCGCCTGCTGCGTGGGACTCGGCATCCTCGCGCTGCGCACGGTCTATCTCTCGCCGTTCGGCTACCTGCTGCGCGCCATGCGCGACGACCCGGTGCGCACGCGCTTCCTCGGCGTCGACGTGCGCGCGCAACGGCTCGCCGCCTTCGTGATCGCCGGCGCCTTCGGCGGTCTGGCGGGGGGCCTCTTCGCCTACGCCAACCAGATCGTCACGCCGGACGCCCTCGCTTGGACGCGCTCAGGCGACCCCATCATCATGGCGCTGATCGGCGGCATGTCCACGTTTTGGGGTCCCGTGGTCGGCGCGCTGGTCTACACTTGGGTCACGCACGCCTTTGCCGAGGTGACGCCGGCGTGGATTCTGTACGTCGGCATCGTCTTTCTCTTCTTCGTGGTGGTCATACCCGAGGGAATCCTCAGCCTGGCGCGGATCCTCCGAGAGCGATTCGCGCGATGAATGTCGCGACCAAGGCCGGCGCATTGCGCATCCACGACCTCGTGGTGTCCTACGGGGCCAACCGCGCGCTCGACGGAGTCTCGCTCGACGTCGACGCGGGGGAGCTGCACGCGGTGATCGGCCCCAACGGCGCCGGCAAGTCCACGCTCTTCGCAGCGGTTGCCGGCGAGGTGAAGCCGGTCTCGGGCAGCGTGACGCTCGACGGCACCGATGTCACGACGTGGGCACCCCACCGCCGCGTCCGCTTCGGCGTCGCGCGGGCCTTCCAGGTGAGTCGGATCTTCCCCACGCTGACCGCGCGCGAGAACGTGCTGGCCGCCATTCTCTGCCGCGAGGGGAAGGCCAGCTGGTGGTGGAGCGCGGTGGAGCCCACCACGCACGAGCGCTCCACCGCTGCGCTCGAGGACGTCGGCTTGGCGGCGCTCGCCGAATCCCGCGGGGACTCGCTCTCGCAGGGCGACCGCAAGCGTCTCGAGATCGCCATGGCGCTCCAGCTCGACGCGCGCCTCCTGCTGCTCGATGAGCCGACGGCAGGCATGTCGCCCCACGAGACGTCGGCCACCGTCGCGCTGATCGAGAGCCTCTGGCGCCGCCGCGGGCTGACGATTCTGCTGACGGAGCACGACATGTCCGTGGTCTTTCGACTGGCCCAACGACTTACCGTCATGCATCGCGGCCGCATACTCTGCAGTGGAGCGCCCGCCGAGATCCGCGGCCGCGCCGACGTGCGGGAGGTTTATCTCGGCCATGGCTGAGCCGCTGCTCGCCCTCGCGAACGTTCATGCCTATTACGGCTCGGCGCACGTGCTCTTCGATCTCGCCCTCGAGGTGCAGGCCGGGTCGTTGCTAGCCTTGGTCGGACGCAACGGCGCGGGGAAGACGACCACCGCCCGCACCATCGTCGGCGTTGGGGTCCGCGCCGCCGGGTCGATTCGCTTCGACGGCGTCGAGCTCGCGCGCATTCCAACCCCCTTGCGCGCTCGGCGCGGCGTTCAGCTGGTGCCGGAGGACCGCCGGATCTATGCCGAGCTGACCGTGCGCGAGAACCTGCTGCTGGGACGCCACGCCGCCCCGCGCGGGGGAGCGCTTACCATTGAGCGCATCCTCTCGCTCTTCCCCATGCTGGAGCCTCTCCTCCAGCGAGGCGGCCGAGAGCTCAGCGGCGGCGAGCAGCAATTGGTCGCCGTAGCGCGCGCGCTGGTCGCGCGTCCGCGCCTGCTGATCCTCGACGAGCCGACGGAGGGTCTCGCCCCCGTGATCGTCGAGCAGGTCGGCGAGGCCATCCGCCTGCTGCGGGCGGAGTTCGGGACCACGGTGCTGCTGATCGAGCAAAACGCCGCCTTCGCGCTCGACCTCGCCGATCACGTGGCGGTGATCGATCAGGGGCGCATCGCCTTCAGCGGCACGCGTGACGCCTTCCTCTCCGATCCGGCTCTCGCGGAGCGCTTCCTCACGGTCTAGCCAGCGCCTCAATGCGCTCGCGGGGAAGCCCGACGCTCGCCGCCGCCTCGACGATCGACTCCCAGACGGCGTCCTCCAGCGGAATGCCCTCGCGTTCACGCGCCGCGCGCGTGGTCAGCTCGGGATCACCCGGCGCGAGCACCGCGGTCCCCGGCACGGCGGGGCGCGAGTTGGTGAAGAAGGCGATGAAGCGCTCGGCTTCCGCCTCGATCGTCGAGGGGTCGCCGAAGACGCGCGGGGCGAGGTAGATCGAGAGCATCGCGTTCGTGATGTGCGGATACTCGCCGCCGGCCGCGCCGCCGCCCGCCAGCGCCCCCGCGAGGATCTCGCACATGAACGAGAGCCCCGAGCCCTTGTGCTCGCCGAAGGTGCGGATGGCGCCCAGCCCCTTGCGCTCGGCCAGCGTCATCCCGCTGCCGTCGCCCAGCAGGACCGCGGGATCGCTGCTCAAGCGCCCCTCGGGGGTGATCAACGCGCCCTCGGGCAGCGGCTTGCCTCCCGCGCGCGCCACGAGCACCTTGCCCTCCGCAACCAGTGAGGTCGCGAAGTCGAGAATCACGGGCGGGCGACCCGGGAGCGGGAAGCCGATGCAGATGGGATTGGTGGCCAGGCGGCGGTCGACGCCGTTGAACGGCGCCACGGTCACGCTGCCCTGCACGTTCACGAAGTGGATGGAGACCAGCCCGGCAGCCGCGGCCTGCTCGGCCCACTGGCCGATGCGCCCGATGTGTCCGGTGTGTCGCAGGGCGATCACCGAGATCCCGAACGCCTGGGACTTGCGGATGCCCAGCTCCACCGCCTCGACGCCGATGGTCTGGCCGAAGCCGTCGTTGCCGTCGACCACGGCCATCACCGGATTCTCGGAGACGATGGTCGCGTGGCGTCCGGCGTGCACCTCTCCGTTGCGCAGCCCGTCGACGTAGCGGGCCACGCGGATGACGCCATGACTGTCGTGGCCCGTCACGTTGGTGTCGACGAGCGACTCGGAGATCCGCGCGCTCTCGGCGGGCGAGCAGCCCGCGGCCTCGAAGACGGCGGTCACGACGCGGCGGAGCGCGCGGGCCTCAATGGATCTCATCGGCGTTCTCCAAAGCGGCGCGAAGCCGCGCGAAGTCGAAGTGGGGGGCTCTGGCCGCCTCCAAGATCACGCTCTCGCGGCGCGCGATCAGGTCGACGGCGGCGAGGATCTCGCACGCCGCGTCCTTGGGGATCACGACGGCGCCGTGGCGGTCGGCATGGATCAGGTCGTCGTGGACCACCGTCATCCCGTGGACGTTCACCTGACCGCCGAAGTCGACGGCGTGCACCCACGCGTGGCTGGGAGCCAGCATCCCGCCCAAGAGCTGAAAGCCCGGGGCGAGCATGCCCACATCGCGAAACGAACCGTTCGTGACCGCTCCCAGGGCGCCCAGGCCCCGGTGCACCGTGGAGTTCACCTCGCCCCAGAACGCCCCGAAGCCGGGCACGGGATCGAGATCCTGCATGACGACGACCGTGGGGTGCGGCCGCCGCGCCATGTAGGCGTAGTAGTCCAGGCGCCGACGCTTTTCGTCGTCCTTGGAGAGCGAGGAAGGCTCGAGGGCGCGCATCGTCGCCGTGCGCGCGTAGCCTACCATCGGCGGGAGCGTGGGATCGGCGCAGACGAATGGCCGCGTGGTGAAACCGATGGCGCGATGCTCCGGAGCGACGATCTCCAGCGCGTTGCAGATCGCCGGCGTGTCGAACTTCGCGAGCGCCTCGAGCAGGTCGTCGTGTGGCATGCTGGCCGAAGCGTTGCTCCTGCGCGCGCGGACTTCCTCTCGCGAGGAGAGCGCGCGCATCGCGTGCAATGGCAAAAGCGCCGCGCGAAGAGCCGGCATGGCGACGATCTGGAGGCACCCGTGCGCGAGAACGCGTTGAAGAGACTGTGGCAGGGCGGCGGCGCCGCCGTCAACGGCTGGCTGACCATCCCCAGCTCCTTCTCCGCGGAGGTGATGGCCCACGCGGGCTGGGACTCGGTGACGATCGACATGCAGCACGGCGTCGTCGACTATCAGGCGGCCGTGACGATGCTGCAGGCCATCTCCACCACGAGCGCCGTCCCGCTGGTGCGCGTGCCCTGGAACGATCCCAGCGCCATCATGAAGGCCCTCGACGCCGGCGCCTACGGCGTGATCTGCCCGATGGTCAACAGCCGCGAGGAAGCCGAGCGCATGGTGCAGGCCTGCCGCTATCCGCCGCTGGGCTACCGCAGCTCGGGTCCCGTGCGCGCCACGCTCTACGCCGGTGCCGACTACCAGCTCCACGCCAACGAGACGGTGCTCCCCTTCGCGATGATCGAGACGCGAACCGCGCTCGACCGCCTCGACGAGATCCTCTCCACGCCGGGCTTGGAGGCGCTCTACGTGGGACCAGCGGACCTGAGCTTCTCGCTGACGGGACGTTACGGCTTCGACCATCCGGAGGGCAGCGCGCTCTTCGAGGCGATCAAGCACATCCTGGCGGCGGCCAAGCGCCACGGCGTCGTCGCCGGCATCCACACGGGCTCGCCGTCGTATGCGGCCAAGATGATCGAGCTTGGCTTCCAACTGGTCTCCATCACCTCCGACTCCAAGCTGCTCGCCGACGCCGCGCGCGCGGCCGTGGAAGCCGCTCGCTCGGGCGGGAAGGCGTCCATGGGAGCCTCCTCCGGCCCGTACTAACGAGCCTGTCGGACGATGCTCCCATACGGCGCTGGATTTCGGAGCGCCGCAAGGGTAGACTGGACTCGTCGGCGAGGAGGGCCGTGAACGTGGCGATTGCGAGATCCGAGAGCTCCGTCTTCCTGGAATTGCGCCAGCGAGAGATCCCGCGCGGCGTCTCCACCGCGCACCCCATCGTCGCGCAGCGCGCCGACGGCGCGCGCCTCTGGGACGTGGACGGTAACGAATACCTCGACTTCGCCGGCGGCATCGGCGTGCTCAACCTGGGACACCGCCACCCGCAGATCGTCGAGGCGATACGCGCCCAGCTCGAGCAGTTCATCCACGTCTCGTTTCAGGTGGCGATCTACGAAGGCTACGTGCGCGTGGCGGAGCGGCTCAACCGGCTGGCCCCCGGCGACGCGCCGAAGAAGACCATGCTCGTGAGCACCGGCGCCGAAGCGGTGGAGAACGCGGTCAAGATCGCGCGCGCCTTCACCGGACGGCCGGCCGTGGTGACCTTTCAGCATGGCTACCACGGGCGCACGCTGCTGACGCTCACGATGACGGGCAAGACCTCGCCCTACAAGCAGAGCTTCGGGCCGTACTGCCCCGAGGTCTACCAAGCGCCCTACCCCTACGACTATCGCGGGTGGACGACGGAGCGCGCGCTCTCGGCCCTCGACGAGCTCTTCGAAGCGCAGGTGGCGCCCGAGCGCGTCGCGGCGATCGTGATCGAGCCCGTGGCCGGCGAAGGCGGCTTCATCCCGGCGCCGCCGGAGTTCTTGCGCGAGCTGCGCGCGCGCACGGAGCGCCACGGCATCATGCTGGTGGCCGACGAGATCCAAACGGGCTTCGGCCGCACCGGCACGATCTTCGCCATCGAGCACGCGGGCGTGGTGCCCGACCTGATCTGCGTGGCCAAGAGCCTGGCCGGCGGCCTGCCGCTGGCAGGCGTCATCGGCCGAGCCGACGTCATGGACGCCCCCGAGCCCGGGGGCCTGGGCGGCACCTACGGCGGCAATCCGCTGGCCTGCGCGGCGGCGCTGGCCACGCTCGACGTCTTCGAGCGTCAACCCATCCTCGCGCGCGCCCGCGACGTTGGGGAGCGCCTTCACGACGCGTTCCGCGAGCTCGCACGACGCCACGAGCAGATCGGCGACGTGCGCGCGCTGGGCGCCATGGTGGCCCTGGAGCTGGTGGAGGACCGCGCCTCCAAGCGCCCGGCCGGACGGCTGGCGGCGGAGATCCAGCGGGAGGCACGCGAGCGCGGGCTCCTGCTCATGCGAGCGGGCAACGACGGCTGCGTGATTCGCATCCTCGCGCCGCTGGTGATGACCGACGAGGAGCTCGACATGGGCCTCGCCCGCCTGCACGAGAGCTGCGCTGCCGTCCTGAGATCCTAGCCGCCGCGCTCCTATCGCAAACCGAAAAACACTGTCCCCGCGCGAGCGCCGCGGGGACCGACGACGAAAGCTCCCGCCATGAGCACCACCGCAGAGCTACGCACCATCACCCATTGGATCGCCGGCAAACCAGCCGAGAGCGCAGGCGACCGCTACGGCGACGTCTACGATCCCGCGATCGGCCGAGTCGCCGCGCGCGTCGCGCTGGCGTCGCCGCAGGACGTCGACCGCGCCGTCGCCGCCGCGAAAGCCGCCTTCCCGGCCTGGCGCGACACCTCGCTAGCCAAGCGCGTCGAGATCATGTTCGCGTTTCGCGAGCTGCTCCGCCGCCACGCCGACGAGTTCGCGCACCTCATCGCCTCCGAGCACGGCAAACCGCCCTCCGACGCCGCGGGCGAGATCGCGCGCGGCCTGGAAGTCGTGGAGCTGGCCTGCGCGTTGCCGCTGATGCTCAAGGGCGAGTTCAGCGAGCAGGTGTCGCGCAACATCGACGTCCACTCCCTGCACCAGCCGCTGGGCGTCTGCGCCGGCATCACGCCGTTCAACTTTCCCGCGATGGTGCCGCTGTGGATGTTCCCGGTCGCGCTGGCTTGCGGTAACACGTTCGTGCTCAAGCCCTCCGAGCGCGATCCCTCGGCGTCGCTGCTGCTGGCACGCGTGCTCAAGGAGGCGGGACTCCCCGACGGCGTCTTCAACGTCGTGCACGGCGACAAGGCCGCGGTGGACGCGCTGCTCGATCACACCGACGTCGCGGCCGTCAGCTTCGTGGGCTCCACGCCCATCGCGCGCTACATCTATGCGCGCGGTGCCGCCGCCGGTAAGCGCGTGCAAGCACTGGGCGGGGCGAAGAATCATCTGGTGGCGATGCCCGATGCCGATCTCGGCGCCGTGGCCGATGCGCTGACATCCTCGGCGTTCGGCTCCACGGGTCAACGCTGCATGGCGATCTCCGCCGCGGTCGCCGTCGGCGACGTGGGCGACCGTCTGGTGCCGGCATTGCGCGAGCGCATGGCCAAGCTGCGCGTGGGCCCCGCCACCGATCCCCAGGCCGAGCTCGGACCCCTGGTCTCGAAAGATGCCAAGGCGCGCGTGGAGGGACTCATCGCGCAGGGGCTCGCCGAAGGCGCGACGCTGGTGGTCGACGGACGCGCCATCCGCATCTCCGGCCACGAAGGCGGCTTCTTCGTCGGCCCGACGCTCTTCGACCACGTCACGCCGTCGATGGAGATCTACCGGCAAGAGATCTTCGGGCCGGTGCTCGTGGTGCTGCGCGTCGGCTCGCTCGACGATGCCATCGCGCTGATCGACCACAACGCGTACGGCAACGGCGCAGCGATCTTCACCAACGACGGGCCGAGCGCGCGCTATTTCGAGCGCAACGCCGGCGCGGGGATGATCGGCGTGAACGTGCCGATCCCCGTCCCCGTGGGCTCCTATAGTTTCGGAGGGTGGAAAAATTCGCTCTTCGGTGACCAGCACGTCTACGGTCCCGAGGGGTTCCGCTTCTACACGCAGTCGAAGGTCATCACCAGCCGCTGGTCGGAGATCGAGCATCCCGGAGTGAACCTTCGCTTCCCCGGTGGGCAGAGCTGATCGAGCAACTCGTTTTCGCGAGGATTCTGCAACCTTACGAATCGTAAGGTAGTTACCTGGGGGTGGGCGTACGGTGCCGTACGACCACGCTTTCCGGAAGGAGCCTCTCGAACGATGGATCTCACCAAGTCCTACCCGCGCAGCGTGCGCGATCTGTTCGCCGGCGTCGTGATGCTGGGACGCGCCACCGACAAGGGGCGCGCCACCGCGGCGGGCAGCAACGGCGAGTACAGCTACAACTGCCCGATGGACAAGGCGGTCTTCGGATTCCTGGAGATCGACAAGGACGAGTACTTCGCGAAGCTCAAGGAGCTCGACGACGCGGCGCTCGAGAGATGGGCGCGCGAGACGTACGTTTCCAAGAAGAGCCCGGCCGAAGTCGCGCAGTGGAACGAGCAGTTCCTCAACTACGCTCCCGCGCCCGGTAGCGACTCCGAGGCGTATTTCGTGGAGCTGCGCAACCAGGTGGCGCCTGATCGCACCGATGTCACGGCGTGGGCCGATCTGCTCGACCTCGACGAGAAGCGCCCGGTTCCCATGCGCTCGCCGGCGTAGGCGGAGCGGATCAGTGCCCGCGAAGTGAGTGGGGAAGAAGCGCCGCCGCCAGCGGCAAGACGAGCGCGGTGAAAAGAGCGTTCAATCCCATCGCCAGCCCCGAGAAGGCGCCCGCGGTCTCGTCGAGCGTGAAGGCGTGCGCCGTGCCGATGGCGTGCGAGGCCAGCCCCGTGCTGAACCCGCGTGCTCTCCAATCCACGCGGTCGCCGCGTGGAAAGATCCAAGCCACGGCGATCGCCCCCGCGATGCCCGTGAGGATCGCGAAGACCGCGGTCAGCGCGGGGGCTCCGCCGATCTCTCCGCTCACGGCCATCGCGATGGGCGTGGTGACGGACTTGGCCGCCAGGGAGCGCACGATGAGCGGCGGCGCCCCGAGCGCCCAAGCGATCCCCACGGCACTGACCATCGCCGTGGTCGAGCCGACGACCAGCGCGCCGATGACCGCCGGCAGGGAGCCTCCGATGGCCGAGAGATTGCGGTAAATCGGAATCGCCAGGGCCACCGTCGCCGGCCCCAGGAAAAAGGCGATCAGCCGCGCGCCGTCCATGTAGCGCGGATAAGGCAGATGCGCCGCCTCCAGTAACGCCGCAAGCGCGGCGATGGAGAGGAGCACGGGGTGGAGCAGAGGGTGACGCCCGCTGCGCCGGTAGAGCGCATCCGCCGCGTAATAGACGGCGAGCGTCGCGGCCACCGCCAAGACCCCGACGGCGCTCACGAGTCGCACGCCTCCCGGGAACCGCGGCGGGAGAGCAGGCGCGTGAGCCCCAGCATCGTCGCCCACGTGACCAGCATGGTGATCGCGAGCGAGCCCCCGATGGCCGCGGCCAAGACGAGCCACTCGCGCCGCAGCAGCGGCAGGTAGGCCACCACGCCGACGCCGGCCGGCACGAAGAGCAAGGGCAGGATGCGCAGCAGCCCCTGGGAGGTGCGCTCGAGAGACTCGGGGACGCGGCGGACGGCAATCAGCCAGACGAAGAGCCCCGCCATGGCCAGTACGGTGCCCGAGACGGGGAGACCCAAGGCTCCGGCGAGGAGGTTACCCGCCAGCTCGCAACCCACCAGCACGGCTAGCGAGCGCAGGAGAGCGGCGGCAGGGAGACGCGGCGTGAACACGAATTCACTATAGCAAACGTGTCTACTTTCGTCAAACAGGTCTACTATCGTGGATAGCCCAACCGTGCGGGTCGGCCGCCGGATCAAAGAGCGGCGCCTCGAACGGGGTCTGACCCTGCGTGCGCTGGCGGAGCGCAGCGGCGTCTCCGCGGCCATGATCTCCGAGGTCGAGCGCGGGGCCAAGTCCCCGACCATCACCGTGCTCTCGGCCATCGCCGAAGCGTTGGAGACTCCGCTCTCCCATGTGGTCGACGTCGGCGCGGCGCCCGCCGTCATCATCCATACCAAGGCGGGGGAAGAGCACCCCTTGGTCGAGCCCACCGGCGTGCGCCGCGAGCACCTCGGCCCGGTGGTGCGCGAGAGCACGGTGGAGTTCGTTCGGCTGACGGTTCCCGCAGGCGTCACCTCGGGAATCTTCGCCCCGCATCCACGGGGGAGCATCGAGCGGCTCTACCTCGACGCGGGCACCGTGGAGGTGCACCTCGAGGAAGAAGCGGTGCGCATGGAGCGCGGCGACTCGCTCTGCTTCGCGGCGGACCGCAGGCACTGGTACCACAACCCCGGGAAGAGGGACGCCGTGATCTATCTCGTCGTCGATCCCGGTGCTGGCGCGCGAGCCGGCTCGCTGCATGCTCCGCATGGCCGATGAGGGCCTGACCGCGGCCTACGACTTCGCGCTCCCCGAGGAGCTGATCGCCCAGCACCCCGTGGAGCCGCGCGACGCGGCGCGCGTGATGGTCGTGCGCGGCGAGCAGATCGAGCACCGCCGCTTCGCCGAGCTCTCCGAGCTCCTGCGCCCCAGCGATCTCTTGGTCCTCAACGAGACGCGCGTCATCCGCGCACGGCTCCATGGCCGGCGCGAGCCCGGAGGCGGCGCCTGCGAAATCTTCCTGCTCCACCCGGAGCCCGCCGGCCCCGGGCGCTGGGCCGCTCTCGTGCGCCCCGCCAAGAAACTGCGCTTGGGGACGCGCGTGCGCTTCGACGACGGATCGAGCGCCGAGATCGCCGGCATGGGAGAAGAGGGAGAGCGCATCGTCGAGCTCCATCTGATCCAGCCCCTGGTGTCGTTCCTGCGCGAAGTCGGCGACGTGCCGCTACCGCCGTACGTGCACGAGCGCGTGCCCGAGGAGGAGTACCAGACCGTCTACGCCCGCGTGGAAGGCAGCGTGGCCGCCCCGACGGCGGGACTCCACTTCACCCCGGAGCTGCTGGAGCGCATCGAGGGGCGCGGCATCGAGACAGCGCGGCTCGTGCTCGACGTCGGCCTCGGTACGTTCCGCCCGATGGCCGCGCAACGCTTGGCCGAGCACCGCATGCACGCGGAGCGCTATGAGATCCCGCAGGCCACCGTGGAGGCGGTTGCCCGCGCCAAGCGGGAGGGGCGTCGCGTGGTGGCCGTCGGAACCACCACCTTGCGCGCTCTGGAGGGTTGCATGCACGATCGTGGCGCGTTGCGCGCCGGCCCGGGCGAGACGTCCATCTTTATCACACCGGAATGGCGCTTCGCCGTGGTCGACGCCCTCGTCACCAACTTCCATCTGCCTCGCTCGACGCTGCTGGTGCTGGTGAGCGCCTTCGCCGGGCGCGAGCGCATGCTGCACGCGTACGAGCAGGCCGTGGTGCAGCGCTACCGGTTCTACAGCTTCGGCGACGCGATGCTGCTGGAGCGCGCGTGAGCGCGGCGTATCGGCGCCAGCCCCCATGGATCCCGCCGGGAGCCTTGGTGCTGGGCCAACTCTCCCACGGCCTCTCGTGGGTGCTGCTCTTCGCGCTGGCGCTGCGCGGAGCGACGCGTCCGAGTCCGCAGGGGCTGGCCTGGATCCACCTCGTCGCCCTAGGCTGGCTGACGATGGTGGCGCTGGCCGTGCTGATCTTCGCAGCTCCCAACTTCACGGACGTGCCGCTGCGCAACGAGCGGCTGGCGCGCGTGGCGCTCTACCCGTACGCGGCCGGCGTCTACCTGATGGTCGGCGGCTTCTGGACGTCGCGCTTCGTGGTGACGGCCTGGGGGACGGCCGTCGTGGCGGCGTCCATCGTCGCCTATCTGATCCCCATGCTGCGCACGCTCGGCCGCGCGGCGGCGGCGGCCGCGCGGGCTGAGGCCGCCATCGCGCGGGCCATCGCGGGCGTTCTGCTCATGCTGGCGGCGGCGGCGGGTCTGGGGGTCGCCATGGCCTGGGCGCTGGAGGGGGGCATCTTCCCCGAGCTCCTCGAGCGGGGCCCGGCCGTGCACGCCGCTCTGGCGGGCATCGGCTGGCTCACCATCCTGGTCTTCGGAGTCTCCGTCCAGACGCTGGGACCGATCGCGGGCAGACGCCCCACGCAGCGCTGGCGCCACGTCGCCGTCGGCATCGCCACGCTCGCCGGCGTGCTCGCGCTCGCGGGCGGCCTGGCCCTTGCGCTCTTGCCGCTGGCGTGGGCGGGGGGCGCTCTCGTCGCCGCCGCCGTCACGCTCTACATCATCGACGTCAGCGACGTGCTCAACCACGCCGCCAACCCCCACCGGCCGCCGCAGGCCTTCTTGGCGGCGGCCGTGGCTTGGCTCGCCGCCGCTGCGGTGCTGGGCCTCGGTCTTCTCGCCGGAGCCCCGTGGCAGAGCGCGTACGCCTACGCGGGCCTGATGGGCTGGCTGGGTCAGATGGTCAACGGGCATCTCCACCACATCCCGGTCCGCTTGATGGCGACGATGGTGCGCGGCGACCACGACGAGACGCCGCCGGCTCAGGTCCTCTCGGCGCCGCTCTCGTGGCTGGCGTGGGGACTCTCTCAGCTTGCCGTGGCCACAGGCATCGTCGCTTTGCTGGCGGCGCGCCCCGAGATCTTGGCGGCGGCGGCCCTATGCGGGCTGGGAGGATGGTGCGCCATGGCCGCAAATGCCGTGGTCGCCTACCGCAACCTGCAGACCCCGCGGCGCACACTCACGCTGTTGTGAGCGCCGGCGCGGGCGCCTCGGCCGGCGCCACGTGGATGGTCCTCTCGCCGTCGTACCACACCAAGCCCGGCGGCGCGCCGTGCTGCTTGCGAACCCGCTTGCGCCGCGTGTAGTCCACCGCCACGCTGGCGCTCGCGCGCGCCTTGGAATGCAGCGCCGCCAGGCGGGCCGCGCTCTCCACGTCGGCCTCCGAGGGCGCGCTCCCCGGCGCGGGGCGCAGGATCACGTGAGCCCCGGGGACCCCTTTGGCATGGAACCAGAGATCGTCGGCGGCGGCCAGCTCGAAGGTGATGTAGGCGTTCTCCGTTGGCGAGCGCCCGACCAGGATGCGTGCCCCGGAGGGCAGCTCCACGCTCAGCGGCTTGCGCTTGCGGGCGGCGCCCGCGCCGCGCCCGGCGGCCCCGCGCCGCTCCGCGGCCTTGCCGCCGGTGCCCGTCAGCGTGCCGACTGCCGCCTCCGCGTCGGCCAGGTCCTCCGCCGCCACGCGCCCCACTTCCCAGCGCAGCGCCGCGATCTGCTCCAGCCGCCGCTCCAGCTCGTGCAGCCGCCGCTCGACGTGTGGCAGGGCGGACGTGAGCTTGCGGTACCGGGCGAAGATCGCGGCGGCGTTCTCCTTGGCATCCAGCTCCGGATCGAGCGGGATCTCGAGCTCGGGGGACGACGGCGGAGCGAAACGCGCCGCGCGCGGCGGAACGTCGCCGAGGTGGGCGTAGAGGGCGTTGCCCCACGCCAAGAGCCGCTCGCGCTCCTCGCCGGCCGCCAGGCGCGCGCGCAACGCCGCGGCCTCGTCCTCCGTCGCCTGGGCCAGCTTGGCCAACGCCCGCAGCGCGCGCTCGCGATGGCGTTCGACATCAGCTTCCAGCGCCGCGCGCCGCTCGCGTGCGTGCTCCTGTGCCAGCAAGGTCAACAGCGAATCGCCGCGCTCGTGGACGGCGTGGTCGTATCCCGGCAACTCCACCAGATGCGCGGCCAGGACGCGTCCCCCGGGGCGCTCGCGGTAGATCTCGAGCGGGCGTTTGAGGAGCTCCGCGGGCTCATCGGCCACACCGCTCAGGGCCGCCTCCAGCCATTGCCGGTCGGGGCGGTCCGGCGGGGGAGGCGGCGGCTGATAGCGCCGCCCGGGGAGGGCCTCGCGAAGCTCGTTCTCGGCTCGGCTGAACTGGCGCGCTAGGGCGACGATCGTCTCTCCGCGCAGCGCGAGCAGGTTGCCGAAGCGTGGAACCAGCTCGGCGACAAGGCGCCCTTCCGCCCGCACGCCGAACTGGTTTCCGCGCCCCAGCTCAACGATCAATACGCGGTCTCCGCGCAGGCTGGTGACGTCGACGACGCTCCAGCCCACCAGGGCGGAAGCGAGCGGACGGGCCCAGCCGGGCTCCCCGCCCACCGCCAGCTCCCCGGACTCCAGGAGCACGCCCGGCTGAGGGCCAAAGGGATCGAAGGCGAGCAGGCGGTCCCCGCCGCGGCCGCCGAACGCCAAGGCGAAGCGCCCGTCGGCCAGGCACCCCGCGTCGCGAATCCGCGCCCCGCGCAGGGCCTCCGCCAGCTCGGCGGCGAGCCGCCGCACCAGAATCCAATCCAAGCGCATACTGTAGGCAAGGGTTCACGCGATGGCCGTGCGAACCTTGTTGTTTTGGCGCCGTACATTGCTCGAGGAGGTTGTCGCAGGTGGCCGGCCCCGGTTTGCTCTTCGTCGTCTCCGGCCCGTCCGGAGCGGGCAAGGACACCTTGATGGAGGCGCTGATGGCAGGCTCGACGAGCCTTCGCTACTCGGTTTCGGCGACCACCCGCCCGCCGCGCGAAGGGGAACGGGAAGGCGAGTCCTATTTCTTCCTCCCGCGCGAAGCGTTCGAGACCGGCATCCGCGAGGGACAGTTCCTCGAGACCCGCGAGTACAACGGCAACCTGTACGGCACGCCGCGAGGCTTCATCGAGAAGACGCTGGCGGAGGGGTACGACGTGGTCGCCAAGCCAGAGGTCAACGGCGCCCTGCGCATCAAGACCTCGTTCCCCGACGCCGTGCTGATCTTCGTCCTGCCGGACAAGTTCGCCCACCTGCGCCGGCGCCTCGAGGAGCGGCGCACCGAGACCAACGAGCAGATCACCGCCCGCTTGGCCATCGCCCACGAGGAGATCAAGTCGATCCGGAGCTTCGACTACGTCGTCATCAACGCGCAGAATCAGCACGAGGCCGCGGTCCGGGACCTGCGCGCCATCCTGCGAGCCGAGAAGCTGCGCATCCACCGTTACCACGACGGTCGCATCCAAGAGATCGTCACGGAGTCATAGAGGAGAGCCAACCACGAATGTCAGCATCCGCATCGGTCTTCGGGGACCTCGACAGACTGCTCAAGCACGTCGATTCGAAATTCACCCTGGTCAACGTGATCACCAAGCGCGCGAAGCAGCTCAACAACGGCGTTCCGGCGTTGGTGGAGGACGCCAACCCCAACAAGCCGGTGAGCACCGCTTTCGCGGAGGTGGCCGCGGGGGAGATTCACTACAGCCGCGTCAAAGAAGGCATCAAATAGCGCGCCGAGCGCGGTGAAACGGAGCGAGTGGGGTTATGTGCGGGATCGTAGGCTACGTCGGACAGCGCGACAGCGTGCCGATCATCCTCGACAGCCTCTCGAGGCTGGAGTATCGCGGGTACGACTCGGCGGGCATCGCCGTCGTCGACGATCACCACCTGCGGGGATCCAAGAGCGTCGGCAAGCTGGCGCGGCTGGTCTCCCTGCTCGAGCACGAGCCGCTCTCCGGAACCACGGGCGTGGGGCACACGCGCTGGGCCACCCACGGACGCCCCAACGACGTCAACGCCCACCCGCACCTCGACTGCACGGGCGATCTCGCGGTGGTGCACAACGGCATCATCGAGAACTACGTCGAGTTGCGCGAGCGGCTGAAGAAGCAGGGCCACCGCTTCGTCTCAGAGACCGACAGCGAGGTCATCGCGCACCTCATCGAGTCCCACGACAAGGGCGATCTCGTCGACGCGGTCAGGCGGACGCTCGCCGAGCTGCGCGGGGCCTTCGGTCTCGGCGTCATCTCCGCCAAGGACCCCTCGCGCCTGATCTTTGCCCGCAACGGCGCATCGCCGCTGATCCTGGGCGTCGGGGAGCACGAGATGTTCGTCGCCTCCGACATCCCCGCGCTCCTGCAGTACACCCGTGACACGGTGGTGATCCAGGAGGGCGAGATGCTGGTGGTGGGGAGCGACGGCTACCGGCTCTCCTCGTTCACGGGCGAGCCCATCGAACGCAAGGTCACGCGCGTCACCTGGAACGCGGCGCAAGCGGAGAAGAGCGGCTACAAGCACTTCATGCTCAAGGAGATCTTCGAGCAGCCGAGCGTGGTGAAGGAGACGCTCGCGGGCCGCATCGACGACGCGTTCGACGTGCACCTGGAGAACGAGCTCGGCGAGATCACCGACGAGCGGCTGCGCGCGATCTCGAAGATCTGCATGACGGGTTGCGGCACGGCGTATCATGCGGCCATGGTGGGCATGTACCTCCTGCGCTCGCTCGTGGGCCTGCCCGTGGAGATGGAGCTCGCCAGCGAGTTCCGCTACGGGGACCCCGTCGTCGACCCCTCCGCCCTGGTCGTGGCGATCTCCCAGTCCGGAGAGACGGCCGACACCATCGAGGCGGTGAAGATCGCCAAGAACCTGGGCGCCCCGGTGCTGGGCATCTGCAACGTGGTCGGCTCGCACCTGACGCGCCTCGCCGAAGGCACGCTCTACACGCGCGGCGGTCCCGAGATCGGCGTGGCCGCCACCAAGACCTACACGGCCCAGGTCACGGCGATGATCCTCACCGCCCTGCACCTGGCGCGCGTGCGCGGCACCAAGCCCGCGGAGCGCCTGCGCGAGATCGCCAAAGCCACCAGCCTGCTGCCCGCCGCCATCGACGTGGTCCTCAACGAGACCGACCGCATCAAGCGCGTGGCGCGCCAGATCGCGGACGTGCAGAGCGTGCTCTTCCTGGGGCGCTACATCAACTTCCCCACGGCGCTGGAAGGGGCGCTCAAGCTCAAGGAGATCTCGTACATCCACGCCGAGGGCTACGCCGCCGGCGAGATGAAGCACGGCCCCATCGCCCTGCTCGACACGCATACCCCCGTCGTGGGGGTCGTCACCGACGATCACGTGCGGGAGAAGATCCTCTCCAACATCGCTGAGGCCAAGGCCCGCGAGGCTCCGATCATCTGCGTCGCTCATCCCGACGACGCCGACGTCGCCGACCTCGCCGATGAGGTGCTGCCGGTGCCGCGCGTCGACCCCCTGCTCTCGCCGATCGTCAACGTGATCCCGCTGCAGCTGCTGGCGTATCACATCGCCGACTTCAAGGGCTGCGACGTCGATCAGCCGCGCAACCTGGCTAAGACGGTCACCGTGGAATGACGTTGCGCTCCGACGGACGCGCGCGCGACCAGCTGCGCGCGATCACCATCGAGACCGGCGTCCTGCCGCACGCGGAGGGCAGCACCCTCATCACGCTGGGCAAGACCAAGGTGCTCTGCGCGGCGACGGTGGAGAGCGACGTGCCGCGCTGGATGCGCGGCCGCGGCACCGGGTGGGTCACCGCCGAGTATGCCATGCTGCCGCGCTCCACGGCGGAGCGGACGCCGCGAGAGTCGGCCGTGGGACGCGTGGGCGGCCGCACGCACGAGATCCAACGGCTGATCGGCCGCTCCTTGCGCGCGGTCACCGATCTGGTCAAGCTCGGCGAGCGCAACGTGATCCTCGACTGCGACGTGCTCCAAGCCGACGGCGGCACTCGCACCGCCGCGATCACCGGGGCGTACGTCGCGCTGGCTCAGGCGCTCCACGGCCTGCGCACCCAAGGAACGCTGCGCCAATGGCCGCTGCCGCGGATGGTGGCGGCGGTGAGCGTGGGCTACGTGGGCGGCTGGCCGCTCCTGGACCTCGCCTACGACGAGGACAGCCGCGCCGAGACCGACATGAACGTCGTCATGACCGATGCCGGAACCTACGTCGAGATCCAAGGCACCGCCGAGGCGGCTCCCTACAGTCGCGGCGACCTCGAGAAGATGCTGGCGCTGGCGGACCACGGGATACGCCTGCTGGTCGAGGAGCAGCGGCGGGTGCTGGAGCCTCTGGGGGTTCCGCTGCCGGCCGCCATCCCCGCATGATGCCCACCGCCGTGGACCTAGCCGCCTTGGCGCGCGCCGTCGGTTCCTACCGCATCGGCGACCGCGCGTTGCGTGCGAGCCTCGATCGCATCCGCGCGCACGTCGAACGCGGCGAGACGCCCTCCGAGCGGGACCTCGAGACGTTCGTCCGCGACGCCCGCCGCTATTTCGCCGGCCTCGAGCGCGAGGCGCGCGCGCAGATCAAGGACCTCGACCGCCGCCTCGACGACCTCTTCCAGCAGCAGTACAACCTGCAGGCCGAGCGCGGCGTCGCCCACCGGCGTCTGCTCGGGGCGACGGAGACGCTGGAGCGCCTCCAGCAGGTCGAGCTCGGGGAGTCATGAGGGCGCTCGAATCGGTCGGGCGCCTCACCCTCCGGTTCCTCGAGTATGCCGGCGGGGTAGCCGCCTTGGGCGCCGATGCCGCCTACTTCATCGTGCGCTTGCGCGTCCGGCTCCTCGAGACGATCAACCAGGCCTATCTGCTGGGCACCCAGAGCACCATCATCGTCCTGCTGACCTCGCTCTTCACCGGCATGGTCATCTCGCTCGAGGCAGCCGAACAAGCCGTGCAGTACGGCTTTGCCAACGTCGTGGGCGGCGGCGTCGCCTACACCACTTCGCGCGAGCTGGGGCCCATGCTCACGGCCGTCGTCGTCGCGGGCCGCGTGGGCGCGGCGATCGCGGCCGAGCTCGGCACCATGGTCGTCACGGAGCAGGTCGAGGCGCTGGAGGCGCTGGGCCTCTCGCCCACGCGCATGCTGGTGGTGCCGCGCCTGCTGGCGATGCTCCTCACGCTGCCGATCCTCACGATCTTCGCCGACGTGATCTCCGTCCTCGGCGGCATGTGGATGGCCAAGGTCGTGGCCAACATCACGCCGCAGGAGTTCATCACCTCGGTCCATCAGGCGATCACGATGACCGACGTGGCCAAGGGCCTCTTCAAGACGTTCTTCTTCGCGATCATCATCGTGCTGGTCGGATGCTATCAGGGCCTCACCACGCGCGGGGGCGCGGCGGGCGTCGGCAAAGCCACGACATTCAGCGTCGTGCTCTCGATCATCCTGATCTTCATCGCGAACTTCACGTTGAGCTACATCCTCTTCCGATGACGCGCGGCGCCTCGATCATCGCCATCCAAGACGTCGAGCTCGCGTTCGGCGAGAAGATCGTGCTCTCCGGCCTCTCGCTCACCATCCCCGCCGGCGAGATCACCTGCATCATCGGGCTCTCCGGCTCGGGCAAGAGCACCACGCTGCGCCTGATCAACGGTCTGCGCATGCCCCAGCGGGGCCGCGTGCTGGTAAAGGGCGCCGACCTCTGCAAGATGTCGCACCGCGAGCTGATCGAGCTGCGCAAGTCCATCGGCTTCGCGTTCCAGTTCGCCGCCCTCTTCGACTCGCTGACGATCGGCGACAACGTCGCCATGCCGCTGCGCGAGAACACGCGCATGAGCGAGCCGGAGATCCAGAAGACCGTACGCGAGACGCTCGAGATGGTCGGCCTCGCCGACACGCTGCAGCGGCTGCCCGCGGAGCTCTCGGGCGGCATGATCAAGCGCGCCGGATTCGCCCGGGCCGTCGTGACCAAGCCGGAGATCGTGCTCTTCGACGAGCCGACGTCCGGGCTCGACCCCATCGTGACGAACGTGCTGACCGGCACCATCAAGCAGATCAACAAAGCCCTGGGCGCCACCGTCGTGGTGGTCTCCCACGACATGCAGAGCGTCTACCAGATGGCCGACCGCGTCGCGCTCCTCTTCGAGGGGGCGATCATCGCGGAAGGCACCGTGGAGGAGATGCGCCGCTCCGACAACCCGATCGTCCAGCAGTTCCTCCAGGGGCGCGACCAGGGACCGATCCCTCTCTAGGGGTATGTAGGCTAGTGTCCAGAATCGGAGTGACTCGGTGAGCAATCAAGCGCGCGTCGGACTCTTCACGCTGGTGGGGCTCCTCACGCTGCTCTTCGCGACCTACGTCGTGGCAGACCTCGGCTCGCGGCGCGGCTACCAGATCGGCGTGCACTTCAAGAACGTCGCGGGACTCAAGCAGGGCGGCTACGTCCTGCAGTCGGGCGTCATCGTCGGCAGCGTGGCCGACGTGACGCTGCTGCCCGACTACAGCGTCGAGGTCGTGCTGAGCATCCACCAAGACGTCGGCATCCCCAGCAACGCCGAGTTCATCATCCGGTCGCCCGTCACGGGGGACCCGTACCTGAACATCCTGCTGCCCAAGACCGTCTCCGGTCCGCCGGCGCCTCCGCTCCCGCGGCAGATCCTGCCGGTCGACCAGCAGCCCGAGGGCAAGATACCCGTCACGCTTGCCGACCTGATGGCCTCCGGGCAGAACGAGGCCAACCGTCTCGACCGGATGCTGGCCGACATCGAGCGCCGCGAGCCCGCGATCCTCGATCAACTCCAGCAGAGCGCCCAGAACGTCAACGTGATCACGCGCCAGACCACCACCACGGTCTCGCAGCTCTCGGAGCGCTCGAACGCCATCGCCGGCGAGCTGCAGCAGTCGCTGGGCATCATCAGCGGCAACCTCGTGGCCGTGAGCGACTCGTTGCGCAGCACCGTCAACGACAAGACCGGACAGGTCTCGCGGATCGTCGACAACCTCACCGCCATCTCCAAGAGCCTGGCCAAGACCGCCGACGACGTCCAGCGCCTGGCCGGCGACCCCACCGTCCACGAGAACGTGGTGCAGACGACGACCGAGCTGCGCGACACGGCACACTCCGTCGCCCTGATCGCCAACGATCTGCACACGCTCACCGGCGACCGCCAGACGCAGGCGCAGCTCCACGACACCGTCTCCCACATCGACGCCGCCGCGCAGCGTCTCAACTCGCTCCTGGGGCACCTGGGAGGAGAGTCGAGCGTCTACGGCGTCGATGCCGGCGCGACGCCGGCGCCGGCCGGGTCTCCCGCTCCCAACGCCTCCGGGCAGGTTGAGCGCGCTCCTGACGGCACCGGCGTGAAGACCAGCCTGAACGCCGCCATCCCGCAGCCGAAGAGGCGGCTGACCAACCTCGCCAGCGTCCAGATCCGCGTGAGCGAGCTCGCCCCCACCGACCGTACCTCGTTCGGGACGCCGCTGCTCTCGCGCGACCAGGGGCCGCAGTCCGACGTCAACTTCTGGTTCCTGCCGAAGGGCGGAACGAGCGTTCTCCTCGGCGGCAACGACTTCGGCGGCTACGCCACGGTCAACGCGGCGGTCTTCCGGCGCACCTCGCCCAACCTGCGCGTCGGCGGCGGCCTGTTCTACTCGCGTCTCGGCGTCGCGGCGAGCGCCGATGCGGGGAGGCTCGGATTCGATGCCAAGCTCTACGACTTGCGCCACCCCACCTTCGATCTCTACGGACGCGTGCGGGTGACCAAGAGCATCGACGGCTTCGTCGGCGAGCGCGACATCTTCTATGCGGACCGCCGCCCGGTCTACGGACTGGAGCTCAATTTGTGATTCCGATCGGCGAGGCGGGCGAGCCTCTCCCGATCTTCCCCTTCGCGGTCTACGCGCTGATCGCGATCAACGTCGTGGTCTTCCTCCACGAGCTCTCCTTGGGGCAGACGTGCGGCTCCACGTGCATGGAGGCGTTCGTCTCCGGGTACGGCGCCGTCCCGTACGACATCTCCCACGGCCTCACCGTGGTCGGCGCGCCGCAGCCCATCTACCTCACGCTGGTGAGCTCGCTCTTCATCCATGCCGGCTGGCTGCACATCATCGGCAACATGCTCTACCTCTTCGTCTTCGGCCCGGAGGTGGAGTACCTCACCGGCTCCCTGCGGTTCGTGGCGTTCTATCTGGCGGCGGGCATCATCGGCGGGCTCGTGGAGGTCTTCGCGGCGCCCGGCAGCCACATCCCGACGGTCGGGGCCTCCGGCGCCATCGCCGGCGTGCTTGGCGCCTACCTCGTCACGTACCCCACGCGCAGCATCAAGACGATCGTGCCCATCGGGTGCTTTCCCCTCTTCTTGCGCCTCCCCGCCGTGGTCGTGATCGGCCTGTGGGCGGCGCTGCAGTTCCTCCACGCGGGCACGCTCACCACGCGCACGCTGAGCGATCAGGGCGGCATCGGCTACTTCGCGCACATCGGCGGCTTTGTCTCGGGCCTCGTGCTCATCGCGCTCTTCCGTGTGCGCAGGGCGCGCGGCACGCGGAGGTTCCGCTATCACTTCTGAGCGAATGAACGCCCCGTGGAAGCAGTGAAGCGGCCGTCCGTCGGCATCGTGGGCGGAGGCGCGATGGGCTCGCTCTTTGCGTTGCTGCTGGCGCCCGTCGCCGACGTCGCCGTCCTCGACGTGCGCCCCGATCACGTCGCCGCGCTGGCCGAGGGCATCCGCGAGGAGCACGGAGAGCGGCGCGCGGTGCGCGCCACGCTGCGCCCGCAAGACCTCTTCGCGAGCGAGATCATCTTCGTCTTCGTCAAGGCGCAAGACACGTGGAACGCCATGCGTCCCTTCGGCGGCAAGATCGACCCCGCGTGCGTGATCGTGAGCCTCCAGAACGGACTCGGGAACGAGGAGGCCATCAAGGCCGCGCTGGGCGGCCGCTTGGCCCTGGTGCTGGGCGTGACCACGGAGGGCTCCACCCAGCTCTCGCCCGGCACGGTGCGCCGCGCCGGCACGGGCACCACGGTGCTCGGAGGCGCGGGGGCTTCGCCGGCCACGGTCGCCACCGTGCGGGACCTCCTCACGCGCGCCGGGCTGCCCGCGCAGTCCGTCTACGATATTCGCCCTCAGATTTGGGGCAAGCTCGTCGCCAATGCGGCCATCAACCCCGTCACCGCCCTGCTCGACGCGCCCAACGGCATCGTGCTCGACGACGAAGACGCCCAGGCCCTGGCGCGCGCTCTCGCCCAAGAGACCGTCCAGGTCGCCGCCGCCGCGCGCATCGGGCTGCCGTTCGACGACGCGTGGGAATATGTGCGCGCCGTCGCCTCCTCCACGGCGCAGAACGTCTCCTCGATGCGCGCGGACCTGCGCGCCGGGCGCCGCACGGAGATCGAGGCGATCAACGGCGCCGTCGTCGCGATGGCGCGCCGCCACGGTCTGGCCGCCCCGTACAACGAGGCCATGACCCGCCTGGTACGCGCGCGGCAGCGCAAGCCCGCCGCCTCGGCGGAATCTTCCGTCGAGCGAAATCCCACGACGGCGGAACGCGCAACCTCCTGAGGAATCGCGCGGTCGAGAGAGCGACACGTCTACGATCGAAGAAGAAGGAGAAGCAGCGCATGCACGCGATTCTGATCGAGCAGCAGGGTGGCCCCGAGGTCATGCAGTACGTCGAGGCGCCGCAGCCCGAGCCGGGATCGGGACAGATCCTCGTCCGCATCCTCGCCGCCGGCGTCAACTTCATCGATATCTACCAGCGCAGCGGCCTCTACAAGATGGCGCTGCCGTTCACGCCCGGCATGGAGGCGTGCGCGCTCGTCGAGCGCGTCGGCCCCGGCGTCACCGGCATCGCCCCCGGCGATCGCGTCGCCTACGCCGACGGCCTGGGGAGCTATGCCGAGTACGCCGTGGTGAGAGCCGACCGCGTGGTGCCGGTGCCCGCGGGCATCGACGACCGCGCCGCGGCGGCCGCCATGCTCCAGGGCATGACCGCGCACTATCTCTCGCACACCACGTACCCTCTCAAGTCCGGTGACGTGGCGCTGGTGCACGCTGCCGCCGGCGGCGTCGGCCTGCTGCTCACGCAGATGGCCAAGCGCCGGGGCGCCCGCGTCATCGCCACCGTCGGCAACGACGAGAAGGCGCAGTTGGCACGCGACGCCGGCGCCGACCACGTGATCGTCTACACCCGTGAAGACGTGGCCCCCGCGGTGCGCCGCCTCACGGGCGGTGAGGGCGTGCACGTCGCCTACGACTCCGTCGGCAAGGCCACGTGGGAGCAGAGCCTCGACTCGTTGCGCCGCCGCGGCATGATGGTCTCCTACGGCAACGCCAGCGGCCCCGTCGATCCGGTGGCGCCGATGGTCCTCAACGCGAAGGGCTCGCTCTTCCTCACGCGCCCCAAGCTCGCCGACTACACGGTCACGCGCGCGGAGCTCCTCCAGCGCGCCGGCGACGTCCTCGGCTGGATCGCGAAAGGCGAACTGAAGATGCGCATCGGCGGAACCTATCCGCTGGCGCAGGCCGCGCAGGCCCAACAGGACCTGGCGGCCCGCAAAACCACCGGGAAGCTCCTGCTCCTCCCGGCGTAGCCGCCTACGTCTTGCGCTGGTGGAGGATGAAGGCGTTCCCCTCGCTGTCCTCGCCGAACGCCATGACGCAGGCGGGACCATCGAAGATGTTGTCGGAGATCTTGGCGCCGCGCGCCCCGAAGTACGACGCGGCCTCGCGCGCGTCGGCCACGGAGAACAGGATGCCGTCGCACTTCGACCAGCTTCCGTCGGGCATCTTGAAGAGGCCGAACGTGGTGCCGTCGCCCAGATCGTACTCGGCGTAGCTCTCCGTGTCGGCGGTGGGCTGCAGCTCCATGACCTCGCGCCAGAAGGCCTTGGCGCGCCCCAGATCCTTGACGAGGTAGACGCTGGCGTCGATCCCGCGGATCGCCGTCTTGCTCGTGGTCGTGCCCATCGGTACTCCCTTCGCTGTTGCGGTAGATTTCGTTGAGCGCAGTCTACCCCGGATTTCCTGACACCTGCTGTCCACATCGGTGGTAGACTGTGGGCATGAAGGCCGATCGCCTGCTGGCGACGCTGATCCTGCTCCAGGCCCGGGGACGGGTCGCGGCGCGGGAGATCGCCGCTGAGCTCGAGGTCTCCGAGCGCACCGTCTATCGCGACGCCGACGCCCTCTCGGCCGCCGGGATCCCCGTCTATGCGGAGCGCGGCCCGCGGGGCGGCATCGTGCTGGCCGACGGCTACCGGACGGCCCTTACGCACCTGGGAGAAGAAGAGGTCCGCGCGCTCTTCGTCTCCGCGGCCAACCCTCTGGCGGACCTCGGCCTCGGTGACGAGCTCGCCAAGACGCTGGAGAAGCTCGCCGGGGCGCTCCCGCACGGCCAGCGCGCCTCCGCCCGGCGCGTGCGCGACCGTATCCACCTCGACCCCACGCGGTGGAACCAGGCCGCACAGCCGCGCGATCACCTCTCCGCCCTTCAACGGGCCGTCTGGGACGACCACTGCGTGCGGCTGCTCTATCGCGACCGCGAGGGCGCGGAAACCGATCGCGTGGTCGAGCCGCTCGGCTTGGTGGCCAAAGCCGGCATCTGGTACTTGGTGGCTCGATCGTCCGGCGAGATGCGCGTCTTTCGCGCCTCGCGCATTCGCGGCGTCGAGCGGAGCGCGCAGCGCTTCACGCGCCCAGACGGGTTCAGCCTCGACCGCTTCTGGGAGACGTGGACCTCCGCATTCGAGGCGCGTCATGAGGGATACCGGGCGGTCGTGCGCGCGGGTCCGACGGCGCTCTCCGAGTTCCGGACGTTCATGGATGGGCTCTTCGAGCTGGTCGAAGAGAGCGAGTCCGCGGACGGCTGGCAGACGGTGCGCCTGACGTTCCCCGGACCCACCGCAGCGATGGCCCATCTCTTGATGCTGGGCGACGCAATCGAGATACTCGAGCCCGCAGAGCTGCGGGCCAAGGTCTTGGAGGCGGCTACGGCGATCATCGCGCGCCACCCGCCCGTCCCGGCCCCGTGAGCCCCAAATGGGGGAAGAAGCAACACACGGGTGCCGGGCGCAGGCGCGTGAAGGATGCGGTGCCGTGGTGAAAGCCTATATCTTGGTGAGCGCCCAGCCCACGAAGGCAGTCGGTCTCGCCGGGGCGATCCGCGCGGTTCGCGGGATCACCGCCGCCGACGCAGTGACCGGCGAGTACGACGTCATCGCCGCCTGCGAGGTCGCCGACGTCAAGTCGCTGGGCGAGCTGATCCTCAACGGCGTCCATCGCGTCGACGGCGTGGCAAAGACCACGACCTGCATCGTCGTCACCTAAGGGGCCTCAGCCGTCCCGGCGGTCGCGCGGGTGGGCCTCGTCGTACGTCTTGCGCATGTGCTCGAGCGAGACGTTGGTATAGATCTGCGTGGTCGCCAGGCTCTCGTGGCCCAGCAGCTCCTTGATGGTCATGAGGTCGGCCCCGTTCTCCAGCAAGTGCGTGGCGAACGAGTGACGCAAGACGTGCGGCGTGGCGTGCTTGGAGAGCCCCGAGAGCCGGGCGAAGAGGCGGAAGATCTCGCCGGCGTAGTCGGCGTTGAGCCGCCTGCCGGTGCGCCCCACGAAAAACGCCTGGTCGGCCGTGCGCGGACGCAGGCCGAGGTAGAGGGTCATCGCCTCGGCGGCGGCGTGGTTGAAGAAGACGACGCGCTGCTTGTTCCCCTTGCCGATCACCCGCATGCGCCGGCGCTCCAGGTCCACGTCGTCCAGGTTCAGCCCCACCAGCTCCGCGCGACGGATGCCGCTGGCGTAGAGCAGCTCCAGGATCGCGCGGTCGCGGAGGCGCACGAACTCCGAGCGCCCGGCGATCGTGGTGCTCAGCAGCGTGTCGACCTCCGACTCGTTGAGCACCTTGGGAAGGCGTTTCTCGGGCTTGGGCGGGCGGATCTCGGCGCTGGGGTTATCGGTGCGCTTCCCCTCCCGCTTCTGCCAGGTAAAAAACGCCCGCAGGGACGCGATCTTGCGGCGCACCGAGGCAGCCGTGTACGCCTTGTCGCCCATCAGGTGCATCACGTAGCGCCGCATCTCCGAGGCTGAGGCCTGCCAGAGCGGCGCGCCGCCCAGCCAGCGCCGAAAGGCGTCGACGTCACGGCCATACTCGCTGGCCGTGCGGACGCTCTGGCCGCGCTCCAGACGGATCGACGCCTGGAAGTCTGCGACCTCGGGGACGGGCGACTGGTAGAGACTCAACGCGTCGATCCTCCGGGGCGGCTACCGTGCGTGAAAGGTTCTCCTCTCACGCTCACATATCCTCGCATAATAGATGTTTGACGAGATATCGACTGGGCTAGTACTACGGGACCAGAACCCTCCTGCCGCCTCCAATCTCGTCAAACATGATCAACGAAATTCAATCTGCGGGATGGGCCCAGCTCTTCCTCACCGTCGCTCGAGCGCGGCAACCAGAGCCGACAGATCCTCGCGCAGGCGCTCGGCCGTGCCGCGCTCGAGCGCCTCCAGCGCTTTGGCCACGACCCCATCGGCGATCCCCGGCAAGAACTCCCGCAAGCGCTCGCCCTTGGTCGTCAGGCTCACCAGCTGGCGGCGCCGGTCATCCGGGTCGCCGCGGCGCTTCACCAGGCCCGTAGCCTCCATCCGCTTGAGCATGCGGCTCATCGGCGGTCCCTGCACGTGGGCCGCCTTCGCCAGCTCCGCCGGCGAGATCTCCCCACGCTCCCAGAGCGCCTCGAGCACGGGACGCTGCGCCGCCGACGTCCCCAGCACCACCAGCACCCGATCCGTCGCCCTCCCGATCTGCCGCTCGGCGATCGAGACCAGACGGGCGATCTCGCGCGCCGGGTTCTCCACAGGGCTGTCCACAGCGATCCCTCCGTCCCGTTCGCCGTCCATCCACATGCATTCCACAGGCACCCCGGCACCGATCGGTCGAAACCCCGGACTCTATCGCCGCGGCCGGCCCATCACATCGAACAGTACCCGGGTTGCTATATACCTTCAGTATATACCAGGGTAAGGGAACTCGCGCAAGTGCTCTCGCTCCGGGGCGCGCAAACGCAGACGGCCGCCCTGGTGGGCGGCCGTCTGGAGCGGTTGTTCGCGAAGGCGCATCCGCCCCGCCGGGTGGAGTCGCTTAGGCCACGTAGGTGACGTTCACGGAGACGCCCGCGGCCTCGGCCTTCTGCAGGCACACCAACACCGCGTCGATCTCGCCCTCGACGGCGATCAGATCGCCGGCGGTGATGCCGACGGGGCCGGCGTGGCGCCAGAGGACGGTGCGCGCCGTCTCGAGCGCCTCGCGCAGGCGACGCGGGGTCGTCTCCAGCACCGGCCAGTCGCTCTGCGCGACCGGAGGGACCACGCGCCACCCCTCACCGTAGACGGCCTCCTCGTCGAGGAAGGCGTGCGGCACGGCGGCGAGCATGGCCAGCGAATTTCGCTCGCTTGCCGCCAGCGGCAGTTCGGAGTCGCCCAGATGGAGGACGAAGTCGACGAAGGCGGCGTGCTCGACGATGTATCCGCCGGCCCGCGAGCCAACCGCCACGGAGGCGTGGCCCCGCTTGAATTCCCGGGCGTCGTATCCCATCGGTCTAGGCGCCCCGCGAAAAGGTCATCGCGGTCACGTTGGACGCGGCGCCGTCAAGCCCCTTGGGAGCGAGTGGCGGCATCTCACCGAACCGGCACGACGACCAGCTTGCGCACCACGCTGGTCTGGGCGAGCCCCCGCGTGATCGACGCCACGACGTAGAACCTGGTCGGGGCGGTCACGGCGGGAGCGATCAGCGCCACGGCATCCTCGGCTCCCGAGGCGTCGCCCTGCGCGATGGTGTGTCCGGCACCGTCCATCAGCGTGATCACCGCGTCGTCGTGGGCGCCGAGCACCTGGACGCGCACGCTCTCCCCCGCCTCCGCCTGGGATCGCGAGAGCTCGATGCCCGCCGTCTGCGCGGGGTCCTCCGCGCGCGGTGCATCGGCCATCGCCTCCGGCTTCGCAGACCTGCCGGGCACCACGACCACGCCCACGCTCGACATCGCGCGGCGCGCGCCGTCCTGCACCTGCAGCACCACGCGCATCTGCCGGCCGGCGGCGGACTCGGGCACGCGCAGCGCGGTGGTGCCGTCCACGGCGAACGGTCCGCTGGCCCAGACCTTGCCGCCCAGATCGAGCAGCCAGACGCGCCCCCGCGTGCCCGTCGCCGTGTAGTAGACGCGCATGCTGCCGCCGGCCTCCACCGGCGTCGGCGCCACGGAGAGCTCCCCGATCAACGGGGCACTCTCGAGCCCGCGCGACGAGGCGTAGGCGCCGAGGCGCGCGGGCGCCGGGGCGGCGAGCACCGTCGTGCTCTGTGCCATCCCCCTGGCGCTCGGCGCGTTCATCGTGCTCACGCAGCCCGCCATGGGATACGCGCTGCTCTTCACCGGGCCCGGACACGTGGTCATCGCCATCGTCGCCGCGCTCGAGCTGCTGGGCATTCTCTCCATCCACGTCATCCTGCGCGACGTCACCTAGAGGAACACGGAGGGCCTCATGCACCTGCTCATTCCTCTCCTCGGCGGACTCTCGGCGTTCTTCTTCGCGATCTCGCTGATCCCCACGAAGAGCCCGCTCTCGCAGTGCCTGGAGGCCCTGCGCACGGCCGGCGCCGAGGCGCCCAGCGAGACCGTCGGATCCCGCGCCTTGGAGCTCGTCTTCAACGAGGAGCGCCGCGGCCGCCTTGCGCGCCAGCTCATCGAAGCCGGCTGGTACACGGTGACCCCCGTGCAGATCATCTTCCGCGTCGTCGCGGGCGCGTGTCTGGGAGCGCTCTTCGCCATGCTGACGCCGCGCCTGATCGAGCTCCCCTTCGCCCTTGCGGCTTTCACGGGGGCCACGATCTTCGCGGCCGGCGCGTACGCGCCGATCTATGCGCTCCACCGCGCCATCGATGCGCGCAAGGCTGCCGTCCAGCTAGCCCTGCCGGATTTCCTCGACATGGTGGCCGCCACGGTGCAAGCGGGCCTCTCCGTGAACGCGGCGCTCTCCTACGCCGTGGAAGCGGTCCCCGGACCGGTCGGGAGCGAGATCAAGGAGGCGCTCTCCGAGATGCGGCTGGGACGCTCGCGCGCGGAGTCGCTGAAGGCCGCCGCGCAGCGGCTCAACCAAGAGGACTTCTCGGGGACGATCACCGCGCTCACTCAGGCGGAGCGCATGGGCACCAACGTCGCGGCGGTCCTGACGGAGCTGGCGGAGGAGACGCGCAACCGCCGCATCATGATGCTCGAGGAGCGTGCCACCAAGCTGCCGGTGCAGATGACGATACCGATGGCGGTCTTTCTACTCCCCGCGCTCTTCGTCATCATCTTCGGCGCGGTCGCCGCGAACTATCTGGCCACCCGGTGACGACGATGCCGTTCACGATCTTGGGAGTCGCCCTCCTGGGAGCGGCGGCGTGGATCGGCACCGTCGCCGCGCCGCCGCTCGTGGCCGACGTCGCCCGCGCGGATGACGCGCCGAGGCCGGGAAGGCCGCCGACGCCGTGGCTGATCGGCGGGAGCGCCGCGCTGGGCGGGCTCTTGGCTCCGCATTCGACGCTGCCGCAGCTGACGATGGCGACGGTCCTCGTCTTCGCTCTGGTGACGGCGTGGTCCACGGACGTGCTGCACGGCGTCGTTCCGGACATCTGCACCCTCGGGCCGCTGGCCGTCATCCTCTCGCTGGCCCTTCTGCACCATACGTGGACGCCGCTGATCTCCGCGCTCATCCTCTTCGCGCCGTTCGCGGCCGCGGCGTCGCTCTCCAAGGGATTGGGCATGGGCTGGGGCGACGTCAAGCTGGCAACGCTCGGCGGCGCCGCCCTGGGCGCCCCCTTAGCGCTCCTGCTTTTCGCCGGCGCATCGCTCGTCGCGGTCATCGTCGGCCGCGCGCTGCGTCGCGGGCGCGCTCCGATCGCCTTCGCGCCCTATCTGGCAGCGGCCATCGGGATGGGCCTTGCGGTGGTGGGGATCCTGTGATGCGACTGCGCAATCTCACGACGGGGCGGGTGGTCGCCGCGAACGTCACGCGGGCCGGCACGCCGTGGACGCGCCTGCGCGGGATGCTGTTGCCCGAGGCTATGGACGACGACGCGGGGATCTGGCTCGCCGACTGCTGGCTCATCCACACGCTGGGCGCGCGCCTCCCGCTCGACGTGCTCTTTCTCGACGCGATCGAGCGCGTCGTGCGCGTGGCTCCGCACGTGAGGCGCGGCCGGGTGCTGTGGTGCCGCGGCGCTCGCACGGTGGTGGCGCTGAGCGCGGGAGCGATCGCGCGCAACGACGTTCTGGCCGGCGACCGGCTAGCTCTGGCGTGAGCGCGGAGCCGGATCGGTCAGCCGGCGGCCAATGCGCCGGCCCTCGGGGAACGCCCCGAAACCGCCCGCAAGATCGACGCCGTGCCCGGCGGGCGGCGGACGGCGCCGGTCTTGGCCAGCAGACGCACGAGGGCCAGGTCGTCGGGACGCATCGCCAGCGCGCGCTCCGCGAGCTGCGCGGTTCGCGAGAGGTCGCCTCGCTCGAAGGCGATCTCGCCCAGGCGCTCCAGCACGAGTGCGTGGCGATCCGCCAGGAGCGCTGCCTGCGCCTGAAACCATGGCTCCGGAACGTCACCCACCAGCAAGCCGCCCACGTTGAGGCCATCCGCGGCCTGGTAGTGCGCCTCCGCGGCGCGGCGGTCGCTCTGCTCGAACTGCTCGTCGCCGTTGTTCGCATGCATGATGAAGCGCTGCACGTCGACGACCACGTTCTCGAAATCGAGCAGCACCTCGCCGCCCACGCGGAAGTACGCCTCGACGCGGTCGTAGCCCACCAGCTGCGCGATCGCCTTGCGGACGTTGCTGCAAGCCGTGCGCAGTCCCTGATCGGCGAGGTGGCGCTCGGCGTTCGGCCAGAAGATCTTGAGGATCTCGGCGCGCGGGGCGGTGCCGTCGCGCTTGAGCGCCAGATACTTGAAGATCTGCTGATCGCGCCGGCGGACCCACGGCACGGAGCGCCCGCCGATGGTGGCCTCGAAGCGGCCGAAGAGGCGCACGTGCAGCGGGTCGCGTACGGCCGCGCTGCGCGCGCTGTGCACCGCGGGAGAGGAGCGCATCGAGACCAGCGCGCGGCACGGGCGATATCCCTCGCCGTCGAAGACCACGAAGAGCCCCTGACGCTCAAGCGCCCGCAGACGCTGCTGATCGCTGCACGGCGCGCCGGCCATCATGGCGAGCACCAGCTCCCGGTCCTGCTCGTCGGCGCGATCGAGCGCGGCCAAGACGTAGTCCGAGAAGAGGTGCCCCTGCCGGCTGCACCAATACTCGAAGGCCTCCGAGAGACCGCGCCCGTCCTCGCCAGCCTTGCGGACGGCGCCGCTCGCCGCGATCGCCCAGCCCTCGGTCGCCTCCCAGAGCCGCCGGACGTCGGCGTGCGCGCAGCTCACGTCGCAGGCCTCGGCCAGCTCGCGCAGCTCGGCGAAGGTGAAGGCCAGGCGGTCGAAGTCACAGAGGACGCCCAGCCCGCTGCCGACGATCTCGCTGACGTCGATCACGGCGCGCGAGCGGAGCGCGAGGGTGAGCGCGGCTCCCTCGGGCAGATCCCGCATCAGGCGCACGAGCGCCGCGGCGCCTTCGGGCGAGGGCTCGCCGCTCTGGTCGACGCAGAGATCGCACGGGGCGGCGGCAAGCGCCGCCACGATCGCATGGTGCGAGGCCGCGTCCGGCTCCAGCCCCAGGACGCAGGCGATCTCGCCGCGCACCTGGTCGGCGCTCATGGCCGGCTCGAGCCGGCAATAGGCGCCTGGGCGCCCGTTGTGCCGGAGGTACGAGAGCAGCACGGTGGTCTTGCCCGATCCGGGCGGCGCCACCAGCAGACGGACGGCGACGTCCCGGTGCCGGGCGAACCACGCCTCCAGCCGAGGCCGGCGGATGACCGTCGGCGCCAACCGAGGGATTTGGGAGTGAACCATGGAGCCTCCGCGGCTCGGGTCCGCGCGTATCTGGCCCTACGTCACGCCCACACAGCCACTCTCCATGTACCCCCTCTGATTTGGGGGGAAACCGTGCCCTCGCAAGCGCTTTTTAGGACTAAAGTCCTGACGAGGTGCCGGCCAGCCAGAGAGCCGACGCTGGAGCGCGAGAGGAGCTAGCGCCTGGCCAGGCGCGGCCCCCAGCCGTCGAAGAGCGTCGACGACGTCCCGCCGGCCAGTGGGTTGCGTACCAGGCCGCCAACCGGCGGCGTTATCGTCTCGTTGCGTGGGCGCGGATTGCGAACGTGCGTCATGGTGCTCGTCGACCTCTCGTGACTCTTGTCATCTCCTTATAGCGCGACGCACCACCGGAAGTTTCGGCGGTGCGTCGTCGTTCACGAAAAGATCGCCGATCGCTTACAGATCGAACGGAATGCCCAGCTCCCCGGTCAGCTTCTCCAAGCCGGTCCACACTTTGACGTGCACGGGCACGCCTTCCGCGCGGTGCTTGAGCGTCTTCTCGTACTCGATCTCTCCGGCCACGTAGATGCGATTCTCTCCCGGCGTCTTCGCGCTGTCCTTGAACGCGCGCAGTTCCTTGTCCATGTCGGCCTTGAACGCCGCGACGTCGCGGAATCCGTCGACGCGGAACGCGCCGAAGAAGTGACCGATCGCGCCTTCCTTCGACTGGCCGGGCAGCGGCAGATCGTTGCCGAACGCGCCGCCGGAGAGCACGCCGCACATGATGTCGACGAGCAGTCCCAAGCCGTAGCCCTTGTGACCGCCGAGATCCGTGCCGAAGCCGCCCAGCGGCAGCAGCGCGCCCTGCATCGCGGCATCGGCATCGGTGGTCGGATGGCCGTCCTTGTCGATCGCCCAACCCGGCATCAGCGCCTTCTCCTTGCGCTTGTATACCTCCAGCTTGCCGCGCGGCACGGTGGTGGTGGCGAAGTCGAGCACGAATGCCGGCTCGTCGGCCGTCGGAATCGCGTACGCCCACGGATTGGTGCCGAGCATGATGTCGCGGCCGAACGTGGGAGCACCGTAACGCACGGAGTTGGTCGAGGCGATGCCGATCATGTCGTGCGGCAGCGCCATCATCGCGTAGTAGCCGGCGATGCCGAAGTGGTTGGAGTTGCGCACCGCTCCGAAGGCGGCGCCGTGCTTGCGCGCCTTCTCGATCACCGTCTCCATCGTGCGCTTGCCCGCCGGGTGCCCCAAGCCGTTGCCAGCGTCGACCAGCACCGTCGTCTCCGTCTCGCGCGCCACGGCAGGCACGGCATTGGGATCGAGCGTGCCCTTGCGGATGCGGCTGACGTAATAGGTCTCCAGGCGCGCGACGCCATGCGATTCGATGCCGCGCAGGTCGGCGGCGACCAGAACGTCGGCGACGGTCTCGGCGTCGCCCGCCGCGACGCCCACGCGCTGCAGCGTGCGGCTGACGACCGAACGAAGCTTCGCCTCGCTCGTGATGCGATACTCGGTGGTGGCGACTGATTCGGACAACGTATTCCTCCTTCGTGACAGCATGGCTTACCACGCCGGCGGCTACGGTCCTGGTATACCCGCGGCGGTCCGGCGCGCCATCGCCATGACCGTCATCATCGGATTGACCCCGGAGGCCGCCGGGAAGGCCGAGGCATCGCCGATCCAGAGCCCCCGCGTGCCGTGAACGCGCCCATCGGGATCGCCCACGCCCTCGGCGAGCCGCGCGCGCAGACGGGCGCTGCCCATCTGGTGCGCCGAAAAGAGCCCGATGCGGTTGGGCGCCAGGCCCCGTTGCGCGATGCCCTCGCGCATGCGCCGCTCTGCGTCGGCACGCGACCAGCGCTCGAGCGTGAGGGGAACGGCGTGAAGCGTGCGGACGCGGCGCGCACCCGCGGCGAAAGCCAGTTCCGCGGTGCGCACCAGACCCTCCGCCAAATGACGGGCGTCATACGACGAAAGTCGATAGGCGATGCCGGGCACCTCGCCGCGCAAGCCCACCCGCCCGCCGTCGCGGTCGCGGACCAGCACGATGAGCGCCGCGGAACGCCGCGCGTCGCGCATCGACTCCGCGTGCGCGCCTGCTCCTTCCCACGGTATGCCGATCGCTTGCAGGCCCGGATGTGTCGGGGCCGTCTCCACCGTCACGCCGTAGGCTCCGTCGAGTTCCGCGAAGGCGTCGCAGTAGGCCGACTGCATCGGCCCGAGCCAGGGGTCGACCGGATCGTCGAACTCCGCGATGATCGCGGAGACCGGGTGCAGATGGAGATGGCGTCCGAGCGCGGAAGCGGTCACCCCGGATCGCGCCAGGAGGGCGGGCGTGCGCAACGATCCCGCCGCCGCCACCACGCGCGGCGTCCTCACGGTGAAGGGACGGCGCTCGGGTCCTGCCGTACCGCGCACGCCGACGACGGCCCCGCGCTCGAGGAGGACGCGCTCGACGCGCGCCTCGACCACCACCCGCGCGCCTCGCGCCACTGCATCGCGCAGGAAGGTTCGCGGCGTGGAGGCCTTGCGCCCGTAGGCGCACCCGAAACCGCAGTATCCGCAACCCGGCGGACAATCGGGCGTCGCGTTGCGCGGCATCGCGGCGGCAGTCCAGCCGAGCGCTTTGCATCCTCGCAGGAGCGCGGCGTTTTGCGCGTTGTGCCACGACGCCGGTGCCGTCTCCAGCCTCGCCTCGACGGCCGCATAGTGCGGCGCGAGCTCCGCGGCCACGTCGTAGCCCAGATGTCGGCTCCACTCTTGTGCCACCGAAGGCCGCAAGCGCAGGCTCGTGCACCAGTTGACCGTGGTCCCGCCGCCCAAGCACGCCCCCGCCAGCACCGCGATGCCCAGGTCCTCCGTGGCGCAGAGACCGTGCTCGAGATAGAGATCGCGCATCGCGGGACCCTCGAGTTGATCGGCGTCCCCCGCGCTCCATGCTCGCCCCGCCTCCAGCAGCAGCACGTCGAATCCGCGCTCGGCCAGCATCGCCGCGGCGACGCCGCCCCCCGCGCCGGAGCCGATCACCACGACGTCGGCGGAGTCACCCGCCGGCCGCAGACGCGCAAGCGCAAGCGGACGCTCGCGCTCGCACCCGCTCGCGGCATCGCCGCGCGGCCCCGGATACTCGAGCTCGGGCCAACGCTCCGGCGCGTCGACGCCCGCATAGACGTGAAAGAGCACCAATCTCTTCAACGCCTGGAAGCCGCTGCGCAGCGCCGGCACGCGGCTGCGCCCGAGCCAGCGCAGCAGCGAGCCGCCGCGGCCAGGGGCGAGGCGATCGATGGGCAACGCGGCTAGAAAGGCGAGGATGCGCGCGCGGCGGCGCCCATCGAGCAGGCGGAGCGTCTCCTCGACCTGAGCGGCCAATCGCCCGGGGTCGCTTCCCGGCGGCGCAAACGCCTCGCACAGCGCCTCCAAGCGCCGCGTCGAACCGGCCACGCGGCTACGAGCCGCCTACCACCCGGCGCTCGTCCGTCGCGCGATCGTGCACCAGCGCCCCCTCGCGAGCCAGGCCAAGCACCCACGTCTCGCACGCGATGCGGTTACGGGTGAAGCACTCACGCATGGCGGCGGCGATCTCCATGGTGTTGCCTTCCACCAGCGCCAGCACGCTTGGGCCTGCTCCCGAGAGCGCCACCCCCAACAGGCCCGGAGCCTCCAATCTCAGCGTGTCCTCAAGACCCGGGACGTGTGCGGCGCGATACGGTTGGTGCAGACGATCCTGCATCGCCACGCGAAGGTGGCGCAGGTCGCCGCTGGCGAGCGAGGCCCCCAGCAGCGCCGCGCGTTGAATGTTGAAAACCGTGTCCGCCTTCGCGTACGCCTGGGGCAGCATCGCGCGTGCCTGCGAGGTCGCGAGCTCCAGCTGCGGCACCGCGACGATGGCGCGGACGCCCTGAGGCGGGTTGAAGCGCAGATAGCTCGGCTCCGCGGTCCCGCGTTGCGCCGCCACGACCACGCCGCCCAACAGGGCCGGCGTCGAGTTGTCGGGATGCCCCTCCAGCTCGCAGGCCAGCGCCACCATGCGCTCGGCGGACGTCTCCAAGCCCGCCGCTGAATCGGCGACGAGCAGACCGAGCACCAGCGCCGCGGCGCTGGAGCCCAGGCCCTTGCCCAGGGGCAACGGATTCTCGACCACCAGCTCCCCGCGCGGCAGCTCGGCGTCCTCGCCGAGCAACGCCCGCATGCCGCGCACGATCTCCTGTTCGAAGCCGCCGTGCGTGGGCATGTGGGGACCGGGCAGGAAGCGCGTGCGGAACGGCTGCTCATCGCAGCGCAGGCTGGCTCGCAGCCGCAGCTCCAGCGCGATGCCGACGGCATCGAAGCCCGAGCCGAGGTTGGCGCTGGTCGCGGGGACCTCGAAATCGATGCGCATCGGTTACTCTTTCTCTTTCAGCATCACGCCGAGCACGGCATCCACGGTGGCGGCCACGGGCTCCGGAGCCGCCGGCTCCGGCACGGAAGAGTCCTTGAGGACGTGCCCGGTCAAGATGCAGACCACGTCGTCGCCGGGCTGCATCACGCCGCGCCGACGCAGCGCGCGCGCACCGGCCAGCGAGGCCGCGGAGGCGGGCTCGCAGCCCAAGCCGTCGCGGCCGATCACGCGGCGCGCCTCCAGGATCTCATCGTCGCTAACGGCGAGCGCCAGACCGTTGCAGGCCTGCAGCTCGCGGCGTGCCTTGCGCCACGAGACGGGATTGCCGATGCGGATGGCGCTGGCCACCGTCTGCGCCTTTACCGGCACCAGATCGTCGCCGCGCTCCCACGCCTGGGCGAAGGGGGCGGAGCCGGCGGCTTGCACCACGGCAAGGCGCGGAAGGCGGTCGGCCAAGCCCAGCGCCAGCGCCTCGCGGAAGCCCTTGCCCAGCGCGCTCACGTTGCCCAGGTTGCCGCCGGGCAAGACCACCCAGTCGGGGGCGCGCCAACCGCGCTGCTCGAGGATGGCGTAGGCCACGCACTTCTGGCCCTCGATGCGGTAGGGATCCACGGAGTTCACCAGCGCCACCGCGCGCGAGGCCGCGCCCACGTCGCGCGCCAGGGTCAGCGCGTCGTCGAAGTCGCCCTCGATGGTGAGGACCCGCGCCCCGTAGGCCAGCGTCTGCGCGATCTTCGCCGCGGAGACGCCCCCGGCGGGGGCCAGTACGAAGGCGCCCATGCCCGCGCGCGCCGCATAGGCCGCCATGGCCGCGGACGTGTTGCCGGTGCTGGCGCAGAGCGCCGCCCGCGAGCCGCGCGCCGCAGCGAACGAGACGGCCACCGTCATCCCCGCGTCCTTGAACGAGCCGCTGGGATTGCGGCCGCAGTGGTAGACAGCCGCGCCGTCTAGGCCGGCCCAAGCGGCGCCGCGCGGCGCCGTCTGCAGCGGGATCTCGTTCTCGTCGAGCGAGACCACGCGGTCGACGTCGATCTGGGGGAGAAGCTCGCGATAGCGCCAGACGCCGCTCCGGTCGGCCGGCGAGGACGAGGCGCGCCGCTCGCGCAGAATCTGCAGCACGGCGTCGCGCCCGATGCCCTGCGGCGCGTCGAACTCGAGCAGCCCGCCGCAGCGCGGGCAGGTGTTCCCCTCGATCGCCGTGGCACCGCAGCCGGCCTCGGCGCACCGCAGCGGCGCGGGGGCCCCGACGCCGCGCCACGCCGCGTTGGCCGGCGCGCTCACGTCGTCCTCGGCGCACCGCAGGCGCGCCAGCGTCCTCTCCATCGTCCCGTACTCCTCACTCGAACGTCATCGACAAAAAATCAGCGCCCCCAGCCTGCAGGCCGGGGGCGCTTTGTGTGGTCCGCAGATCGTGCCGACCTTACCGCAACGCCTCTCCCGCCCGCAGCGTGAAGCCGCGAGTAATCGTCGTCGTGGTAATCGTCGTGATCGCGTCGTACATGGTTCTCCTCCCATATATCGGGCGGGGCGCGAAAATCCTTCACCCCTCCGAGGGAACCTGCGCGCGAAGGCGCCGGGCCGCCCTCCGAGAAGAGGCCCCTCCATGCTCGAGGCACCACCGCTGGCCCCTGCGCTCTTGGAGGAGCTGCGAGGCTTGCTCCCAGGCGCGCGCTCGGTCTTGACATCGCGCGAGGACCTGCTGGTCTACGGCTACGACGGCACCTGGTACGAAGGGATGCCGCAAGTGGTGGTCATCCCCGAGAGCACCGACCAGGTGGCCGCCGTGGTGCTCCTGGCCAACCGCGAGCTCATCCCGGTCACGCCCCGCGCGATGGGCTCGAGCCTCTCGGGCGGCCCTGTCCCTAGACGCGGCGGCATCGTGATCGACACCAAGCGCATGGACCGCATCCTCGAGATCGACGAGGTGAACTTCGTCGCCGTCGTCCAGCCGGGAGTGATCAACGCCGACCTGCAGGCCGCCGTCGAACGGCGCGGCCTCTTCTATCCGCCCGATCCCAGTTCGCTGCGGCAGTCGGCCATCGGCGGCAACATCGCCGAGAACGCCGGCGGGTCGCGCTGTCTAAAGTACGGCGTCACCTCCGATTACGTGATGGGCCTGGAGGTGGTGCTCCCCACGGGCGAGGTCATTCGCACCGGCGGCAAGATGGTGAAAAACGTCACCGGCTACAACCTGCGCCAGCTCATCACGGGCGCCGAGGGGACGCTGGGCGTCGTCACCGAGGCCACGCTGCGCCTCATCAAGAAGCCGCCCCACGCCCGCACCGCGATGTTCGTCTTCGCCTCGATCGTCGATGCGGCGCAGTGCGTCACGGCCGTCATGAGCGCGGGCCTGCTCCCCACCGCCATCGAGATGATGGACGACGTGACCATGGCCTGCGTCGAGGAGATGTTTGCCATCGGCCTGCCGGTCGAGCGCGAGGCGATCCTGCTGATCTCCGTCGACGGCCACCACGCCGCCGTCGTCGACGGCGAGCTGGCGGCGATCACCGAGATCGCGGCCGCCGCCGGAGCCGTGGAGGTCCGCACGGCCGCGAACCAGGCCGAGGCCGACGCGCTCTGGCAGGCGCGCCGCGGCATCAGCCCCGCTCTCGCCCGCAAGCGTCCCAACAAGCTCGGTGAGGACGTCTCGATCCCGCGCTCGGAGATTCCGCACATGGTGCGGGCCGTGCGCGAGATCGCGAGGAAGTACGGCTTGCCGATTCCGATCTACGGACACGTCGGGGACGGGAACCTCCATCCTAACATCCTGTGCGACCGGCACGACGGCGCGGAGCTGGAGCGCGTGGGCAAGGCGGCGCGCGAGATCTTCGAGGCCGCCGTCGCCTGCGGCGGCACGCTCTCCGGGGAGCATGGCATCGGATTGCTCAAGAAGCAGTTCCTGGAGCTAGATCTGGGCAGCGCGCAGGTGGAAGCCATGCGCCGCATCAAAGCCGCCCTCGATCCCAACGGCATCATGAATCCCGGCAAGATCTTCCCCGAGCCTGGCGGCGCGGACATCTTCAAGCTATAGGAGCCTGTCGGATGATGCCACTACATGCTGTTGTGAGACGCCACGGGCCGCCGGCGAGGAGCGAGGAGTGCTGAATGGCAGAGTCATTTGAGCGACGAGCGACGAAGCCGCCGGCCCATGCCGTCCACAACCCTAAGGGCTGGGGTGAAATCGCTCGCTCTCATCGTCGTGCGCTCGGTAACATAGCTCTGCTATGCGCCCTCGCGCCCTTCTCGACCTCGAGCGATTTCACTCCCAGCAGCATGCTGCGGCATCATCCGACAGGCTCATAGGAGGAGCGCGTGGGCGAGTTCGACGAGCATCCGGAGGCACGGTACGGCGGGGCGGGACGCATGGGCGACGCCACCGTGACGGCACACGAGGAGGCGGCCCACGCGCTGGCCGACTTCGTCCCCGCCGCCAACGGCTTCACCGGCCTCGACGTCCCACCCGACGACGTCTACAACCGCTGCGTGCGCTGCGGGCTCTGCCTGCCCACCTGCCCCACGTACGTGGAGACGATGGTGGAGACCTCGAGTCCACGCGGGCGCATCGCGCTGATCAAGGCCGTCGGCGAAGGCTACCTCGACCTCCTCTCGCCCGGCTTCGTCCACCAGATGTCGGAGTGCCTCGACTGCCGCGCGTGCGAAGCGGTCTGCCCGTCGGGCGTGGAGTACGGCAAGCTCCTGGAGCCGGCGCGCACGCAGATCAACCGCGCCGTCGAGCGCGGGCCCTTCAAGCGCACGGTGCGCCACGTGCTGCTCGACGTGCTCTTCGGCAGCCCGGCCCTGCTGCGCGCCGTCTCGCGGGTCCTATGGTTCCTCCAGCGCTCCGGCCTCCAGTCGTTCGCCAAGCGCAGCGGCCTGGCGCGGCTCTTGGGCCTGGAGGGCATGATCGAGCTGGCGCCGCGCATGAGCGACACGTTCTTCGTCCCGCGCGACCAGCGCTGGGTTCCCATGGGCGCGAAAAAGGCCGCCGTGGTGCTCCACGCGGGCTGCATCATGGCCACGGCCTTCGCCGAGATCGACGAGGCCAGCGTGCGCGTGCTCCAGCGCGCGGGCTGCGAGGTGCTGGCGCCCTCGGCGCAAGGCTGCTGCGGGGCGATCACCGTCCACGCGGGAGACATGGACGCGGGGCGCGCGCTGGCCAAACGCAACATCGAAGCCTTCGAGCGCTCCGGAGCCGACTACTACATCATCAATGCCGCCGGGTGCGGCTCCACGCTCAAGGAATACGGGCACCTCTTCCACGAGGACCCTGCCTGGCACGAGCGCGCCGTGGCGTTCTCCGCGAAGGTCCGCGACATCACGGAGTTCCTCGACGCCATCGGCATAGACGAGCACCTCGGGCGCGTCGAGACGGCGATCACCTATCAGGAGCCATGTCACCTCGCGCACGCCCAGCGCATCACGCAAGCGCCGCGCAATCTGCTGCGCAAGATCCCCGGCGTCACGCTGGTCGAGATGGAGGAGAGCTCGCTGTGCTGCGGCAGCGCCGGCATCTACAACCTGACCCAGCCCGAGATGTCGCGCCGCCTGATGGAGCGCAAGGTCAAGAACGCGATGGCCACGGGGGCCGCCACGTGCGCGACCGCCAACCCGGGCTGCCAGCTCCAGGTGCAGTCGGGTCTGCGGCGCGCGGGAAGCGAGATGACGGTGCGCCACGTGATCGAGCTGCTCGACGAGTCCTATCGCATCGCCGAGGAGCAACGGCAGGTGTGACGGAGGCGCCCGAGCCTAGCCGCGATACTCGCGCCATTCGGTCACGCAGCCGCCGGCGAAGCGCACCAGGGCTCCCATCTCCAGCGCCCGCGTCCCTTCGCCGTGGCGGCGGCGCATGGCGAACGTGAACGTGACGAAGGCCGTCTCGCCGTTGAGGATCACGTCGCCCACCACCACGTGCACCGCGGCGCCGGCGGCGAAGAACGTGCGCATGTTCTCGCGAATCTGCTCGCGCCCCCGCAGGGGCTCGCTCCCCGCCTCGCGGTAGATCGCGTCGATCGCGAAGAGATCGGCTGCGCGGTCGGCGTTGCCGGCGTGCCACGCCTCGATCAGTCGCTGCAAAAGCGCGTAGAAGCTCACTTCGCCGCGCTCTCGGGAACGCGATACGCCGCCTCGCCGAGCGCGTTGACCAACTCGCGCAGGATGCGCCCCGTCGCGCCCCAGATGTGGTGGGGGCCGTAGTCGAGCGCGATCACGTTGCGCTCGCGCCCGCGCATGACGATGGCCGCGTAGCGCACCGCACCGGGCCGGATGATCTCGGCCAGCGGCAGCTCGAAGATCTCGTCGACCTCGCCGTCGCCGCAGACCCACGGCCTGCGCTCCGGAAGGTAGCCGACGTACGGAGCGACGGCGAAGTCGCTGACCACCGTGGAGACGTCGGGGAGCCGCCCCAGGATGCGCACCGCGGCCGGGTCCACGCCTAATTCCTCCTGCAGCTCGCGCAGCGCGGTGCGCGCGAGATCCTCGCCGTCTCCGGGCTCCCAGGAGCCGCCGGGAAGACCGATCTCCCCGGGGTGGAGGCGCAGGTGGTAGCTGCGCCGCGTGAAGGGCACGACGAGCTCCCCGGCCGGACCGGGCACCAGCAGGGCGATCACGGCGGCGCGGCGCCCGCGCACGGGCGGCGCCGGGCGCACGGCGACCAAGCGCGCGGCGATCTCGTCGACGTTCATCTACGCCCCTGCTCTTCTGCTCGTGCTTCCCGCCGCCTCGTCCGGCGTCTCGCGTTCGGCCGCCTCACCCTCCTCCTCACCCGTCTCGATGGGACGGACGTCGCGGGCCTTGTCGATGTAGAGGATGCCGTCCAGGTGATCGATCTCATGCTGGAGGCAGACGGCGAAGAGCCCGGTGCCCTCCAAGCGGGTCTTGTTGCCGCGGCGGTCGAGGCCGCAGACGGCGAGGTGGCCGTAACGTGGCGAGATCCCAGCGTACCCGGGGACCGAGAGGCAGCCGTCCGGAGACTCGATCTCCTCCTCGGCGAACTCGATCTTGGGGTTGATCACCACGAACGGGCCGTGCGCCGGGTCGCCGTCGCGAAGGTCGATCGTAAAGATGCGTTTGGAGACGTTGACCTGCGGCGCGGCCAAGCCGATCCCGGGCGCCCGGTACATCGTGAGGAACATGTCGTCGATCAGCTGCTGGAAGAGCGGATCGCCGACCTCCTCGGGCTTGACCTTCTTCGCGACCTTGCGGAGCGTGGGGTGGCCCTCGGTGATGATGCGGCGGAGATATGGCATGCGTGGCGTTTTCCGCGGGAACGGCCGAGGCCCTCGCCGCCCCGACGGGGACTGCAAGGGCCTCTGGGTGGCTGGGGCGGATGGATTCGAACCATCGCATGGCGGTTCCAAAGACCGCTGCCTTACCGCTTGGCTACGCCCCACCGCGGTTGCTGAAAGCCGAGCCGGTGCGCCGTATGCACCTTTGCCCCCGCCTCCTCCTGCAAGCCCCTGTTCGGAGCCTGCCCTGATGCCCTGCGCGGATGCGCGCAAGCGAGGGGCCGGCTTCAGGCAAATCGGCGCATGACTTTCGGCCCTACAATCCTTCCGTGCGACGTGATACATGGAAGTCAGGGTCCCTCCCGGCCGTGCGAAAGAGTGTTCCCCGGCCATGAAACACATCGCGCATCTCTCTTCTGCATCCGTGCTCCTCGGCGCCGCGCTTGGACTCTTGTGCGGGTGTGGAGGCGGAGGCGCGGCGGCCGCCGGCACACCGCCGGTGGCCGCGCAGCCGGGGTCCGCGCCCGCAGCGGCGTCGAGCTCGGCTGACGGAACGCTCTCCTCCTCTCGCCGCGGGTCTCCGTTCAGCGAGTACGCGCTCCCGGCGAGCCAGGAAGGTCCGATCAGCGTGGCGATCGGCCCGAATCGCAACGCCTGGGTGCTCAGCCCCCACGCGATCGACCGCGTCACGTCATTGGGCGCGGTCACGGCGTTCGCCGCCCCCGCGGGCGTGGAGTTTGGCGGCGCCATCGCGCGGGGACGTGACGGCGCCCTCTGGTTCCTGGGCGTGGAACCGAGCACGCAGTACGGCAACGCGCCGGCCAATGCCATCTTTCGCCTGACGACAGCGGGCGCGTTGACCTCGTACGTGCTGCCGGCCGGCGCCCAAACCAGCTCCAACGCCCTCGTCGCCGACATCGCCGCCGGCCCCGACGGCAAACTGTGGTACGTCGTCCAGGGATACTACGCATGCGGCGCCGTCGGCTCCATCACCACCGGCGGCAGCCCGGGGCCGGTGGTTCCGCTGTGCGAGCCGACGGCCATCGCGCCGGCATCGGTCCACATCGCGCCGGGTTCGAGCAGCTCCGTCTACGTCACCGTCTACGACCGCTTCGCGCCGGGCGGCTACTCTGCCGTCTACCGCTTGTCGCTCGCCGACACGATCCTCAAGCAGTTCGTTCTCCCCGGCGCGAGCAATCCGGAGGGCATAGCGATGGGACCCGGCCGCGAGCTCTGGGTCACGCTGGACGGCTCGAACGCCATTGCCCGCATCAAGCCGTCGGGTGTGATCGTGACCTACGCCCTGCCGACGCCGAACGCGCTTCCGTCGCAATTCAATCTTGCGCTCGCGCAAGCCTCGGCAATCACCCGTGGTGCCGATGGCGCGCTGTGGTTTCTCGAGAGCCAGGCCAACAAGATCGGTCGCATCTCCCTATCCGGTCACATCACCGAATACGCGATTCCGACCCCCGGCAGCCGTCCTTCGGGCATTGCCGCGTGCACGCAGCCGTGCGGCGGAGACTTCGACGTCTGGTTCACGGAGAGCCGAAGCAACAAAGTCGCGAAATTGATCGTCGCGGGACGCCCCTTCTCATATGCTCACTGGTAGCTGAGCACGGCCGCGTAGATATCCGTGCTGTTGAGCGTCAGCGTCGTGAGCACCGGCGGCTCCGGGAAGCCCGAGAACGTCAGGGTCAGGCCATTCAGCGAGGATGACGTCGGGTTGCAGTTCATGACCGCGTGCGTCGTGAGGTCGTATGTGCTCTCGTAGAACGTGCGGCCGGCCGTCACGAGGTACGAGGGGATCGTCACCGGCGAGAAGTACGGGCAGCCTTGGAACGTCACCGCCGCAGTCAGCTTGAACGTGACGTTCAGGAGCTGCGTGCCCGTGGGCTGCGGCGAAGGGAGCCCCGTGAGCGCGGTCGTCGAGACGGTCACAACGGCAGACGGCTCGTTGTTCGGGTCGGCGTTGTTGGCCGGGTACCAGAACGTCGGGGTGTAACCGTCGAACGATGGACCCAGTGCGCTCAGCGCGCTCGGGGGAATCTGGATGGACGCGGTGGCCGATGTCGACGTCGACCCGCCCGACGGGGTGCTTGACGAGCCCCCGCCTCCGCCTCCGCACCCGGCGAGTCCCGCGGCAGCCATCATAGCGACGATCAGCGCGGCGGGAGCAACGCGCATCATGTGCACCTCCTATCAGCGAGAAGCTCTCTCGCCTCCATTAACGCTTGCGCGCGCCCGGTTGTCCATCCCCAGAACGGGTTTGTTTTCCATCATGCCCGGTCGTACAGCAAAACAAGCGACAGGCTGCCATCTCGGACGAGGCCACGCACGCGGGCTACATGCGCTCCAGGAGGTCGGCGAACTCCGTGGGGATCGAGGCGCCCTCGACCAAGTCAGCCACCAGCCGGCTTCCCACCACGGAGGGCGCGAAGACCAAGTCGGCTCCCGCGAGCTTGAGCCGACGGATGGCCCGCGCGGTGGTGGCCACCGCCAGGACTTGCACGTGCGCGTTGAGGTCCTTGGCCAAGAGCGAGATGAAGGCGTTCTCACCGTCGTCGTCGCGCGCCGCGACGACCATGCGCGCGCCGGCGATGCCGGCCTTGCGCAGCACCGACTCCTCCGCGGGATCTCCGAGCACCACCTCGGCGTCGCCGCTCATCGTTGAGGCGAGCTCCTTCTCGGCGATGCGCACGTACTCGACGCGGCGCTGGCTCAGCTCGCGCGCGGTGTTCTCGGCGATGGCTCCCTCGCCGATCAGGATGATGTGGTCTTTCAAGCGCGTGCGTCTCCCCTCCGGGATGAAGATGCGGCTCATCTCGCCGGTGATTGCCGGCCCCAGCACGGAGGCGATCGCCGTCGCGAAGATGCCCAGGCCCACCACCAGCAGGCTGATGGTGAAGAGCCTCGTTTGCTGCGTCACGGGAACGATGTCGCCGTACCCCACGGTGGAGAGCGTGACGACGGTATAGTAGAGCGCGGTGGTGACATCGCGGATCTGCGGGCGGTACCCCGTGCCAAGCAGGTATGAGCCGATCGTGCCGTACGCCGTCACCGCCGCGATGCTGACCAGCGAGATGAGATACGTGGCGATGATCGTGCGCCGGGCGAAGACGCCGCGGGTCCACACCAACGCAAGCAGGATCAGCATCGGCAGCGCCAGGGTCGCGATGGACTGGTGGCGCGCCACGTCCACGCCGATGGTCACCACTAAGAGCAGCAGCGCGAATGCCCACGCCACCTGCATACGCCAGAAGAGTCCGACGGCCACGAGTACGAGGGTCGCCCCGAGCGCCGTCTGCGTGCCCCGACCCAGCACGCCCAGCGAGCCGGTGAGGTCGCCCAGGGCCCCAACCGCTTGGATCGGAACCGGCGCGAAACGCGTCGCGGCGACGATGTTGACCACGCCGTTCAGCAGCACGGCGCAGGCGACCGGAGCATGCGGCACCAAGGACCGGAGCCACGCCGCCATGCGACGCGCGCGCCGCCGTGCCGCGACCTCCGCCCGGCTCAGCATCCCCATGGCGCGGAGTTACCGGGCGCCTGCCCCGGATACCTACCGCCGCGGCGGCGCTACGTTAGAGCTTGGCGTCGAGCACCGCGTCGATGCCGGTGCCGTAGACGCGGTGGAAACCCCTCAGAACGTTGAGGTTGTCGATTGGGACCAGCGCGTCGACGTTCCATACGCCGTTGTTCCAGTCGGCCTTAAATGCGCCGACGGCCTGCACGCGGTTCACGTCGTAGGTGGGTCCCGAGACCTGCGCCGCCCCGACGTAGAGGTTCGAGCCGACGGTCAGGATCGGGACGACCTTCGTGTGGTCGCGGTTCGCCACGTGGTTGGAGGCCATCAGGTTGTTGATGAAGTTGTTCAGCGGAACGGCCGTGGCTTTGACCAACAGGACCCCGCCGGCGCCCAGCAGCAGCTTCCCGAGAAGGCTCGATGCCGAGGCTCCGGCTACGGCGCCCAAGGTGAGCACACCGGCAAGGACGGCGGCAAAAATCGGTCGCTTCACTTCGCTCCTCCTGACGTACGGCGACGAGCGCCTCGCGGCACGACCATTGAAGTCGAGACCGCTCGATCCCTCTCGTAACGCTCTCTCCCGCCCGTTGGTTCCTCGGCTCAGCCGAGCCACTGCGGATGGAGCGAGGTGCCGTCGAAGCCCTGGGTGGTCTTGTACGGCTCGTATCGCCCCCCGCGCGCAGCGGCAGCCGTGCGCAGCAGCAGCGCGCGCCGCTGCGTCTCATCCGGCGCCCGAAACGTGCCGGCGGCGCGCAGCGCTTGCTTCAAGACGGCCTGCGAGTCGATGCCGGTGATGACGACGCTCACCGGCAGGCTCATGGCGTATTGCAGCGCCTCGATCGGCGTGACCGTACCGCTCTCCAGCACGAAGCGATCGGCCAACGGCTTCATCCCAAGCGCCGCGATGCCCCGCCTCGCCAGCACCGGCAAGACCTGCCGCTCGAAGCTCTCGAAATGGGCGTCCATCACGTTCAACGGCATCTGCACCGCGTCGAAGGTGAAGCCGTGCGCCTCCGCGGTCTCCAGCATCTGCACGTGGATCGCGGGGCTCTTGTGGCCGGTAAAGCCCACGTACCGGACCTTGCCGGCGCGGCGAGCCTCGATCACCGCTTCCATCGCGCCACCCCGGGCGAAGATGCGTTGGGGATCGGAGGTCCGGATGACCTCGTGAAACTGAAGCAAGTCGAGGTGGTCGGTCTGCAGGCGGCGCAACGACTCGTCGAGCTGCGCGGCGGCCGTGCGACGATCGCGGCCGTCGATCTTCGTCATCAGGAAGACCTTCTGCCGGTATCCATCACGCAGCGCCTTGCCCATGCGGATCTCGCTCTCGCCGCCGTTGTAATCCCAGCAGTTGTCCATAAAGGTGATGCCGGCGTCGATCGCGCCGCGGATCAGCCTGATGCTCTCACGCTCATCGCCTTGGATGCCGATGTGGAAGCCGCCCAGGCCGACGGCGGAGACCCGCTCCCCCGTGCGCCCAAGCACCCGCTGCGGAACCTCTTCTGCGGTGAGCGCGGGCGACACCGACGTGGCCGCGATCGTTCCCGCGAGGAAGCCGCCTCTCGTGACGGTCGTGCGCGCCATGCTCCACCTCCCTTCCCGCGTGCGCTCCTCGTTCCCGGCGCCGCGGCGGGCAAAACGCCGCTCGGCCGGGCGGGGTCAGGTGAGCCGATAGAGCTCGTAGGCGACCACGATGCCGACGAGGACGAGCACGGCCGAGAAGACCGCCGCGTGCCGGACGTCCAATGGCGCCCCGCGGTCGGCCGCGATGGCGTCGTACTGCCGCTTATAGCGATACAGCGCAAAGATCGCGACGGCGATGCCGGTGAATACCATCATGATGCCGAACGCCGTCGATGCCTGCGGGTGCAGCTGCGGCAGCCCCTGCATGACTGCGAACGTGCGTAGAAAAAGCGAGAAGCGCGCGATGACGAAGCCAAACGCGATGAAGGCTAGCGCCGTTCGCACGTAGGCGAGGAACGTCCGCTCGTTCGCGAGGTGATCGCGCGTGGTGTTCGCATCCATACCGCGCAGTACTCGTTCGGGAGCGTGCCGGACCTGCCCTTGCGCGTCCGCCCCCCGCTCGAGCCGCCGGCGACACGTCTCAGCCGGAGGCGCGCGCGAAGCGCTCGGGGGCGAAGAGGTCGATCCGGTGGCGGCTCGTCCCCTCTACCGCCAGGTCGGCCACGATCTCGCCGACCACGGCGCAGAACTTGAAGCCGTGACCGGAGAAGCCGCCGGCCAGCACGACGTTCTCGTGGGCGGGGTGCTTGCCGATCACGAAGTGCTCGTCGGGCGTCATCGTGTACATGCACGCCTTGGAGCCCAGGTGCGTCCCCGCTCCGCCCGGGACCCAGCCCCGCCAGGCATCGGCGAACGCCGCCACCTCCTCCGCCGAGACGTTGCGGTCGATCGTCTCGGGGTCGGCGTACGCCAAGCTGTGGTGAAACGCCGCCTTGAGCCCCTGGTCCGGGAGCATCGGGAAGCCGTAGAGCATGGGCACGCCCTCGCGGTCGAGGATGTAGACCGGAACGCGGTCGGGACCGAAGTCCTCGCCGTGCGCGATCGGCTGGAAGAAATGCATCACGTTGCGCTCGACCTTGAGCGGAAGCACCAGATCGCTCGCCATGCGGCCGAACCATGCTCCCGCGGCGATCACCAGCGTCGACGCGCGGATCCTCTCGCCGGCCGCCGTCTCCACAGCCACGCCGCCGTCGCTCGCGTGCCACGACGTCACCCGCGTGCCGAAGCGCGCCTCGGCGCCGGCCTCCGCCGCCCAACGCAGATGCGCCAGGATGCAGGCTTCTGGAAAGAGCACGCCGGCCGGCTCCTCGTAGAGGGCCACCTCGCCGGGCAGGGGGCGCAGCGCGGGAAAGCGGCGGCGGATGTCGGCGGCCTCCAAGACCTGATGCGCCAGCCCGTGCTCGCGCGCGCTGCGCAGCGAGCCGGTCACCACCTCCGAGTCGGGGGCACCCGCCATCAAGCCGCCCGTGCGCAGCATCAGCCGCTCGCCGGAGCGGCGCTCCAGGTCGCCCCACAACTCGTAGGCGCGCTGAAGCAGCCGCACGTATGACGGGTGCTCGAAGTACGCCTGGCGGATGATGCGCGAGGCGCCGTGCGAGGAACCCATGGCGTGAGCGGGGCCGAAGCGCTCCAGTCCCACCACACGCTTTCCGCGCGAGGCAAGATGGGCCAACGCGGCGCTGCCCATACCGCCGAGACCGATCACGACGGCGTCGTAGGCGGCTCCTCCGCGCGCGCTCACCGGTCGCTTCTCACGGGATCCATGGTGCGCAGCCCGTCGACCATCCGCAGGATGCCGCGTGGATTTTCGTCTTGCAGCTCCGGCGGCAGCGCCGCGTCGGGAAAGTCCTGGTAGCAGACCA
>DATLUD010000009.1:0-18364 GCA_035533275.1 Candidatus Dormiibacterota bacterium | reverse complement strand
AGGTGGACCCTCAGACCCGGGAGATACGTCTTGGACAAGACGAGAACTGCGAAGCCGGCCGCGATCGCGACCGCGTACGGGAGGCGGTCGTCCGCCTTGCCGTCGCGCGCGGGAATGACCCTGTGCGTGATCATCACGGCGCTGAGCTGGCCCACCGCCCCCCGGCAGACGGCCAAGAGGCGTCCGCGAGCCAGCGAGGCCGCCAGGGCGAGCACTCCTCCGGCCAGCGCGGTATAGAGCAGGAGCCAGACGCAGTCGGGGAAGCCCACGAGGGCTCCGATCCCGATCAGCAGCTTGATGTCCCCACCGCCGAGCACCCCCGCCGTATGCGCGAGGGGACCGAGCAGAAGGCCCACCACGACCACCAGGGCGGCGGCCTCCAAGGCACCGGGACCCCGCACCGCGGCGAGCGCAAGAGCCAGCAGCACGGTGGGGCCTGTCAGCCAATTCGGAACTCGGCGCGTTCGCAGGTCGGTGAACGCCGCCGCGGCGCACGCGCCCGTTCCGACCACGATGGCGGCCAGGCCCGTGACCTGCCCGCCGAATGCGGAATCGATCATCTGAATCACCGATCTAGAAGTCGCCCGCGGCGTTCGCGAAGAACTGCGCGACTTCGCTTCCTATGAGCACCAGGAACGCGAAGGCCACGATCGAGACGAGGACCGCGACGATCGCGTACTCAGCGAGGCTCGCCGCCGATTCATCATCGACGAGCCTTCGCAGAGCCGCGATCGGCGCGGTCGCGCTCATGTGGTTCCTTCGCGTTCCACGGGCGTGCGTTACACGTCGTTGGCGACGGTGCTGAACATGTTCGTGACGTTCTTGCCCAAGAGCGTCAGCGCGCCGATCGCGACGACGGCGATCAGCGCGAGCAGCAGGCCGTACTCGACCAGCGTCGCACCGTCTTCGTCGCGAACCAGATTCATGAGAGCGGTCTTCATCGATGTCACTTCTCCTTTGTGTTCAGGGGTGGTGGTAGTGGGGGGCCTTAGGGTCAGGACTTACCCGGGGGATCGGCCGGCGCAGGCGTGAAGGTGGGGTTCGGCGCCCCTACGACGTAGGTGGCCGTGGCCGTTGCTCCCGCATCCGTTGCGGCCTGCACGGTGACGACGCTGCCTCGGACGAAGTCCGGTGCAAGCGGCACGCTCACGGAATACTTGCCTTCGGACCCGGCGACCGCGGTCGCGCTGCTCAAGGTCACGGTGGGCAAGTCGTCCGAGATCTTCGCGAACAGCGATACGCGCACCGATGCGTGCGGCGGGGCGCTGCCGAAGACGTCGACCGCTTCGGCTCCGACGCCGCCGATCACGCCGACGGTCACCGGGCCGCCGGGCGCAGACGTTGGAGCCTGCGGATCGGCCGCTCGAGTCCCGCCGTCGTGCTTGGGCGCGCGAGCGAGCATCGCCAGCTTGTGCGCCATGGCAGCGGAGACGTAGACGTCGCGGTTTACGTAAGCCGGGGGGACATCGGTCGCATCGAGCGACCCATTGACCCAGAAGAGCCGCGTCCCGGGTTTGATGACGACATCCAGACCCGGGCGCACGAGCTCCACCGCCATCTCGGGATTGAGTCTGACGTATTCGTAACCATACGCGTGGGCGATCCCCGCGAGCGACTGCATCGGCTGAGCCGAAGCCGCCGCGGTGACCGCAACGAGCATGACGCACGAATGGATGAGCGTCCGACCAACCCGTTTGATGAGCACACCGACCTCCTGAACCTATAACGTGAGAGCATCATAATCGAATGGGGGTGGTCGTTGGAAGGAGCCGTGCATAAGTTTAACCGTTCGTGAACGGCTCGTTTACGCGTTAACGGGGCGTCACCGTGCGATAATGAGGCTCCAATCGCGGTATGGCGTCGTCAATCAAGGAAGGTCTTAGCATGGAATCTCGGCCACCACGCCGGAAGAGCGTGCGACGCGTGGCAGCGGCCACCGTGGCCGCATTGTTCCTTATCCTCGGCGTCGCTTCGTCGCCGCCGCCCCCGGCGTTCGCGAAAGACGTCACCTTCATATCGCTGGATTCCGGCCACTCGGTCGTCGTGCCCATCGCCGGCCTTTCGCGGGTCGCCGTCGGCGACGGCGCCATCGCCGGCGTGGTTCCGATCGGGACCACACAACTGGTGATCAACGCCAAGTCGCCCGGCCACACCTCGGTCATCGCCTGGGCCAAGGGCAAGCGCCTCGACTACGAAGTGACCGTCACGAACCAATCGCTCGACGACGTCTCGCAGATGCTCCGAGCCGCCATCATGGATCCCGGCGTTCAAGTCGTCAGCTTCGGTCATTCGATCGTGGTGCGCGGCACCGTCTCCGACATGGCGCACTTCGTCGACCTCAACGACATCATCTCGCGCTTCGACGGCGCGGTGGTCTCCGCGAAGAGCGGCGGCGAGAAGTACAAGATCGTCAACGCCGTGACCGTGGCGGAGTCGCTGGGCTCCATCCAAGCCGAGTTCGCGAAGGACCCCGGCGTGAGCGGGCTGCAAGTCGAGCCCGACGGCAAGGGCAACGTGATCGTCAGCGGCGTGGTCCGCGACCGAATGCAGGCCGAGCAGGTCCTCCAGCGCGCGACCACGCTGGCCGGACCCTACCTGGCCGTCAAAGGCACGGTGGTCGATCGCCTCCAGGTGACCGACGCCAGCCAGATCGACATCAAGGTCTACGTCCTCGAGGTCGATCGCACCGCTCTGAGCCAGCTGGGCATCCGCCTGCAGTCGGCGACGCCGAACGATCCGATCCACCCGCAGTTCTATACCTTCGGGCAGCCGAGCTTCCCGATCACGGAGAACGGCGGTTCGGGAGGCACCGGCAAGGCGCTCAACATCGGCCCCTTCTTCAGGACCACGCTGCTGGCGCCGACCCTCGACCTGATCCTGCAGAGCGGCCACGCCCGCGTCCTCTCCGCCCCCAACCTCGTGACCCTGCCCGGGCGCAAGGCGACGTTCCTGGTCGGCGGACAGATCCCGTACGTCTACTCGACGGGCCTGGGCCAGGTCAGCGTGGTCTTCAAGGACTACGGCGTGCAGTTGAACGTCACGCCGCAGATCATGCCCAACGGCTCGATCGACACCGAGATCAGCCCCGACATCTCGAATCTGGACTACCAGAACGCCGTGCAGCTCAACGGCTATTACATCCCCGCCCTCAAGGAGAGCAAGCTCTCCACGGAGATCATCACCAAGAGCGGGCAGAGCGTGATCATGGGCGGCTTGCTCAACCGCGTGCAGCAACGGACGATTCAGAAGATCCCGCTCCTGAGCTCGATCCCGATCCTGGGCAAGCTCTTCCAGTCCACCAGCTACCAGACCGGGGAGACGGACGTCGTGTTCGTCATGACGCCGCAGATCATCACCCAGTGATCCAAGCCTTGCGCGCCATCTTCACCGACGACGGTGGCGCAGCGCTGCCGGAATACGCGCTCGTTCTCGCGCTCCTGGCCATCGTGTCGATCGTGGCCATGGCCGCGGTCGGCACCCAGGCCAACGCCACGTTGACCAACACGTACAACGGCTTTCAGAACCTCCAGGAGAACCCGCCGTTGTGAGCGGAGAACGGGCCCGCCATCTCGTTCGGGGCAGCGCGCTCGCGGAGACCGCGATCACCCTCAGCTTCACGCTCCTGCTCCTGCTGGGCGCGATGCAGTTGGCGATCGTGGGCTACTTCCAGATGCAGCTCGATGCCGCCACCTTCGACTTCGGCCACTACTATGCGCTCGGGGTGACCGATCCCGGAGGGCTCTCCCAAATCGATCAACTCTTCCCCAACGTCCCGGTGACCAGCATCACCTTCACGGCTGCCAGCCCGCCGTTTACGAACGTTCCGGTCAACTTCACGCAGTGGGGTCAGCTCACCAACCGCTACGGCGGCGCGGCGATCATCCGGCCACAGCGTCTCCAGACCCAAGCCAAAATGACCGTCAACGGTCTCTCGGTGCTGGGCAACTCCGTCTCCTTGAGCGCCGGCAACGTGGAAGGGCGCTACATGACCAGCAACCACGACGACGACGCGCAAGGAGCCGCCTACAACTCGACCACGGTCTACAACACCCAGGAGAATCCGTTCACCCAAGACGACCAGAACGTCCCGCCGTACTACTTCAACTTCGGCTTCATCATGTATTGCGGACCGCAATCGATGTCGAGCGACCAGTGCTCGTACGAGCAATTGCGCTCGCTGGGGCTCGCCGAGTATCTGAAGGACGGCCCCGACACCATCGACGGAAACTACGACCTGACCACCAGCGGCCTGGCTCCGGGCCAAGTTTTTCAGGCCATGGGCTGCCATCAGCGCGTCTACGCCCAGCTCATCTCGGACTTCCCCGTGGATTACGCCACGGCCAACGCGATCTGGAAGCAGAACCCCAGCAACAACATCTACAACGAGACCGCCTCCCAGCCGCTGACGACGGCATCCGTCTACCTCGTCTACCAGTGGGACGTCATGCCCGTCATGGGCAGCAGCTGGGGTCCGATGCTGGGACAGCAGTATCCGCTCCATCCGCTGGTCGGCTGTTCTTCCGGACAGGCGGGCGGCTGATGAGCGCCCACGGAGAGCGCGGCCAGACCCTTCCCGTGTGGGCCTTCGGCTCGCTCACGGTGCTGCTGCTCCTGGCGTTCGCGCTCAGTTACGGCAACATGCTGCGCTGGCAGATCCGTTCGCAGAACGCGGCCGACGCCGCGGCACGCGGAATCCTCTCCATCCAAGCGACCCAATGGAACGAGATGGAGTCGGATCTCCAAGCCGCTGCCGTGGAAGAATACCGCATCCGGTACATCCTCCAAGGCATGCTCTTCACCCTCCGCGGGGAGGGCGGCTGCGCTCAGCTCCCCGCGACCGGCTCGACGAGCTGCAGCGCGATGTACGCTAACCTCCGCCAGCAGTACGTCGACGCGGTGCAGCGGTATACCAATGACGTCCTGCTGATCCAGCGGATCGCGGCTCCGACCTTCGACGATCAGGTGGCGGCCATCAAGACGGCCCTGCAGCAGTACCAGCAGAACTGCGGACAGGCCAACGGCGGCGACTGCTCCTTCGACTACACGCTCGTCGCCGCGACCCCGCGCGTGGATCAGTACCTCGAGGATGTCTACGCGGATTGCTGCAACTTCGTCGTGGGCGGCGGCACCGCCGCCAACCCGAACATGAGCCAGAACTTCTCCCCGCTGCAGATCGAGGTGGTAGCCTGCGCGAAGGTTCCCTCGCTGTTGCCGTCGTTCTTCTCGTTCACGGCGCCGACGTACGCGGCCATCGGACGGGCCGCCGCCACGACGATCCAGACGACGCAGGAGTTCATGTACGTCGGAAAGATCGTCAACCCGCAGACGAATCAACCGTTCCAGGGCATCGAGTATCCTGAGAGCCCAACGAATCAGCCCTTGCTCTCGGACAACGACCTCTGGTATCGCGTGGACTACGGCGGCAATCCGGCTACCTCCGACGGCGTGGGCGGCTTCACGTACTCCGCGACGAACGAAGGCCTCTTGACGGCGTTGGGATGGTGGAGCTCGATTCCGGTGCGTCCCTTCGCCGGCACGCTGCAGATGGGAGTCTCCTTCCAATGCAAGTGACGGCGGGAGTCCGGCCGCCGGCCCGGCACGCGCAGCGCGGGCAAGCGCTGACGGAGACGGCCATCATGCTGCCGCTCTTCCTCCTGTTGCTGTACGGCATCATGTGGGCCGTGCAGACCGGAGTGGTGAACGAGCGCGTGCAGATCGCGGTGCGCTACAGCGGCTTGATCTCGAACCAGAGCAGCCCCTACCAGCAGTACAGCCTCTACGCGCTCTACGACAACCTCGAGGGCGTCAGCGCGCCGCCGGCCTTCACGTGCGTGCCGCCGTCCACGGATGCTCTCCTGAACAACGGCCAATTCCCCGGCCCCGCCACGGCCCCGTTCTGGCAGCCGGTGGGGACGCCGTCGGGCACGTGCAGTCAGGGTACGGCGACCATGGCGGGAGCGCTGCCGCAACCGCAGGTCTTCACGCATACGTCGTCCGCGATCACGGCCGCGGCTCCCGTGCAAGGGGTGCTGCAGAGCGCCATCGGCGGCACGCAGCAGCACGTGGACGCGAGTCAGAACTATCTCGACGCCCCGGCCATCGGCACCGTGCTCACGTGTTACGCCGAGCTCGACGACGCGGTCTCCGCCTCGCTCGAGAACTCCACGCCGGGAAGTCTGCCCTCCACGGTCTCGCCGATCCCCGACGTCAACCCGACGACGCCGCTCGTCCTCTCCGGTAGTTGCTGAGGACGCAGTAGGCGGCCGTCACCACGACGCCATACCACGTCGGCAGCTTCACGAGCCAGATGCTCCATGCGGTCATCACGTTGGTGCGACGAATGAGCTCGCCCCACGACTCCTGCGCGAGGCGCGAGGCGACCGCCGGCTGCGTCAGCATGGGTTGGACGCCCGTTCCCGTCTTGTCGATGACGAAGGCGACGAGCGCGACCGCCACGGTTGCCGCCGCGGCCGCGCGAAGGCCCATCGTCATGCCGCGCCCCGACGCCGAGCCGATCCAGCCGGCCACGAACGGAACCATCAGGATCATCGTCGGCGCGGTCAGGACGAAGAGCAGCGGCACGGCCAGCGCGATCACCGCGACCAGCTGAGGGATCGAGGCCGGCACGCGGCGCGACGAGAGCCAGAGCGCCGCCGGCAGCGCCAGGGCGATATGGTCGAGATGGACGAAGGGCCCGCCGACCACGGCGAATGCCGGCGCGGCAAGAATGGCCGCCCCGGGAGCCTCGCGGGCCGTGCGCGAGCGCGCGAACCAGATGCCCAGACCCAGCATGGCCACGTACGAGAGCCGTCCCAGCAGGATGGCCGCCGCGGCGGGGACGGTCAGCCGGTTCAGCACCCAGCTCAAGCTGTATTGCTGGACGCTGGGGAGCTCGGCGGCGATATGGAGCGGCAGGACGGTGGCGAGGTACTCGACGTTGCCTTTGACTCCCAGCGCGAGCAGCGAGAGCGCCAGCGTCGCGCCCAAGGCCGTCAGCACCGGCACGACGAGGCGTCGCGAGAGCGCAAGTGCGGCCAGCGCGCACGCCAGGCCCAGCTGGGGCTCCGCCAGCGCGAGCAGGATGCCCAGACCCACCGCCGCCGGGCGATTGCGGTCCGCCCCCCACGCGGCCAGCGCCACGCCCAGGAGCGCGATGGGCGGGATCTCCCCCGCCACTACGGAGATGGCGAAGACGGGCATGGCCAGAGCCACCAGCAGCGTCAAGGGGCTGCCGAGGCGCAGCCTCCACAACAAGAAGATGGCCGCCGCCGTGGCGGCCAAGAGGAGCAAAGCCCACGCCGCCGAGGCCACGGCGAACGGGAGGAGTGCGAACGGCGTAAACGCGGCGATCAGATATCCGGGCAACGGCGCGGGCAGCACCACGTCAGGCTTGGCAGTGAAGAGCGGCAGCGGCGCCGGTTCCATCTCGCAGCGCGCCAGCGGCTGCGCGGCGTAGGGATCCGCCCCGGCCATCATCACGCGAGCGGAGCAGTAGAATGCGCGGAAATCGCCCATGACGGAGTGCAGCGCGGCCACGCGCTCGACCTTGACGGCCAGCGTGGCCACGAGAATCAGGGAGGCGGCGGCCACCGCAAGGGCGCGCCGCGCGCTATCGGGCATGCACCGTGACCGGCTCCAACACGGTCTGCTCGCCGCTTCCGCGCTGGAAGCTGGCGACGATCACGAACGTCTGGTCCGTTGCGACGGCCGGCACGGGGAAGGCGACGGTCGCCTCGGCGGGGGAAACGTCCTTCGCGGCGACCGGTGCGCCCTTGGCGTCCTCGAGGACGAGATGCAATTGCGGCGGATGCTGGAGGAACCGGATGCGCACGACGCCTCCGCTCTTCACGTCGGCGGTCTCGACGCTCAGGAGCTGCGCGGCCCCAAGAATGCCCGGCGCGGCGGCGCGCGCGGGCACCTTGGCCGCGGGCGCCGGCTTGGGCGCTATCGGGTCGACCATCAGCCCCACGCTGGCGCGAGCGACCGAGTCGCCGCGCCGGACCTCCAGCTCGAGGCGGAACGGCGTGGGACGATGCACCACCGGAGCGAGCAGCGTGGCGATCCCGGAGGGCGCGTAGGGAACGCGGACCCACGGCACCTGGGCGGTATCGAGCAGCCGCAACTCGCCCTGTTGCGCGTTGGCCAGGTAACGAGCCACGATCGGCGCTCCCGAGGCGACCACGGCATCGTCGACCTCGAGCGCCTGGATCGAGGCCGACGGCGGCTGGACGACCTGCCGCTGGACGGCACGCAGATCGCGCACCTCGTCGGTGGCTCCGAGGGAGCCGCGCAACGCGAGCGAGACGTGGTACTGCTCGGACGTGGGCAGCGTCTGGAACGTGAACTGCCCCGCTCCGGAGGCGAGCGTGCCGGAAGCCAGGTGGCGCGCGCCCGCCGCGACGTCGTAGCTCAACGCGCCGAGGCCTCGCACGTCGTACACCACGCGAACCGGCGAACCGGCCACCACCTCGCCGGGGACGCCGAAGACCACGACGCGCGGCCGCAGGGACTGGAAGGCGGTGAGCAGCGCGAGGCACAGCAGCAGCACGGCGAACGCCACCGCCACCGGCACCACCAGCGGGCTTCTGGGGACGGCGGCTTCGACGCTGTAGCTCAAGGTGTTGCTGCGCATCTGCACGAGCACGCGCTGGAACGGCGCCAGGAACCGCAACGGCGCTTGGATGAGCAGGGCGGACGCGGCCTCCGCCTCGATGCGGAAGCTCACCGGATCGATCGCCGACAGGTGCCCGCCGCGGGCCGCCATCGCGGAACAGAGCAACGGCTCGGGCGAATCGTTGACCACTTTGATCTCGAAGTCCGCGGTCCGGAGCTTGCGCTCCACCAGCTCGATGGAAGCGATCACCGCGCCGCCGTCGCGCACGATGGCGGCGGAGCTGCGAGGATGCTCGACGATGGCATTGGCCATGCGCACGGGCGGCTGCGCGGGGGCCACGCTCTCCATCGGCTCCGCCTCGCCGCGGTGGGGCACGAGCGCTCCGTCCGGTGGCGCGCCGTCCACAGGCGGCAGGGGACCAGCGGCGGCTTGCGGCTCCGGCTGCTCGTCGTCGTCGGCGGGTGATGCCTCCGCCGCAGTCTCGGTTGGCTGCGGCTCCTCGGCGACAACCGGCGCCGGCGACACGGCGACGAGTGGCGCGGGCTCGACGGCCTCGATGGGCGCCGGCTCCTCGGCCTGGGCCGGCACCGGTTGGGTTTCGGGCTCGGGCACCGGTTCGGCGGATGGTTCGACGGAGGGCTCGGCGTGCGGCGGATGCACGTCGCCAGCGCTCTCGTGCGGCTTGCGCTGCTGCAGGCTCTGCCATGCGAAGAACCCGAGCACGCCAACGGAGACGGCCACCGCGACGGCGCCCAGCGGCATTCCCTGATCGCGTCTGGGGCTCTCGATCGGAAGCTCGAACGCGCACTCGAGGCCCGGACCCTGGACGAGCACCGCGGCGCGCTCGATGCGCGCATGGCCCGTCATCGGAACTGTGAACGTCTGCTCCCCGTTGGGATCGCAGTAAACGCGATGCGGGGCGACGGAGTCGAGGACCGCGCCGTGGCCGAGAGCCGGAATGCACGCCACGGCTTTCTCGGTGCTGTTGAGCACGCGAACACCGAGGTAGCGGACGCCCGACGACGATCGCCAGCTCCGCAAGAAGCACGTCACCGACCCGGGCCCGATCTCGGGAGGGACCCGAATCCCCGAATCGACGACGAGCATGCCGGAGAGATCGACGGGGATACGATCGGACTTGCTCACGCCACACCCGGCGTGGCCGAAAAGAACACAAGAACCGATGGGACATTACCGCATCGGCTCGACGAATCGATCCCAGGCGTCTTACGGAAATACAACGACATCCGCATCAACACGCTTTGGAAGGGCTCATTCGCTGATCAGATGCGCCCAACCCTCTTCCACGGACGAAGCCACGGGCGCCTCCTTGCCGATAACCCCCATGTGCCCTTCTATGTTGCCGGTTTCGCTGATGTCGACGCGACCGATGCGGCCGGTCTGATCTCGTACCTGGATCTGTGCACCCGGATCTCGGTCGAGCGCAAGCGCGCCGGCTACCGGGATCAAGGGATCGCCCCCGGGATGCACGTGCTCGACGCCGGCTGCGGCACGGGCGACGACCTCCGCGCGATCGCCGAGCTGGTTGGACCCCTGGGGCGCGCGGTGGGCGTCGACGCGAGCCGGGCCATGATCGCGGAGGCGCGCAAGCGCGGCCTTCCGAGCAACGCGCAAGCGCTGCAGGCCTCGGCCGATGCGTTGCCGTTCCCGGACGCGACCTTCGACGTCTGCCGCGCCGACCGGCTCTTCCAGCACCTGCCCGCACCCGACGCGGCGGCCCGCGAGCTGCGCCGCGTGCTCAAGCCCGGCGGCAACCTCATGCTGCTGGACCAGGACTGGGAGACCGTCGAGATCCGGGGCGGCGATCCCGCGCTCACCGCCGCTATCGTCGGGGCCTTCGCGGCCGCGCTGGCGAACGGCTCGGCGGGACGCCATCATCGCTCGTTGTTGGAGCGCGCCGGGTTTTGCGACGTGCGCGTCACCGCGTCGGCCACCCGCGCGCCGTTCGCGACGGCCTACGCGCTGATGCTGAGCTCCGCGGTGGAGTGCGCCAAGGCCGCCGGCGTCATCGACTCCGACGGAGGAAACGCCTGGATCTCCACCCTCCTCGCCGCCAACCGGCGCGGCGAGTTCTCCTACGGCGTCACGATCTCCGTCGCGCACGGGTCCACGCCAGCGCGATCTGCGTCTTGGCATCTGGGATCTCGTCGCGCGTCACCATCGCCCACGCCTCGTCCACGGGCATGACCTCCACCCGGATCTCTTCGTACGGCTCAGGCTCCGGCGGCCCGGGCACGACGCCCTCGGCCACGCAGAGGTGCAGGCGCTCGTCGCAGAAGCCGGGCGACGTGAAGAAGCTCCACAGCTCGCGCATCCGCTCGCAGCGATAGCCCGTCTCCTCGCGCAGCTCGCGCACCGCGCAATCGACGGCGGTCTCGCCGGGGTCGAGCTTGCCCGCCGGGACCTCCCACAAGTAGCGGTCGATGGCCGGGCGATACTGCCGCACCATCACGATGCGCCCGGGCTCCGGCTGGGCCACGACGCAGACGGCGCCGGGATGCTCGACGACTTCGTAGGGGCGCGACCGGCCGTCGCCCGACTCGACCTCGTCGACGCGCAAGGAGACGACGCGCCCCTCGTAGATGCGTCGCGAGCGGCGCGGGCGGCCGATCCGTTCGCGTGGAGACTCTTCGCACATAGCCGAGCAATACGACGCCGCAGCCCAAGCATGCCTACCGCTGCCCTCTCGGTTGCCGGCGTCCCGCTGCCGGGCTTCTTCCCGCCGTCTTCGCGAGCGATTCCTCCCCGTATGCCATAGTCTTAGAAACGGAGGCGCCGGAGAATGAGGGAAAGAGACATCTGAGCAGCACCGCAGGGGAGAGCACGCACATGGTCCGAAACGCGATTCCGCACGAGCAACTGCATGAGATCGCCACTCGGTTCGGCATTCGATTGGCCAAGGGACAGTTCGTCGACATGGCGGACGAGGCCATCGACATCGGCCGCAACGGGGGCTTTCCCGTCGTCTTGGCGCTGGTCCCGGTTCAAGGCTCCGGCACGGAGATCGTCGTCCGCCACCTGAAGACTCCCGAGCAGATCCGGCGCGCCTACGAGCGCCTCGCTGGGTTCATCTCAACGAACCCGGGCGCCCGCATCATGGCTCACCGCGAGATCGGCGGTCAGCGCGAGCTCTCCCTCTCCGGCTATCTCGACGACGCGGGAAGAAAGCTGATTGAGCTCAGTGCTCCTGCGCGCGAGGGTGGCGGACGCGAAGTCACTGCGGACGTCCTTCCCGTTCATGAGGCGGAGGCGGATGCGATGGTCAGGGCATTGCGCGACAAGCACGTCCTGCCCACCGACCATCATATCCTGCGCACGCTCGCCGACCTGATCGTGCGCGCCGCCAAGATGTTCGAGACAACGCCGATCACCGGCTTCGTCTTCGACCCCGTGAGCCTGAGCCCGAACACGTATGAGGTGCTCTCGGCGACGATGACGAGCGAGAAGCACCTGGGCCGGCAACCGCACAAGATGACCCGCCGGGAGCGTGACCGCAAGGGCTACTACACGCCCTCGGGGCGCCAATAGAGGACCGCCGACACCGGTGGAGGGTGCCGAGCGCGCATGCGCTCAGTCCCTGCCTTTGAGAGACGAGAGCGGAACGAGCTCGTACTCGACTTGCGCCAAGCCCGCTCGCACGACGCACTCGATGACCTCGCTTGCCGGCTTATAGCACGGGGCGGACTCGTCGATCGGAGCACGCTCGCCCAGGTTGATGACGATGCCTTGCTCCCGGTAGTTCTCGTCCACCTCCCAGCGGTCGAGATGCTTTCTCGCATACGTACGTGAGAGACGTCTTCCCGACCCGTGGTTGACGGAGTACGCGCTGTTGACGGCGCCGGGCAGCGCCCGTAGGATGTGGCTGCGATCGAGATTGCTGGCAGGGATGAGGATGGGGTGGCCGGTGTGCTCCCACCTGGTGCCGGCGAGCGCGGGATGACCCGCCGGAAATGCCCGGGTGGCTCCTTTGCGGTGAACCCACACGTCTCCGAACTCCGGGTGGCTCTCCCGTTGCACCAAGTTGTGGCTGATCTCGTAGATCACCTCGAGCCGCTCGGAGAACACCTGCTCGAACGCTTCGGCCACGGACTTGAAAATGACGAGCCGGTTGACGATGGCGAAGTTGGCGCCGGCCGAGACGGCATTCAGATATTCCGCAAAGTGAGGTGAGTCAGGCGTGAAGTAGCCGAGGTCCAAGTGGGTGATCTCACGCGGCTTCTCGGCCCGCGCCAGATGGAAGTAGTTCGTGGCGAGGCCGTGCCCGAAGCCCCGGCTGCCGGTATGGATCTGAACGAAGAGCGTCTCCGTTTGCACGCAGCGTTGAAGCTCCATGAAATGATTGCCCGCTCCGAGGCTGCCGATCTGCTTGACGCCCCGCTCCGGATGGCCCGGCCCGCCCCACGGAATGCTCCACGCGTCGTCGACCGGCAACGTGTCCCGCTCGCAGTGGCTTCGGTCGAAGGCTTCACCGAACATCGTGTTGTAGGCCGGCGCTCCGCCTCGCACGAGACGTTCGAAGTCCACCTTCGAGAGCTCTCGCAACGTGCGGCTCCGGCTTCCGGTTCCCATCTCGACCCGCTCCATGACGGCCCGATTGAAGGCGAGCCGCCTCTCGGGCGTGGCGCTGCTCGCAGGGACCGGCGAACGTGCCGAGATCATCCCGCAGCCGATGTCATAGCCGACCGGGCCCATGGCGATCGCGCCGTTGTGAGCATCGGTCAAGATGACCGAGCCGATCGGCACGCCATAGCCGATGTGCACGTCGGGCATGATGGCAACCATCTTCGTGCCCGGGAACCGTGTCGCGTTGATGATCTGCCCGTACACGACGTCGTCGACGTCGTTGAGCAACGTCTCGGTCAAGAACAAGCGCACGGGCACGAAGGCCGTATCCTCGTTTTGAAGCACGTAGAAGCCGCGCTCGTCCCGCGTGAGTCCCTCGAACTTGTGCGCCGTCGCCTGCATGGTGCCTCGCGCCCGCCTATGGGCCGAACTGGATCTCGATCCCGGCGTTGAAGAGACCGAGGACGCCCGTTCCCAGCTCGCCCTTGAGCGTCCACTGCTTCGGGGTCAGCAGGAGCGCGATGATGTTCCAGAGCATCCCGCCGACTTTCTTGAGCTGCGCTCGAAGGCCCGAGATCCAGCTCAGCACGCGCTGGACGGGTGTCTGGCCTTGGGGCGCCGCGGGCTGCCAACCCGCTGCGGTCTTGAGCTGTTCTAAACGAGTGAGCTCGTCCCGGAGCCACTCGACCTGCGCATCGAGTAGATGGATCATGCTCTGGAGCGAAAGGCCGATGTCTTGAACCGCCGTGGAGACCCCGGTCAGGCGCCCGCGCCGTTCCCGCGCGAGCGAGCGGAGTTGCGTCGAGTGCGTCTCGAGACGTTCGGTGACGACCTCGACGCGCTTCAGCAGGCCGTCGACTCTGGCCTCGAGCGTCGGCTCCACGTCGCTCAGCTCGCGGCAAGCCTCGGTCAGCAGACGAGGACCGTCGTCAACGAGACGGCGCTTCAGCTCCGCGACGTCGTCCAGGAGCATGTCGAACTCGATGTCCAGGTCTTCGCGATCTTCCGCGTTCATGAGCGCCTCTCGTTCATCACGCCAACACTGCGGCACGCCTTCGCCGGCGCTCCTCGACTCAGGTTCTACCCAACTCTCGCGTGATGCTTGGGGCGCTCGTCACGGCTTGAAGATCTTGACCCTCGTGAAGGAGCTCAACGAGGCGCCCTTCGGGAACGCCTCGAGGTGGTGCGTCTCGCCGCTGCGCTTTTTCTTATGGTCGAGCCGCCAGGACGCTCCCGTCAGCTCGTCGCCGCGTGCCTCGACCACGGCATCGAACGCTAGGTTGCGGCTGTCTCTCGCCGCGGCCGACCATTGGCTTCTCGCCGTGTCGGCGACCACGTGCTGCCCCGTGTCGGCGGCATAGTACGAAGGATGTTCCGCCGTATGTGGTCCACTCATATCATGTCACCGTTGCATCGTCTTGGTCTTCACCTCTTTCCCTCACCCGCGAGGCTGCTTGGGCGGCGAAGCGAGTGAGCGTCAGGGTCCGGTCGTCCGTCAGCGTAAACTGCGTGCCGAATCTTCTCCCCTCCCGATTCAGCGTATCCCGCAGCCAGTGCGCGTCGCCGTGCCGAGCGCGCTTCAGTCTGAACTGTCTGACTTGAAACGGCACGAGCTCGAGGCGCTTCAGCCGTCCGCTCTCCGTCTCGACCGTCGGAAGATACATGAGCGACAGATCGCCGCGATAGCCCTCGTAGCCACCGATACCCTCGTAGTCGTTGAGGAAGTCGCCGCAGCCGTAGAGGATGAGCTTTCCCTGGTGGATCTCGACGCCTTTGGCGTGATGCGATGAGTGGCCGTGGACCACGTCGACGCCGCCCGTCTCCGTGAGGCGGTGCGCGAAGCGGACCTGGTCGGCGGGAATGCGGTAGCCCCAGTTGCCGCCCCAGTGGATGGAGACCACCGCGATGTCGCCGGGCTTCTTCTCCGAGCGCACGCGATCGGCGATGCGCGCCGCCGCTGCGTCGGAGAGATCCGCCAGCAGGTTGACGCCCGGCGCGTCCGGGCCGGCGCCCCACTCCGGCGGAACGCCGCTGGTGGTGGTGGCGCAGGAGTAGACCAGGACGCGCCCCTGCCCCGGCGCCTCGATGATCGCTGGCGCCTCCGCCTGCGGTTGGTCGAGCCCCGCGCCGCACGCGGCGATGCCGGCGCGCTCGAGGGTCTCGAGCGTTTCGGCCAAGCCCGTGTAGCCGCAGTCCATGAGGTGATTGTTGGCCAGTGCGCAGCAATCGATGCCGGCGGCCGCGAGGCACGCGACGTTCTCGGGGTGCATCCGGTAATGGATGTCCTTGGGCCACCGCTCCGAGCTGGTGGTGATGCTGGTCTCGAGGTTGACGATGCGCGCGGCGGGCTGTGCCCGGTCGAACGCGGCAAGGGCATCGCCCCAGATGTACGCGTAGTCCGCGGGCCGGCGGATCGTCCCGTTCGCCGCCTCGGCGAGCTCCACGTAGCGCAACGCCGAGGTCACGTACGGCTCCTGGAGCCGCGGGTCCCCCGGATGAGGCAGGATCTGATCGATGCCCCGCCCCGTCATCACGTCTCCGCAGAGGGCGAGCACGAGGGCGGACAGCGCTCCTCTCCTTCGCCGCTAGGAGGCGCTGTGCGGCGGCGCCGGCTCGGAGGAGCGCCACGCATCGGCGCGTGCCATCAAGTCGCGCACCTCGTCGTCGCCGACTTGCGTGAAGTCCGCATAGTAGGCGCCGATCGCTCCGAAGAGCTCGTGCGCTTCGAGGCAGACGACCTCGTCGGCCTCGCCGCGCAACGCCTCGATGGTGTCCACGGGCGCGACGGGGACGGCCAGCACGAGCCGCTTGGGCTTCGCGCGGCGCGTCGCGCGCAGGGCCGCCTTGATCGTGGCTCCGGTGGCGATGCCGTCGTCCACGATCAGCACCGTCCGTCCAGCCAAGTCGATGCGCGGCCTTCCCGCAAGGTAGACCTCGCGACGGCGCTCGATCTCCTTGAGCTGCCTGGCGGTCTCCTCCTTCAGGTAGTCCTTGGGGAGATGGAACATGGCGACGACATCCTCGTTGACCACGACCTCGGGATCGTGTCCGTCAACGACCGCGCCGACGGCCAGCTCGGGCTGACTCGGCGCGCCGATCTTGCGCACCAGCACCAGATCGAGCGGCGCGCCCAAGCGCTCGGCAACGTAAAAGGCGACCGGTACCCCGCCCCGGGGCAACGCCAGCACGCACGTATCCGGACCCTTGAACCTGGTGAGTTTGGCCGCGAGCCGTCGGCCAGCGTCTTCTCGATCGGCGAACATGATCGCAGAGCCTTTCGGGGCGATTCGTCCTATTTTGCAGTCAGCCCAAGGCGGGAACGAAAGGAGCGTGATGAGCGATTCGACATTGGCGCTGTTTGCGCTCCGCGCGACCCGCGAGTACGGCGAGCGGGTGAGCAAAGCGCTGGCGGTTCCGCTGGGCGCTCACGACGAGCCGGAGTTCGAGGACGGCGAGCATAAGGCGCGCCCGCTCGTGAACGTGCGCAACCAGGACGTCTACGTGCTGCACTCGCTGTACGCCGAGCCGACGGCGAGCGTGAACGACAAGCTCTGCCGGATGCTCTTTTTCATCGGTGCCTTGAAGGACGCCTCGGCTGCCAGCGTGACGGCGGTCGTGCCGTATCTGTGCTACGCCCGGCAGGATCGAAAGAACCAGCCGCGCGATCCCGTGACCACGCGCTACGTCGCCGCGCTCTTCGCCGCGGTGGGGACGGATCGGGTCGTGGCCATGGACGTGCATAACTTGGCGGCCTTCCAAAACGCCTTTCGGTGTCCCACCGATCACCTCGAGGCGACCAAGCTCTTTGTGGACTATTTCGCCGACGTTGTCGGCGACGGCGACGTGGTAGTCGTCTCCCCTGATCCCGGGGGCGTCAAACGGGCGGTGCGGTTTCAGCATGGCCTGAGCCGGCGTTTGGGGCGCGCGGTCACGGCGGCGTTCGTGGAGAAGCATCGCCTCGACGACACGGTGAGCGGCGAGGCGTTGGTGGGCGAGGTGCGTGGGCGCACCGCCGTCATCTACGATGACCTGATCAGCACGGGGGGAACGCTCGCGCGGGCGGCTCAGGCGTGCCGCGCCCATGGGGCAAGCCGCGTCTATGCGGCGGCCACCCACGGGCTCTTCGCCGGCAAGGCCCCGTCTCTGGTCCGCGAGATGCCCGTGGAGCGGGTGGTGGTGACCGATACCGTTCCGCCGTTCCGGCTCGCGCCGGACATCCTCGACCCGAAGGTCACGGTGCTCGATTCCGCCCCGTTCGTCGCCGACGCCATCCGGCGCATCCACCTCGGCGAGTCGCTCAGCGCGCTCACGGAGGTCTAGCGCTCCTGCGGCGCGCGCGCAAGGCAGGAGGGGCCTGGCTGCTGCGGCGTAGGTGGCGCCGAGGAGCGTGAGCATGAACGTCGAGCTGGTCGAGGTCGCCGCCGATGACGGAGTGACGCTGGCGGGGATGTTTCTGGCGGCCGCCGCGCCGCCGTCCGAGAGTCTCCCGATCGACGTCTCGCTCATGATGCACGGCAGCGGGCAGAGCTTCTATCAGCCGCTCTACCGGCATTTCGCGCAGCGTCTTGCCGCCCTGGGCGCGCCGAGCCTGATGGCCAACAATCGCGGCCACGACGTGGTGAGCGGCCCCATCGGCGGCCCGCTGTTGGGCACGGGATACGAGAACATCGACGATTGCCGGCTCGACTGGCGCGCCTGGATCTCGTTGCTCTGGGAGCGCGGCTATCGCAAGATCCTGCTCTGGGGGCACAGCCGCGGCGCCGCCAAGACCTGCTACTACTTGGCGCTCGAGCGCGACGCGCGCGTGAAGGCGGCGGTGCTGCTCTCGCCGCCGCTGCTCTCGTACTCCCGCTGGCTGCGCACGCGGCAGGCCGATGTCTTCCGCGCGCACCTGGCGGAGGCCCAGCAGTGGGTCGACCGCGGCGAGCCCGATCGCCCGATGCGCGTGGAGATCCCCATGCCGTACATCTCCGGGGCGGCGCAGTACTTGGAGAAGTACGGCCCCGAGGAGCGCTACAACATCGAGAGGTACCTGGCGAAGATGCCGTGCCCCGTACTGGCGTTCAGCGGCACGGAGGAAGTGGCCAACCGCTTCACGTTCGAGGGTCTGCCCGAGGTGCTGGACGAGGCCGCGCGGCAGAAGCCGGACCTCACGCCCGTCTCCAT
>DATLUD010000008.1:0-249450 GCA_035533275.1 Candidatus Dormiibacterota bacterium | reverse complement strand
CCCCGGCCGCCCGTTACCTGAGCGTGGGCTCGGGAAGCGGGAGCGGGACGGGGCCTTCTAGCGCGGTGACTGCCTCGCGCTCCAGCAGTTCCGGCAGCAGCGATTCGGAGATCCACAGCTCGTTGAGGTGGAGCGTGTCTTGGATGCGCACGACCCGGGCACGCGCGGGATCGACCCCCGCGCACATGGTCAGCGCCGCGGCCACGGCCAGGCGCGGCGTGGGCATCACCATCGGGAGCCGCACGCCGGAAGGGGCGGTTGAGGTCAGCGCGTTGACGTATGTCGCCGCGGGGAGGAAACGCTCCACCAGACGCTGCGTGACCACGTCCGCCAGTCCCAGGCCGTTGGCGTTGCCATCCGTTTCGTCCGTGAGATCGAGGAAGACAAGGCGCGTGACGTCGGGGCCGCCACTCGCCGTGGTGGTGGGGTAGCGGCCGGTCACGTTGGGGTCGGCGCCGTCGCCGCTGATGTTCTTGCCGATGCGGTCGACCACGAGCGCGTCGAGCCGGTCGAACGGCAGGCGGGGCAAGTTGCGCTTGGCCTCCTCGAGCAGGGCGGGCTCGTCGTCCAGGATGCGCCCCGCGCGCAGGGCGACCAGGCGATAGGGCTGCTCGTCGGCGTTCTCGAGAATCGCCAAGCCGAATGCGACCTTGCCGGAGGCGAGCACCACGCGCGCCGCGTCGGGGACGGTGGCGTGCATGCGCTCCCATCCGGCGGCGTGGAGCGCGTGGGCTCCGCGCTGCTTGCCGAGACCGATCGCCAGCATCTTGGCGGGGCCGCTCTCGATGGCGCCGCGAAATGCCGTGTGCGGCTTGACGCGGTTGATCACCACCACGGCGTCGGCGGCATGAGCGTGGGCATCCATGAAGACGTCCACCCCGGCGGGCGTGGTGCCCAGGCGCACGGCGTCCATCGACGAGCGGATCGGGCAGCCGATGCGCTCCTCCGTGACGCCGAGCGCGGCGAGCGCGTGGGTCTGGCCCTCCGCCGTGGCGCCGCCGTGGCTTCCCATCGCGGGAATCACGAAGGGCTCCGCCCCGCCTGCGCGCAGCGCGGAGACGACGGCGGCGGCGATCTCGGCGATGCGTCCGATGCCGCGGCTTCCTACGGCCACCGCTACCGAGCCGCGCGGCATCTCCACGCCGCGCAAGACGTCCCCAACGGCCTCGCGGACGTCGGCGAGCGCCGGCGGCGTGCGCCTTGGCCGCTCGACCCGAAACGCGCGGGGAAGCGGCACGTGCGCGAGGAGCTGCTCGATGTCGGCGAAACCTTCGGTGCGCAGGATCATGGGGACGAGAGTACCGCGGCGGCGTCCGGGGCGCCTCCAGACGTGGTATGGTGCATCCATGAGTGGTTTGCCTGACGACGTGGAGGCGGTGCTCGAGACGCCGCGCCTGCGCCTGGAGCCTCTGCGCGAGCGCGACGCCGAGGAGCTCTATCCTTACCTGCGCGATCCGCGCATCTACGCGTACCTCACGGAGGGGCCGCCGGCAACCGTGGAGGATCTGCGCGCGCGCTATCGCCGCTGGGAGTGCCGGTGGTCCCCCGACGGACGGCGCCTCTGGCTCAACTGGGTGGTGCGCCTGGCGGAGAACGCGCAGCCGGTGGGCGCGTTCCAGGCGACGGTTCCCTCCGAGGGGCCGGCCTTGATCGGCTACGTCTTCTTTCCGGCGTTCTGGGGAGCGGGCTACGCGCGCGAAGCCGCGGCCCGCATCATGCATCTGCTCTTCGAGGCCTACGGGTTGCGGCGCGTGGAGGCGTTCGTCGACGTCCGCAACGAACGCTCGATCGCGCTGCTCAGCGCGCTCGGCTTTCGCCGCGCGGCCACCGTGCGAGCCGGGGAGGGCGAGGAGCACCGCTTCGAGCTGCGGGCGGACCGCGCAGCTCAGCTCCAGTCGGCGGAGAGAAGAGCATGATCACCGAATGCTCTTCCCGCACGAACGCACGCCGCGCTAGCCTTCGATAAAGTCTCCCGTGACCGGCGCCGCGACGCGGCCGCCGGCGTCGCGGAAGACCAGCGGCACCCCCTTGCCCTTGCCCTGGCCCGGCTTGTCCTGCACGTGGATGTGCACGTGCGGCATGGTCGAGGTGCCACTGTTGCCGCAGGCCGCGATGCGCCCCCCGCGATGCACGCGCTGCCCCGACTTCACGGCGACTGATCCCGGCTTGAAGTGCTCGATGAAGCAGTAGCCCCCCGCGACCTCGATCACCACGTGATTGCCAGCCGGCTTCTTGGCCGCCTCGGGCGCGGAGCGCGGCGGCGTTCCCTCCGGCTGGCCGTCCACGACGCGGATCACCGTGCCGTCGGCGGGAGCGAGCACGTCGCGGCCGTAGGCCAGGAAGCGCGCATTGTCGCGGGCCCAAGGCACACTCGGCCAGCCCATGGCGTTGGGCACGTAGAAGTCGTACGCGTAGCGCTGGGTCTCCACCGGGACGTGGTGGTTGAGCTCGACCAGCGGTCCGCCCGCGGCGCAGCGCCAGCGCCCGGAGAATGGCGGCGCGAGCTCGACGGCGCCTTCGGGCCGCCGCGCGGAGCGCGCGCGCATGACGTAGTAGAGCGGCCAGAGCGAGACGATGATGCAGGCTCCCAGGAACCCCGCGTTGACGGCCGCCGGTGAGAGCCCCCGGAACGAGGCGATCATCGCGCCGATGACGATCGCGAACATGGTGAAGAGGATGCGCGGCCCCAGCACCGCCGTGCGGTACGGCATGATCGCGATCGATGCCGCGACGATGCCGATCAGCGGGATGAAGGGGCTCGAGACGACCAGCGCTTCGGCGTCGCTCACGCCAGCGACGACCAGACTTCGAGCTTGTTCTTGATCTTGCCGATCACGGCGTCGGTGAACTCGGTGGTGGAGGCGTTGCCGCCGAGATCGCTCGTCGCCACGCCGTCCGCGACCGTCTCCAGCGTCGACTCGTACGTCGCCCGCGAGGCCTTCGCCGAGCCCGGGACGTCCAGATACGAGAACAGGGCCGCCACCGCCAAGATCATGGCCATCGGGTTGGCGACGTTCTTGCCGAAGAGACGCGGCGCCGTTCCGTGCGGCGCCTCCGCCATCACCACGCGCGGCTTGAGGTCGGCGTCGAACGAGAGCAGCAGCGACTCCGCGCCGGCGATCGAGCCGAAGAGCTGCATCACGAGATCCGAGAGACAGTCGCCGTCACGATTGAGCGACGGGATGGCCAGCGAGTCGCCCGACGAGGAGATCAGCAGCGCGTAGGTCGCGTCGATCAGCTGCGGCTCGTACTTGACGTCGGGATAGCGCGCGGCGGCGGCGTCCATCTCCTCCTTGAGCATGCCTTCGTAGACGGGCGAGACCGTGTACTTCGGCCCGCCGAAGACGCGCGCTCCGGTGCGCCGCGCATGGAAGAACGCGAACTCGGAGACCAGCCGGCAGACTCTGCGCGAGATGACCTCCGTGCGAAAGGCCAGCTCGTCGAGGCCCTCCCCTTCGCGCCACTCCTTGGCGCCGTAGGCGTCGCCCACCGCGATGCGAACCACCGAGATCGGCGCATGGATCCCGGCGACGGGGCGCACGCCAGGAATGCGCCTGCCGGTGCGCAGGATGACGGTCCCGTCGATCTCCTGGCGGAGGATGGCGTTGGGGGAGCCGACGTCGTTCTTGATTTCGGGCGTGATCGTGGCGGCCTTGAGTCCGAATCCGCAGGACTTCATGGCGGACGCGGCCTCGTGGACCACGGCGTTCTGGGTGGCGCGGCGGGCGGCCAGCGAGAGGTCGAAGCGCCGGAGCTCCACCTCGACGCCGGTGACGCTGGGATCGAGGACACGCAGCGACTCCTCGAGGAGCTCCTGCCCGGTCTCGTCGCCTTCGAGAACGGCGATCGTCGGCTTCGTTGACATGGTTGAACGTGGACCTTTCTCTCGTCTGGCGTGGCGTTAGGGGTGTGCGTTAGTCGTGGAAGGCGCTCGCGGGCACCGCATGGGTCTCGAGGTCGCGCACGCGCACGGCGGGATACCCCACCGACTCGCTCTCGCTGCGTACCCATGCGGTCTCGACCAAGTCGTCGAGGAAGTCGGCGGCGCGCGCCAGCTCGGCGGCTGCGAGCGGGCCGGCGCCGGGACCGAAGCGGCCGTTGCGGTAGAGCGCGTACACTTTGGGATAGGCGGCGTGCGTCTTTCCGAGGTAGCGCTCGATGGCGCCGAGCGGGTCGGCGGGCAGCAGACGCGCGGGACGGAGGTCGCGGCTCACCTCGGCCCGGGTCACGTAGCGCTCCACCACACCGTTCTCGAACGTCGCGTGGGCGCCCCCGTCGTCGTAGTGAACGGTCACGTGGAGCGGCTGCGAGCCGTCGCCGACGAAATGGCTGAACTCGCCGAGATCCTGGATCAGGATGCGGCGGCGCAGCGCCAGCATCTGGTTCCGACCCGTGGCGCGAAAGGCGCGGTAGAGGGCGAAGTCCTTCTCGACCCGCTCGTAGCCCTCGAGGATGGCATAGGGGAGGAACCCCATCTTGTACGGGTCGACGCCGCGGCGCTCGAGTGCCGCGACGTACCGCGGGCGGGTCGGCGGGAGCGCGCCGAGCGGGATGCCGGCCACGCTCCCGTCGTCGCTCACGTCGAGATAGTGGTCCGGCGAGGTCTGGGCCGTCAGCGCGGCGTCGTCCCGCCCCTTGATCAGGTCGGGCTCGGTGGCGAGGAGCGCGATCTCGGCCGCCGCCTGCGGCGTGCGGACGAACGCCGGCACGTTGGCGGGAACGTGCGCGGCGGCGATCCCGGAGATCAGCTCGTGACCACGCAAGCCCCACGCGCCGGCCGCGCCGCAGCACAGCGCAGCCGCGATCGTCGAAACGCAGACCGCTCGCAGAGGCTTCATGGCGCACGTCTTCGGGGCCCCGCGCCGCCGTTCCGCCCGCTCATCGGCGGCGGCGAACAGCGCTATCGGTGAGGAGTATCCCACCGGCGACGCGAAGCCAACGCGCACATGGCCCGCGTGAAGCGTCGAGCGGCGGCATCCCGTCTCAACTACGAGATCCTCGGTATCGTCCTGCTGGGCTTGGCGGCCCTGCTCGCCGTGACGGTGGTGGCGCCGCAGCACGCGGGCGCGCTCGGGGGCTGGATCGGCTGGGGCGTCGGCACGCTCTTCGGGCGCGCCGCGGTGGGCTTCCCTGCCTTGATCGCCATCCTCGCGGGGATCGTCTTTCTCGAGATCAGCGTTCCGCAGATGATCCGCACGCTCTGGGCGGCGGCCTGCGCCTTCTTCTTGCTGGGGCTCGCCGCGCTCGGCCCCGCGGGCGGAGCGGCGGGTTCCGCGCTCTCCGGCGCGCTGGCCGCGGTGGTCGGCGACGTGGGGCGCCTCATCTTCATCGCGCTGGCCGCGCTCGCCGTCGCCGTGTGGATCACCGGCGTCTCGCTCAAGCGCGTGATCGGCCTGCTGGCGAGTTGGGGGATCGCCGCCGCGCGGACGGCGGCGCGCCTGATGCCGCGTCTCCCGGCGCGCGCGCCGAGGTACAAGGTGCGCGGCGGCCGCCGAGACATCCCCGCCATCGTGCCGGCGGCGGGGCGAAGCGCGGCGAGCGTCACCGCCCCCGCGGCCGGCGACGAGGAGCTCGAAGAGATCGAAGAGATCAAGGACCTCGAGGAGCTCGAGGACGACGATGCCGAAGCGGCGCCGGCGCCGCTCGCCGTGGTTGCGCCGCTCGCCGCGGCGCCCGTCGCGCGGAGCGCGCCGCAGGAGCCGCCGGAGCGGGTGGTGGGCGAGCGCGTCTACCGTCTCCCCGATCTCGCGCTCTTCGACCGTCCCGACGTGCGCGTCGCCGACGAGTCGAACCGCGCCCACCTGTTGGAGGACACGCTGGCCTCGTTCGGCGTGGGCGCGAAGGTCGTGCACATCGAGCGCGGACCCTCAATCACCCGCTACGAGCTCAAGCCCGACCGCGGCGTGAAGATCTCGCGCATCTCCTCGCTGGCGGACGACCTCGCCCTGGCGCTGGCCTCGCCCGCCGTGCGCATCGAGGCCCCCATTCCAGGCAAGAGCGCCGTGGGCATCGAGGTGCCCAACGCCAACGTCTCCGTGGTGGCCGTCCGCGAGATCCTCGAGGCGCTGCCGCAGCGCGGGCAGATTCCGCCGCTCTCGATGGCGCTCGGCAAGGACATCACCGGCCGGCCGATCTTCGCCGACCTCGGCAAAATGCCGCACCTGCTCGTGGCCGGGGCCACGGGCTCGGGCAAGTCGGTCTGCCTCAACTGCATCATCGCCTCGCTGCTGGTCTGCGCCACGCCCGACCAGGTGCAGATGCTCTTCATCGATCCCAAGCGCGTCGAGCTGACGATGTACAACGGGATCCCGCACTTGGTCAAGGAGGTTATCACCGACGCCCGCATGGCCGCCGGTGCGCTCTTCGAGATGACCAAGGAGATGGACCAGCGGTACGAGCGCTTCGCCAAGGCCGGCGTGCGCAAGATCGAGGAGTACAACGCCAAGTATCCCGACGAGCGCCTGCCGTACGTGGTGGTGGTGATCGACGAGCTGGCCGACCTGATGCTGGTGGCCCCGGCGAAGGTCGAGACGACGATCTGCCGACTGGCGCAGCTCGCCCGCGCCACGGGCATCCACCTGGTGGTGGCCACGCAGCGCCCCTCCGTCGACGTGATCACCGGCATCATCAAGGCCAACATCCCCAGCCGCATCGCCTTCGCGGTGAGCTCGCAGGTGGACTCGCGCACGATCCTCGACATGGCGGGGGCCGAGCGCCTGCTGGGGCGCGGCGACATGCTCTTCCTCCCCATCGACGCCCCCAAGCCCGTCCGCTGCCAAGGGGCGCTGGTCACCAACAACGAGGTGGCGCGCCTGGTGGAGTTCTGGGCCGCGCAGGCGCGCCCCGAGAACCTGCTGGACGTCGAGGTCACGCCGTTGGACGACGCCGACGAGAGGAGCGGGGGGAAGCAGATCGACCCGCTCTGCTACGAGGCGGCGAAGTTCATCATCGAGACGAGCTACGCCTCGACGGCGCAGCTCCAGTCGCAGTTCTCGATAGGCCACCCGCGAGCCGTCCGCCTGATGAAGCAGCTCGAGGACTTCAAGGTAGTGGGGCCCCACGAGGGCACCAAGCCGCGCAAGATCCAGATCGGTTTGGGCGAGCTGGAGCAGCTCCGCCCCTTGCTGGAGCCCAGGCAGGAGCAGACCCTCTTCTAGGCGGGCGGCCTCGCCGCGAAATCGATTTTCGCACCGCTTCCGGCCCGGCGTGCCGCGCGGGCGGGAAGCCCCACGGCGTTCCTCGAACCTGGGGCAGGTTTCCGAGGAGGTTCCGTGGCTACACTGATGGATCCAGCGCTGCGCGACATCGAGGCGAAGATCGACGGGGGCGTTCCGCTCTCGCTCGAGGACGGGCTCGTCCTCTTCCGCACGCGCGACGTTCATAATCTGGGGCGCATCGCCACCAAGCAGAAGCGGCGCAAGAGCGGCGACCAGGTCTTTTACGTCCACAACCGCTACATGAACACGACCAACGTCTGCTACGCGGACTGCAAGTTCTGCTCGTTCGCCGTGGGCGAGCGGAGCAAGGACAAGGTGCGCATGCCGGTCGAGCAGATCTTGGAGAAGGCCGTCGAGACCGGCATCAACTTCAACCAGATCCACATCGTGGGCGGCCATGATCCCAAGCAGCTCTCGCTGGACTTCTGGGTTCCGCTCATGCAGGAGTTCAAGCGGCGCCTGCCTCACGCTCAGCTCTCGTTCTTCACAGCCGCGGAGATCGAGTACCTGGCGCGGCGCCACCGGCTCTCCCGCGAGGAGACCGTGAAGGCGCTCGCCGACGCCGGTCTCGACAACGTCAACGGCGGAGGGGCTGAGGTCTTCAGCGAGCGCTTCCGGCGCGAAGTCTGCCCCGGAAAGATCGACGGCGACGGCTGGCTGGAGATCCACGAGATCCTGCACCGCAGCGGCGTCTCCTCGAACGCCACGATGCTCTACGGCACCATCGAGACGCTCGAGGAGCGGTTGGAGCATTTGATCGCCCTGCGCGAGTCGCAGGATCGCTCGCCGGGCTACAACGCGTTCATCCCGTTGGCGTTCCATCCCGACGGCAACAAGCTCGACTACTGCGGCCGGACCACGGGCCTGGACGATTTGCGCATGTTCGCCGTGGCCCGCCTGATGCTCCACAATTTCGACCACATCAAGGCCTACTGGATGATCCAGGGGCTCAAGGTCTGCCAGCTGGCGCTCCACTTCGGTGCCGACGACATGGACGGCACGCACGGCGAGTCCGACGAGGAGCGCATCTACCATGCGGCCGGCACGGAGTCGGGGCAGTACGTCGACGCCAAGGTCTTCCGCACGCTCATCGAGGAGGCCGGTTTCACGCCCGTGCGCCGCAACACGACCTACGACGAGTTCGCCGTGGACTGGGAGCCGCCCGTGGAATACCCCGTCGACGTCAAGGGACGGCGCATCGCGGCCGAGCCCGCCCCGCAGTGGTGGGGCAACGGCGCCTATCCGGTGGGCAGGGCCCTCGAGGCGGCGCGTGCGCTGCTGGCGCAGAAGCCGCGCGCACTGCGCAGCGGGCGCATCGTCTACACGAACGACCTGCCGATCTACACGGCATTCGACCGCGACGCGGTGCTCTATCCGGGGCGCCTGGAGGCGGCGGTTCCAGCCGAGCTCAACCGCAAGCTGCTCGCGGGCGAGCTGGATCTCTCGCCCGTCAGCTCGTTCTTCTACGCGCAGCACGACGACCAGTTGGCCCTCTTGCCCGACATCTGCATCGCGGCGCGCACGCAGGTGCTCTCGGTCGTGCTCCTCTCCGACGTTCCGCCGGCGCTGCTGGCCGGGCGTCCCGTTCACGTCACCAAGGAGAGCGCCAGCGGCCGGGCATTGCTGGGGCTCCTGCTGCGGCGGCGCTACGGCGTGGAGCCGGTGTTCGTGGAGCACGACGATCCGCTGACCGCGTTCCTCAACGAGGACGTCCCGGCGCTGGTGATCGGGGACCGCGCGATCGACGCGCGCGAGGAGGCGCGGGCCTCCGACGTCTACGACCTGGGAACGCTCTGGAATGAGTGGACGGGCGAGGAGATGGTCTACGCCGTCTGGGCCGTGCGCCGCGACGCGCTGGAGCAGCGGCGGGAAGACGTGGCCGCCTGCGTGGAGGCGCTGCGCAAGTCGTTGGCGTGGGGGCTCACCCACAAGGACGACGTGATCGCGGCCGCCGAGCAGCAGCAGCCCCGCGGACCCGGCTTCTACCAGGTCTACTACGACACGCTGAAGTTCCACTTCGACGAGCGCGCGCAGCGCGGCTTGGCCCGCTTCTACGATGAGCTGGGCGAGGCCGGCATGCTCGACGCCGTGCCTGCCGTGACCCCGGAGGATCTCCGTGTCGCTCGCTGACGCGCTCGACCGCGCCGCCGCCGGAGGCCGGCTCTCGTACGAGGAGGGCGTCCGCCTCTTCATGGAGGCGCCGATCCACGAGTTGGGAGCCGCCGCCTACCACCGGCGCACGCAGATGCATCCCGGCAACGACGTGACGTACGTGATCGACACCACGATCAACTACACGAACGTCTGCAACGTGCACTGCACCTTCTGCGCCTTCTTCCGGCACGAGGGGTCGAAGGAAGGCTACACGATGTCGCACGACGAGGTGCTGGAGCACGTCGGCTGGGCGGCGGACCAAGGCGCCACCCAGATCATGATCCAGGGCGGCGTCAATCCCGAGCTCCCGCTCGCATGGTTCACGGAGCTCTTCCGCAAGGTCGCCGCGCGGTATCCCGGCGTCGACATCCACTCGCTCTCCGTCTCCGAGGTCCTGGGCCTGGCCAAGGTCGAGGGGAAGAGCGTCGAGGCGATCCTGGCCGCGCTCAAGGAGGCGGGCCTCAAGTCCTTGCCCGGCGCGGGCGCGGAGATCTTGGTGGATCGCGTGCGCAAGCGCATCAGCGCGCGCAAGGTGGCCCCCGAGGGCTGGATCGACGTCATGCGCAAGGCCCAGCGCTTGGGCATGCCGACCACGGCGACCATGATGTTCGGCAGCGTGGAGACCAAGGAGGAGCGCATCATGCACCTCGACGTGATCCGCGCGCTGCAGGACGAGAACCCGGGCGGCTTCACGGCCTTCATTCCGTGGTACTACGTGCCCCACAAGACGTATCTGCGCGGCACCGAGGCCAGCGGCTACGAGTACCTGAGGGTGCTGGCCATCTCGCGGCTCTATCTCGACAACGTGCCGCACCTGCAAGCGTCGTGGCTCACGCCGGGCCTGAAGATGGGGCAGCTCGCCCTGTTCTACGGCTGCGACGACATGGGCGGCACCATCCTGGAGGAGCGGGTGGTGAAGCTGGCGGGATCGACCAACGAGGCGACGCGGGCGGAGCTCGAGCGCGTGATCCGCGATGCCGGATTCAACCCGGTCATTCGCGACACGTACTGGAACGCGCGCCGGGAGATGCCTCTGGCCACGGCCGCGACGTAGCGACCGCACGCACGGCCGGGCTCGACCCGGCGAGGTCGAACGCTGTTGCACCAACCGATAGGAGGGAGCAGCAGATGGCGACCTACGCGATCCTCAGCCGATTCTCGCCGCGGGCGTTCACGGATCCCGCGGAGTTCAAGGCGATTGCCGAGCGCGTCTCCGCGGAGATCAAGCGCCGGTGCCCCGGCGTTACGTGGAAGCAGAGCTACGCGACGCTCGGACGGTTCGACGTGATCGACCTCGTCGAGAGCGACGACGTCAAGCAGGTGGAGCGAGCCGCGATGATCATCCGCGGCTATGGCCACTCGACCACCGAGACGCTACCCTGCACGCCGTGGGAGGAGTTCCTCGCGGCGCTCTGATCGGTCGCTCGGCGCAGGGGTTCGCTTGCGAGGCGCGATACATCTGGTGCCGTGGAACTGCGGCAGTTGCGCTACTTCCGCGCCGTCTGCGAGGCCGGGGGCTTTGCCAAAGCCGCGGCGGTGCTGGAGGCAAGCCAGTCCAACCTGAGCGCGCAAGTGGCGGCCTTGGAGCGCGAGCTGGGAGCCCAGCTGCTGCGGCGGGCGGCGCACGGCGTCGAGCTCACCCCGGCGGGCACGGCCCTTCTGCAGACGGCCCGCGACGTGGAGGACCGCATCCAAGCCGGGACCCGGGAAGTCGAGGCGCTGGCTGCGGGGCGCATCGGCGCGGCGCGCGTCGGCCTCATCGGCACGCTGGTGGCGCTGGTGACCAAGGCCTTCCTCGACCGCATGGCGGCGGTTCATCCCGGCGTCGCGCTGACCCTCACCGAGGGGGCAACCGGGACGCTCGAGCACGATCTCGCGGCAGGGCGCTTGGACGTGGCCCTCATCAACCTGCCGGCGTCGGTTCGCAGCGTGCGCACGAAGGCGCTCTTTGTGGAGGAGCTGGTCGCCGTCGTCCCCGGAGAGCGCGTCGCGCGGGGCGAGATGCGCCTGGCCGAGCTCGCCAACCGGCCCTGGCTGCTACCGGGGAGCGAGAACGCGCTGCGGGGCGTCATCGAGGCGGCGTGCGAGCGCGCCGGCTTTCGCCCGCGCGTCGTCTATGAGTACGAGACGATCCGCCTGGTGGACGAGGCGATGGCCGCGGTGCGCGGCGTGACGCTGTTGCCCGCGGCGGGCGTGGTCGACGGGGCGCCCGCGGGGTTCGCCGTCCGGCGCGTGGCCGACGCCCCCTCGCGCGTGGTGGGTCTGGGATGGTCGGCGGAGCGGCCGCTGGAGCAGCCCGCCGCCGCGGCCCTGGTCGCCTTGGAGGACGTGGTGCGGCGCGGAGTGGGGCAGAGGCGACCGGGACTGCGCCTCCTCTGAGCGCGCAGGGCCTCCCTCATATCGCGCGGACGATCGTGGCCGCGCCCACCACCTCCTCGCCGTCTTCGGCGAAGAGCGCCACGAGCTGGCCGGGCGTGAGCGCGCGCTGGGGCTCGTCGAAGCGCAGCAGTAAGCGGCCGTTCTCTAGGCTCGCGGCGGCGGAGGCCATGCGGGCCCGATAGCGCGGCATCGCCAGCACCCGGGCGGGGAGCGGGCGGATCAGGTTGACCTCGTCGGCCTCGAGCCCGAATGCCGCGAGCTCGTCCTCGCGACCCACGACGATGGTGTTGGTCGCGGGGTCGATGCGCGTGACATACCAGGGACCGTCGCCCCCGGCGTTGGCCGGAAGGCGGCGCCGCTGGCCGACCGTGTAGGAGAGGATGCCGTCATGGCCCCCCAACGGGCGCCCGTCGGAGGTCACGATCGCCCCCGGATCGTCGGCGCCCGGGCGCAGCTCGCGCACCACGTCGCGGTAGTCGCCGCCTTCGACGAAGCAGATGTCCTGGGATTCGGCTTTGTCATGCACGGGCAAGGCAAAGAGGCTAGCCAGCTCGCGCGTGCGGGCCTTCTCGTGGCCCCCCAGGGGGAGCATGAGGGAGGCCAGCTGCTCGCGGTCGAGCTGGGCCAGGGCGTAAGCCTGGTCCTTGTGCCGATCGAGCGCGCGGTAGAGATGCGGCCCATCGGCCGCTTGCTCGAGGCGGGCGTAATGCCCCGTCGCCACCTTGGAGGCGCCGAGGTGGCGAGCGTAGCGCCAAAGCGTGCCGAGCTTGAGGTGGTTGTTGCACAGGACGCATGGATTGGGCGTCCGTCCGCGCAGGTACTCGTCGGCGAAGCGCTCGACGACGTCGCGGCGGAACGCCTCCTCGAAGTCCACGACGTAGTGCTTGATCCCGATCGCCGCGGCGCTCCGGCGCGCGTCGTCGAAATCGTCGACGCCGCAACAACTCTTGGCGCGGCGCTCCCCGCGCGTCTGCTCGTAGAGACGCATGGTGACACCAATCACCTCGTAGCCGGCCTCGACCAACAGCGCGGCCGCGACGGCGGAGTCGACGCCGCCGCTCATCGCCGCGACGACTCGCTCACGTTTGGACATGACAGGATTCTCGCTTCTCGCCGATAAAATCGTCGCTAACTTCCGCGCCCGGAAAGGAACGCGCCGTTGCCATCACTCGGGGAGCAATTTCGCGCCGCCCGCGAGGCGCGAGGCGTTACGCTCTCGGAGGCCGCCGAGCGTATCCACATCCGTTCGATCTACCTGCAAGCCATCGAGGAAGAGGACTGGCCCTCGATCGGGGCAGCGGTGTACGTTCGCGGCTTTCTTCGAACGTATGCGCGCTTCCTCGGTCTCGATCCCGAAGGGTCTGTGGCCCAGTTCAACGATCTGACGGGGATTCACCCCTCTCACGTGCCGGTGGCGGCGGAGACGGCTTCGGCCGCGGCTCGCTCGGGCCCCTCGGTTTGGGTCTGGCTCGGGGCCATCGTCGCAGTGGCGCTCCTGGGCATCGTCGGCTATAGCTTCTGGCAGCTCGAGTCTCCCGGCGGGGGCAAGGCCGCCGCACCCGCATCGGGCTCGCCGGCCCCCGCGTCCTCGCCGCTGCCGACGCCGGCGGCCCCGGCATCGCCGGCGGAAGCGTCGACGCCCGTGGCGCAAGCCTCGTCGCCGGGACCCTCGCCGCTGCCGCTTCCGCCGGGCGTGGAGAGCGTGACCCTCGCGTGGACCGCGCCTTCCTGGGTGCGGGTGGTGGTGGACGGCAAGGTCGCGACGGAAGGGACCTTCGCGGCCAGCACCGTCCGCACGTATCAAGGGCGGTCCATCAGCGTCCGTCTCGGAAACGCGGGCGGCGTCGACGTCAAGGAGAACGGCCGGGACCTCGGGGCGCTCGGCCGCACCGGCGACGTCGTCGAGCGCATCTTCCCAACCGGCAGCGCAAACTGACGCCCGACAAGGACTTATGGCTGATTATTCATTCGACATCGTCTCGAAGATCGACGAGCAGGAGCTCGACAACGCGATCAACCAGGTTGAGAAGGAGATCGCGAGCCGCTTCGACTTCAAGAACTCCAAGAGTTCGGTGGAGCGCAAGGGCACGCAGATCACGATCGTCGCCGACGACGAGCTGAAGCTCAAGAACGTGATCGACATCGTGCAGAGCAAGGCCGTCAAGCGCGGCATCTCGCTCAAGGCCTTCGACTACGGCAAGGTCGAGACGGCCAGCGGCGGAACCTTGCGCCAGGTCGTCACGGTGAAGCAAGGGATACCGAAGGACAAGGCCAAGCCGTTGGTCGAGAAGATCAAGGCTTCCAAGCTCAAGGTCAACGCGCAGATCCAGGACGAGCAGATCCGCGTCTCGAGCAAGGACAAGGACGAGCTCCAGAAGGTCATCGCGCTGATGAAAGACCTCGATTACGAGCTGCCGCTCCAGTTCGTCAACTACCGCTGAAGCCCGTCACGCTCTCGGGTCCGCCCTCGCCGAGGAGATTGGCCCTTGCGGTGGGCGCATACTTTGCGGTATAAAGTTGCAGGTATGGAGATCGCACGCGCACTCTCGGACCTCGAGGAGGTCCGCGAACGCCTCGCGGGGTGTCAGCGCTTTCACGGATACTCGGGAGGAGCCGCCGCGCTCAGCGGCGTCGCGGCCCTGACCGCTGGCGCGGTTCAGGGCTTCTTGGTGCCTCACCCCTCCACGCCCGAGCAGGTGCGGCTCTACCTGGAGATTTGGCTCGGTTGTCTCGCGGTTGGCTTGGCGATCAACTACGGCGCGCTCGCCATGTGGTACTGGCGGATCGCCGACGCCGGGGAACGGCGTCAGACGCGCACGGCCGGGGCGACGATCTTGCCCGCCATGGCGCTCTCCGCCGTCTTGACCTTGGCGCTGACCGAAGTGGGGCGCGAGGACCTGCTCCCCGGCCTTTGGTTCTCGGCGTACGGCACGGGGCTCTTCGCGTCGCGGGGCATGATCCCGCGCGGCATGATGGCAGCGGCGCTCTGCTACATGGCGGCCGGCAGCGTGCTCCTGCTCTGGCCCGCGCACGCGGCGGCGCTCTCCTGGTGGGTGATGCCGGCCGGATTCGGTCTGGGCATGCTTTGGATCGGGTGGATGCTGGCCCACGAGCACGCCGGGGAGCACGCGCGATGAGCAACGTGATGACCGGCGCGGTGCAACCCGGCGCGAGTGCGCCGGAACCTTTGAAGCACAGGGGTCCCCATACCCCATTCGGGGCACTTCGCGAACGGAGCGTAGCGGAGTGAGTGGGGAGGGTCGCTTCGCCTACAGCGGGCTCGAACGCATCTTCCACGAGCGGGGACGGCTCGCCGTCTGCACGTGCCTGATCGCCCATCCGGACGGCATGAGCTTCTCCGAGCTCCAGCGCGCCTGCGACCTCACCGACGGCAACCTGAGCCGTCACCTCCAGGCGCTCTCCGAGATGAAGATCGTCTCGCTCGAGCGCCACGCCGCCAACGGGAGGCCCACCACGATCTGCAAGATCACGCGCACGGGGCGCCAGCGCTTTCTCGCGTACGTCGACGTCCTCGAGGCGGTCGTGCGCGACGTTCAGCGCGGAGCCGCCAAGAGCCGCCGCGCCCCCTCCGGCTTGCCGGGGCTGGCCACCACATGAGGCTCTTGCCGCGCTCGAACCGCGCCTCCGAACCCCGAACCGCCTTTGACGCGATCGACCGGGATCGCATGCCGCGCCACGTCGCCATCATCATGGACGGCAATCGCCGCTGGGCGCGCGAGCGCCACTTGCCGGCCGCGGAGGGGCACCGCCGGGGCATCGCCTCGCTGCGCGAGGCGACGCGCTTCTGCAAGGATTGGGGCATCCCGATCCTCACCGTCTACGGCTTCTCCACCGAGAACTGGAAGCGCGATCCGCGCGAGATCTCGCTGCTGATGGAGCTGTGCGTCTTCTTCGCACGCCACGAGCTGGCCGAGCTGCAGCGCAACGGCGTTCGCGTCAACGTCATCGGCGACTATCGGGCCTTGCCGACCGCCTGCGTGGAGGCGCTGGACGAGTTGATGGCGCGCACGGCCGCGAACGGCGACGTGGTGCTCAATCTCGCGGTCAACTACAGCGCGCGCGCCGAGCTGCTCCACGCCGCCCGCGCGCTGGCGCGCGACGTGCGCAGCGGCAAGCAGGATCCGGAGACGATCGACGACTCGACGCTCGCCTCGTATCTCTTCACCGCCGATTTCCCGGACCCGGATCTGCTCATCCGCCCGGGCGGGGAGATGCGGCTCTCCAACTTCCTGCTCTACCAGGTCGCCTACACGGAGCTGTGGGTGACGCCGACCTATTGGCCGGCGTTCACGGCGGAGACGTTCGCTCAGGCCATCGTCGAGTTTCAAGGCCGCCAGAGGCGCTTCGGCGGGACGTAGCCGTGTGCCACGATCTTCGGCGGCGTGGACAAGCAGATGGGTAAGCATCTCGAGCCCCCCGCACCCCGGCGCGCCCGTACGTCGCCTCCCAAGCTCAGGAGTCTGCTTCCCGCCATCGTGGTGCTGGTCGCCGCGCTCGCGGGATTCCTCGTCTTCAACCATCGCGCGATCACGGATGCCGTGACGCGCGTCTTCATTCCCTCGCCGGAATCGCTCTTCGGCAAGTCGCGCATCTACCTGCTGGTGCTGGGAACCGACGACAACTGGACCGACACCGATCAGCTCTACACCAAGAACGACCGCTCCGACACCATCATGGCGGTGGCGCTCGACTTCCCCTCGCACGTGGTCAGTGTGATCTCCGTGCCACGCGACATGTGGCTCCGTCTCCCCGGCGGCTACCACGGGAAGATCAACGCCGCGTTCGCCGACGGAGGCGTCAAGGAGTCGGAGGCGGTGATCGCAAGGTTCCTCGGATTGCCCTCGTTCGACCGCTACGTCGTCTTGAAGATCAACGCCACCAAGGAATTGGTGGACGCGATCGGCGGCATCGACGTGTGCGTGGACGAGACCATGAACTACGACGACAACTGGGGGCACCTGCACATCCACCTGAAGAAGGGGTGTCAGCACCTCGACGGTCAGCAGGCGGTGGGCTACAGCCGCTTCCGCCACGACGCCCTGGGCGACATCGGCCGCATCCAGCGTCAGCAGCAAGTGGTGCGGGCCGTCATCGCCAAGCTGAAGAACGACAAGTTCAACGACCTGACGCACATCGTGCAGCTGATCGACGTCGCGCGGCGCAACGTCCAGACCAACCTCACGTTCGACGAGATGCGCAGCTTGGCGTTCGCCTTCCGCGACGTCAACCTGGCCGGCATCAAGACGGCCCAGCTTCCCTACCTCGACGCCGTCGACGAGCCCGACGGAGAGAACGCGCTCGAGCCCGACCCCGCCGGCATCGATCGGATGGTTGCCAAGTACCTCACGGGGCCGCTGGCCGCGCCGCCCACCCCCAACCCGGCGCTTGCGGCGAACGTCGCCCCCGGTTCCGTGCATGTGGACGTGGAGAACGGCACGGCGCAGGCCGGCATGGCCCAGACCGTCGCCGACCGCCTGAAGGCGAAGGGCTTCGTCATCGACGCGATCGGCAACGCCGATCGCTCGGACTACGCGAGCACGCTCATCCGAGCCGACGCCGCCAACCAGGCTGGGGCCGAGGCCGTCCGTCAGGCTCTCGCCGTCTCGACGGCAACGATCGCGCTCGCGAGCTCGGCGGACGCGACGGCCCCCGCCGTCACGGTGGTCGTCGGCCAAGACATCGCCGGCGTCCGGTAAAGGCTAGCGGCGCTGCGGCCAGGTGCCTCCCTCGCCGGAGGCCCCGCCCACCAGGATGCGCCCGATGCGGTTGCGGTAGACGGGGCCGGCGATCACCACCGCCGAGAAGGCGCCGACGACTTTGGCCGCGAGGCCTCCACCGGTGAGGAACCAGACCAGAAAGGTCGGGCGAGGGCCGAGGTTCTTCACCAGGAAGTACGCGTGATTGCGCGCGCGCACGAACTCCGCGCGCCGCGAGGCGTCGCGAGCGGGGGCGTGACCCGCCCCGAAGACCACCGTCGCCGCGGCGTCGAAGACGGTGGCGAAATCGCGCTGAGCTAGGCGGGCGCAGTAGTCGGCCACGTGAAAGTCCGCCGGCGAGCCGTAGGCGGGATCGAAGCGTCCCACGGCCAGCACGGCGTCGCGTCTGACGACGAAGGCCTCCTCGCTGGCGTGCAGGACGCGGCGGGTGCTCACGGGTGACGAGAAGTTGTCCACCCGCGCCCCCGATGCGCGGAAGGCGCCCACCAGCTCCGGCTCCAGGGCGTCGTCGTAGCGGGAGCGGTGCCCGAGGACGCGGCAGGCCACGGCGCCCACGGCTCGGTCGGCGAGGAGACGGCGCACGGCGGGGGCCCACGACGGAGCCGGTTCCGCCCCGGCGGTGAGCAGCGCGTAGGCGTCGCCGGTGCCGTGGAGCATCCCCATGTTGCGCGCCTCGCAGACCTCGCGCCAGCCCGGCAAGGGACGATAGACGACGGGCAGCGCCGCCGCCGCGACCACGTCGGCGCAGCGCTTGGTGCGCGAGAGATCGACGACCACGCACTCGAGATCGGGGTCCTCGAGGGCGAAGAGCGCTACGAGCGTGGCGCGCAGCGCCTCGGGGTTCTCGTCGGCGACCACGACGACGGTGATGCACAGCGGGCGCTCGTTCGGCATCCCAGGTTTGGGTAGAGGCACGGAGAACACTTCGCCCCCGCGGCACGGGGTCCCACAGAGCGACGAATCGAGGTGGCTGCATGCAGGTGGTCGTCAAGGGCAAGAACGTCAAGGTCACGCCGGCGATGCGAACGTATGCCGAGCAGAAGATCGGTCACCTCGAGCATTATTTCGATCGCGTGCTCGATGCCGCGGTCTCGATGAGCATCGAGCGCAGCTGGCAGATCGTCGACGTGAGCTTGGCCGTGCCAGGCGAGGTTTTCGCGGCGAACGATCGCAGCCCGGACATGTACGCATCGGTCGACGCCGTGGTCGACAAGCTCGTCGCGCAGATCACCCGCCACAAGGAGCGGCTGCTGAAGCGTAGCAGGGCGGGGCGCGAGGCCGCGGAGGGGGCGGCGGCCGCCGCCGGGGCACCCGAGGAGAGCGCGCCCCCCGCGGTGGGACGGATCACCCGCCGCAAGCGATTCGGCGTGAGGCCGATGGCGCCCGGCGACGCCGCCCAGGAGATGAAGGACCTCGGTCACGATTTCTTCATCTTCGTGAACGCGGAGACCGAGCAGTTCGCCGTGGTCTACCGGCGCCGTGACGGAAGCCTGGGCTTGATCGACCCGTACCTCGAGTGACGCGCCCGGCCAGCAGGAAAATCCTGCAACCGGAAACCCCCTCTCCCCGGTCTTGCGGGGCATGACCAAAAGAGCGCCGAACACTGGCAGGTCATGGCGTTTCTGAAGACCCTCTTCGACTCCAACGAGCGCGAGATCGCCCGCTTCCGCCGCGCGGTCGAGCGCGTCAACGCTCTCGAGCCCGAGATGCAGGCCCTCTCCGACGATGATCTCGCGGCCAAGACGCCCGCCCTGCGGGAGCGGCTGACCAAGGGCGAGCGCGTCGACGATGTGCTCCCCGAGGCCTTCGCGGCCGTGCGGGAGGCGGGCCGCCGCACGCTGGGCATGCGTCACTTCGACGTCCAGCTCATCGGCGGCATGGTGCTCCACGAGGGGAAGGTCGCGGAGATGAAGACCGGCGAGGGCAAGACCCTCGTCGCAACGCTCCCCGTCTACCTCAACGCGCTCACCGGGCGCGGCGTCCACGTGGTCACCGTCAACGACTACCTGGCCAAGCGCGACGCGGAGTGGATGGGGCCGATCTACCGCTTCCTGGGCCTAAGCGTGGGGGTGATCCAGCACGACCTCAACTCGGCGCAGCGGCGCGAGGCGTACGCCAGCGACATCACCTACGTCACCAACAACGAGGTCGGCTTCGACTACCTGCGCGACAACATGGCGTGGCAGGTCGAGGACCTGGTGCAGCGCCATCTGCACTATGCCGTGGTCGACGAGGTCGACTCGATCCTCATCGACGAGGCGCGCACGCCGCTCATCATCAGCGGGCAGGGACCCGACGCCACCGAGCTCTACGCGAAGTTCGCCCAGATCGTGCCGCGCCTGACGAAGGATCAAGACTTCACCGTCGACGAGAAGGCGCACGCGGTGCCCATCACGGAGGAGGGCGTTGCCAAGGTCGAGCGCATGCTCGGCATCAAGAACCTCTACGATCAGCGCAACCTCGAGCTGACGCACCAGCTCAACGCCGCGCTCAAGGCCTGGCATCTCTTCCACAAGGACCAGCAGTACATCGTCAATGACGGCGAGGTGGTGATCGTCGACGAGTTCACCGGCCGCCTCATGTACGGCCGCCGCTACTCGGACGGCATCCACCAAGCCATCGAGGCCAAGGAAGGCCTCCAGGTGCGCAGCGAGGACCAGACGCTCGCCACCATCACGTTCCAGAACTACTTCCGCCTCTACGAGAAGCTGTCCGGCATGACCGGCACGGCCAAGACCGAGGAGCGCGAGTTCCGCGACATCTACCACCTGGACGTGCTGATGATTCCCACGAACCGCCCCGTCACGCGTAAGGACATGGCCGACATCGTCTACAAGTCGGAGGAGGCGAAGTTCACCGCCGTCATCGGCGAGGTGGTCGAGGAGCACAAGAAGGGGCGTCCCGTGCTGGTCGGCACGCGCTCCATCGAGAAGTCGGAGCGTCTCTCGCGAATGCTGGCGCGCGAAGGCATCGCGCACAGCGTTCTGAATGCCAAGTACCACGAGAAGGAAGCCGAGATCATCAAGGACGCCGGCCAGCCCGGCGCGGTGACCATCGCCACCAACATGGCGGGCCGCGGCGTCGACATCAAGCTGGGCGAAGGCGTGGCGGGCGCCGGTGGTTTGGCGATCATCGGCACCGAGCGCCATGAGTCGCGGCGCATCGACAATCAGCTCCGCGGCCGCGCCGGCCGCCAGGGCGACCCGGGGAGCACGCGCTTCTACGTCGCGCTCGACGACGAGCTCATGCGCCTCTTCGGCGGCGACCGCCTCACGGGCATCATGGAGCGCGTCGGCTTCACCGACGAGACGCCCATCGAGTCGGGGATGATCAGCAAGTCCATCGAGCGGGCGCAGTCGAAAGTCGAGAACCACAACTACGAGATCCGCAAGTCCGTTCTCGAGTACGACGACGTCATGAACAAGCAACGCGAGATCATCTACGCGGAGCGTCGCCGCGTGCTCGAAGGCGAGAGCCTGCGCGACTACTTCATCGAGACCGTGCGAGCCCGAGTCGACGAGATCGTCGACTCGGCGGCGCCGGAGAACGCCCATCCCTCGGAGTGGGATCTCGATGAGATCCTCGACGAGTTGGAGCAGGTGTGGCCGCTCAAGGAGCAGATCTCCATCGAGGAGCTCGAGAAGCTCTCGCGCGAGGAGATGAAGCAGCACCTGGGCGACCTCGCGCAAGTCGCGTACGAGGCCAAGGAACGCGAGATCGAGGCCATTGCGCCGGGGATGATGCGCATGGTCGAGCAACGCTACATCATGCTGCCGATCATCGACCGTCTCTGGGTCGACCATCTCTACAACATGGACGCGCTGAAGACCGGCATCGGCCTGCGCGGCTACGGCCAGAAAGACCCGCGCGTCGAGTACGAGAAGGAAGCCTACGACTACTTCGAGAGCCTCAAGGCCACCATCGCCGACGAGGCGATCAAGAGCGTCTTCCGCGTGAAGGTGGAAGTCGCGCCGCCCCCGGAGCAGGAGCCGCTGGCCGCTCCCGTTTCGAGCATGGCCAACCTCGGCGTGGAGACGGCCCCTAGCGGCGCGCTCATTCCGCAAGCGGTGGCACAGCCGCAGCAGCCGCCCAAGGCGTTGGAGCAATTGCTCGGTCCGGCTCCCGCGCAACCGCGCGCGCACGCGACCAACCGCGACGACGAGTCTCCGGCGAAGCCCGTGCACCGCGACCGCGAGAAGATCGGCCGCAACGATCCGTGTCCGTGCGGCAGCGGCAAGAAGTACAAGAAGTGTCATGGGGCGGGCCAGGCGGCGTAAGCGCGCTTCCCAAGTCCTTCGGCAGATCTTCACCGCGACCACGCCGATTGCCGATAGGCTGAAGCCATGGGATCGAATCTCCTCGGGCACGCCGAGCACCCGCCGGCGCGGGTCTCGCGCGGACGCGTCGCCGCCGCGGCGGCGCTGCTCGTCGCTCTCGCAGTGGCCTGGGCTGGATTCAGCGTGCTCACGCGCCCCGGCCGCGTCCGGGCGTTGCCCTTTCGCGGGAGCGTGGTCGCAGGCTCGCCCCAGGCGCCCGATCTCGAGTTGATCGACGAGGACGGAGGCGCGATCCGTCTCTCGTCGCTGCGCGGCGACGCCGTGCTCGTGATGCCGGAATCCGTATGCCCGCCGCGCTGCGATGAGGCCTCGCCTCCCTTGCGTCTCGTCCACGATCTGGCCGGCCCCTGGGGCAGGCGCATCGCCGTGATCGATGCTCCGCTCGGCGGCACCAGGCCGGATCTCGCGCGACTCCATCGCAACGTACCCGGGCTCCATGCGATCGTCGCGACGGCTAACGCGCCGCAGGCGCTGCGGGCGCTCTCGGCGTCGACCCGCGGCGCGCCCGGCGCACGAGACGGCGCGGCGGACCGGGCGGCCTATCTCATCGATCCTGAGGGCAGGCTCCGCGTCGTCTACGCAGCCGGCGTCACCCTCGCGACGGCCACGAACGTCGCGCACGACCTCGGCATCATGGTCGGTCAGGTTTTCCCGGGCGAGCCCGGCAGCACGGTCTGCCTTTGAGGACCAGATGACACGACGATCTCTCTCCATCGGCGCGCTCGTCGCGGCCGTAGCCCTCGCCGTCTTCTGGTACGTCGGCGCGCATCGCACGCCGCCGCTCGACTTCCGCGGGCCGGCCCTGCCGCACCCCTATGCCGCGCCGGACTTCACGCTGACCGATCAGGACGGTCATCCGTTCCGTCTCTCGTCGCTGCGCGGGGACGTGGTGCTGCTCTTCTTCGGATACACGCACTGCCCCGACGTCTGCCCCACCACGCTGGCGAACTTCCGCCGGGTGCACGAACTATTGGGCGCCGATGCTCGGGATGTCCGCTTCGTCTTCGTGACGGTCGACCCGGCGCGGGATCACCCCTCCGACATCAAGCGCTACCTGCAGCTCTTCGGCACCGTCGGCGACGAGTTCATCGGCCTCAGCGGGAGTCAGGCGGATCTGAAGGGCGTCTTCCAGCGGTACGGCGTGTGGGTCGACATCCTCGGCGACCCGAAGAAGACGGCGAACTACGCGGTGGCGCACAGCGCGAACACGTATGTGATCGACCGCCAGGGCCGCATACGTCTAGAGTATCCCTGGAACCCCAAGGAGATCGACGGGCTGGCTCACGACGTGCGCCTCCTGGTCACGAGCTCGTGAGCCGCGCGACTACGTCGCGCGAGCCGCTCTACATCTGACGAACGTGTGACTCGACGGTGATCCAGCCGGCGTGCTCGAAGCGCAGGCGGCAGCGGAACGTCTGCCCAGCCTTCAGCTCATGGTCGAGGCCCATCAGCATGATGTGATAGCCTCCCGGCTGGAAGGTCACCGCTCCACCCGCCGGTATGAGAACGGCGGCGACCGGGTGCATCATCATCATCCCGTTCTCAAAGGTGCTCTCGTGAATCTGCGTCGTCCTCGCGACGTCGCTTCGGGCCTCGACGAGGCGATCGGGGCCGGGGCCGTGGTTCGTGATCGTGAGGTAGACGACGCCCGTGACGAGGGCCGGGCGCGACCACGCCGCGGAGACTTGGATGCCGGACGGCGCCGCCGCACGCGCGCCAAGCGGTAGACTCGCGGCGAGGGTGCATGCGAGCAGCAACGTGGAACGCTTCATGCCGTGATCCTAGCGGTTCGGCTCCCTCGGCGCTACGACGGACGTCGGGGGTTAGGCGTAGGTGTCCACGTGACGGCCGAGCACGCCGAGCCGTGGCCGCGGTGCCGGGTCCGGTGTGCGGCTCGGGATGGCACGGGCGATGAGAACCCCCGTTTCGGGCGCGATCTGCACCGGCACCGCCGGCTGCGTCGGCCTAGCCACCAGGGCGTGGCGGCCCTCTCCAGCTGGAGCGATACCGCGCATCCGATCTTCACCTCCCCGACCCGGTAAGGATCTTATCGCCGCATTTCGCGGCGGATACACATGCAAAGCGGCGCGGTCTCTTTCGAGACCGCGCCGCTTTCGAGCGCAGCGATTGGTTACTCTGCGCGCTCGCCTCTTACGACGGCCACTTCAGGCTGCAGATCTTGGCAGCCTCGGCATCGGTGAGGGCGGTACCGGCGGCTTCCTGGCGATCGATGATGTCGAAGACGTCGTACTTGTCGCCGGGCGTGCCGTTGGGGCGCAGCTTTCCGAACCACATCGGCCACTGCAGCGAGTGGTCGACCGTGCGGTAGGCCGAGGTGCCGTCCCACAGGCCGTGGAACGGGGCGCCCGCCAGTGTCTTGGCGATCTTCACGGAGTCCGTCGACTTCGCTTCGTTGATCGCCCAGAGCAGACGATCCATCGCCGTGTAGCCGAAGCAGCTGCGCGGCGTGGGCGGAATGTTGTATTTCTTGTGGTACTCGCTGATGAATCTCGTGGCGAGCGCGTTGTTCTTGCCCAGCACGTTCTCGCCCTTATAGTACCACTCGGTGCCCCAGTAGCCGACGCGGACCTCGGGCGGCACGGCCCACACGGACTCGAGCTCGGCGTACGGGCCGGCGACGGGGATCTTCTTGAGAAGGCCGAACGATCCGGCCTGCTTCAAGCAGTTGACCCAGTCCTCGCCCTGCACCAGGATGAGCAGACAGGAGGGCTTCTTCGCCTCGACCTTGGTCAGGTAGGGGCTGAAGTCGGTGGTGCCCAGCGGCGTGAGGTCGTTCTCGATGATCTCGCCGCCGAGCTTCTTGATCACGTCCATGTAGCCCGTGGCCAGCGCGTGGCCGAAGGCGTAGTCCGGGGTGATCATGTACCACTTCTTGCCGAAGAGCTTCGCGATCGAGAAGCCGGTCGCGTGCGTGATCGCCCAGGTGGTGTGGCAGGTCTGGAAGGTGTTCCAGTGGCAGTCGGCGCCGGAGATTTGATCGGCGTGTCCGCCGTCGTCGACGAAGACCTTTCCGAGCGCGTTGGCGGCGTTGCTGGTCGAGAGGGTGGCGGCGCTGTTGACCGTTCCCATCAGCGCGGCGACCTTGTCCTCGTTGATGAGCTTGCGCGCCTTCTCGACGCTGACGCCGGGGTTGTTCTGGTTGTCTTCGACCGCGACTTCGACTTTGCGGCCCATCACGCCGCCCTTCTGGTTCCACCACTCGACGGCGAAGGCGGCGCCGCGCACTTCGTCTTGGGCAACGGCGGAGTAGACGCCCGTGAGCTCCTCGATCTGGCCGATCTTGAGGGCCTCGGCAGCTTCGCCCATCTTGGGGATAAAGGCGGGAAAGCCGCCGGAGAGCGCGGCGGCTCCCAGGCCGACACCCTTCACGAACGACTTCCGGGAAATGGAATGACTCGCCATACTCTGTCTCCTTAGCCACGCGGGGAGCGTGGTCGAACGCAAATGACCGACAGGAAGTAAGCTTGAGGTCGTACGCCGGATAGTTCACGCTGAATACGGTAAAACTCCCCCTGCGAGTTCCCCGGGGTGAGGCGAATTTCACTGCATGAAGGCTGCGTCGTCGGGGTCCCCGTCCTCGGCCGGGAAGGCGGCGTCGCGTCCGGCATCAGCGCGGCCGCAGAGCTCGCGGAAGTTGCAGCGCCCGCAGAGGCGCGCGTCCTCCGTCAGAGGGAAGCGCCCGGGTTCTCCGGCGGCATTGCGGTCCACGTCCGTCAGCCGGGCCCGCACGTCCGCGTACAGCTCCGTCACCATGTCGAGGATGGCCGGGACCTGTGCGCCGAGGCCGGCCGCGTCCTCGCGTTGCGCCGCCCCGGTAGCCTGCAGGTAGACCACGTGTCCGGAGAGCCGGCGCAGCTCGATCGCCAGTTTGAGGTGCAGGAAGAGCGCGTAGGCGGCCAGCTGGAGGTGGTGGCTCTCGTCGCGGCGGCCGGTCTTCCATTCGATGATGTGAATGCCGCCCTCGGCGTCGGCGACGGCGATGTCGGGCGATCCGAAGAGCACGTACCCGTCGCCCACGAGGACCTTCTTCTCGTCGAAATGGAGAAAATCGTAGTCGACCCAGCGCAGGCGGTCCTTTGGACGCGTGAAGAGCCCGCGCGCCAGCGGGCTGGAACGCACTCCCGCGACGGCCGCCGCAAGCTTGCTCTCTGCCGCCGTCCGCCGCTCGGGGATCCCGGGGACCCCGTAGTAGTCGTCGGCGAGCTGGTACTCCTCGCAGCCCCGCTCGAAGATGCGCTCCGCGTCTTGAGCGATGGCGGCAGCCGGAAGCTCGCAGGGGTCGCTCGGGCGGTGGGCCAGCGCGCGCGCAAGCGCCTTGTGCACCGCGTTCCCGACGAGCTGGTCAAAGCTGGTGAGCCGCTTCAGGCGGTAGGCGGCTCGGGCGTTCGAGTCGGCTTCCTCGGACCACCCTCCCCACGATCCGTAATACTGCCAGTAGTACTTCCGCGGGCACTCGCGCAGCGTCTTGTGGCGCGACCACGACCACGCGATCTCGTTGCGGAGATCGGCCACTGCGCCGCGCCCTACCCGTGGGCGAGCACGGCGATCCCGCCGTCGCCTTCCGTCACCGTGCCGACGATGCGGGCAAGTTCGCCGCGGCGCTCGAGCGCCTCCACCATCTCGACGGTCCGCTCCGGGGGCACGGCGAGCAAGAGGCCGCCGGAGGTCTGCGCATCGGAGAGCGCCAGGCGCATCGCCGGCGAGACCGCCGCCTCGAAGCTCGTGAACGCGGCGTGCGCGCTCGCATTGTCGCGCGTGCCGCCGGGGATCTCGCCGGCCTCGATCAACTCGAGCGTACGCTCGAACAGCGGAACCGCGCCGGCCACGATCTCCATACCGACGCGCGACCCGGCGGCCATCTCGCGCAGGTGGCCGAGGAATCCGAAGCCGGTGACGTCCGTGCAGGCGCGCGCCCCCGCCTCGAGGGCCGCCTCGGAGGCCCGGGCGTTGAGCGCCGACATCGAGCGGACGGCCTCGGCCATCGCGGCTTCGTCGATCGCATCGTGCTTGAGGGCCGTGGCGTAGATGCCGGTGCCCAGCGGCTTGGTCAGGAAGAGGACGTCGCCGGGGAGCGCCGCGTCGTTGCGCAGGATGCGCCGCGGGTCGACCAAGCCGGTCACCGCCATGCCGAACTTCGGCTCGTCGTCCTTGACCGTGTGGCCGCCGATGATGCTGACGCCGGCTTCGGCGCAGGCGTGCGCGCCGCCCCGCAGGATCTCGCCCAGCACCTCGTCGGGGAGCTCGCCGACGGGAAAGCAAGCGATGTTCAGCGCCGTCACGGGGCGGCCGCCCATCGCGTAGACGTCCGAGAGGGCGTTCGCGGCGGCGATGCGCCCGAAGGTGAACGGATCGTCGACGATGGGCGTGAAGAAGTCCACCGTCTGCACGAGGGCCACATCGTCGGTGACGCGGTAGACGCCGGCGTCGTCGAACGTGGCGGTCCCCACGAGGACGTTGGGATCGGTGATCGGGGGCAAGCCGCGCAGCACGTGCGCGAGGTCGGCGGCGCCGACTTTGCTCGCTCACCCGGCGCAGGAGCTATAGGCCGTCAGCCGGATCGACTTCGCGGTGGTCATGCGCTCGCGTACTTCCAGCCGGCCGCACGGCTCACCCGCTCTCCGGGCGCGGCGCGAGGCCCCTCGGGCCGGCGTGCGGACCCCGGGCGGCCGCCCGCTCCGCCTACGGGAGCGGCGGCCGGCGCGAGGGCGAGGCCGCCGCGCGACGAAACGGCGCATCCATGAGCGAGGCACTTCGATCCGAGATCACCCATCTGCGGGCGCAGCTCGACCGGCTGCGGGGGCGTCTTTGACGACGCGGGCAACCGCGACCGCCTCCGGGAGCTAGAGCGCGCGGCGGAAGCCACGGACTTCTGGCAGGACGCCGGCGCGGCCCAAGCGGCGATGAAGCAGATCGCCGACCTGCGCGGGGAGACGGAGCCGTTCGACCGCGTGGAGCGGACGCTCGGCGAGGCCGAGGAGATGCTCGAGCTGATGGGCGGAGAGGAAGGCGCGGAGGCGGAGGCCCGGCGCGACGTGGCCGCAGCCGCCGAGGAGCTCGACCGCATGGAGATGGCGGCGAACTTCGACCGCGAGTACGACCATCACGGGGCCATCGTCTCCATCAACTCGGGAGCGGGGGGAACCGACGCCGCGGATTGGGCGCAGATGCTCCTGCGCATGTACGTCCGCTGGGCGGAGCGCACGGGCTTCGATGTCCACCTGAGCGACGAGACGCCCGCCGAAGAGGCGGGCATCAAGAGCGCCACGTTCTTCGTGCGCGGACGCAACGCGTACGGGATGCTCGAGAGCGAGCGCGGAGTCCACCGCCTTGTGCGCATCTCGCCGTTCGACGCCGCCCACCGTCGCCACACGGCGTTCGCGAGCGTCGACGTGGTGCCGGAGCTCGAGGCCGGCGAGGGACAGGTCGAGATCAAGCCCGACGAGATCCGCATCGAGACGTTCAAGAGCGGCGGCGCGGGCGGGCAGTACGTCAACAAGACGGAGTCGGCCATCCGCATCATCCACGAGCCGACGGGCATCATCGTCTCCTCCCAGCAGGAGCGCTCGCAGATGCAGAACCGCGACGTGGCGATGGCGATCCTGCGCGCCAAGCTGGTCCAGCGGGAGCTTGAGGAGCGCGACCGCAGGATGGCGGAGCTGCGCGGCCAGAAGCTCTCCAGCGAGTGGGGCAGCCAGATCCGTTCCTACGTGCTCAACCCGTATTCGCTGGTCAAGGATCACCGCACCGGCGTCGAGACGGGCAACGTGCAGGCGGTGCTGGACGGCGAGATCGACCTCTTCATCTGGCCATACTTGCAGCAGCGCGAGCGGTTCGTCGGGGGAGCGGTGTGAGCGCTCCCGAGATCTGCGTCATCGTCGTGACGTGGAACGACGCGACGCGCGTGACGACGGCGATCGACTCGTTCTTCGCCCTTCCCGAGGTGCGCGACGAGCCCGGGCGTTACGAGTTGGTGGTCTCCGACAACGGTTCGCAGGATGGCACGCCCGAGGCGTTGCGCGCGCGCTACGGAGATCGCGTCCGCATCGTCGAGAACGGGGCGAATTTGGGCTTCGGCGCGGGCTGCAATCGCGCGTTCGCCGCCAGCGGCGCCGGCGTCTACTACCTGCTGAATCCCGACGCCGAGTTGCGGCCCGGGGCCCTGGCGGCGATGATCGACTTCTTCGCGCGGCGTCCCCAAGCGGGGATCGCGGGGTCGCGCATCTACAACCTCGACGGCTCCGTCCAAGAGTCGTGCGGCGAGTTCGACTCGTGGGTGGGGGCGTTCTTGCGCTCGAGCGCGTGGGGCGAATTGCCGCCGCTTCGCAAGTACGCCAACGGCTACGAGCTGCGCGCCTGGGGATACGACGACGAGCGGCGCGTGGACATCGTGATCGGCGCGGCCATGGCGATCCGGCGCGCCACCGTCGAGCGCGTCGGAGCCTTCGACGAGCGCTTCTTCCTCTACCAGGAGGAGGTGGACCTCTGCAAGCGCGCGGCGGACGCGGGCATCGAGACGTGGTTCGTCCCCTCGAGCGAGGCCGCGCACGAAGGCATGGGATCGGCCACGTCGCGAGCCGCGGTCGAGCGCTACAAGCGCGCGGGGCGGCGGCTCTACTGGGTGAAGCACCACGGCTATCTTTGGTACTACGCGCTCTGCGCCGCCCTGGCGGGGCGCTACGCGCTCTACGCCGCCCCGCTGGCGGCGGGCGCGCTGCTGATCCGGCGGGCGCTGGGGCGATGATCAAGCCGGAGTGCATCGCGACCTCGCGCGAGACCAGCGGCTTCCGCATCGTGCGCCGCTGCGGGACGGCCTTTGGCGAGGCCACGCGCACGCACAACCTGCTGCGCGACGCGATGCGCTCGATCGGAACCATCTTGGGCATCGCTCCGTACGACTTCGTCACGGACGCCGAGCGCGCGCGCGCCGACTCGATCGCGCGGTTGCTGGAGCGCGCGGAGCGCATGGGCGCCAACGGGGTGATCGGGGTGCGCTTTCACGCCGTCGACGAGGCGGGGGCCACGCGGCTGATGGCCGTGGGCGAGGCGGTCGTGCTGGATCCGGAGCCGAGATGAGCAATTGCGTCTGGCGCAATTGCGCCCCCGGAGAGATTTCACTTACGCAGGGCTCCCGCGAGCGGAGCGTGGCGGAGCGAGTGGGATGATGAGCGAGCCGACGTTGGAGGAGCGCGCGCGGCGCGAGCGCACGTTGGCGGCGCTGGCCCGCGCCGTCGAGGGGTGCCGGCGGTGCGAGATCGGGTCCCTGCGCACCAAGAGCGTCTTCGGCGACGGCGACCCTTGCGCGCGCCTGATGTGCGTGGGCGAGGGTCCGGGCGAGACCGAGGACCGCACCGGGCACCCCTTCGTGGGGCGTGCCGGCGAGCTGCTGACGAAGATGCTCGCGGCGATCGGCCTGGAGCGCGACGAGGTCTACATCTGCAACACCGTCAAGTGCCGGGCGTGCTACCGGGAGGGCGCCAAGCTGCGCAATCGCGCGCCCACGCCCGAGGAGCTGGCGAACTGCCGCCCCTACCTCGACGAGCAGATCGCGCTGATCCGCCCCAAGGTGATCCTGGCGCTTGGCGCTCCGGCGGCCAAGTCGTTCCTGGGCCCCGCGTTCCAGATCACCAAGATGCGCGGCCGTTGGTACGAGGGTCCGCATGGGATCCCGCTCATGGTGACCTTCCACCCCGCATACGTCTTGCGGCAGACCGGGGGCAGCGAACGCGAGGTCAAACGGCTGGTCTGGGACGATCTCAAGGCGGCCAAGGCGCGATTGGACGACATCGAGCGGGCAAGCGCACTGCCGTCCGAGGCCCCGCCCGCCCCTCCCGACTCCGCGCCCGCCCAGACGACGCTCTTCTGAGCGCCGGAGGGCGCCGCCTCGCTGGACGCGCCGCCCCGATTCCGGTACCATGAGTCGGTTATGGAAGAACGCGACCCCATGCGCATCTGGTGGGACGATCGCGCGCGAGCCGCCGGCTCGCGCGACGGCGCGGCGTTGGCCGGGGAGCTGGGGCTCAAGCGTTACCGGCTGGAGCAGGTCTATCGTGCCGCGGCCAAGGAGCTGTGCGACGACCTCGCCTCCGTCACGGTGCTGCCGCGGGGGCTGCGCGACGAGCTGGCTGCTCGCGGCTTCCCGTTCGACACGGTGAGCCCGACGGTGGTGCAGCGCTCGAGCGACGGGCAGACCACCAAAGGACTCTTCGCGCTGCACGACGGCCAGCAGGTCGAAGCCGTGCTGATGGAGCACCGTGGCGACCGCAACACCGTCTGCATCTCCTGTCAAGCCGGTTGCGCTTTCGCGTGCGCGTTCTGCGCAACGGGGCAAGGGGGGTTCTCCCGCCATCTCACGGCGAGCGAGATCTTCGACCAGGCGCGCTACTTCGCGCGCCTGCTGGCGCGGCAGGGCCGCCGGATCACCAACGTCGTCTTCATGGGGATGGGAGAGCCGTTCCAAAACTACGACGCCGTGATGGGTGCCGTCGCGCTGCTGAACGACCCGAAGGGGTTGGGACTCGGCCACCGCCACATCACGATCTCGACGGTGGGCAAGGTCCCCGCGATCGACCGCTTCGCCGAGGAGGGTCTTCAGGTCAACCTCGCGATCTCGCTCCACGCTCCGACGGACAAGCAGCGCGACGCGATCATGCCGGTCAACCGCCGCTGGAAGATCGCCGAGCTGATGGACGCTTGCGCGCGCTACGTCGCGAAGACCGGACGGAAGGTCTTCTTCGAGTACCTGATGCTGGCCGGCGTCAACGATCGCGAGGAAGACGCCCGGGCGTTGGCTCGTCTGATGGCGGGGCGCCTCTACCACGTGAACCTGATCCCGTACAACGCCACGCCGGATGCGGAGTTCCAGGGTTCCGAGGGTGCCGTCATCGCCGCGTTCCAGCGGCTGCTCACCGCCGCCGGGGTCCCTTCGACGATTCGCCATCCGATGGGGCGCGACATCGCCGCGGCGTGCGGCCAGCTCCGCGCGCAGACCCAGCCCCGCGTCGCCGCCGTCTAGCGCGAGTTCGCGGAGGCGACAAGGGGGAAGCGCCGCGGAGAGCGCAACTCTCCCGCCTATGACCGCCCAGACGCAACGCTACCAGCCCTCGCTCGACGAAGTCAGCGCGCTCGCCAAACGCCGCGGTTTCGTCTTCCAGTCGTCCGAGATCTACGGCGGCGCCGGGGGCGTCTGGGACTACGGTCCGTTGGGCGCGGAGCTGAAGCGCAACGTCAAACAGGCGTGGTGGCGCGAGGTGGTGGAGCTGCGCGACGACGTGGTGCCGTTCGATGCCGCCATCCTCATGCACCCGCAGACGTGGGTGGCCTCCGGGCACGCGGCGACCTTCCACGACATGATGGTGGACTGCAAGGTCTGCAAGCACCGCTTCCGCGCCGACCACCTGCCCTCGCTGGAGCAGTGCCCCGACTGCGGAAGCAAAGGCTCGCTCACGGAGCCGCGCAACTTCAACCTCATGCTCAAGACCTTCTTGGGCCCCGCGGAAGACACGGCCAGCCAAGTGTGGCTGCGCCCGGAGACGGCTCAGGGCATCTTTGTCAATTTCAAGAACGTGGCGCAGGCGGCGCGCCGCAAGCCGCCGTTCGGGATCGCGCAGATCGGCAAAGCGTTCCGCAACGAGATCACGCCGGGCAACTTCACGTTCCGCACGCGCGAGTTCGAGCAGGCGGAGCTGGAGTTCTTCGTTCCGCCGGACGGCACGGACGACGAGTGGTACCGCACGTGGGTGGATCTGCGCATGCGCTGGTACCGGCGCTATCTGGTCGAGAGCCGCGTGCGCTTCCGCGAGCTGGCGAAAGAGGAGCTGGCCCACTACGCCAAGGCGCTCACCGACGTCGAGTACGAGTTTCCGTGGGGTTGGGGGGAGCTGGAGTCGATCGCCAACCGCGGCGTCTACGACCTCACGGCGCACATCAAGGAGTCGGGGAAGGACCTCTCGTTCTTCGACGAGGCCAACAAAGCCAAGTACGTCCCCATCGTGGTGGAGGCCTCCGCCGGCGTCGACCGCACGGCGCTGGCGCTGCTGATCGACGCGTACGACAAGGAGCACTACGTCGACCAGAACGGCAAGGAGGCGGAGCGCGTGGTGCTGCGCTTCCACCGCGAGATCGCGCCGGTGAAGGCCGCCGTCTTCGCCTTGGCGCGCAACAAGCCGGAGCTCGTGGAGCGGGCGCGCGTGATCGAGCACGCCTTGCGGAGGGTGATGCGCACCCAGTACGACGAGGGCAACATCGGGCAGCTCTACCGCCGGCAGGACGAGATCGGGACGCCGTGGTGCGTCACCGTGGACTATCAGAGCCTCGACGACGGCACCGTGACGCTGCGCGACCGCGACACGATGGAGCAGACCCGAGTGGCCGCCGACCAGCTCGCCGCGGTCCTGATTCCCAAGTTGGACGGCTAGGCGCGGTCTTTCCGGGACGAAAAGGGGAATCTCCCTCGCGAGGGGGCGGACTTTTGGCTCCCATCTCCTCGGGCATAAGGTAATAAGGAAACTTTGCTCCGCAACTCGAAGATCGCGGAAACCATGTCCATGCCGGAGGATATCGCTCGATGGCCAAGTTGATGGCGCCCGTCGCGGGGAAGGCCGCTCGCACGGTAGGTGCGACGTGGACCTACCGCTTCGAGGAGGGCTCCGCAGGGATGCGGGACCTGCTGGGCGGCAAGGGGGCGGGACTGGCCGAGATGACTCGGGCGGGCCTGCCGGTTCCCGATGGCTTCACCATCACCACCGAGGCCTGCCTGGCGTACTATACCAACGGCCCGCAGCTGCCGGCAGGGCTCGACGAGCAGGTTCGCCGGCACGTGGCGATCCTCGAGGAGCGCACCGGCAAGCGCTTCGGCGGGCGCGCCGATCCCTTACTGGTCTCCGTGCGCTCGGGGGCGCGGGTCTCGATGCCGGGGATGATGGACACGATTCTGAACCTCGGTCTCAACGACGAGACCGTCGAGGGCCTCGCCTCGCTGACCGGTAACCCGCGCTTCGCGTGGGACGCCTATCGGCGCTTCGTCCAGATGTTCGGCAAAGTGGTGCTGGGGCTCGACGGCGAGCGCTTCGAGCACGTCATCGCCGAGCAGAGGCGGCGGGAGGGCGCCGCGTCGGATCCCGAGGTGAGCGCCGACGGCTGGCGCGCGGTGGTCCGCGAGTTCAAGGACCTGGTGCAGCAGCAGAGCGGATCTCCGTTCCCGCAAGACGTCCACGCCCAACTGTTCCGCGCGATCGAGGCGGTGTTCGACTCGTGGAACTCCAAGCGCGCGATCGACTACCGGCGGTTCAACAAGATTCCCGACGGCTGGGGCACGGCGGTCAACGTCGTCACCATGGTCTTCGGCAACATGGGCGAGGACAGCGGAACCGGCGTGGCCTTCACGCGTAACCCGTCGACCGGGGAGCACCGCCTCTTCGGCGAGTACCTGACCAACGCGCAGGGCGAGGACGTGGTCGCGGGCATTCGCACTCCGATGGCGATCAGCGAGTTGGAGCAGAGGCAGCCGGAGGTCTACCGGCAGTTCGTCGAGATCGCCGACAAGCTGGAGCGCCACTACCGCGACATGCAGGACATGGAGTTCACGGTGGAGCGGGGCAAGCTCTACATGCTCCAGACGCGCAGCGGCAAGCGCGCCGCCGAGGCGGCCGTGCGCGTCGCGCTCGACATGGTCGGCGAGGGATTGATCTCGCGCGATGAGGCGTTGCGCCGGGTCGAGGCGTCGAGCTTGGATCAGCTCTTCCACGCGCGCATCGATCCCGCCCAGTCTTACGACGCCGCCGCGACGGGGCTCAACGCCTCGCCCGGTGCCGCCACGGGGGCGCTCGTGCTGGACGCGGACACCGCCGTGGCGTGGGCCAAGGAGGGGCGCACGGTCGTGCTGGTGCGCGACGAGACGGCGCCCGACGACGTGCACGGCATGATCGCCGCTGCGGGGGTGCTGACCGCGAAAGGCGGCGCCACCTCGCACGCCGCGGTCGTTGCGCGCGGCATGGGCAAACCGTGCGTGGCGGGCTGTGAGGCGCTGCGAATCGACGAGCGCGCGCGCACGATCACCCTCGACGGGCGGACGCTTCGCGAGGGGGATGCCATCACCATCGACGGGAGCAACGGCAAAGTGATTCTGCAGGCGCTGCCGCTGATTCCGCCGCCCGCGCAGCTCCCCGAGTGGCTGGCGCGCTTTCTGGGCTGGGCTGACGAGGCCCGTCGCCTCGAGGTATGGGCCAACGCCGACACGCCGGAGGACGCGCGACGCGCGCGCGAGCTCGGCGCGCGCGGCATCGGCCTCTGCCGCACGGAGCACATGTTCTTCGGTGAGCGGCGCTTGCCGATCGTCCGCGAGATGATCTTGGCGGACACGGCCGAGGCGCGGGCGCAGGCGCTGGAGCTGCTGCTGCCGATGCAGCGCTCGGACTTCGAGGGCATCCTCGAGGAGATGGCCTCGTACACCGTGACGATCCGCCTGCTCGATCCGCCGCTGCACGAGTTCCTCCCGCCCTACGACGAGCTGCTGGTGGAAACCACCGAGTTGCGGATGGCGCACGGAGAGAGCGACCCGCGTTACGCGGAGAAGATGCGCATCCTCCATCGCGTGCGCGAGCTTCACGAGCAGAATCCCATGCTGGGCTTCCGCGTCTGCCGCCTGGGCATCGTCTACCCGGAGATCTATGCGATGCAGGTGCGCGCCGTGGTCGAGGCCGCCGCGGCGCTCCGTCGGCGCGGCGTGGATGCGAGGCCGGCGATCATGATCCCCGGCGTCGGAAACCTGCGCGAGATGGAGTTCACGGCTGAGCGCGCGCGCAAGACCGTAAGCGAGACCTTCGTCGCGCTCGGGGTGCAGCCGTTCGAGATTCAGGTGGGCACGATGATCGAGCTGCCGCGCGCGTGCGTCGTGGCCGATCAGTTGGCGGGCGTCGCCGAGTTCTTCTCGTTCGGGACCAACGATCTCACGCAGACCACATTCGGCTACTCGCGCGACGATGCCGAGGGCAGCTTCATCCCCGCGTACCTGAGCCTCAAGATCCTCAAGGACGATCCCTTCCAGGTGCTGGATCGCGAAGGCGTGGGCCCGCTGATGGCGATGGCGGTCGGCAAGGGACGCGGCGTGCGCGCGAACATGAAGATCGGCATCTGCGGCGAGCACGGCGGCGAGCCGTCGAGCGTGGCGTTCTGCGACGAGCTTGGCCTCGACTACGTCTCGTGTTCGCCGTACCGGGTTCCCATCGCGCGGCTCGCCGCCGCGCAGGCGGCGCTGGCCCAGCGGGGCAAGCGCGAGGGCGCCGACCAGGACTAGAAAAGGAGGGCTCGGCCGATGGAGACGGCCGAGCCCTTCCGGTCTAGTAGCCCGGTGTGGTCGACGGGCAGGGGTTGGGCTCCATCGTGGCTTGAGCCACGGGCCCTTGTAACGCTGCTGTGCCGGCGGCCGCCGGCACGGATTGCGGAGACCCGGAAGCGCACGGGTCGGGCGTCTGTTGCTGCGCTACCGGCGAGGCGACGGCGTGGTGGCTCTGCGCATACGAGGCAGTGCCCATGACGCCGATGGCGAGTGCGACGGCGAATGCGGCCGACGCGAGTGTCGATCTGATCATGGTTTTGCGAGCCCTCGCTCGTTGGTGAGGTGGTCGAGTCGCGTGAGACGGTCGCCGCGTCAGGGGCGTCCCGCTGCCGGCCGCGTGGGGCCGGCGCCTCGACGTCGAACCTATACCCGTCGCGCTCGCGAACGCTCGCCGCCCGTTCGCGGTGTGACGAAGCGCGCACTTCGGCCGGTGGAGCGCCCAAGCCCGGGACGCCGCCGCTGCGATGGGAAGAATACCTGGTCAGGGCGTCGTTCGCCGCTAGAACGGCAGGGGCATCGCGCTCCACGTGGGCGAGCGGCGGGCGCGCGCTTGCGCGCAGAGGCGGCGTGCCTCGGCCAAGCGCTCCGCGCCGCGGCGCACGAAGAGCTTGCGCCAGTAGGCTTTGCCCGAGAGGCGTCGGATGAGGTCGGAGGCCTCCGCGGCTTCGACGGTTGCGCCCATCAGGTGCACGAAGAGCGCCGGGCCGCGGCGCATGCGCTCCTCGACGGCGTCGCCCCAGACGTCGTCGCCGAAGCGTTCGCGCAGCACGCGCTCGCACGTCTCGTAGAGCGTGAGGTCGCCTTCGCCGTTGAACTCCGCGGCGAGGGCGAAGGGCGCCACGCGGTCGCGCAAGGCGCGCGCGGCCGGCGTTTGGGAGGGGCGCAGGCTCTCCATTACGCGGAAGTCGTCCCAGGCCAGAAACTCCTCGATGCCGTCCAGATCCTGCGGCCGCGTCCACAGTTCGCGCAGCGCCTCGCCCAGGGCGCGCTCGAAGGCGCGCGTGGTGTGGTGGAAGTAGACGGTGGCGAACATCATGTAGCGCGCGAGGACGAACTGCTCCAGCGCGACCAGGCCGCGGCCGTCGATGCCCAGGCGCGGCTCGCCTTCCACGGAGAGGACCCGGAGCGAGGCGACGAGCTGCGCGACGTCGTAGCGGCCTCCGCTCACACCGGTGAAGTACGCGTCGCGCTGGAGGTAGTCCATGCGGTCGCAGTCGAGATTCGGACCGCTCACCAGCTCCTTGAGCACCGGATGGGACGAAGGGCGGTCCGCCACGATGAGGCCGAGCACCTCGGCGGGATCCACGCGCGCGCGCTCCATGCCGGCGCGCAGCTCGGGAAGGGCCAGCATCTCCTCCGTGCGCGTCTCGTGGCGCCGGCCCAGCACCGCCTCCGAGGCGTGCGAGAATGGTCCGTGCCCCAGATCGTGCAGCAGCAAGGCGACTCGCAGGAGCCGGCGCTGCTCGTCGTAGTCGCGATCGCCGCGAAAATACTCCGGCGAATGGGCGCGCAGGGCCTCGATGGCGTGCGTCCCCATCGCCAGCGCGCCCAGCGCGTGCGTAAAGCGCGAATGCTCCGCCGACGGAAACGCCAGATACGCCAATCCCAGTTGGCGCAGGCGCCGCAACCGCTGGAAGGGGACGCTGTCCATCAGCGCCACCTCGGGCTCCGTCAGCTCGATGAATCCATGGATCGGGTCGAAGATCCGCTTCACGTCTTTGCGCTGTCCCTCGGCGGTTTGGGCGGCACGGCGGCGGGGCCTTCGCCGCGCGCGGGGCGCCCGTCGCGCCACCTCCTGTGGCGCTCCTGCTGCCTTCGCGCTTCGCTCCACCATCCTGGTTCCGCTCGCGCCTCAGAGCCCCCGCTTTGCGGCGAAGGCCCCCGCCGCCGTGTCGTTGCGGAACGCCGCGAGCTTGCGCCGGCTGCTGGGGCGGTCAGCGCCGGGCTGGCTGATGCCCCGACAGGGGCCTCTGAGGTCCGAAGCGGAGCCCGGAGGGCGGGAGCGAGGACGAGGGGAGTAGCGGTTTCCACATGGACGTGGAAACCGCGCGCGTCCCCTGGAGGGGCACCGGCCAGCCTGGAGCGAACGCACGTTCGTAAGAGGCCATGCACAGCGAGTCCACCGGAAAGGCGACTTATTCGCCGCGACCCACAGGGCCTCAACAGGGTGCTCCACAGCATGCCCTTCGAACGTAGCAAGCTCCGTGGCGATCGCTGATTCCGTTTTGTCCGAGATCCAGTCGCGCCTCTCGCTCGTCGAGCTGGTCGGCTCATACGTGCAGCTCCGCAAGCGGGGCAAGGACTACGTCGGCCTCTGCCCGTTCCACAGCGAGCGGACGCCCAGCTTCACCGTCGCCGGCGACAAAGGGTTCTTCAAGTGCTTCGGCTGCGGTCAAGGGGGCGGGCTCTTCAAGTTCGTGGAGCTGGTCGAGAACGTCACGTTCCCCGAGGCCGTGCGCATGCTCGCCAAGCGGGCCGGCGTCGAGGTCGAGGAGGAGACCCCGGCGATGGCGCGGCGACGCTCCGAGCGGGAGGCGATCTACGAGGCCAATGCCGCGGCGGTGATCTACTTCCGCGAGCAGCTGACCGGCGGCGCCGACGGCGGCGCCGGGCGCGCCTACTGCGCCAGGCGCGGCCTCTCCGAGGCGACCGTCGCCGCCTTCAAGCTCGGCTACGCCCCCGAGCGCTGGGACGGGCTGGTGGAGTACCTCAAGGCTCAAGGCATCGATCTCGAGCTGGCGGCCCGGGCTGGGCTGCTCAAGCAGGGCCAGCACGGCTACTACGACTTCTACCGCGGGCGCCTGATGATCCCCACATACGCCCCCACCGGCGAGGTGATCGCGTTCGGCGGGCGCGCGCTGGGCGACCAGGAGCCGAAGTACCTCAACACCTCCGGCACGCCGGTCTATACGAAAGGACGTCATCTCTTCGCCCTCAATGTGGCGCGCCGCGCGATCGCCGCGGCCGGGGCGGCCATCGTGGTAGAGGGGTATCTCGATTGCATCGCGCTTCACGAGTCGGGCTTTCAGCATGCGGTCGCCTCGCTGGGCACCTCGTTCACCGCCGAGCAGGCGGGGGAGCTGCACCGCTACGCCCAGCGCGCATTGCTCTGCTTCGACGGCGATGCCGCCGGCGCCAACGCCACCGCCAAGAGTGTGGACACCCTGCGGGCCGCCGGTCTCCAGGCGCAGATCGTGATGCTCCCCAAGGGCGAGGACCCGGACTCGTTCGTGCGGGCACGGGGAGCCGAGGCATTCGCCGCGCTCTTGGCCGCGGCCGTGCCGTGGGAGGGCTACAAGATCGAGCTCGCCTACCAGCACATCCGCGAGGGGTCGGCCACGCGCGCCGAGATGCTCCGCAGCGTGGCGCGGGAGATCGCCGAGATCGACGAGCTCGAGCGGGACTACTGGCTGGTCCAGCTCTGCCGGCGACTGGAGGTCGACCCCGGTGAGGTCCGCTCGAGCCGCTTTCTCTCCGAGGCGTGGCACGCGCCTTCGGCGCGCGCGCCCTCCCCTGCGTTCACGCGCTACGCCCCGCCGGCGCCCCAGCCGCATGCGCGGGAGCGGGAGCTGCTCGCCACGCTGCTTGCCCAGCCCTCGCTCTTGGAGCGGGCGGCGGCCATGGTCCCGCCCGAGGCGCTCGAGGCGCCGCTTTACCGGCGCATCTACGCCGCGATCGTCGAGCGCCGGGCCCAGCTCGAGGCGGGCGTGGAGCCGTTCGCCCTCTTCGGCGGCGACGAGGAGGCGACGCGCGCGTTGACGGATGTGCTCGTCTCGACGGCCGCCAGCGCCGCCGAGGCGATGGCGCCGGAGGCGCGCGAGGAGCAAATCGAGCGCTTCGCCTCCGGGCTGGCCTCCCGGGCCGACCGCCGCCGGGTCGCCGAGCTGGAGCGCGAGATCGCCCGGCGCTATGGGGACGGCGAGCGCGTGCCCCCCGAGCTGATCGAGGAGCGGGGGGCGATTCGTTTGCGCTTGCAGGGGAAACAGTAGGGGGCCACCGTATTGAGGTTGGCTCTCCGCACCGTCTCCCGGGACGGGCCGTCGGAGGGGCGTCCAGACGAGTTTCGGCAACGCTCGGCGTGCGGCGTGTGTTCCACGGGTGGGGCGCGCAGCAGCTCGCGTCCGATATTTTTTGGAGAAAGGAGGGGAAACGTGCCGCGCAAGGCGCCGAAGAAGGCCGCCGCAACCGAGCGGGGTGGCGTGCAATTGTCGCTCGACGAGCAGATCAAACGGCTCATCGAGAAAGGCAAGAAGCTGAAGACGTTGACCTATGAAGAGGTCAACGCCGTCTTCGACAATTCGCCGGAGGACGTGAGCCCCGAGCGCATCGACGATCTGTTCGAGGATCTCGCCGGCATGGGTATCGAGATCGTCGACGAGCAGAAGAGTGCGCGCGCCGAGGACGGCGACGAGCCCGGAGAGGTGCAGGACGACAACGCGTTGTCCGGCGGACTCTCGTTGGACGACCCGGTCCGTATGTATCTCAAGGAGATCGGGCGCGTCCCCCTCCTGAGCATGGAGGACGAGCGCCGTCTAGCGCAGGCCATCGAGGCCGGAGAACACGAGCAGCGCGCAGAGAAGCCCGACCAGCGCGTCCTCTGGCAGGGCGAGGAAGCCAAGCGCAAGCTCACCGAGGCGAACCTGCGTCTCGTCGTGTCGATCGCCAAGAAGTACGTTGGACGCGGCATGCTCTTCCTCGACCTGATCCAAGAAGGGAACCTCGGGCTCATTCGCGCGGTCGAGAAGTTCGACTATCGCAAGGGCTACAAGTTCTCGACGTACGCCACGTGGTGGATTCGCCAGGCGATCACCCGCGCGCTCGCGGACCAGGCGCGAACGATTCGCATCCCCGTGCACATGGTGGAGACCATCAACCGTCTGATCAAGGTCTCGCGGCAGTTGCTGCAAGAGAAGGGGCGCGAGCCGACCGTCGAGGAGATCGCCGCCGAGATGGGCTTGACCACCGAGAAGGTGCGCGAGGTCATGAAGATCTCGCAGGAGCCGATCTCGCTCGAGACGCCCATCGGAGAAGAAGAAGACTCGCATCTGGGCGATTTCATCCCGGACGACGAGGCGGTGGCCCCGGCGGAAGCGGCGAGCGTCATGCTCCTCAAGGAGAAGATGCAGGATGTCCTCAAGAACCTGACGGATCGCGAGCGCAAGGTGCTCGTCTTGCGCTTCGGGTTGGAAGACGGCCATCAGCGGACGCTGGAGGAAGTCGGTCAGGAGTTCGGCGTGACCCGCGAACGCATCCGCCAAATCGAGGCGAAGGCATTACGCAAGCTGCGTCATCCCTCGCGCGGCAAGGCGCTCAAAGACTACTGGAACAACGAGTAGCGTGTCTCGTTCGACCGCGTGGTGGGTGGCCGCCACGATCTTCGGCGCGGTGTTCCTCTACCTCTCGCTGCAAGAAGGCGTCTACGATTTCTCGGTCGGCCTGATCGCGGGCCCGTTCCACATCTATCCGCGCAAGATCATGGCGACGTTGAGCTTCTCCATCCTCTCGTATTGCGTCGCGCGGGCCGTTCAGGGCGAGGGCGAGCCGGTGAGCTGGACCGTGCCCGTGACGGCGGGGACGCTCTTCTCGACGTGCATCGAGATCGCCCAGCACTACTGGGAAGTCTTGTTGGACAGGCCCATCGAGCCGCGGATCTGGAACCTGATCGACATCGGCACGGGTGCGGTCGGCGGGCTGCTGGCGGCCGCCGCGTTGGCGTGGACGCGCCGCAGGGCCGAGCGCGCGCCGCGCGGCGAGCACGGCGGCTCCTAGGAGCATCGTCCGACACGCTCCTGGGCTTCAGCCCGCTGCGGCGACAGCGGCCTCCGACCAGCCGCTGCGCTCGGCGACCAGCCGGTTGGCGAGATGGAGGCTTTCGAAGGTGCCGGCATCGGTCCACCACCCCTGCAGCACGTCGTAGTGCAGATCCCCCGAGGCGATGTAGGCGTTGTTGACGTCCGTGATCTCGAGCTCGCCGCGCGAGCTGGGCCGAAGCGTGCGGCAATAGTCGAAGACGCGGCCGTCATACATGTAGATGCCCGTGACGGCATACGAGCTCTTGGGCTCCTTGGGCTTCTCGTCGATGCGCACGATGCGGTCGCCGTCCAACTCCGGCACGCCGAAGCGCTGGGGATCGTGGACGTTCTTGAGCAGCAGGCGCGCCCCCGAGGACTGTTTCGAGAACGCCTGCACGTAGGGAGCGATGTCGTCCTCGAAGATGTTGTCGCCCAGGATCACCACGGTCCGCTCGCCGTCCGCGAAGTGCTCCGCCAGCTTGAGGGCGTCTGCGATGCCGCCTTCGCCCTCCTGATACGTGTAGAAGATGTCCTTGAGCCCGAACTCGCGGCCGTTGCCGAGCAGGCGCAGAAAGTCGCCCGCGCTGCTGCCGCCGGTGACGATCATGATGTCCTCGATCCCGGCTCGCACCAGCGTCTGCAGCGGGTAGTGGATCATCGGGCGATCGTAGATCGGCAAGAGATGCTTGTTGGTGATCTTGGTCAGCGGACGCAGCCGCGTTCCCAAGCCGCCCGCAAGGATCACACCCTTCATGAATGGGTTCCCCCCTCCAGACCGGCATATTGGCTGCGATAATACGCGGCGAACCCGCCCGAGCGGATCGGGCGCCACCACGAGTCGTGGGCGCGATACCAGGCGATCGTCTCGGCCAGACCGTCGTCGAATTCGACCCGCGGCATCCACCCCAGCGCGTGCAGCTTCGCGCAGTCGAGCGAGTAGCGCCGGTCGTGCCCGGGGCGATCCGCCACGTGGCGGACGTAGCTCGCCCGATCCTTGTCGAGCAGCCGGAGGATCCGGTGCGTGATCTCCAGGTTGGTACGGGCGTTGCCGCCGCCGACGTTGTAGGCGTTCCCGGGCGTGCCGTGGAGCAGCACGTGCTCGACGCCGCGACAGTGATCGTCCACGTGCAGCCAGTCGCGTACCTGCAGGCCGTCTCCGTAGACGGGCACCTGTTGATCCTCGAGCAGATTGGTCACGAAGAGCGGGATCAGCTTCTCCGGGTACTGATAGGGGCCGTAGGTGTTGGAGCCCCGCGTGATCAGCACCGGCGTGCCGTACGTGACGTGGTAGGCCAGCACCTGGAGATCTCCGCCGGCCTTGCTGGCGGCATATGGGCTGCGCGGCGCGAGCGGATAGCCCTCGTGCGAGGCGCCCTCGGCCACGTGTCCGTAGACCTCATCGGTGGAGACCTGGAGAAAGCGGGAGATGCCGTGGCGGCGCACCGCTTCCAGCAGCACGTGCGTGCCGAGGATGTCCGTGCGCAGAAACGCCTCGGGGTCGGTGATGCTCCGGTCGACGTGCGTCTCGGCGGCGAAGTTGAGGACGGCGTCGACGCCGTCGCCGATCGCTTCCTCGACGGCTTGGCCCTCGCAGATGTCACCCCGCACGAAGCGGTATCGCGGGTCGTCCTCGATCGTCCGCAGATTCGCCGGATTGCCGGCGTAGGTCAGCTTGTCGAGGTTGACGATCGACCAGTCCGGATGCGCGCGCAGCATGAGGCGCACGAAATTCGAGCCGATGAAACCGCAACCACCGGTAACCAGGAGTCTCACGGCTGTGCGGTTCGAACGCGCGGGGCTCCGTCCCTCCGCTCTGCGCGGGGCTACGGCGTGGACGAAGGCGCGGCGTCGGCGCTCGGGCTTGGGCTCGGCGCGGCGCTGGGCGAAGGCCCGGGTTTCGGCGTCGCCTTGATGAGCGGCTGGGGTGTGAAGAGCGGGATGGGCGTCACGGTAGTGAACGGCACGGCGGTACCGAGGCGCACCGGCTGGAGCACTTCGACTTGGGGGTTCCCGGCGATCATGCGCACCGTTCCCATGGTGACGGCATGCACGGTGGTCCCCGGCTTGAGGTCGAGGTCGCTCCCCTTGCGGAACTGCCGGTAGAGGTAGTGATACGGGATGAAGATATCCTTCACCACGTCGGTCACCTCCGCCGTGCTCTCCTCACCCGCCGTCACGTGGATGTCCCACGTGGAGCTGAACGGGCGCAGCGGCAACGATTGGCCGCCGGCGAGCTTGAGCGGGCCGAAGGTCACGCTCATGTACCCATCGTGGTCCGGTGCGCTGGCACGGCTGTCGAAGACCACCTGGCCGATCACCGGCGTACCGGCGGGGGCAACGGTCAGGCCGTCGAGCATGATCGGATCTTTCAGGTGAGCGCGAAACGTCTGCCCCTGCTTGGCCGTGGCCGTATTGACCTCGTCGTCCAGCTCGAGGACCAACGCGGTGTTCAGCGGCAGCACGTCTTTGGGTGCGGGCGTGCGGCCGGGCTTCGGGGCAATGGCGGCCGGGGCCGCGGGGGTGGGCGATACCGCCGGCATGGGCGTTGGAGCGGCCGCACCCTGTGCCGCTCCGGACGCACCAAACACGCAGATCAGCGCTCCGACGGCGATCCGTCTCTGCATCTGCGTTTCCTTCGAGCGAAGGCCTTAGCTTGCCTTGGCTGCGGCTTTCTTGCCCTCTTCGATGAGCTTCTTGACCTTCTGTCCGCCCTTCTGTCCGATCGCCTCGTAGAACGACGGCCCGTAGCGGTCGCGAGTGGCCTCGCCACCCTTCTTTCCGCCCTTCTTGCCGATGCGCTCGTAGAACTCGTGGCCGTGGGCGGCCTTGGTGGCCTGTCCGCCCTTGCGTCCGATGGACTCGTAGAACTCCGGGCCGTACTTGCGCTTGACGGTCTCGCCGCCTTTCTGGCCCGCTTCGCGGACGGTCATGCCACCGCCATCTTTCTTGGTAGTCATGTGAACCGGGTTAACCTCCATACCTCGTCCTCTTCCTGGGACGCACTCCCGGAGGAAGGCGCTCGCATCGCCGTCCTACAACCTTCTAACGCACGGGGGGCTCCCTAAGTTTCGTGAGGAGAGGTGGCGTGCGAGTCGGTGCGGTGGCGGGTCTGGCGGTCCTCCTGCTCGGAGCCGCGATGCCGCCCTCAAAGACTCCTGTACCCGCGGCGCCCTCAGCCTCCGATCCCATGATCCAAATACTGAACTACGAGCGCTCCCGATCGCTGGGGAAGGGCCGCTTGACCGCGTTTCTCCACGACCGGGACGCCGGCGTGGCGGCCCGCGCGGCGCTCGCCATCGGGAGGACGCGCTTGCCGCAGGGGGCTGCGGCGCTCATGGAGGTGTTGCGGGACGGGGGCGACGCGGTGCCGGTTCGCGCGATGGCGGCCTTCGGCTTGGGGCTGATCGGACGCCGCGGCGACATCCCCGAGCTCCTCGGCGCCCTGCGCGACCCAGCCGACGCCGTCCGGGCCATGGCCGCCGATGCCCTGGGGCGGATCGAGGGAGAGCCGTCGGCGAGCACGGGGGACCCGGCGCGCATCCGCGAGGCGGCCACGGTCACGGCCGCGCTGGCCGCCAGCCTGGCTCGCGATCCGGTGGCGCCGGTCCGAGCGCGCGCCGCCGAGGCGCTCGCCTCCTCGGCCCGCTTTCCCGCGGCCCGGCAGGCGCGGCGGGCTCTCGAGGCCGCCGTCAACCGAGATCCCGACCCCGCTGTCAAAGCGCGAGCGGCGTGGGCGCTCTTTCGCGGCTACGCGGCGAGCGCGCCCGTCGCGGTCTTCCTGCACGAGCTGCACAGCCCGGATGAGCAGGTGCGTCTCTTCGGCATCCATGCGCTCGAGCGCCGCGCAAACCCCAAGCTCCCGCCGACGATCCGGCGCGATCCGCACCTCGCGGCGGCCTTCCGCTACGCGCGAGCCGACTCGTCGTGGCGCGTGCGCTGGGAGGCATGGCAAGGGGAACGGCTGCTCGCCGGTCATCGGCTCGTCGAGGGCGTCGATCATCTGCCGGCGTGGCTGCGCCTGCGGCCGCTGGACCGCCGGGCGCCGGCGAGCCCTCCAGGGCGGGGCGTCGCGCGCCCCGCTGAGCCGACCCCCGCGCCCACGCTCCCGCCCGCTGCCAGCGTGGCGGCGATCGCCGACGCGCGCTTCGATGCGTCGAGCGCCGCTGCGCTCGAGGGACCCGGTCCGGGGCCGCACCCCGTCGTGCGCTTCGTGACGACGGAGGGCGACTTCGACGTCGAGCTCTTTCCCGAGTGGGCGCCCACCAGCGTGGCGAGCTTCCTCTCGCTGGTCGCCCGCGGCTTCTACGACCACCTGCGCTTCTTTCGCGTCATCCCCGACTTCGTGATTCAAGGGGGCGACCCGACCAACAAGGGCGACGGCGACGCCGGCTACAGCGTGCCGGCGGAAGAGAATCCGCTGACGCAGGGGACCGGCGTCATCTCGCTCGGGCTCAACTACGACGACCGGACCGAACGGCCGATCCGCGACTCCGGCGGAAGTCAGTTCTACGTGACGGAGTCACCGCAGTACCACCTCGACGGCGACTTCACCGTCTTCGGGCGCGTGATCCGAGGGCAGAACGTGGTGGATCACATCGCGCAGGACGATCGCATGCTGCGCGTGGAGCGCCTGCGCTGATTCCCGGCGGAGCTACTTGCGCAACAGCGAGCCCAAGACGAAGAAGACGTTCTCCTTGCGCTCGGCCAGGCGGCGGTAGAAATACCCGGCCCAGTGGGTGCCGAAGGGGACGTACACGCGCACGCGGTAGCCTTCGCGCACCAGCGCGCGCTGGGTCTCGGGACGGAGACCGTAGAGCAGCTGGAACTCGAAGCGGTCCTTGGAGATGCCGCACTCCGCAGTCATCCGCTTGACGGCCTCGATGAGCGAGAGATCGTGCGTGGCGATGGCCGGGTAGTTGCCGCGCGTGAGCAGCTCTCGCGCGGCGCGCAGGTAACTCCGGCGGATCTCCGCCATGTCCTTGTACGCGATGGACGGGGGCTCTTTGTAGGCGCCCTTGACGATGCGCACGCGGGCGCCGAGACCGAGGGCCCACTCCACGTCGCGCTCCGTGCGGTGGAGATACGACTGCAGGACGATGCCGACGTTGCGGTGCTGGGCGTAGACGCGCTCGAACGCGCGCAGCGTGGCGTCCAGGACGCCGCTGCCTTCCATGTCGATGCGCACGAACGGGTCGCGGTTGCGCGCGGCGCGCGCAGCGATCTGCGAGACGTGCTCCGCAGCGAGATTCTCGTCGATGGAGAGGCCCAGGGCGGTCAGCTTGAGCGAGAGGTTCGCGTCGACGCCGGCCCGGTCGACGGCCTCGACGGTGCGCAGCGTCTGTTCAGCCGAGGCGCGCGCCTCGTCCACCTGAAAGACGTCCTCGCCGAGAAAGTCGAGCGTCGCGGTCAGGCCATCGGCGTTGAGCGCCTTCACCGCCTCGATGGCGGAGTCGACGGTCTCGCCGGCGACGAACCGTTTGGCCAGAAAGAAGAACCGCTCTTGGAAACCCGGGCTCGAAATCGCCCGCTCGAGTAGCGCCATGACGCCTCGTTACCTTACGGCAGGGCTTCGCTCCTCCACACGCCGCGCCCGGCGGCTTTGGCTTGGTAGAGCGCGCGGTCGGCGGCCGCGCGCAACGTCGTGGCGTCGCCGTCGACGACGCTGCGCGACGTTGCCACGCCCGCTGAGAACGAGGCGATGGCGTCCTGACCGGCGGCGCGGAAGAGGCGATTCGTGAAGTTTTCGGCATCGGTGATGTCGCAGCCGAGCAGGATCACGGCGAACTCGTCGCCGCCGATCCGCGCCACCGTATCGGTGCCGCGCACGGAACTCAGCAGGGTGGATGCCACGCGCTGCAGGGCGCGGTCTCCCTCGGCGTGGCCCTTGCGGTCGTTGAGCTCCTTGAAGGCGTCGAGATCGACGTAGAGCAGGCTGAGGGGACGCCGCGTGCGAGACGCGAACGCGACGGCCGCTTCGAGGGCGTCCTCGAAGGCCCGGCGGTTCGCGGCGCCCGTGAGCGCGTCGGTGTAGGCGGCTTGCGCCAGCTCCACGCGCTCCGCGCGGAGCTGGGGCTCCAGCGCCTTGCCGCGCAACGCCGCCGCCACGCGCGCGCGCAGTTCCGCCGGATAGAACGGCTTGGCGATGTAATCGGCGGCCCCGAGCTCAAGGCCCAACACGCGCTCGGTCACCTCGCCGCGGGCCGTGACCAGCACGACGGGGACGTGGCGCGTCCTCGGCTCCGCGCGCAGTGCGGCAATCAGCTCCGTTCCCGACATCCCGGGGAGCATCACGTCCGTGACGATGACGTCCGGCGGATTGCTGCGCATCGCTCCGAGTGCCTCCTCGGCGTCGCGATACGCGAACACGCGGCTGGGAAGGGCCTCGAGCGTGAGGCGCTCGAGCTGGAGCATCTCGTCCTCGTCGTCGATGACGACGACGACCGGTATCCGTGCGCTCATGCGCTCCGCTCCGCACGCGAACCGAGCTCCGCGGCGCGCAGCGCCACGGCGAACGTGGCGCCGAAGCCCGGGACGGAGCGCACCGTCAGCGTGCCGCCCATGCGCTCGATCAACTCCCGTGAGATGTAGAGGCCCAAGCCCACTCCTCGACGCCGCTTGCCTTGTCCCGCCGCTTGGTAGAACTTCTCGAAGATGCGCTCCTGTTCGTCCGGAGCGATGCCGGGTCCGTCGTCGCTGACGGCGATCTCGACGCGATCCTCGCCGACGGCGCGAGCGCGCACGAGGATGCGTCCGCGCGGAGCGTACTTGTAGGCGTTGCCGACCAAGTTCACCAGGACCTGCTCGAGGCGATCGCGATCGGCCAGCACCGCCAGCTGCGGAGGAACCTCCACCACCAGCTGGTGCGACTGCGACTCGCCCTCGAAGAGCATGAGGCCGCGCACGGCGGAGCCCAGCGCGATCGGCTCGACCACGAGCGCCACGCGTCCGCTCTCCAGCAGCGCCGTCTGCATGAGGTCGTCGATCATCCGCGTCAGCCGGTTCGCGGCGCGATCGATCAGCATGAGGATCTCGCGCGCCTCCGGATCGAGATCCGTGCGCTCCTGGAGCAGGACGGCGAATCCCTTGACGGCGGTCAGAGGAGTGCGCAGATCGTGCGAGACGGCGGCCGTGAACTCGGCCTTGAGCCCCTCCAGGGCCTCTTGCTCGGTGAGATCGCGCAACACCACGAGGGACCGCGCCCCGTCGGCGTCGGGGTGCACGAGCACCTCCACCGGGCGCCGCTCCGCGCCGACGCGAATGCGCCCGTCGTGCAGCCCCTCGGTGCCCAGGCACTCGGCGAGACGGCGCCCGACGATCTCACCGGGAGAGCCCTCGAGCAGGCGCGCGGCCGCGTCGTTCGCGAGGACGATGTGCCCGTATTGGTCCGCGAGCACGATGCCTACCGGCACGCTCGCGTAGATGCTGTCGACGAGGCTCCGCTCCTGGCCCAGCCAGCGCAGGAGCGCGGAGGAGCCGATGGCCAGATCCGCCGTGTCCGCCAAGAGGGAGAGCGAGGAGAGGTCGTCGTCGGAGATGACGTGGGGGAGGCGCACTTCCAGCGTCGAGCGGGCGGCGCGTAACGGGCAGCGGATCATGGTCGCCGCGCCGTCGGCGGCAGGCCGGGTTACCGCGGCCTCCTCGCCGGCCTCCGCCGGTGCGCCCTCGGATATGCGAGCGCACTCCGAGATCCCGAAGTAACTCGAGACCGCGCGCTCGGCCATGGCGCGCACGACCTCGGTCTCGTGCAGACCGAACGTGCCCAGCGTCAAGTCGTGCGCGAGCGTCAGGGCGTGATCGCGCGAGCGGATGGTCCGGCTGACCCGGTCGAGGGTGGAGACCAGCTCCGCGAGCTCCTCGTTATTGGCTGCGATGGGCTCGAAGGGCTCACCGTCGGCGATTCGCCCGGCACGCTCGCGGACGTCGCGGATCGGGCGCGCGATCGCTTCGGCGAACTTGGAGGAGACCCAGAGGATCGCGACCGCCGCAACGAGCAGGGCGGCGAGAATGGCCGCGGCCCGGCGCTCAGTCGCCCCCAACAGGGTCGCGGTGGAGTACGCAGCCGCGATGCGCCATGGACGCTCGCTGCCCGGGACCGGGAAGGCGCGCGCCGTGACGATGTCGAGCGTTGAGAACGCGGAGCCGGGCTTGGGCGCCACGGTCCCAGCGCTCAGGGAACCGTCGGTGAGGCTCACCGTGACAGGGGGGGTACCGTCGATCGTGGCGATGGTGGTGAGGAACGCTCGGACGTCGTAGACGGCGACGACGGCGCCGGTCCGAGGATAGCTCAAGGGCTCCGCCGTTGCCACGAGCGTTTGGCGCGGCGAGGCGAAGAACGGTGACGTCGTGAGCCCGTGCGTGGCGACGGCCTTGCGTGCGGTGGCCAGGACCGAGGAGCGAAGCGCGGCCGGCGCAGCGGCGAACGTGCTCGCCGGCCAGGCGTCGACGATGGCGCCGTCAGCCGAGATCCGCGCTGCCCAGAGAATCGGAACGTCGCCCTCCTCGAGGATCTCGGCGATGCGCAGGGGGTCGCCGGTGGGACTGATCACGGCGAGACCCTCCATCGTGCGGCCGACGAGATCGAGCTCGAACCCGGCCCGCTTGACGGCCTGTCGGGTCAGCTGGACCGCTTGCGCCTGCGCCTGGTGGCCCAACGCCAAAGCCGCAGCCGACGCGCAGACCCACAGGGCGGCAAACGCGACGAAGGCGATCCTCCTGCCTAGGACGGCGCGCAGGCTGCGGGGCCAGGCGACGGGGCCATCGGCGAACGCCCCGGCGGCGAGGCCCGCCGCCGCCGGCCAGCCGACGAAAGGAGCGACGTACATGCCCTGCGCGGCGTGGATGCCGGAGAGGATGATGATCTGGGCGCCCAGCGCGAGGACGGCGGGGCGACGCAGGCGCGCCGGCGCGACCGCGGCGAGCACGCCGATCGCCCCGAAGATCACGGCGCCCCCCGGCAAGCCCGCGAACGGAGCGCCGACCCATGGCGGGAACGCGTGCGGCAGGAAGCTCCATGCCGCCGTCGCGGCGCACCAGAGACCCAGAGCGGCGGAGAGCGCGCGGCGGCTGGCGGCGCGGCCGGCGACGCCCGCCGCGAACGCGACCAGCAAGCTTCCGAGCCCGTGAAGCGTGGGAAAGACGATCGCGCCGCCGGCGGCCAGCGTCGCGGCGTACGTTAGCCGGAGGGCCCACCGCAGGGGCGCTGGGGCGTCGAGGACGTCGGCTCCCGCGAACGCCAGAGCGGCCACGGCGAGCGCGGCGCCGGCTAGCGGCAACGCCCAGCCGGGGACCGCCCCCGCCTGCTTTCGGAGCACGTCCGAGCCGATCCACAGCAACGCACTGCCGGCGGCAAAGCCCAGATAGGCCCCGGCAAAGTCGTCGACTTGATATCCCGGCCTTACGCTAGAGCGCACGATTCCTTCAGTTATCGGAGCGGGCGCCAGGTGCCTTAACGAAGGCGTCGAGTCGCCGATTCGTTCGGCTCAATTCCAATCTTGGCGAATAGATCGCGGTCAAAGAGGGAATCTTCCGAACATATATGAATATTCGGAGGCTATGGCCGACTTGGATCGTACCGACCTCGCCTTGCTGGAGGCGCTCCAGCGGAACGCGCGTTCCACCTACGCCGAGTTGGGCGAGGCCATCGGCCTCCGTCCGCCGGCCGTGCACGACCGGATCCGGAAGCTCGAGGACCGGGGTGTGTTGGTTCAATACGGGGCCCGTCTCGACCTCGAACGCGTCGGGCTCGCGGTCAATGCGTTCATCGGGGTGATCACCACTCCCGACTGCGACTACGACACCTTCGTCGGCCAGGTCTCGGCTCTGCCCGAGGTCCTCGAGGTGCACAGCGTGGCCGGCGAGGACTCCTACATGCTGAAGGTCGCCACGCGCAACACGCGTCACCTCGACGCGCTGCTGACGCGGCTGAAGCAGATCCCCGGCGCCGCGCGCACGCGAACGACCGTCATCCTGGCCACGTCGTACGAGCGCGCGGCCGTGCCGCTGCAAGAGCTTGCCGAGGCGGACGAGCCGTCGTTTTGGAGGAAGGCGTCGGCGTGAGGCTCTGCCGCTACGGCTCGCACCGCGTGATCGAGCCCGCCGGCGCGATGCCGCAAGCGGCCTGGCGGATCGACAACGCGCCGCGCGCTCTCGCCAACGAGATCCTGATCGACGTCGATGCGCTCAACATCGACTCGGCTTCGTTTCGGCAGATGAGCGAGGCCTGCGGGGGAGATCCCGCCGCCATCGCCGAGCAGGTCTCGCGCACCGTGCGCGAGCGGGGCAAACAGCACAACCCGGCAACGGGAAGCGGAGGGATGCTCGTGGGGCGCGTCGCGGAGATCGGCGAGCACCTGCGCGAACGAGCGAATCTCGCCGTCGGCGACCGCGTCGCCACGCTCGTCTCGCTCTCGCTGACGCCCCTCGTCATCGACGAGGTGCTCCAGGTGGAGACCGCGTGCGAGCGGCTCCGCGTGCGGGGCAAGGCGATCCTCTTCGAAAGCGGCCTCTACGCTCGCCTCCCCGACGACTTGGAGCTGGAGGTGGCGCTGGCCGTGCTCGACGTCGCGGGGGCCCCGGCGCAGACGCGCCGCATCTGTCGGCCCGGCGACCGGGTTCTGATCTTCGGCGCCGGCGGGAAGAGCGGGATGCTCTGCGCGGCGCAGGCACGGGTCGCCGTCGGCGCTCAGGGACGCGTCTACGGCCTGGAGCGGGCGGCCACGGACTCGACGCGGCTGCTCCAGCGCGAAGGATATCTCGACGCGCTGGTCGAGGCCGACGCGCGCGACGCGCTCTCGTGCCTGCACGCGCTCTCCACCGTCGCCGCAGACGAGGTCGACGTGGTCATCAACTGCGTGAACGTGCCCGGAACGGAGCTCTCCTCGATCCTGGCCTGCCGGGAGCGGGGCATCGTCTATTTCTTCAACATGGCGACCTCGTTCACGGCCGCGGCGCTCGGCGCGGAAGGCGTGGGCAGAGACGTCGACCTGCTCATCGGCAACGGGTACTCGCGCGGCCACGCGCAGATCGCCCTCGACACCGTTCGCGACCACGCCGCCCTCGCGGACTACTTCCGGCGGCGCTTCACCGTTCCCCAACCAGCGTAGAGGACACCATGTCTGCCATCGATCTCACGCGCCAGCACGCCACCACCGTCAGCAAGGGCGTGAAGCCGCCCGCTCCGCCCGAGGCTCTCGAGCACACGCAGCTGCGCCAGGGAGAGTTCTGGCGCGCGATTCCGAAGTTCGAGGACGTCGACGAAGCGACGTTTCTCGATCACGTCTGGCAGTACCGCAACTCGGTGAAGACGCCCGACGAGCTCGTGGAGACCGTCCGGGACCTGGCGCCGGCGGCCTTTGTCGAGGATCTGCGGGCGGGCTTCCGTCGTGCGCCGATGAACGTTCGCGTCTCCCCGTACATCCTCTCGCTGATCGACTGGAGCGACCCCTATCGCGATCCCATCCGCATTCAGTTCATCCCGCTGGCATCGCGAATGCTCCCCGACCATCCCAAGCTCGCCCTCGACTCCCTTCACGAGCTCGAGGACTCGCCGGTGCCGGGCCTCACGCACCGGTATGAGGACAAGGCGCTCTTCCTGCCGCTGAACACGTGTCCCGTCTACTGCCGCTTCTGCACCCGTGCGTACGCCATCGGGGGCGACACGGAGACGGTGGAGAAGGCCGAGCTCGCGACGGACCCCAAGCGGTGGCAGGACGCGTTTGCGTACATCGCCTCGCGGCCGGAGCTGGAGGACATCGTGATCTCGGGCGGAGACACCTACCAGTTGCCGGCCAAGAGCCTGCGGCGCATCGGCGATGCGCTCCTGGACATTTCCCACGTGCGGCGTCTGCGCTTCGCGACCAAGGGACCCGCCGTGATGCCCAGCAAGATCCTCACCGACGATGCGTGGCTCGACGCGCTGACGGCCGTGGTGGACCGCGGCCGGAAGATGGGGAAGGACGTGGTCCTGCACACGCACTTCAACCACCCCAACGAGATCACGTGGATCACGCAGCAGGCCATGCAAGCGCTGTTCGAGCGCGCCGTGCTCGTGCGCAACCAGACCGTCCTCATCCGGGGCGTGAACGACGCGCCGGAGGTCATGCGGCTGCTGATGAAGCGCCTGGGCTACCTCAACGTCCACCCCTACTATGTGTACATGCACGACATGACCAAGGGCGTCGAGGACCTGCGCACGACGGTCGAGACGGCCGTGACCATCGAGAAGTTCGTCCGCGGCTCGACGGCGGGATTCAACACGCCGACCTTCATCTGCGACGCCCCGGGCGGCGGCGGCAAGCGGGACGTCCACAGCTACGACCACTACGACCGCGAGAACGGCATCGCCGTCTACAGCGCCCCCAGCGTCAAGCCCGACCGGTGGTTCCTCTACTTCGACCCGGTCGACCAGCTCTCGCCCGAGGCTCAGGCGAGGTGGCGCGATCCCGCCGAGCAGGATCGGATGGTTGCCGCCGCCGTGCGCGCCGCCGCGGGCGCGTGATCGGCGCAGGGTCGACGCGCTCTTTACATGGGCTTTACACGACCCTCCCCCGCTCCTCCGGGGGAACGCGCCTCGGGGTCAGAAATCCTAGGGACTATGGCCCGCATCGTGGTTGCGGACGACGATCCGGACATCCTGACGCTGATCCGGGTGACGCTCAAGCCGCTTCAATCGGAGATCATCGCCTGCGCCGACGCGGAAGAGGCGCTGATCGAGATCCAGCGCGAGGCGCCGGACTTGGTCATCTCCGACTTCATGCTCCCCGGCATCTCCGGGATCGAGTTCGTGAAGAAGGTGCGCGCGCTGTCCGCGACGGCGGAAACGCCGATCCTCATGGTCACCGGGCACACCAATTACGCGATGGAAGGGCGGGCCGTAGCGGCCGGAGCGAATCGCTTCCTGTACAAGCCGTTCTCGCCGTCGCAATTGCGCATCGCGGTCCAGCAGCTGCTCACCGCATAGAGCGCATTCACCATGCGAGGGCGGGAACTCCCCCAGTCCCCGCCCCGGCATGTCGCGAGCGGCGCACCTCCCCGACGGACGAGCCAACGAGTGACTCAGGGCGTTGGGGCCTTCCTCGGTGCTGCCCTCACCGTGATGGTACCATCGGCCCAATCGGTAATCATCCGTGAAAGTACCTAAACTCGCGTGACGAGCGCGGTGGACCACCTGCTCGCCAGTGCCCTCGCGGGCGGGAGACGCTCGATCGCCGTGGTGGGCGCGGGGAAGGACGTCGGCAAGACCGCGACGACGGCGGCGCTGGCGAGCGCGGCGCGCCGCGCGGGGCACACGGTGGCGATCACCTCCGTGGGGCGCGACGGCGAAGTCCACGACGTGGCCACGAACCTGCCAAAGCCGCAGCTCGTCCTCCCCGCCGGCACCGTGGTCGCGACGGCCGCGGCCCTCCTGCCACGCTCGCCTGCCTCGGAGGTGTTGGAGCTGACGCCGTATCGCACGGCCTTGGGGCGGGTCGTCATCGTGCGGCTGCACGCGCCCACGCGCATCGAGATCGCTGGGCCCAACACCGCGAGCGCGATGCTCGAGCTGATCGCTTCCCTGCGCTCCTTTGCCGACGTCGTGCTCGTGGACGGCGCGGTTGATCGGATCGCCGCCACGGCGCGGGGCGACGATGCCATCATCGTGGCCACCGGCGCCGCCCTCGCGCCAACGCTGCGCGGCGTGGTGGAGCGGACGCGCGCGTTGGTCGACCGTCTCTCTCTCCCGGGTGGGGCGCCGCCGGAGGCCATCGCGGTGGACGGCGCGCTGACGCCCGAGCGGGCCGCCGAGCTGCTTGCAAGGAGCGACCGCGCGCGCGGCGTCGTGCTGGAGGATCCGCTGGCGCTGCAGATCCCCGCCCAGACCGCGGCGGCGTTGCGCCGAGCGGGAGGCCTCTGGTGCCTTCGAGCGCTCCACGTCGCCGCGGTGACGGTGAACGCCCACGGACGGGAGCGCGACGTGGACCCGGTGGCGCTGGCAGAGGCGGTGGCATGCGCCACGGGCCTCCCCACGTATGACGTCTACCGGAACGCCGCCGCATGAGGGCGGTCTCCGCGCTCACCGATGCCGCGACGGCGGAGGAGATCGGCGCCTTCTGGCTGGAGCGCGTGCTCGAGCCCGTATCGAGCGCCGGACGCCGCGCGCGCGACGCCCGTGCTCCATTCGCCGCCGGGGAGGCCGAGGCGGCGCGCGCCGCGATCGCCGAGGTCGTGGAGGCAGCGGCGTCCTGGGACGGCCACCAGGTGAGCCGCGTGGGCGCCGCGTTGCGCGCGCTGCCCGATCCGCTCGAGGCGTTGGCGCGGGCATCTGCGGGCGGAACGCTGGCCGACGTCGACCTGTACGAAGTCGCGCGCCTGCTCGACGCGCTCGAGGCGCTGCGCGCGTGCGCCGGTCAGAGGCCGCCCGAGCGCCTGGGGCCGGCATCCTTCGAACCGCTGCGCGAGCGGCTGGCTCCGGGCGTGCGGCGCGGCGGAGCCTTCTATCTGGACGATGCCTTCGCGGAGGGCTTGGCCCAGGCGCGAGCCGCCGCGCGGGCGGATGCCGAGGCCTGCGCGCGCGAGCGCTCGCGCCTGCGCGAGAGCGCCGCCGCGGTGCTGGGCGACGCGGTGACCGAGGAGCGCGAGTTCGCGCTCGCGCGCGCCGACCTTCCCGCCGTCGTACCGGCCGGCGTGCGCACCGTGCGCGAAGCCGGCGGGTACGTGGTCTTCGAGCTGGCCAACGACGAGCGCACGCTGGCGGCGATGCGCGCGCGGGACGACTCGGCTGCGCGCGTGGCGGAGCTGGAGGAGCGCGCGCGCGAGCGGCTCTCGCGCGAGATCGGCGCCCACGCTCCGGCGCTGCTGGCGGAGCTGCGGCGGGCGGGCGAGATCGATCTGCTGCGCGGCGCCGTCGCGTTCGCGCAGGCCCATGCGGCCACCGCTCCACAGATCGCCGACCACGATGACCTCGCGATCGACGAGGCGCGCCTCTTGCCCCTGGAGGAAACGCTGGCCGCTCACGGGCGCCCGTATGCTCCCATCTCGCTGTCGCTTCCGGGGCAGGCCGTGATCACCGGCCCCAACATGGGCGGAAAATCCGCGGCCCTGCGCACGGCGGGCTTCGTTCAGCTGTGCGCGCAGTGGGGTCTTCCCGTGGCGGCGCGCGGCGCGCACCTGCGACTCGTCGAGCGCATCTGCTGGCTAGGTTCCGCGCAGGGTGAGGAGCGTGCCGATCGGGAGGGACTGCTCTCGTCCTTCGGCGGCGAGATCGTGCGCCTCGCGAAGGTGCTGCGCGAGCCCCACGTGCCGCGCCTGCTCCTGATCGACGAGTTCGCGCGCGCGACGAGTCCGCGCGAAGGACGGGCGCTGGTGGTCGCCCTGCTGGACGCGCTGCGCGAGCGCGGCGAGCTGGCGCTGGCCGCCACGCACTTCCACGGCGTCGCCGAGGCGGCGGGCGTGGCCCATTACGCGGTCATCGGCTTGCGGCGCGCGCTGAGCGCGCGGTCCGATGGCCGCCGCTCGCTCGAGGAGGCGCTGCGGCTGATCGGTGAGTCGATGGACTACCGCTTGGCACCGGCGGCGAGCCTCGCGAGCGCGGAGGGCGATGCGATCCAGTTGGCTCGTCTTCTGGGCTTGGACGAACGGGTGACGGCACGCGCCGCCAGAGAACTCCACGAGAGCTAGGAGGGCATCGTCATGCAGCCGTTGATCATCACCGTCGCGCCCACCGGGGCGGAGGTCCGCCCGGAGGAGTCGCCGCACCTGCCGTATACGGCCGATGCGCTCGGCGCGACGGCGGCGGCATGCCGCGCCGCCGGCGCCTCGATGATCCACGTCCACGGGCGCTTCGCCGACGGCCGTCCCACGCAGGACGTCGAGACGTTCCGGGCCTTTTCGTCCGCCGTGCGCGCCAACAGCGACCTCATCGTCCAGTTCTCCACCGGGGGCGCGGTGGGCATGACTCCCGAGGAGCGCGCCGTGGCGTTGGAGCTGTGCCCGGAGATGGCGACGCTGACCTGCGGCACGGTGAATTTCGGAGAGGAGGTCTTCGAGAACTCGTTTCCGATCATGCGCGCGATCCTGGCGCGCATGCGGGCATACGGCGTGGTGCCCGAGCTCGAGATCTTCGATCTGGGCCATCTCGACAACGCGCGCCGTCTGGAGCGCGAGGGCTTGCTGACCTTTCCGCATCACGTGGACGTGGTGCTGGGGGTTCCCGGCGGAGCGGAAGCCAGCGTGGAGAACCTCGTCGACATCGTGCGGCGCCTGCCCGCCGGGTGCAGCTGGTCGGTGGCGGGCGTCGGGCGCGCTCAGCTCCAGCTCGCGGCCGTGGCGATCGCGATGGGGGGACACGTGCGGGTGGGCCTCGAGGACAACCTCTACTACGCCAAGGGGCAGCCGGCGCGAAACGAGGAGCTGGTCGCGCGGGTCGCCCGCCTTGCCGGAGAGCTCCAGCGGCCCGTGGCCACGCCGGCGCACGCGAGAGAGATCCTGGGCCTGCGCCGCGCGGCGCAGGTGCGGGGCGTCGCAACGAAGGCGAGCGAACGAACAGACGTGCGATGAGCCGCCCGCGGGGGCGCGTCGACAAAGGGAAAGCCGATGGATCACCGTAACTTTGGTGCGATTTTGCAGGACTGGGCGGCCGCGCTAACGGCCGCTCTCGGTGCGTTTAAAGGTTCGCGCGGCACCCGTAAGGGAGACCGCGGCCTCGGCGCAGCGAATTGACTGGGAGGATCCGACGCTGTTCAACTACGTCGTTCGACGGTCTGCGCAGGCGATACCGCTTCTGCTGCTGATCTCCGTCATCATCTTCCTGATCCTGCACGAGGCTCCCGGGGGGCCGCTGACGCCCTACCTGCAGAACCCGCACATCACCGCCGCGGATATCGCCCGCCTCAAGCACAACTTCGGCCTCGACCGCCCGCTGTACATCCAGTACCTCGCCTGGCTGGGGCACGTCGTTCGCGGCGACTTCGGCTACTCGACCTCCAATTCGATGACGGTGGTGGCGGCGATCATGGACCGTCTGCCCGCGACCTTGATCTTGATGGGCAGCGCCTTTGCGTTCTCGCTGGCGATCGGCATCCCGGCCGGACTGCTCGCGGCGATCAAGCCCTACTCGATGTGGGACTATCTGGTGACGACGTTCGCGTTCTTCGGCCAGTCGATGCCGGTCTTCTGGTTCGCCCTGATGCTCCAACTGGTCTTTGCCGTCCACGGGATCACCGGGTTCGGCTACCGCTTGCAGCTGCCGTCGGCCTCGATGTGCTACACCGACGCCTGCCCGCTCGGCGACCGCCTCGTCCACCTGGTGCTGCCGACCATCGTGCTCTCGCTGGCATACATCGCCACGTGGAGCCGGTTCACTCGGAGCTCGATGCTCGAGGTGGTCCGCACCGACTACATGCGCACCGCCGCGGCCAAGGGGCTCGCCCCGGCCGCCGTGATCCTCAAGCACGGCCTCAAGAACGCCGTGATCCCGGTGGTCACCATCATCGCGCTCTCGCTGCCAGGCGTGGTCGGCGGCGCGATCATCACGGAGACGATCTTCGCGTGGCCGGGCATGGGCCGTCTCTTCATCAACGCCCTCGGCCAGTTCGACTTCCCGTTGCTGATGGGCTATCTGATGCTCGTCTCGTTCCTGGTCGTGCTCTTCAACCTGATCGCCGACGTGGCGTACGCGTGGCTCGATCCCCGCGTGAAGTACGACTGATCGCACGGGACCGACGTCGAGGAGAGACTCTAGCGATGGCCACGACACTACCCCTCCAGCAGACCCCAGAGCCCGGCGCCGGCGCAGACTTCGAGTTCGAGCGCGAGCGCCACGCCACGTGGAAGCGCTTCCGGCGCCATAAGCTCGCGATCGCGGGCTCGGTGGTCCTCGCGGTCATCATCCTGGTCGCCGTCTTCGCCCCGTTCCTCACGCCGTGGAACCCCAACTACATCGACCAGGCGCACTGGAACGGCTATCCCCTGCCTCCGGGCGCATTCGGCCACCTGCTGGGCACCGACGAGAATGGACGCGACCTGCTCGCCCGCTTGATGTTCGGCGCCCGCATCTCGCTGACCGTGGGAATCTTCGCCGTCGTGATCGAGGTGGTGGTCGGCACGTTTCTCGGGGCCCTGGCCGGCTACTACGGCAAGTGGGTCGATTACGCGATCATGCGCGTCACGGACGTCTTCCTCTCGATTCCGCTGCTCCCGCTGTTGCTGGTGCTGACGGCCATCGTCGCGGCCTCGTCGAACAAGGCGGCGCTCTCGTTCGGCGTCATCGTGCTCATCATCGGCGGGCTCGGGTGGATGCCGGTCACGCGCCTGGTTCGCGCATCGTACCTCTCGCTGCGCGAGAAGGAGTTTACCGAAGCGGCGCGGGCCATCGGCAGCTCCGACGGGCGGATCATGTTCCGCCACCTGCTGCCCAACGCCGTGGCGCCGATCATCGTGCAGGCAACGCTCGACATCGCGAACGTGATCATCCTGGAGTCGGCCCTCTCGTTCCTCGGCTTCGGCATCCAGCCGCCGACGGCGTCGTGGGGGAACATGCTGGCCAACGCCCAGTACAACATGGCGATCGCGCCCTGGGCCGCCATCTTTCCCGGCCTCTGCATCCTGGTCACCGTGCTCTCGATCAACTACATGGGCGACGGCCTGCGCGACGCCCTGGACCCCAATATGAGGTAGGCTGGAGGGGATTGACGACGCGGGCGCCATCGTCTAAACTCCTTGGGGTCCCGCCCGGGTGATCGGGGCGGGTCCATCGCCTGCGGAAGTGGCGGAATTGGTAGACGCACCAGCTTGAGGGGCTGGCGGTAGCAATATCGTGCTGGTTCGAGTCCAGTCTTCCGCACCATATGTCGCTTCGAGGCGGCGCCCCGGCCGAGGGGTCGCCGTCTCGCCGTTTCCGTGCGAGGGGTTGGCCGCCGCGTCCGCGAATGCCGCGCTCCTCATGCCGCCCAGCGACGCCGTCACCGTTCCACACGTCACGAGCGCTCAGCTTGCGACGAAGAGTCTCTGCGCCTACTACGGCAAGCGAATGGCCATTCGCAACGTCAACCTCGAGTTCGAGGCGCGCGCGGTGACCGCGCTCATCGGTCCCTCAGGGTGCGGAAAGACGACGCTCCTGCGTTGCCTCAACCGGATCCACGAGGTGACGCGCGGTGCCTCGGTCACCGGCGAGGTTCTGCTGGACGGCGAGAACATCTATGCTCCCGGCGTCGATCCCGTGCTGATCCGCCGGCGGATCGGGATGGTCTTCCAGCGGCCCAACCCGTTTCCGACGATGTCGATCGTCGACAACGTCGTCGCGGGCCTCCGGCTCACGGGCGAAGCCCGCCGCACCTCCGAACGGCTCGAGATCGCCGAGCGCGTCCTCCGCCAAGCCGCGCTCTGGGACGAAGTGAAGGACAAGCTCGGCCGATCGGGGCTCTCGCTCTCGGGCGGCCAGCAGCAGCGCCTGTGCATCGCCCGCGCCCTGGCCGTGGAGCCGGAAGTCCTCTTGATGGATGAGCCGGCATCGGCGCTCGATCCCATCTCGACGGCGAAGGTCGAGGATCTGATGACCCAGCTCGCGGCGCGCTACACCATCGTGGTCGTGACCCATAACATGCAGCAGGCGGCGCGCGTCTCCGGCTACACGGCGTTCATGCTCGCGCAAGAGGACGGGGTCGGCGAGATGGTCGAGTTCGGCGCCACCGGCGAGCTCTTCACGCGTCCGCGCGACCGGCGCACCGAGGATTACCTCACCGGACGCTTCGGCTAGCGTGGTCTCGCCGGCTCGGCCGGCGGCCGGCCGCCAGGATTAAGGCATTCCGTGATACTCTTAATCCCGTCATAAGATTGCTCTGGTTACCTCTAGTGGGATACCTCTCTTCCCCTCCCGTCCGTCTGAGGAACAGAGCAGCCATCATCATGAAACAAAAGTTCGTCGCCCTCGTGCTCGGGTGTGCCATGGTCGCCTCCGTTGCGACCGCCGCCACGGCCGAGACCGTAAAGATGCTCGAGACAGGCTCCTCCCTGCTCTACCCGCTGATGAACCTGTGGGTAGCCGACTACACCAAGGATAACCCGGGCGTCCAGATCACCACGCAGAGCACGGGCAGCGGCACCGGCATCTCCGAGGCGATCTCCGGAGTCGCGCAGATCGGCGCCTCCGATGCCTACATGAGCGATAGCCAGCTGAAGGCGGCGCCTTCGCCGATGCTCAACATCCCGACGGCGATCAGCGCCCAACAGGTCAACTACAACCTGCCGGGCTTGAACGACGTCCACCTCAAGCTCTCCGGCCCCGTGCTCGCGGGAATCTATAGCGGTTCGATCCGCTATTGGGACGACAAGAGCATCGTGGCCCTGAACAAAGCGTACGCCTCGAAGCTGCCGCACAAGGGGATCATCCCGATCCACCGCTCGGACGGCTCGGGCGACACGTTCATCTTCACGCAGTACCTGACGTTCTCGACGCCCTCGTGGAAGAACGGGCCCGCCTACGGAACCTCGATCAGCTGGCCGGCCGTTCCCACCGCTGTCGGCGCGAACGGCAACCCAGGCATGGTGCAGGCCTGCAAGGCCGCGCCATATTCGATCGCGTACATCGGCGTGAGCTTCCTCAACGAGACCGACAAGGCCGGGCTCGGGTACGCGATGCTCGAGAACCGCGCCGGCAACTTCGTGCTCCCCACGGCGGAGAACGTCAGCGCGGCCGCGGCGGCGCTGGTGAGCAAGACGCCGGCGGACGAGCGGATCTCGCTGATCTTCGCCCCCGGTGCGAAGTCCTACCCGATCATCAACTACGAATATGCGATTGTTCGAGAGCAGCAGCCGAACGCCGAAACGGCCGCGGCGCTGAAGAAGTTCCTCTCGTGGGGGATCAGCTCGGATGGCGGCAATGCCATGAAGTACCTGGACAAGGTCCACTTCAAGCCGTTGCCCGAGAGCGTCGTGAAGCTCAGCATCAAGCAGATCGACAAGATTCACTAGTCAGCGAGTCCGCGCGGCGGAGCCGAAGAGGGTCTTCGGCTCCGCCGCTCATCATCGGAGAGCATACGAGTGACGACGCAGACGCAGGTCGATCGCGCGACGTCTCCACCGACGGCCGGTGCCGCCTCGCGGCACCGGCCGGGTGACGTCGCCCTGCAATGGGGCACCGGAGCGATGGCGGCCGTGACGGCCGCATTGGTATTTCTGATCGCGATCTTCCTCGCGGTCTACGCATTTCCGGCAATCCGCTTCAACGGGCTGGACTTTCTGACGACGCTCACGTGGAACATGGGCAATCAGTACGGCGGGGGGCCCGTCGCGCGTAACGGCATCGCCGGGATGCCGGGTGCGTCCTTCGGCGTCGTCGTCTTCTTGTACGGCACGCTGATGAGCTCGTTCGTCGCGATGCTGGTGGCCACGCCGGTGGCGCTGCTGGCGGCGGTCGCCATGGTCTTCCGCGTGCCGGCCTCGCTCAAGACGCCGGTGAACACGCTGGTCGAGCTGATGGCCGGCGTGCCGTCGGTGGTCTTCGGGCTCTGGGGCATCGTGGTGCTGGTGCCGTGGATCGGCAACGCGCTGGGGCCATGGTTGAGCGCGCACCTGGGCTGGGTTCCCTTTTTGGGCGGCAGCATCGGGACGGGGAACGGTCTGCTCGCCTCGGGCGTCGTCCTGGCGATCATGATCCTGCCGATCATGGCGGCGACCATGCGCGACGTGATGAGCGCGGTGCCGAGCTCGATCTACGAGGCGAGCATCGCGCTGGGCGGGACCTCTTGGCAGGCCGTCACGCAGGCGGTGCTGCCGGCGGCGCGGGCGGGAATATTCGGCGCGGCGATGCTCGCGCTCGGGCGGGCGCTGGGCGAGACGATGGCGGTGCTGATGGTGAGCGGCGCCGCGATGAACCAGTTGCCGCAGAACATCTACCAGCCCATCAACACGATGGCCGCGGTCATCGTCTCCCAGCTGGACAGCGCGCTGACCGACTCCACCCTGCTGGCCGTGCGGTCGCTCGCGGAGATCGCGCTCGTGCTCTTCGCGATCACGCTGGTGGTCAACGTGGGGGCGCGGCTGATCCTGCGCTTGGCGGGCAACCTGGAGAGGTCGGCATGAAGACGCTCATCGACGAGCGCCGCTTTCGGGCCATGCGCAGCAACGTCGCCGCGCGCTCCGCGATCGGATCGGCGTGGTGGCTGGGCTCGGCCCTGGCGCTGGCGGCGTCGATCGCCATGCTCTTCGCGCTCTTCTGGTTCGTCCTGGTGCGCGGCGTGCCGGCGCTGCGCCCCGAGATCTTCGTGACCGTCACCAACGGGATCTCCGGGGGACTCGCCAACGCCATCGTGGGCACGTTCATGCTGGTGTTGGGCGGCCTCGTCCTCGTGATGATCGTGGGCGTCGGCTCCGGCATCTGGCTCACGGCCTTCGCCGGTCCCCGCATGGTGGAGGTCACGCGGTTCCTCACCGACGTGCTCTCCGGCGTGCCCTCGATCGTGGTGGGCTATTTCGGTTACGTGGTGCTCCTGGGGTACCTCGGCTGGGGCTTCTCGCTGGCGGCCGGAGCGATCGCGCTGGCGATCATCATGCTCCCCTATGTGGTGCGCGGCACCGACCTGGCCTTGAGCGCGGTCCCGCAGGAACTCCGCGAGGGGGCTCTCGCGCTGGGCTCGAGCACGAGCCGCTCGATGTTCATGGTCTGCCTCCCCAGCGCGATGCCGGGAATCCTCACGTCGGTTCTGCTGGCGGTCAGCATAGCGCTCGGCGAGACGGCTCCCCTGATCTACACGGCGGGGTGGTCGAACTACATGCCGTCGGCGGCGCCGTTCCACTCGCCGGTCGGCTATCTGACCTACGTGGTCTGGACGTTCATCAACCAGCCCTTCGCACAGTCGCACGCGCTGGCGTACGCGGCCGCCGTCATCCTCATGGCGGTCATCTTCCTGACGAACGTCGTCGCCCGAACCGTCGTGGACGTGGCCGCCCAGCGGCTGCGCGGCTGAGGGGACGGGGCTTCGGAACGGGCCGGGATAAGGGAGAGGGGGCCGCGCGGCCCCCTCTTACTCACCATAGTCTTCGTCCAGCGGCGCCTCATGCAACGGCCGCATCTCCTCGGGTCGTCCTTCCATCGGTGTTCACCCCCACCCTGTTCTGTTCTACCCCCATGATACGGCGGCGGCTTGGTTGAGAAAATGGACCAACGTGACAGAGCCGCGGGCCGTCGCCTCGCCATTCGGTTAAAACGCGGGGCGTTTCATGCGACAAACGTCGGTCACGTTGGCGGGCTGTGGCGCCGCCCGGCGCGTTATTACCGCATGGCGGAGGTCTGAAGCCGCATGGAGGAGGTCTGAACCTGCCTCCTAGGCACGAAGGGATGGAGGCGCGCCCCCTGCGAACGAGGGGCGCGATGACTCAGCCGCGCATCGCCCTCGTCACCGGTGCGGCCTCGGGCTTGGCGCGCGGCATCTGCGTCGATCTCGCGGCCCACGGCTATGTGGTCGCGGTCAACTACCGTGCGAGCGAGGCAGCGGCGCAGGAGACGCTGGCGCGAGTCCTTGCCGCCGGACACGCCGATCACGGCCTCTTCCAAGCCGACGTCTCCGATCCCGAGCAAGCCACGCGGCTGGTTCGCGCCGTGGAGTCGCGCTACGGCCGCATCGACGTCTTGGTCAACGCGGCCGGCGACATCGTGGTCAAGCCCTTCGCGCGGACCACGCTCGACGATCTGCGCGCGATGGTCGACGGCAATCTGACCTCCACGTTCGCGTGCACGCACGCGGCGCTCCCCGGAATGATCGAGCGGCGCTTCGGACGCATCGTCTGCTTCGGCATGAACGGCAGCAGCCACACGCTGGCGGCGCGTGACATGTCCGTCTACGCGGCGGCGAAGGCGGCCGTCGTGGAGCTGGCCAAGTGCGTGGCGATCGAGGCGGCCCAGTACGGCGTCACCTGCAACGTGGTCGAGCCCGGCGACATTCGCGAGGGCAAGGACCTGGATCGCGAGGCCGCGCGCCGCGTTCCCAAGCCCAAGAATCCCACCCGGCACGCCGGATCGTGGGAAGACGTGGCGTACGCCGTGCGCACCCTGGTTGCGGACGAGGCGGGCTACATCACCGCGCAGTCGGTGGCGGTGAGCGGCGGCCTCCAGGAAGCCTACGAAGGGTGAGCGTGCGCCGGCCCGCGCGGTGGGAGCTGGCGGCTTGGGCCGCCGTGGCGGTCGTCTTCGCAGCGCGCGCCGTGGCGTCGTTCTCGACGCCGCTGACGGGGGATGAGGCGTACTACTGGGAGTGGAGCCTGCGCCCCGCGGCCGCGTACTACGATCATCCGGCGGGCGTGGCCTTGGTCATCGCCCTGTTCGATCACGGCGTGCGGAGCGCCGCGCTCGTGCGTTTGGGCTTTCTGGTCTGCGGCCTCGGTGCCACCCTCTTTCTGGCGGACTTCGCGGCCCAGATCGCCCACGACCGCCGCGCCGGCGCCGCGGCGGCGCTCCTGCTCAATCTGGCGCCGCTCCTCACCGTCGGCGTCAGCGTGGCCTCGCCGGATGCGCCGTACCTGCTCTTCTGGTGCGCGACCCTGGCGGCGGGCAAGCGCGCCCTGGACCGCGGCGGCTGGTGGTGGGCGGCGCTGGGCCTGGCAGCCGCCGGGGGCGTCGAGAGTCGCCTCCTCGCCTTTGCGTTGCCCTTCGCGGCGACGGTGGCGGCGTGGCGCACGCGGCGCGTCGAGGGGCGACTGGCGCGGGGGTGGCCGCTCGCCCCGTTGGTCTTCGCAATCGGGGTGCTCCCCTTGCTCTGGTGGAACGCTCAGCATCGTTGGGAGACCTTCGCCTTTGCGCTCGTGGGGCGTCACGTGGACGAGGGGATAAGCCTCGCGCGCGTGGCGACCTTCTTGGCGCTCTCAGCGCTGGTGCTGGGACCGGGCTCCGCGGCAGCCTCGGTCTGGGGGGCGATTCAAGCGGCGCGGGCCCGCACGTCGTGGGGACGTCTGGCGCTCTGGAGCGCGCTGCCGATGACGGCGGTGATCGTGGCCCTCGGCGTCGTCGAGCGCGTCGAGATCTACTGGCTCTACGGCCCCTTCGTCACGCTGGTGGGCGTGGGGGCGGCGCTGGCGGTGAAGCTGCCATGGCGGCGCGCGACGTGGGCGTGGGTGGTGGTGCCCTCGGTCGTGCTCTCCGCGCCGTTGCTGGCCGTGGCCGCCGCCCCGTCGCACACGGTGGCGCCGGCCATCCGCGCCTTCGGCCATGACCTGACCAACAACGGGCCCTTCGAGATCTTCACGTATCCCAAACTCGGGCGCGACGTGGCGGCCGAGGCGCGCCGCCGCCACGCCATGGTGATGACCGACGGCTATGGACTCTCGAGCCTGCTGGACTTCTACGGCGGCGTGCCCCCCGTGGTCATCGGCTACGATCGGCAGGGGCGTCAGGCGCGGACGTGGTTCAATCACGACGCCGACCCGGCGACGGCGATCTTCGTCGACAAGGAGCCTCTGGCGACCCGCCCCGATTTCGTGCGCCAGCTCGGCCGCGCGTGCGACGAGGTGGTGCCGGACGGAACGCGGACCTATCGCTACGAGGGGATACCGGCCCGCACGTACTACCTGACGCTCTGCCGCGGGATGCGGCCCAACGGCTTGCGCATCCTGCTCTGGGAAGAGTAGCGGCGCCGACGGCGAACGCATCCTCATGCCGCGTTACCTGCACACCTCGATCTTCGTCAACGACATGGCGCAGACGATCGAGTTCTACACCAAGAAGCTGGGCCTGAAGCTCCTCGACGGGCCGATCCACTACCCGGGGAACGCCGACATGGCGTTCGTGGGAAGCGATTGGAGCGCGTACATCGAGCTCGTCTACGATCTGGAGGAGCATCCGCCATACCAGCTCGGCAATCGTTACGAGCATCTGGCGCTCGAAGTCGACGGCGACCTCCCCGCATTGTGCGAGCGGCTGCGGGCCGAAGGCGTGAAGATCCTGAGCGGCCCGAAGAAATCGCCGGGCGGCACGCGCTGGATCGCGTTCGTCGAAGATCCCAACGGCATTCCCGTCGAGCTGCTCGAGCCTCGGTAGCGGCGCCACCCGTGCGTCGCGAAAGGAGGGGCGCTCAGCCCCGCGAACGACGGGCGGGTATGCATCGTGACGAGCAACGGTTGGATCACCGTCCCTTCGCGCTTCCCGGAACCCGCCCGCAGTATGGCCCCGACCGGCACGCCGACGTGCTGCACGTCGACCTGCACCTGCGGCCGGACCTCGCGGCCCGGCGGCTCGACGGCGTCTGCACGACGCGGGTCGAGGCCATCGTCGACGGGGCCGATGCGCTGGTGCTCGACGCCGTGGATCTCGAGGTCGCGGAGATCCGCGACGCCGATGGAACGACGCTGACCTTCTCCATGCGCGAGCACCGCTTGCGCGTGCGTTTCGCGCGCGCGCTGCGGGCCGGCGAGCGCTACGAGTTCTCGATCGTCTACGCGGCCCTGCGTCCGCGCCGCGGCCTCTACTTCATCCAGCCCGAGACGGCCTATCCCGAGAAGCCGCTGCAGGCGTGGACGCAGTCGCAGGACCAGGATGCGCGCCACTGGTTCCCATGCGTGGACCATCCCTCGGAGCGCTTCACGTTCTCGACCTCGATCGTGGTGCCCAAGGGCCTCTTCGCATACTCCAACGGCCGCCTGATCTCGCGCACCGACGAGGGAGACCACACCCTCTTCCGCTACGAGCTCGACCAGCCGCTGAGCGCCTACCTCACCTCGATGGTGGCGGGCGAGTTCGTGGAGCATCACGACCGCCACGGTGAGGTGCCCGTCTCGTGGTACGTCGAGCCGCGGCGCGAGGCTGACGGCGAGCGTTCCTTCGGCAAGACGCCGAAGATGATGGAAGTCTTCGAGCGGCGCATCGGCGTGCCGTATCCGTTCGCGCGCTACGGTCAGATCGCCGTCCACGACTTCACGTTCGGGGGGATGGAGAACAGCTCGGCCACGACGCAGACGGATCGCACGCTGCACGACGAGCGCGCGCATCTCGATTTCTCGAGCGACCCGCTGGTCGCGCACGAGCTTGCCCATCAATGGTTCGGCGATTTGCTGACCTGCCGGGATTGGTCGCAGGCGTGGCTCAACGAGAGCTTCGCCACGTTCTTCGAGGCCGTCTTCCGCGAAGCGGACCTGGGCTGGGACGAATACGTCCACGACGTCTACGGCATGGTCTCGACGTATCTCCACGAGGATGACGAGCGCTATCGCCGCCCCATCGTCTGCAACCTCTACCGTGAGCCGATCGACCTCTTCGACCGGCACCTCTACGAGAAGGGCGGGACGGTCCTGCACATGCTGCGGGGCGAGCTGGGCGAGGAGCTCTTCTGGCGCTCGATCAACCGCTACGTCGCCGACAACGGCTGGCAGAGCGTCGAGACGATCGATCTGGTGCGGGCCGTCGAGCGCGCGACCGGGCGCAACATCCGCTGGTTCACCGACCAGTGGATCGAGCGCGGCGGCCACCCCGAGCTGACGCTCTCCTACGCGTACGACGACGCCCAAAAGCTCGCGAAGCTGCGCGTGAAGCAGAAGCAGAAGATCTCCGACGACCAGCCTCCGTACCGCTTCACACTCGAGGTCGGGGTGATCGCCGAGCGGCCGTCCGCCCCCGCGCGCGACCACGGGACCGCGCCGCTCCCGGGCGAGCAGCGCCTGCGTTTGCACGTCGACGAGGCGGAGCACCTCTTCGTGATCCCGGTGACCGCCGAGCCGGCGCTGCTGCGCTTGGACCCGGGCAACTTCGTGCTCAAGACGGTGGAGCTGGAGGCGCCGCCGGAGATGCTGATCGCGATCCTGCTCGGCGACCCGGATCCGGCCTCGCGCATCCGCGCCGCCAAGCGTCTTGCCAAGGAGTCGACGCGCGATGCGCGCGAGGCGCTGCGCTCCGCTCTCCTGGGGGATCCGTTTTGGGGCGTTCAGGCGGAGATCGCCGCCGCCCTTGGCGAGTCGCGCAGCCCGTCGGCGCTGGAGTCGCTCATCGCGGCCGTCTCGCTCGCGCACCCCAAGGCGCGACGCGCGGTCGCCGCGGCCCTGGGCAGCTGGCGCGAGGCGCGCGCCGCCGATGCGCTTGCGCCGCTGGCAACCGAGGATCCCTCGTACTTCGTGATGGCGGCGGCGCTGGAGGCGCTCGGCAAGACCCGCGATGGCCGCGGCTTCGAGCTGCTGGTGCGGCAGACCGCCTACGCCTCCTGGGCAGAGACGGTCGCCTGCGGGGCCGTGCGGGGCTTGGCGGAGACGGCCGACGAGCGTGCCGTCACGCAGATCCTCGAGTGCACGGCCTACGGCAAGCCCGAGCCCCTGCGGCGCGCCGCCATGCGCGCGGCGGCGCGCGCGGCCGCGCTGCTGGAGCGGCAGCGCACGAGAATCCTCGACGCGCTGATGCCCTTGGCCGACGACGACCGGCAGTTTCTGGTCCAGCTCGCGTGCATCGCTGCGTTGGAGAGCGTGGGCGACGCGCGCGCCCTACCCGTGCTCGCGCGCTTGCAGGCCGGCGACGACCCACGCGTCAAGCGTCCCGCCGCGGAGGCGGCGATCAAGATTCGTGAGGCGTCGCAGACGCCGGCGGAGCTCGTGCGCCTGCGCGAGGACCTCGATCAGGTGAAGGAGGAGAACCGTAGACTTCGCGAGCGAATCGAAGAGCTGGCGCGCCGCTGACGCCGCACGCCTCCGTCGCCGGAGGCGTCTGCTGCGCTACGTGCCCTTCGTCGTCTTCTGCGTTGCCGTCGTCGCGGCGGCGGCCCTCGTCGTGGCGGGGATCGCGCATCTCGTCGGCACCCTGATCCACCATCGGCAGGCGTCGGCGCCCACGGCGGCTCGTCCCGCGGCGGTCGTGCAGCTCGCACCTTACGTCGTCGAGGGATCCCATCAGCCGCCCTGGTCGGCGCAGGCGGCGGCGCGCGCGCGCCGCATGATCGCGCCGCTGGCGAACGCGGAGGGCATGCCCTCCAAGAGCGGCATCGTCGTGATGGCCGCCGACGGCCAGGTGCTCTATCAGCGCAACGCCTCCGCGCTGCTCGTGCCGGCCTCCACGATGAAGCTGCTGATCGGAAGCGCCGCGTACTTCGGATTGGGCCGTGACGCGCGGCTTCACACGCGCCTGGTGGCCACGGAGCCGCCCGGCGCGGACGGCGTGATCCACGGCGACCTGCGCCTGGTCGGCGCCGGCGACCCGTTGCTGGCGACCGACGATCTCGCGGCCGCCGCCCGAGCGCTGGCGCGCCGCGGCATCCGCCGCATCGACGGCGACCTGGTCGTCGACGCCACGGCCTTCGGAGGTCCCGAGCAGAACCCCACGTGGCTTCCCAGCGACCTCGAGTACGATTACGCCGCGGGGGCGAGCGCGGTTGCCCTCGACCAGGGCGTGGTACAGATCGACGTCACGCCGACGACCCCGGGCGCCCCGGCGAAGATCGCGATGGAGCCGGAGAACGACGCGGTGCGCATCGTGGGCGGCGCCGCGACCACGAACGCGACGATGTCGCTCTCGATCGAGCGCACCGGCGATGGCCGCGAGCTGACCGTTTCGGGCGGAATCCCCGCCGGGCCGATGCAGAGCTTCTGGCGCACCGTCGTGGACGAGCCCGCATTCGTGGGCAACGCCTTCGCCCGGATGCTCCGCGCCGACGGCATCGAGGTGCGTGCCGTGCGCGTGGCCGCGAAGCCGACCACGGGAGGCACCGTGCTCTGGGATCACCCCTCCGAGCGCGTCGGCAGGCTCGTGCGCAGCATGTTCTTCGAGTCGAACAACCACACGGCGGAGCAGCTGCTGCGCGTGATCGGACGCGACTCCGGGGAGCCGGGCACGGTGGACACGGGGCGTGCGGCCGAGCAGCACCTCTTCGGCGCGGCGGGGCTGGGGCTCCGAGGCGCGCGCATCCTCGACGGCAGCGGACTCTCGCCGAAGGATCGCGTCGACGCGGCGACGCTGGCGCATCTCTTGGCGCTCGATCTCTCCGCCCGCGGCGGGGCGGCCTTTATCCGCGAGCTGCCGCGCGTGGGCCTCGACGGCACGGTGCGCTACCGCAGCCTCGACCAAGCCGCCGGCCTGGTTCACGCGAAGGACGGCTACGAGGACGGCGCCAGTAGTCTGGCCGGCTACGTGCAGACCCGCCACCACGGGGTCGTCTGCTTTGCCTTCATCGCCGACGACTGGGACTCTCTCGACCGCGTCTGGGACCTGGAGGACGAGATCCTCGACCGCGTGAGCACGCTCTGAGCGCGCGGGGTACAGAGAGGCAGATGGACGATCCGCGACTGTATCCCTATGTGCTCGTTCCCAGGACCGCCGCGGCCATCTGGGGCGGGAGCGCGCTCGTCACGCGCTATGGCAAGCCCGGCTCCGCTGCGGAGCGCCTCGGCGAGTCATGGGAGTGTTGGGACGAGAACCGCGTCGCCGACGGCGCGATGGCGGGGCTGCGCGTGGCCGACCTGCGCGCGCTGCTCGGCAACGCGCTGATGGGAGCGCTCGACGCCTCGCGCCTCTTCCCGATCCTCACCAAGATCATCGACGCCCAGGAGAGTCTCTCCGTGCAGGTGCACCCCGACGACGACTACGCCCGGCGCGTGGAGGGGCAGCCCAACGGCAAGGCGGAGTGCTGGTACGTTCTGGAGGCCGAGCCGGGGGCGGCGCTCTTCCTGGGATGGACGCGCGACACCGACCGGAGCGAGTACGAGCGCCGCGTGGCCGACGGCTCGTTGGGGGAGCTGCTGCGGCGAGTGCCGGTGGAGGCCGGTCAGGCGTTCTACCTGCCCGCGGGGACGCTGCACGCGATCGGCCGGGGCATCGTGCTCTTCGAGACGCAGCAGGCCAGCGATCTCACGTACCGCATCTTCGACTGGAACCGCGTGGGGGCGGACGGCAAGCCGCGCGAGCTGCACGTGGAGAAGGCCGGCGACGTCCTGGATTTCCGCGCGGCGCGCTTCGCGCAGATGGCACCGCTGTCGTACGAGCTCGACGGAGTCGCGCGCGCGGCGCTGATCTCCGATCCGCGATTCTGGGTCGAGCGCGCGGAGGTGGGCGCGAGCGGAGGCGAGATCTCGCTGGAGGGGATGCCCCTCGCGGCGATGGCGCTGGGCGAGCCGGTGGTGCTGGCATGGGGCATCGGCGAGAGACTCGAGCTGGCGCCCTTCACCACGGCGCTCGTGCCCGGGGCCTTGAGAACGCTGCGCGTGCGCGCCTCCGGCGCAGCGCCCGCGGGTCTCTTGCTGGCGGCTCCCCCCGCCGACGATCAGGCGCTCCACCGGCGCTTGGCTTCGGCCGGCGTCTCCGCCGAGCGCAGCGAGGCCTTCCTGGCGCAGTTCGCGGCCGCGAGAGGAGCCCGGGGGGCGACGGTTAAGCCCCTCGGCCGGTGAGCGACACGCAAACGGAACCCCTTTCGACCGCGGCCATCGAGCATTTGCTCGGCGTCGCGCTCGAGCGCGGCGGCGAGTACGCCGAGCTCTTCTTCGAACACCGCCTCTCGCACGTGCTGCGGCTCCAAGAGGGGCGCATCCACGAGGCCGGCGTCCACGTCATGCGGGGCGTCGGCATCCGCGTGCGCGTCGGCGACCAGCAGGGCTACGGATACAGCGACGATCTCTCGCAGGAGGCGCTCGAGCGCGCGGCGCGCGTGGCCGCGAAGATCGCGCACGGCGGTACCACGCGCTCCGTCTCCGTCAGCGAGCGCTCTGTCGAGAGCATGTACCTGCCGGGGCTGTGGAGCGACCGCGTGGCGATGGGGCGGCGCGTCGAGATGCTCCAACGCGCCGACGCCGCGGCGCGCCGCTTCGACGCCAGCGTTCGCGCGGTCAACGCCAACCTGCACGACGAGGTGCAGGAGGTGCTCGTCGCCACCAGCGAGGGCCGCCTGGTGCGCGACCGGCGCCCGTTGGTCTCGTTCGCGGTGCAGGTGGTAGCGGAGCGCAACGGTGAGCGCACCCACGGCTACTATGGCGACGGCGGCCGGCGCGGATTCGAGTTCTACGACGGCGTCACCCCGGAGCAGATCGCGGGCGAGGCGGCGCGCATCGCCGTCGTGAACCTCGACGCGGTGGAGGCGCCCGCCGGAGAGCTGCCGGTGGTGGTTGGCCCTGGCGGCGGCGGCGTGCTCCTGCACGAGGCGGTGGGACACGGCTTGGAATCGGACTTCAACCGCCAAGGGGTCTCGCTCTACAGCGGGCGCGTGGGAGAGCGCGTGGCCAGCGAGCTGGTCACCATCTACGACGACGGCAACTTGCCCGGCGAGCGCGGCAGCGTCTCGATCGACGACGAGGGTACGCCGGGGCAGCACAAGATGCTGGTCGAGAAGGGCATCCTCCGCGGCTACATGCAGGACACGCTCAACGCGGCGCTGATGCACACGCACTCCACCGGGAGCGGGCGGCGCCAGTCGTTCCGCGTGCTTCCGCAGCCGCGCATGACCAACACGTACATGCCGGCGGGAGATCTCACGGCCGACGAGGTGCTGCGCCGCGTGAAGCGCGGCTTCTACGCCAAGTCGTTCGCGGGCGGCCAGGTGGACATCTCCAAAGGCGATTTCGTCTTCATGGTCGGCGAGGGTTACCTCATCGAGGACGGGCGTCTGACCGCGCCCGTCAAGGGAGCCACGCTGATCGGCAACGGCCCGGAGATCATGACGCGGGTAACGGCGGTCGGCTCCGACATGCGTCTGGCGAACGGCTCGTACACGTGCGGCAAGGGCGGCCAGCTCGTGCCCGTGGGCGTTGGGCTGCCGACGCTGCTCATCTCTTCGATGACCGTAGGAGGCTCGCGTGTCGGCTGATCCGTTGGAGCTGGCGCAACGCGCCGTCGCGCTGGCGGCGGCATGCGGTGCCGACCAGTCGGAGGCGACGATGATCGTTTCCGACGCCTTCAGCTCCGAAGCGCGCGGAGAGAAGATCACCAAGCTCCAGCAGAGCGTCGGCCGCTCTCTCTCGCTGCGCGCCTTCGTCGGTGGACGGAAGGCCACGCTGGGCACCACCGATCTCACGCCGGAGGGACTCGAGGCGCTCGTGGCGCGCTGCGTCGAGGCCGCGCGAAGCGTCGAGCACGATCCCCTCGGCGCTCTCCCCGACCCCGAGCCCATCGGGGCCAGCGGCGACTTGCGGCTGATCGAGGACGACGTCAGAGGGCGCGGCGAGGACGAGAAGCTCGCCTCGGCGCTGGAGATGGAGCGCGAGATGCGCGCCTACGACCCGCGCGTCGACAACTCCAACGGATCGCGCGTCGCCGATGCGCTGACCACGGTGGCGCTGGTGAACTCGCTGGGCTTTCGCGGATCCTACACCGCGAGCTCGGCCAGTCTCTCGGCGAGCCCGGTGGTGCGCGACGGCGAGGAGAAGCGCACGGCGCACTTCGGAGCCAGCCGCCGGGGATACGCTCAGATGCCCTCTCCCGCGGAGATCGCCCGCGTCGCCGCCAAGCGCGCCGTGGACATGTGCGGGGCGCGCAAGCCGCAGACCGGCGTGCTGCCCGTGATCTTCGAGCGCGACGTGGCTTCGATCGTGCTGGGCGATCTCTTCGGTGCCTGCAGCGGCGCCAACGTCGCGATCGAGAACTCGTTCCTGGCGGGACGCCTGGGAGAGAAGATCGGCAGCGACCTGGTGACCATCGTCGACGACGGCCTGCTGCCGGGCGGCATGGGAACCTCTCCGTTCGACGCCGAGGGCGTGCCGACGCGCAAGACCGCGGTCTTCGAGCGCGGCGTTCTGCGCAGCTTTCTCTTCGACACCTATCACGCGCGCAAGCTGGGCACCAAGAGCACCGGCAACGCCGCCGGCGGGACCGTGGGGCCGAACAACTTCTACCTGGAGCCGGGAACGGGGACGCTCGAGGACCTGATCGCGCGAACGCCGCGCGGCATCGTGGTCTACGACATCATCGGCTTCGCGACCGAGCACGTGACGGGCACTTGGTCGCGCGGTGCCTCTGGGTTCATGATCGAAGGCGGCGAGATCGCCTACCCGATCGACGGTTTCACCATCGCCGGCAACCTGCGGGAGATGCTGGCCGCGGTCGACGCCGTGGCGGGCGATGTGATCTTCGAGTCGCCCATCGTCAGCCCGAGCTTCCGGGTCGCGGGGATGACCGTCAGCGGCACCTGACGGGCGCCCGCATGCTCGGCCGCGGCGACAAGTTTCCTGCACGCCGAAGCCCCCCGGCTGATTTTCACTGTCCGTTCCAGGAGCCCGAATCCGGGCTGCGAAATTCGCCTCCACTATGGGACAACAGCCAGCCATCGGATTCAACATCATCATGCGCGTCGAGATGCCGAACGAGCCCGGGGCCTTCGGCCACGTGGCGTCGAGCATCGGCGAAGCGGGGGGTGCCGTGGGCGCGGTCGACGTCCGCTCGGTGACGCGCCAGAGCACCGTGCGGGACTTCACGGTGCAGGTGGCCTCCCAACAGGTGGCCGATGCGGTCAAGGCCGCCGTGTCGGGGCAGCCCGGCGTCAGCGTGGTCAGCATCTCCGACTCCACGTTCCTCGCTCACCTGGGCGGGAAGATCCGCGTGGAGCCCAAGATCCCGGTGAAGACCCGCCAGGATCTCTCGACGGTCTACACGCCGGGCGTCGCGCGCGTCTCGCTCGCCGTGGCGGAGGATCCGCAGAAGGCCTTCCAGCTCACCATCAAGCGCAACACGGTGGCCATCGTCACCGACGGCACAGCGGTGCTGGGCCTGGGCGACATCGGTCCGCTCGGCGCGCTTCCGGTGATGGAGGGCAAGGCGATGCTCTTCAAGCAGTTCGCCGACATCGATGCCTTCCCGATCTGCCTCGACACCAAGAACGTCGACGAGATCGTGGAGACGGTCGTGCGCATCGCGCCCGTCTTTGGCGGCATCAACCTCGAGGACATCAGCGCGCCGCGCTGCTTCGAGGTGGAGCGCCGTCTGATCGAGGCGCTCGACATTCCCGTGATGCACGACGACCAGCATGGCACCGCCGTCACCATCCTGGCGGCGCTGATCTCCGCCGCGAAGGTGGTGGGCAAGCCGTTGGAGTCGCTGAAGGTGGTGGTGGTCGGCAGCGGAGCCGCCGGCACGGCCTCCATCAAGATGCTCCTGGCCGCGGGTGTGGCCGACGTCATCGCGGTGGACAAGCCCGGCGCCATCCATCGCGGCGAGGCGTACCAGAACCCGCACTGGACCTGGCTCGCGGAGAACACCAACAAGCAGAACGTCCGCGGGACGCTCCACGACGCCTTGCGCGGCGCCGACGTCTTCATCGGGGTCTCGGCGCCCGGCATCCTCAAGGTCGAGGACATCCAAGGGATGGCCAAGGACCCGATCGTCTTCGCGATGGCCAATCCGACCCCCGAGATCATGCCCGACGTCGCGGGTCCGTACGTCGCGGTGATCGGCACGGGGCGCTCGGACTTTCCCAACCAGATCAACAACCTGTTGGCGTTCCCGGGCATCTTCCGCGGCGCGCTCGACTGCCGCGCGGCCCGCATCAACGAGCAGATGAAGCTCGCGGCGGCCCACGCCATCGCCGACGTCGTCGGCGAGGAGCGCTCGGCGGAGTACATCATCCCCAGCGTCTTCGACACGCGGGTGGTCGACGCGGTCAGCAAAGCCGTGGTCACCGCCGCCGTCGAGAGCGGCGTGGCCCGGCGTGCGCTGGCCGTCGCGGAGCAGGAGGAGCAAGGGGCGCTGGTCTAGCCGGGGCCCTTGCCAGGCGGGTCCGACCGGGGCCGGCGGACCCGCCTCCCGCAGCGACGGCGATCACCTTTCTCGTAGGGCGGGATGCCGGCTTTACGGAATCTTGAGAATTTTCGCCGGTTCCGGCCGATAACCGGAGCATCATGACAGCCCGTGTGTTGATCATCGAAGACGATCCGGACGTCGGCGCGCTCGAAGAAGCGGTGCTCCGCCAAGCCGATTACGAGACGCGTTGGGTCTTGACCGGAGACGCCGGTCTGGAGGCCGCTGCCGCGTTCCATCCGGATGTGGTGGTTCTGGACGTGGGACTCCCCGACCGGAGCGGCTTGGAGATCTGCGGCAGGCTCGCCGAGACGCTGGACGCGTTCATCCTGATGGTCAGTGGCCACACCCGCGAGGAAGACAAGCTCAAGGGCTTGGGCCTTGGTGCTGACGACTACATCACCAAGCCCTTCTCGACCAACGAGTTCTTGGCCCGCGTGGGCGCCTTCTTGCGGCGGCGGGACCGGTACCGCACCAATTCGACCAGCGCCACGCAGCTCTCCGGGGACGCGGTGCTGGACCGCAACCGCCAGCTCCTGATCAAGGACGACGTCTCCGCGGTGCTGACGGCACTGGAGTTCAAGCTCCTCTGGTTCCTGGTGGAGAGCGAAGGTCGGCTGCTCACGCGCGCGCAAATCCTCGAGCACGTATGGAACGACGTCTCAGGGGTTCCCACCCGCGTGGTCGACGTCCACGTTGCGGCCCTGCGCAAGAAGATCGCCGAGGTCGGCGCCTCCCTGCAGATCAACAGCGTGCGCGGCATCGGCTACCGCCTCGACGTGGCGGTCGTCGCCGAGTCCTAGCACCACCCGTCCGGGAGTAGGCCACGCTTCGCCTCGCGCTCGACGCCCGCGACCGGCGTCCGCTCTACGTGCAGATCGCCGACGGCATCGCCGAGGCGATCGAGTCCGGAGCCCTGTCGACCGGCGACCGCCTGCCCGCCATGCGGGCGTTCGCGCACGAGCTCGGATGCGGCCTCGTCACCGTCTCGCAGGCGTACGAGCTGCTCGCGGCCCAAGGGCGCGTCACCGCGCGCGTCGGCCGCGGAACCTTCGTGGCGGAGCCGCCCGGCCAAGGCAGCGGCGATTCCCGTTTCCTCGCCCGCTGGGAGCCCGATCTCGGCCGCCTAGCGGCGCGGACGGAGCGGTTGGAAGGGGTGCTCGAGGAGCTCTCCCGCGTCGGCGAGCCGGGGGCGATCTCCCTGGCCACGGGGCACCCGGCGCCGGAGACCTTTCCGCTCCCGGAGTTCGGCCGCGCGCTCAACCGCACGCTGCTGGAAGACCCTCCCGACGCGATGCAGTATCATGCGGCGCGCGGCGATGCCGATCTCTGCGCGACCTTGGCGGCCGGCTTGCGCGCGCGCGGCTGTCGCGTCGAGGCCGATGAGATCGCCGTCTGCAGCGGCGCGCAACAGGCGGCCGATCTGGTCGCCACGGTGCTGCTGGAGCAAGGACGCGAGGTGGTCGCCAGCGAGTCGCCGGCCTACGCGGGGACGCTGGGCGTCTTCGACGCGCGCGGCGTCACCTACGTGACGGTGCAGTCGGACCGCGATGGCATCCGCGTCGACGATCTGTCCCGCGTGCTCGCCGGGTACCGTCCCCGTCTGCTCTACGTGCATCCCGTGGCACAGAATCCCACGGGAGCGATCCTCCTCGAGCGCCGCGCGCGTCAGATCGTCGAGCTGGCGCGGCGCTACGACACCGTCATCCTCGAAGACCAGACCGGGCACGCCTTCACGTACGAAGGGCGGGCCCCCGCGCCGCTCCTGGCCCACGACACCGACGGCCGCGTGATCCTCATGGAGTCCCTCTCGAAGACGGTCTTCCCGGCGTTGCGCATCGGCTACCTGGCGGCGAAGGGACCGTTGCTCGAAGCGCTGGTGCGCGCGAAGATGCGTGCCGACTCGTTCACCTCCACGCTGACGCAGCGCGCGCTGTGGAGGTTCATGGGCAGCCCTGCGTGGCCGCGCCACCTGCGGCACGCCCGCGCGCTCTACCGCTCGCGCCGAGACGCGTTCGTGGAGTCGCTCGCGCGCGAGCTGCCGTGGGCCGACGTCCAGGCGCCTGCGGCGGGGATCACACTCTGGCTCCCGCTGCCGCCGCGGATCTCCACGCGGGCCGCGTTCGACGCGGCCGCGCGCGAGGGGGTGCTGGTGATGCCGGCCGAGCCGTATTACCCGACCCGCACGGGTCCCGCCGCGCTGCGCCTCTCGTTCGGCGACGTTCCCGACGAGCAGCTCCGCGAGGGGGCGCGGCGTCTTGGGCGAGCTCTCGCACGCTTACTCTGACGGGCGTGTCATGGAGGGGCACCGCCAACCCCTCCGAAGAGCGCCCCGTGCGACCAACGATTCAGCGAGCCGGTTTGATCGCCGGCGCCGTCTTCATGCTCCTCGGCGCGGCTCCGCCCGCAAAGCCGCGCGTGGCCTTCTCCGCTCCCGCGGCGTACAAGCCGACCGGAAAGCTCCCCGAGGGACCGTTCACCGCCATCCTCCCCAACGGCCGGGTGGTCCGTCCCGCCGGCAAGAGCGTGGCGCTGGATCAACGGCCGCTGGGATTGGCCCTCGCGCGAGGAGGGGCCTATGCGGTGGTGGCCGGCGCGGGGCGCAACGGCGCGCCCGGGGTGAGCGTCGTCGACCTCGCGACGATGACGGAGGTGACGCAGAGCCGGGTCACCCTTCCGCGCTCAGCCGACGCAGTCGCCGTTCTCCGCGACGTGCCTCCGACATCCGGGTCTCGCCCCCCCGCCGATCGCGAGCTGGTGGTCGTCGCGCCGCACGGCACGGGCGAGCTCGATCTCTACGACTTGGCCCCCGACGGCACGCTGAGCGCCGACGTCACGCCCAAGATCGCGCTCCAGAACGCGCCGGACGGGGCCACCGCGCTGGCGGTGTCGGCGGACGAGACCAGCCTCTACGCCATCGGCTCGGGCGGCGTCCAGGCCATCGACGTGGCGGCGCGCGCCCCCGTCGGGGCTCCAGCCCCCGTCGGCGTGGGCCCCACGGGCGCGACCCGAGCCGGCTCACTGCTCGCCGTCGTCAACGCCGGCGTGCCGGAGAGCGGAAGCGGGTACGACCTCAACGCCTCGTCGGTCTCGCTCGTGCAGACGGCGGGAGCGGCACCGGCGAGCGTCGGCCAGATCCCGTTGGACGGCGCGCTCGACCCGCTCGTGAAGGTGGGCGGGGTGCAGCCCAGCGCGGTGACCGCCACGGCCAAAGGCGCGCTCTTCGTCTCGCTGGCCAATGCCGACCGCGTCGACGTCTTCGAGACCAAGGGTTCGTCGCCGCGCTACGGCCGCGTCGCCGCGATCGACCTCAGCCTCTACCACGACGCGCCGTTCGGCACGGCACCCGACGCCCTCGCGCTGGCGCCCGGCGGAAAACGTCTCTACGCGGCGCTGGCCGGCATGAACGCCGTGGCCGTCATCGACGTGGCCGATCCGCGCCATCCTCGGCGCCTGGGCCTGATCCCCACCGGCTGGTTCCCCACGGCGGTGAGCTTCTCGCGCCTGCAAGGCAGCCTGGTGGTCACGAACGCCTTCGGCGACGGAACCGCCGGAACGCTGCAGCTGATCCCGCTCGACAACGTGCGGTTGGATGCCTCGACGATGACGGCGCTCGGCGCCGCGCGCGTCGAGCGCCCGATCGGAACGCGGGACCCGGTGGTCCCCGCGGCGCCCGCGCTGGGCCGCAGCCGGTATCTCGCCCATGTCGTCTATATCAGCCTCTCGCCTTCCACGTACGATGCGACCTTCGGTGACTTGACGGATGCCGCGGGGCGCCCGGATGGCGCCGGCGAGCCGGGCGGGAGCGTGGGCGATCCCGCGCTCACGGAGCACGGTCAGAGCAAGACCCCCAATCTCCACGCGCTAGCCGCGCGCTATGGCATCGCGGCCAACCTCTATGCGCTCTCGCGCGCCCCAGCGCTCGCGCGCGAGGCGGCGCTCGGCGGCGTGGTGACGGTCGTGACGGCGCGGCGCGCCATCGCCGGCGGGGGGGTGGACGCGCTCGCCCCCGGCGACTTTCCGCGCTTCGGCTTTCTGTACAACAACCTCGCGCGCCACCACATCTCGTTCCGCCTCTACGGCGATCCCTCATGGCTTTCGATCCTGGCGGGCAACGTCGACCGCGCGTTCCTCGCCGCCGGCGACGACGAGGCGCGCGCCAAGGAGTTCGTGAGCGACTACGGCGCGCTGGCCGCGTCGGGACGCGCCCCGGCCTTTGCCGACGTCCACCTGGGCGGCGAGGACATCGCGGCCGAGGACCGCGCGGTGGGCACGATGGTCGCAGCCCTCTCGCGCGAGCCGACCTGGAACCGCACGGTGGTGATCGTGGCGCCGCGAGGCGTGGCGGGGAACGATCACGTGAACGCGCTGCGCGCGTATGCCCTGGTGATCGGTCCCATGGTCAAGCCGCACTACGTGGGGCGCCTCCACCTCTCGTACGCCTCGATCCTCAAGACGGAGGAGGAGATCCTGGGCCTGCCCGCGCTCTCCCTCGGAGATCTGCTCTCCAGCGACTTGGCCGATTTCTTCTCCACGACGGTCCACGCGGCGCCCTACGTCGCCGTGGGGCCTCCTTTCGGGCCTCCCGGGGCCGGCGGCCAGGGCTCGCCGACCACGCCGCCGTAAGAACAGCCCTTGTGTCTGAGGCAGTGATGGATGTAGCGACGACGGCATGCGTGAGCCACGAGGCCGGGCGTCTGCTCACCGCCGTGGTGGCGGCTCCCGACGCGGGGTTCGAGCGCGCCAAGCCGATCTTCGGCGAGGGCCCCCCGTTCGCGGCGCGCGCGCGGATGGAGCACGAGGTCTTCGTGCGCACGCTCAAGCGCAATCGCGTCGACGTGGTGGAGCTCGAGCCGGACGAGCGCTTCGCCCTCTCCACGCTCGTGCGTTCGACGGCGATCGCCCTGCCGGGAGGTGTGGTGATGGCGCGTCTGGTCGAGGGCGAGCGCCGCGGCGAGGAAGAGGCCGTGAAGGCCCTTCTCGAGCGGCGCGGAGTGCGCGTGCTCGGCGCGGTGGAGGGCCCGGGGATCTTCGACGCGCGCGACGCCGTCGTCATGGGGAACCGCTTGGTGGCGGCGCGCACGGGCGCGACCAACGCCGCCGCCATCGAGCAGCTCGCCGCCTTCGCGCAGCCATTCGGCCTCGAGATCCGCGAGGCGCGGCTCGCGCCCGGCGTCTCGCACCTGGGAGACGTCTTCTCGCCCGTCGACGCCGAGGCCGTGGTGGCGGCGCCGGATCTGGTGAGCGGCGCCGCGATGCAAGGCGTGGAGGTGGTCGCGCTGGCGCGCGAGATGTGGCTCGCCGCGGGGTGTCTGGCGTTGGCGCCGCGCCACGTGGTGATGGACGTGCGCATGCCCACCGCGTGCGCGGTCCTCAAGCGCGCAAAGATCTTCGTCGACGCCATCGACTTGTACGACTTCGGCCGAGCCGGTGCCGGGCCGTGGGCGCTGGCGCTTCCGCTCCATCGGGCCGCGTTGCGCTGATGGACGCCGCGCCTGCTGGGGCGCCGGCGATCGAAGTCCACCGACTGGTCAAGCGCTACGGTCACGAGATCGCGGTCGACGGCATCTCGTTCACGATCGGGCGCGGCGACTTCTTCGGCTTTCTGGGACCCAACGGCGCCGGCAAGACCACGACGATCAACGCGATCGTGGGGCTCGCGCGCATCGACGCGGGACGCATCGCCGTCTTCGGCCACGACGTCGAGCGCGACTGGCGCGCCGCGCGCGCATTGATCGGCCTGGCGCCTCAGGAGTACAACTTCGACCGCTACCTGCGCGTGCGCGAGATCCTGTTCTACCAAGCCGGGTACTACGGGCTCCGTCCCAAGCAGGTCGCCACGCGGGTCGACGCGCTGCTCGAGCGCTTCGGCCTCGCGGACAAGGCGGGCGCCTTTCCGCCGCAGCTCTCGGGGGGCATGAAGCGCCGTTTGACGCTGGCACGGGCGCTGGTGCACGATCCGCAGATCGTGATCCTCGACGAGCCCACCGCCGGCGTCGACGTGGAGCTGCGGCTCGAGCTCTGGGAGACGCTGCGCGCCCTGCGGCGCGAGGGCAAGACCATCGTCCTGACGACGCATTACTTGGAGGAGGCCGAGGCGCTCTGCGAGCGGATCGGCATCATCGAGGGCGGCCGCATGGTGGCGCTCGAAACCACGGAGCAGCTGCTGCGCAGTCATGCCCGTGAGGGGCTGACGATCTCCCTCTCCCGTCCGCTGACCGTTGTGCCTCCGGAGCTGGCGGCCTTGGGCGCGCGTCCGGACGCGGAAGACGCTTGCCGTCTGCGCTTCGAGGGGCTCTCACCGGCGCGCGTGGGCGAGGTCCTGGCGCTCCTGACCCGTAGCGGCATGGTGGTCGAGGCGATCAACACCGAGCACGCGACGCTCCAGGACGTCTTCCTCGAGCTGACCAAGCGAGGCACGCGATGAACGCCGTCGGCCTATGGACGCTGGTCAAGCGCGAGATGAAGCGCAGCTTCCAGATCATCAACCAGGTGATCTGGCCGCCGATCATCTCCACGCTGCTCTACGTCTTCGTCTTCGGCCTCGCGCTTGGGAGCCGGATCAAAGGCATCCAGGGCGTGAGCTACGCGCAGTTCCTGCTGCCGGGCCTCGTGATGATGCAAGTGATCGACGGCGCCTACGGTGAGTCGTCGAGCTCCGTCTTCCAGGCCCGCTTCACGCTGGCGATCCAGGAGATGCTCGTGGCTCCGATGAGCCCTGGGGAGATCGTCTTCGGCTACGTCTTCGGGAGCGTGCTGCGGGCGTTCCTGATCGCCAACGTCATCATGGTGCTGGGCGTGCTGCTCCTGCATACGGCACCCGCGCATTGGCTGCTCTACGCGCTCGTGCTGGTGGCCGTGGCCGTGCTCTTCTCGGCACTGGGCATCATCTTCGGCCTGATGGCCGAGAAGTACGACAACATAGCGGTGCTGACGACGTTCGCCATCACGCCGCTGGTCTTCGTGGGCGGCGTCTTCACCTCGATCCACCTGCTGCCGCCCTTGGTGGCGCGCCTCTCGCTGCTCAACCCGATCTTCTACACCATCGACGCGTTCCGGTACAGCTACACCGGGCAGTCAGACGTGGGCTTGTGGATCTCGCTCACGGTGGTGGCCGTGCTGATGGTGATCGCCTACGCCGTCGCCTACGCCATGGTGCGCGCCGGGCACAAGCTGCGCACGTAGCGCGCGCACTCGCGCGGCTCCGATGGGCTAGAAGAAGGGATTGTGCGCCCGCTCCTCGGCGACGGTCGAGGGCGGCCCGTGCCCGGGCAGGACCACGCTCGCCTCGTCGAGGGTGAAGAGGCGCAGGCGGATGTTGCGCAGGAGGTCGTCGTAGGTGAAGACGTCGGAGAAGACCCCGCCGACGCTCCCCGCGAACAGCGTATCGCCGGTGAAGACGAGGTTTCGGAAGAGGTAGCAGACGCTGCCGTCCGTGTGCCCCGGCGTGTGGAGCACGCGGATCTCCGCCTCGCCGAACGGCACGTGCTCCTCGTCGCGCAGCTGCAGCGCGCGATGGGCGAGGTCGCCGATGGCGTGCGCGTCCTCACGGTGGATGAGGATCTGCGCGTCGGGGAAGGCGCGCGCCACGTCGGCGGTGGCGTCGCAGTGGTCGGCATGCTTGTGCGTGATCAGCACGTAGCGCAGGTGGAACGGCCCGTCGGCCACGGCGCGGATGAGGCGCGTGGGCATACCGGCGGGGTCGACCAGCGCCGCGATCCGCGTCTGCTCCAGGTAGAGCAGATAGCCGTTGCTGGGGTGGGGGGCGTTGATGTGGTGGCGCACGTCGTCGGGGATGGCGACCGAGGGATGCCACCGCTGATAGACGGCGTCGGCGAACTTGCCGGGATCGAGGGCCAGCGCCCGGGCGATCTCCCGCGCCTGGTCCTCGCTCGGGCGCATCTCCCCGCGGGCCACGCCGCGCAGGAACGCCGCGTCGAGGCCCGTCTCGGCCGCGAGGCTCCCGGTATCCTTGCCGGTACCGCGCTGGGCCTTGCGCATGATGTCGGTATAATCGTCTTCGAGGGGGGCCACGGCGCCCTGTTCGCCGGAGCACGCGCGGCGGCCTCGCCGGGAGCAACCGGAGGCGGTGCCGCCCGGGTTGAAGGAGTCGCTATGGAGAAGGTCATCATCGTCGGTTCCGGCCCGGCCGGACTCACCGCGGCGCTCTATACGGGGCGCGCCAATCTGTCGCCGCTGGTCTTGGCCGGCGGACTCTACGGCGGGCAGCTGATGCTCACCACCGAGGTCGAGAACTATCCGGGCTTCCCCGAGGGGATCATGGGCCCCGAGCTGATGGAGCGCTTCCGGTCGCAGGCCGAGCGCTTCGGCGCGCGCATCCGCAACGAGGACTGCACGCGCGTCGACTTCACGGGCGGGCATCTGCGCTGCTACGTCGGCGACGAGGAGCTCGAGGCGGAGTCGGTGATCGTGGCCACCGGCGCCTCGGCGCGCTGGCTCGGCCTCCCCAACGAGGCGCGGCTGCGCGGCCGGGGCGTCTCCACCTGCGCCACGTGCGACGGCGCCTTCTTCCGCGACAAGGAGATCCTGGTCGTGGGCGGCGGCGACTCGGCGATCGAGGAGGCGATCTTCCTCACGCGCTTCGGCAGGCGCGTGCGCCTCGTCCACCGCCGCGACGCCCTGCGCGCCAGCAAGATCATGGCCGATCGCGCGATGGCCCACCCCAAGATCGAGTTCGTCTGGAACAGCATCGTCCAGGACGTCTATGGCGACCCCGTGATGGAGGGAGCCGCGGTGCAGAACGTCGTGACGGGCGAGACCACGAAGCTCGCGGCCGACGCGCTCTTCATCGCGATCGGCCATGATCCGAACACGGCGATCTTCCGCGGCCAGCTCGAGCTCGACGACGCGGGCTACGTTCGCTCGTCCGACGGCGTCAGCACCAGCGTGCGCGGCGTCTTCGTCGCCGGCGACGTGTTCGACGTCCGCTACAAGCAGGCGATCACCGCCGCAGGAAGCGGCTGCCGCGCGGCCCTCGAGGCCGAGAAGTACCTGGAGCATTTCGCGGCCGTCCCCTCGTAGCCGCGCGAGGAGGTCCGCATGAGGGCTGAGCGCGTGCTCGTGGCCGGGGCCACGGGCTTCATCGGGAGGGCCGTCGTGCGCGAGCTCACGGCGCGCGGCCACGGCGTGCGCGCGCTCTACCATTCGCGCGAGCCCTCGTTCGGCGAGGGCGTCGAGACGGTGCGCGGCGACGTCACCGACGCCGCCACCCTCGAGGCGGCGGTCGAGGGCTGCACCGCCGTGGTCGATACGGTGCAGTTTCCCGGATCGCCCATCGAGCAGCCCCGCAAGGGTTGGACTTTCGAGCGCATCGACCTCGGCGGCGTGCGCAATCTGCTCGCCCACGCGCGTCCGGCTGGCGTGGAGCGCTTCGTCTACCTCAGCGGCACCAATCTCTCCGAGGACTCCCCGTTGCCCAGCCATCGGGCGAAGGCGCTTGCGGAGCGGGCGATCCGCGAGAGCGGCATCGGATACACGTTCGTCAAGCCCTCGCTCGTCGCGGGAGAGGGTAGCCGCCCCGTGGAGGTGCTCGCGTCCACGATCAAGATGGCGCCGTTCATTCCCCTGATGGGCAGCGGCTCGAGCAAGGTCCAGCCGGTCTACGTGGGCGATGTCGCGCGCCTGATCGCCGATGTCTTGGAATCGCCGGCGGCCGCCAACCGCGCCATCGAGATCGGCGGCCCCGAGGTGCTGACGATGAAGGAGCTGATGCTGCGGCTGGCCGCGCTGATGGGCGTGCGCAAGCCGGCGCTGCCGGGGCCGCTGCCGCCGCTGATGCTGGTGGCGTGGCTCGCCGAGCTCCTCCCCAATCCGCCGCTCTCGCGCGACGCCGTGCGCTTCCTGACGCTCGACGTCGACGTCGACAACGCCGCGCTCTTCGAGATCTTCCCCGGCTTTGCGCTCACGCCCACGGACGAGGCGCTGCGCCGCAGCCTCCCCCGCCCTTGAATCGAGCGCGCTCGGGCCTCGCCGATCTACACGAGACCAAGGCGCTGCACGGACGGGACGAGCCTCACGAGGGGCGCTCCGACATCGGCCCGGAGATATGATGTCGAGAGGGCCGATGCGGCGCGAACAGGAGGCGCACCGGGATGTGCGCCGACGAGTGGCCCCGAGAGAGGCTCGTCCCGTCCGCGTAGCAGAGCCGGGATGACAAAGATCGGAGAGTCGCCTACGCGCGCGCGGAGACGTCGGCGCCGACCATCGCCTCGATCTCGGCGATCTCGCGCGGGATCGACTCGGTCAGGTTCTCCCGCCCGGTCTGCGTGACCAGCACGTCGTCCTCGATGCGCACGCCGATGCCCTTCCACCGCTCGGGGACGTCGAGGTCGCCGTGGATGTAGATCCCCGGCTCCACCGTCAGCGCCATGCCGGGCTCGAGCTTGCGCCACTCCCCCGCGATCTTGTAGGCGCCAACGTCGTGGACGTCGAGGCCCAGCCAATGGCCCGTGTTGTGCATGAAGAAGTCGGTGAACTTCTCCCGCTCGATCAGCGCGTCGACGTCGCCCTTGAGCAGGCCCAGATCCACCAAGCCCTCGGTGATCACCCGCACCGCGGCGTTGTGATACGCGCGGAACGAGGCGCCCGGCGCCACGGCCTCGATGCCGGCCTTCTGGGCACGGAGCACGATCTCGTAGATGGCGCGCTGCTCGGCGGTGTACTTGCCGTTCACCGGCCACGTGCGCGTGACGTCGGTGGCGTAGACGTCCAGCTCGCAGGCGGAGTCGACCAGCAGGAGCGTGCCGTCGCGCAACTCCTCGCGGTTGGTATTGTAGTGGAGGATCGTCGCGTTGTGCCCCGCGCCGCAGATGGAGGGATAGGCCACGGCCTGTGCTCCGCGCGCCAAGTACTCGTACTCCATGCGTGCCTCGACGGCGTACTCACCGAAGCCGGGACGCGTGTTGCGCATGCCCGCCAGAAAGCCGTCGCGCGTGATCGCCGCCGCGCGGCGCATGATCTCGATCTCGTCGGGCGTCTTGATGAGGCGCATCTCGGCCAGGACAACGCGCGGGTCATGGAACTCGATGGGCGCGACCACGCCCTTGCGGGCCTGGCGGCGTACCGCGCGCACGGCGTCGAGCACGGTGCGGTCCATGGGCTCGCTCTCGCCGAGCGTGTACCAGAGTCGCTCGTGTCCGGCCAGCAGGTCGGGAAGGCGTGGGGCGAGCTCGCCGATGGGGTAGGCCTCGTCGGCCCCGTAGCGCTCCTTGGCGCCATCGACGCCGACCCGCCGGCCGTTCCAGATCTCCATCGTGCGGTCGAGCGGGAGCACGAAGAGCACCGTGCGCGGCTCGGGGAGCGTCGTCATCACGAGCACCGCATCGGGCTCGGGCCAGGCCGTCAGGTAGTGAAGGTCGCTCGACTGGCGGTACTCGTACTGCGTGTCGTTGCTGCGCGTCTGATGCGGCGCGGCCGGGATCACGACGACCCCGCCGCCCAGCCGCTTGCGGAACTCGGCGCGGCGCTCGGCGAATGTGCTCATGGGCGGGCTGTTTGCGCGCCGGGCGCCGGCAATCCTCGAACGCGGCGCGGGGGAGGCGCCAGCGTGGCCGCGGCTCGCCGCAGCGACGCGGTCGTCCGCTCGATCCCCCATTCCACGGCGGCGTCGTCGCCGGCGGCCAGCGGCTTGGCGATCGCGGGGAAGAGGCTGCGCTCTCCGTGGTCGCCGTAGATCGCTTGTCGGGGACCCTCGCTCCCGCCGCGGATCACCAGGGCCTCGGCGGCGTCGAGCTGGCGCTGGTCGGGCATGGCCCCTGCGGCGATCTGCGCGTCGGCGCGAGCGGCGCTCCGCTCGAAGGCGCGCACCGCCTCTCGCAACGGGTGGAGGTCAATGGGGAGGTCGCCGCGCTTGACCATGAGCGAGAGGCTGCGCAACCCCTCGTTCAGGGCGGCGTCGTAGGCGGCCCAGCGTAACGGGAGCGAGCGCGCGTCGGCCAGCCGCAGGGCCAGCAGGCCGAGCGTCTGCGCCAGCTCGCGGTGGCGCGCGTAGCCGGGATCGCCGAAGGCGCTCATCCAGGCGGCGTCGTCGTAGACGGAGCGCGCGACACCGAACGCTCCGGCGAAGCGCGGGTCGAGCGTGGCGACGCCGGCGAGATCTTGAAAGACCCCGGCGTCTCCGCCGCCGCTCGGGAGCCCCACCTGCCCGCTCCAATGCTGGGCGAGCGCGTTGCCCGCTGCGTCGGGCACCCCGCGCGAGACGGAGGTCAGCAGGCCCGCCAGTGGCCCCGCCCCGTCGGCCTCGAAGCGCGAGCCGGTGACGCAGGTGTCGCAGTCCAGGTAAGCGGCGACGCGCGCCTGGAGCTGGTGGGCGAAGGCGAAGGCGTACGAGCCGGTCTCGCCGATCTCCGCGCCGTCGAAGCCCACGATGACGATGGTGCGCTCCGGCCGCCACCCCGCGCCGTAGAGGTAGCCCAGGCCCCGCGCCGTCTCCAGCAGCGTCACGATGCCGCTGCCGTCCTCGGCGGCGCCGTAGCCCCACGCGTCGCGGTGAGCCCCCAGGACGATGGCGACATCGGCGCGCCGGCCGGGGAGCGTCGCAATCACATTGACGAGCCGCCCTTCGTGGCGCTTCAGCTGGACCACCAGGCGCGCCCTGCCTCCGCGCCCCATCCGGTAACGCACGGGCAGGGCGCCGCGCCACGCGCGGGGCGCGTCGCGGCCCGGCACGGCGGCGAGGAGCGCCGCCGCCACGCGCGGGGTCACGGGGAGCGTGGGGATCGTGAGCGGGTGCCGCGTGGTCACCGCACCGCGCTCGGTGGAGTCGAGCGGGCGCCACGGCCCGGCGGGGAACGTGGGGCCGCGACCCGATCCGTCGTCGGCCGGGTCCGGATAGAAGATCACCGCGGCGGCCCCGGCGCGCTGGGCGCGCTGGGCGAGGTCCCCTTGGTAGCCGCCCCCGTCGCGCACCACCACGATCGCGCCCTTCACGCTCACGCCGGCGCGCGCCAGGGCGGCGTAGTCCGGGCCGGCGCCCCGGTTGGCGTAGACGAGCGGTCCGCGCACGTCGCCGTCAGGGCTCCCATAGTTGAACGGGATGCCGGCGGCGGGGCGGATGTCCGCCGGATCCCCCGACCCCGTGCCCTCGCGCAGGTCGAAGCGTTCGCGGTGCGGGGAGAGGAGCTCGATCTCCAGGCGTTTTGGCGACTCGAGCGGTGCTTGGAAGGGCGCCAGGCGCGTCTGCCAGCCGAAGGAGGCGAGCTGGGCGGCCATCCAGCGGGCGCTCTCGCCGTCGCCCCACGTGCCGTCGAAGCGCGCGTACGAGTCCAGCGCCGCCGTGGAGGCCGCCGCTCCCGCCTCGCTCGGAACGGTCAGGAACGTCTGCTCGACGGCCAGCTCGCGTGCGGTGCCTCGCGGGCCGAAGCCGTACGGCGGAGCGTCGGCGGCGCCGACGGGCGTGGCCAGGCAAAGCAGAGCGGCAGCGAGGCCGAAGAGAAGGCGCATGATCCTCCGTTCCGTGGACGAGCCTCTTCCTTGGGTTTTCGACCAACGGCTCGCCGACTTGGAGGTCTTGGTCGGCACGTGGTCGGCTCATTTCGGCGCGCCGCTCATCGCCGGCATCACGTTGGACGTCCCCTTTGCGCTGGTGACCGCCACGCGTTTGCCATGAGGCGAGCCGGCGCGAAGGGACTCGCGGGGTCGATGCGACAGAGAGATGCCATGGCGCGCGCAGCAACGACGAGACCCGGTGCGATCGAGGGGACGTGGAGCCTGCGCTCGATCGGCGTCATCGCGTTCGGCCACGGGGCCAGCGATTTCTACAGCGGGATGGTCCCGCTGCTGATCTTCTTTCTCGTGATCCGTCAGCAGCATCTCTCGCCGTTTCTCCAAGGCATCGCGGGATTTGCCTGGTACCTCACGTCGTCGATCGTCCAGCCGCTCTTCGGGTGGTACTCCGATGCGCATGGCCGCTGGTGGTTCCTCCCCGTGGGCGTGCTGCTCACGGTGGCGTCCGTCGGAGCGATCGGCTTCACGCACGACTATGCCTCGCTGCTGGCCTTGATCGCCGTGGGCGGACTCGGCTCGGCGATCATGCATCCGGAGGCCGGCAAGTACGCCGCGAAGGTCGGCTCGCGCCGCCACGGGAGCGCGATCTCGATCTTTCAGATCGGTGGTCAGGTCGGATACGGCATCGGCCCCGCCGTGGCGGCCGCGTTGCTGACGCGCTTCGGCGGCCCGGCGACGGCGCTGGCCGCGATCCCCGGCTTCGCGGCGGTCGCGGCGCTGTTCTGGGCCATGCCGCGCGTGCACGAGCGCTCGCACGATCACACGCCCACGCGCACGGAGCGCGGCCGCGCGAGCGCCTCGCACGGCAACGCGCTCGACGTCACGCTGCTGGTGGGCAGCACGGGATTGCGCTACCTGACCACGGCGGCGTTCATGACGTATCTGCCCAACGTGCTGGTGGGACGCGGAGCGTCGCTCGAGGGGGCCGGGGAAGTGGTGACCGCGTTCTTGCTGGTGAGCAGCCTCGGCCTCTTCGCGGGGGGCTTTCTGGGCGACCGCTTCGGTCACCGCGCCGTCTCGTTCGCGAGCCTCGCGCTCGCCGTGCCGGCGCTGGCCGGATTCTTTCTGCTGCCGGCGGCGCCGGCGCTGGCGAGCCTGCTCGTGGGCTCCGTGCTGTTGGCGGTGCAGAACGCTCCGGGCGTCGCGTTGACGCAGGCGCTGATGCCGCGCAATCTCGGCATGGCCTTGGGGTTGATGAACGGCGTCGCCTTCGGCGTGGGCTCGGCGATGGTGGCGCTGCTAGGCATGCAAGTCGCGCGCATCGGCGCCGAGGGGACGCTGCGCGGCGTCGCCCTGATACCGTTTGCCGCTGCGGCTTGCTTCGGCATGGTCGGCCGGTGGCGCCCTAACGCCCCGGCCCCGGGGCAGGGGGCGCTCCCCTGAGGCGCGAAGCGCGAGCTTCGATGGAGCACCAGGAACACGCCGCTCACGCGGCCCAGCAACCCGAGACGTTCGCAAACCACACGATCAAGATCTACATCGGCATCATCTGCGTGATGACGGCGCTCGCGGTCATCATCGCGTGGCTGCCCAGCTAGCCGTTCCGCCTAGATCTTTCCGACGTATCGACCGGGATTGAGCGCGCCTGCGGGATCGTAGGCGCGCTTGATTTCGCGCATGCGCCCGAGCGCGCCGGGCTCCACACCCCACACGGCGAACTCGCGCCGCGCCCACTCCGGCGCGTGGAGGATGCGCGCACCGGCGTCCTCGGCGCGGATGGCCTCCTCGCACGCGGGGAGAGCGGCGCGCAGCGCGTGTCCCGAGGGGGCGGCGATGCGCACCAGCACGGTGCCGTCCAGGGCGTCGGCCGCGAAGTCCACGGAGACCTGCTCCCGCTCCGAGATCACAGTGCACATGGTTGCCCAGGCTTCGATGCGCTCCGCGTCGCCGCGGATGCGGTAGGCCGCGGAGCGCCCTCCGATCTCGGCGCGCCAGAGATCGTTCAACTGCGCGAGCGCTTCGTCGGCCTGAGTCCCGTCGCGAAGGGTGGCGCTGGGGATGCCGGCGGCACCCAGCGCGCTGCGCAGCTCGCGCGTGGCGCGGTCGATCTCGCCTTCCGCGCCTTCCAAGACGATGGCGACGCGTCCGGCGTCACCGGTCTCTCCGCGCGGCAGATCGTCGTCCCAGCCGCGCACGACGACAGCGGCGGTTGGGCGGAGGACGAGGGTGTCCAGACGCGCGACGATGGCCGCGAGCGTGCCCTCGGGCAGCGGCGCGGCGACGTACCGGCGCACCGGGGCGAACGGGAAGACCTTGAAGTTCGCCCGCAGCACCACGCCGAGCGTGCCCAGCGCTCCGGCGTGGAGCTTGCCGAGATCGTAGCCGGTCACGTTCTTGACGACCATGCCGCCCGAGGAGGCGAGGGTGCCGTCGGCGAGGGCGACGCGCATGCCGATGAGCAGATCGCGCGGGCGGCCGTAGGCGGAAGCGCGCCAACCGAAGTGCCCGGAGGCGAGTATGCCGCCGATCGTGGCGCGCGGAGTCAGCGGCGCGTCCAGCGGAAGGTGCTGGCCGGAGCGCGCGAGCGCGGCGTCGAGCTCGCAGACGGGCGTTCCCGCTTCGACGGAGATGGTCAGATCGCGTGGGTCGTAGGCGTGGATGCCCCGCAGGTGCTCCAGCGAGAGCACGACGTCGATGCGGTGCGGGGGGTGTCCGAGCGACTGTCCCGTGCCGCCGCCGAACGGAACCACGCTGAGGTTGCTCTGAGCGCAGGCGTGGAGCGCGGCTGCGGCCGCTTCGTGCGTCCGCGGACGCACGGCGACGCGCGCGCGCTGCTCGCCGATGCGGTAGACGCCGGCCTGCGATCCCTCGACGAAGTCGAGATCCGGGATGACGCGCAGCGCTTCCAGCGCGCCGGCGATCACGGCGTCCCTCCCGTGCGCGCCAGCGAGGGACGGACCTCGGCGCAGGACGCCCCGCTCGGGAAGATCTTGCCGGGATTGAAGAGCGTGCGCGGGTCGAAGGTCTCGCGCAGGCGCACCATCGCCGCCAGGTCCTCGGTGGAGAACACCAGCGGCAGGGCTTCGCGCTTCTCGTAGCCGATGCCGTGCTCGCCGGAGATGGTGCCGCCCAGGTCGATGCAGCGCTTGAGGATCTCCGTGCCCGCGCGCACGACCGCCTCGACCTGCCGCGGGTCGCGGCGGTCGAAGGGCAGGAGCGGATGGAGGTTGCCGTCGCCCGCGTGAAAGACGTTGGCGACGGTTATGCCGTAGTGGGCGGCTACCTCCTCCACGGCGCGCAGCGCATCGGGGAGGCGCGTGCGCGGCACCGTGGCGTCTTGGATGTAGTAGTTCGGCGCGAGGCGCCCCATCGCGCCCGCGGCGCCCTTGCGCGCCGCCCAGAGCGCATCGCGCTCGGCCTGCGTGCGCGCGGTGCGCCACGTCAGCGCGCCGCCGCCCTTGGCGATGCGCGCGATGGCGTGCTCCGCCTCGTCGGCGCCCTCGCGCGACCCGGCCACCTCCACCAGCAGCACGGCCGCCGCGTCTTGCGGATAGCCGGCGTGGAAGGCCTCCTCCACGGCGCGGATCATCACGCGGTCCATCATCTCGAGCGCGGTGGGCACCAAGCCGTGACCGATGATCTCGCTCACCGCCTCGCAGGCGGCCTCGATCGAGTCGTAGACGGCCAGGAATACGCGCGTCTCCTCGGGCAGGTGGCGCAGGCGAACCTCGATCTCGGTGACCATGGCCAGCGTTCCCTCGCTGCCGACCAGGATGCCCGTGAGATCGTACCCGGCGTCGTCCTGCCGGCAGCGCAGCACCTCGCCGTCGTTGGTCACGAACTCCAGTCCCAGCACGTTGTTGGTGGTCACTCCGTAGGAGAGGCAATGCGGTCCGCCGGCGTTGGTTCCCACGTTTCCGCCGATCGACGAGATCTTCTGGCTGGAGGGATCGGGCGCGTAGAAGAGCCCGTTCGGTTTGGTCGCCTCGGAGAGCCGCGCGTTGATGAGGCCGGGCTGCACGCGCGCCCGGCGGCGGCGCTGGTCGATCTCCAGCACCCGGTTCATGCGCGCGAAGGAGAAGACGACCCCGCCGTCTTCGGGCACGGCGGCACCGCAGAGACCGGTGCCCGAGCCGCGCGCCACGATCGGAACGCCGTGGTCGCGGCAGATGCGCACGGCACGCGCCGCCTCCTTCGCGTCGGTGGGCAGGACGGCGGCCGAGGGAAGCACGTCCCCCAAGCGGTAGCCGTCGTATGCGTAGACTCGCAGGTCCTCGGGCGCATGGCGCACCGACTCCGGACCGAGAGCCTCGACCAGGTCCCTGATGAGATCCTTTCCCACTCGCTCCGTTTCACTCCGCTCGCGGGAGCCCTTTTCCATTGAAATCCCTCCGGGAGCGCGATTGCGCGAGACGCAATCGCTCGTAAGCGCATTTCGCAGGCGGAGCGCCTCCCCCTCCGCGCGAATAGTCTGCGCCATGCGAAGCGCGCTCCGCGGTCTCTCCGCGAACCTCAACCTCACGCTTCTGCGCACGTTCGTGCGCGTGGTGGACGTCGGGAACATCACGGCCGCGGCGCGCTCCCTCTTCCTCAGTCAGTCGGCCGTCTCCATGCAGTTGACCGCACTGGGGACGACCGTCGGCTTGCCGCTGCTGGAGCGGGTCCGCGGCCGCTGGGAGCCCACCGCGGCGGGGCGCGAGCTCTACGAGTCGGCGAGCGAGGTCCTGGGGATCGTGGAGCGGCTGGAGCGCCGCGTCTCCGATCTCGCCGACCGGCAGACCGCCCGCATGACGCTGAGCTGCACGCGCATCGTGGCCGAGCTCGTGCTGGCGCCGGTGGTCGCCGGCTTCGCGCAGGTGCGCCCAGACATCCGGCTCGACGTCTCCTTGAGCGGCTGCCAAGAAGTCCAGGAGCAGATCGCCCGCAAGGAGGTGGACGCGGCGCTGACGGCGCGGCCGTTCGAGGTGGAGCAGAGCGTGACGCGGCGCATCGCCGGGGACGAGCTGGTGGCGCTGGTGGCCGCCGACCATCCCCTGGCCGCCGGGGAGAGCGTCACCCTCGATCAGATGGCGGTCACGCCCCTGGTGCTGCACGGCGCGGGGTCGAGCATCCAGGGGCTCCTCCGCGAGCGCTTGGGCGACCGCTTCGACGATCTCGACGTCGTCCACCAGCTCGGCAGCAGCGAGGCGGTGGCGGCGTGCGTGGAGGCGGGTCTGGGCTGCTCGTTCCTGCCGCGGCTCGTGGCCGAGCGCGCCGCGCGCTGGGCCCGCGTGGTCGCGCGCCCCGTCTCCGGCGTCGACTTGCGGCGTGAGGTGATCGTGGCAACGTCCCTCGGCGAGACGAGCGCCGCGACCGGGGCGTTTGTCGAGTGGCTCGGCGCCGCCGACCACCTCTCGACGCTGCTGGGGCCCTCGACGGACGCGAGCCCCGCGCAGGCGCCGGCCTAGCGGTAGAGCAGATAGGGCGCCGCGGCGACGCGGAAGGATGCGGTTTGCGCCGTCCACTGACCGAGGATCTCGGCGGCGGATGTGCCGGCGGCTAGGGCCAGACGAAAGGTGTCGGTCCCCCAGTCGCGGTCGAGGCCCCGTCCGTAGCGCAGATCGCGCGGAGCCAGGCCGCGCAGCGCTGCCGCGATCTCCACCGCCGTGGGAACGCCGCGGAACGCGCGGTAGTCATAGATCTGGAGCTCGACGCCGGGGACGGTGCGGTGCGCGAAGCCGCCGTAGAACGGCCGCCACGAGCCTGGCCGGAACCAGACGCCCGGGAGGCCGCGCGCGTTGAGCGCGGCGGCGAGGTGCTCCGGCGCCACGCCCGGCAGTCCCGCCAGGAAGAACGGCTTGCTGGTGCCCACGCCGTTGAAGACGCCCAGCGAGTCGAGCAGGCCGGTGGCCAGGAACGGAAAGCAGGTCTCCCAGGTGGGAATCTGCGGCGAGGTCTGCACCCACTGGAGCCCCGTGTCGGGCCAGATCATGGCGCGGCGCCAGCCGTCCATCGCGATCACGCGCAACGAGCAGCCGATGCCGAAGTGATCGTTCATCATCCGGGCCAGCTCGCCGATCGTCATGCCGTGGCGCAACGGTACGGGGTAGAGGCTGATGAACGAGCGGTAGCGCGGGTCGAGGACCGGCCCCTCCACCATCGTGCCGCCGATGGGATTGGGCCGGTCGAGCACCCACACCTCGCGCCCATGCTCCTTCGCCGACTCCATCACAGAGGCGAGCGTGGAAACGTAGGTGTAGTCGCGGTCGCCCACATCCTGAAGGTCCACGAGCAGAACCTCGACGTCGGCGAGCATCTGCGCGGTCGGGCGCTTCTGCACGCCGTAGAGCGAGTACACCGGCAGGCCCGTGACGGGGTCGGTGGTCGATGCCACGGTTGCCCCCGCCGCCTGGGCGCCGCGCAGACCGTGCTCGGGGGCGTAGAGCGCGCGCAGGCAGATCTTCGGGTCGGCGTGGACGGCGTCGACGATGGAGACGAGACGCGAGGTGACGCCCGTGGGATTGGTGACGATGCCGACGCAGCGCCCGCGCAGCGCGGGGATCTCGCGCGCGAGAAAGACCTCGTCGCCCAGCCTCACCTTCGCCGGCGGAAGCGCGCCGTGCGCGGCACCGGCGGAGCCCAGCGCCCCCGCGACCGCGCCGGCGGCCAGCGCCGAGAGGAAGCGGCGGCGTCTCACCGGATGCCGATGACCTTGTGCGTCTGCATCGAGAGCCGGTAGCGGCCGGGGTGCGCTAGCGCCGCCTCCACGGCCAGCGTCACGTTGGCGGGCTTGTTGCCCTCCGGCTGCAGCCAGATCACGGCGTCGCTCGCCCACGGCGCCGCGAGCCACTCCTCGGGAACGCGCCCGTCGACGATCAGCTTCGCCTCGTTCGCGCGCGCCGCCATGCGAGGATCGAGGCGCTCCTTGGGCGAGACCGTGAGCCAGACGGGGTCGGGCAGGCGTACGAAGGTGGTGCCGTTCGACTCCACGTGCACCTCGTAGCCTCGCTCGACCAAGCGCGCGATGAGCGTCTCGCTCTCGCGCTGCAGCAGCGGCTCGCCGCCGGTGAGCACCACGAAGCGGCACCCGCGCCCAACCTCCTCGATCTGCGCGATCACCTCGTCGACGGCGGCGTCGAAGCGGTAGCTGTAATCCGTGTCGCAGAAGCGGCACGAGAGATTGCAGCCCGCCGTGCGCACGAAGACGGCCGGGGTTCCCGTCCAGAGCCCCTCGCCCTGGAGGGTGTAGAAGATCTCGTTGAGCCTCATCGCTCCAGCGCGGCGTACGCCGAGGCCGTTTCCCAGAGGACGAGGCGACGCAGGTTGGGCAACTCCGGTTCGAGGCGCCCCCAGATCCACGTGACGATCTCCTCGGCCGTGGGATTGGGGATGACCGCGTTGAGGTCGTTGTGGTCCAGCGTCTCGATCACCAGTCGCCGCACCACGGCCTTGACGTCGCCGAAGTCCATCACCATGCCCGTGGCGGGGCCATCGTGCTGGAGCGGCCCTTCTACCACGACTTCCAGGCGGTAGGAGTGACCGTGCGGCCGACTACACTTTCCGCCGTGGTGGGGGAGAATGTGGGCCGCCTCGAAGCCAAAGAGAGTTCCAATCTTCATCGTACCGCTCGGAGCGTTCCGCCCCGATGTGGGGCTTCCTTGCCTGGAAAGGGCCGTTGCATGGGTTTGCGCACGAACCGAGACCGTCTGCTGACCGTCGCCGTGAGCGGGGAGGTCGCCCCTGCCGCCTTCGGCCCCAACCCATACGACATTACCGCCGACGGCCGTGCGGTGATCGTGCCCGGCATGGGAAGCATCAACCTCAACGTCCGCGTCGGCGACCCGGCGCTCGGCTGGGTAGCCGATCATGTGGAGCCGGCGGTGAGCGCGCGCGCGAAGGACGAGAAGGAGAACATCGGCTTCTGCCTGCTCTCGTGCGTGGGCAACCGGGCCACGGTGATGAGCGGTGAGGCCAAGGGCGCGACCGGCGTGGTGACCGGAAAGCACGGCGGCATCGAGCACGTGATGATTGACTTTCCCCAGGACGTGCTCGAGAAGCTCGCCGTCGGGGACAAGATCGCGGTGCGCAGCGTGGGTCAGGGCCTCGCGCTGCCGGACGCTCCCGCGGTGCGTCTCTTCAACCTGGACCCCGACCTCTTCGACGCGCTTGGCTGCGAGATGGCCGGCGATCGCCTGCGGGTGCGCGTGGCCAAGATCGTGCCGGCGGCGGTCATGGGCAGCGGCATCGGCCGCGACAACGTCTACCGCGGCGATTACGACATTCAGATGTTCTCCCGCGACATCGTCGAGGAGTACGGCCTCGCCGACATCCGGCTGGGCGACATCGTGGCGATCCAGAACGCCGAGCATTCCTATGGGCGCATCTACAAGACGGGCGCGATCTCCGTGGGCGTCGTGGTCCACGGCGCCTCCGCGGTCGCCGGCCACGGCCCAGGCGTCTCGTCGCTCATGACCTCGGGCGAGGGGAAGATCGAGCCCGTGCTCGATCCCAAGGCCAATCTCGCCGACATCCTCAGCTTGCGCTAGGAATCTCTGCTCTACGTCATCCCTTGATCTGAACGTAGATCGGCGATTCCTTCACTCTTCGCGGCGGGAGCGACCAGGTCGAGCCAGGCCAGCTGGCCGCTCTCGAGCGCCAGCAGCGCCGCCTTGACGTCGATGCCGCCGCCGAAGCCCGTCAGCGCCCCGCTGCTGCCGATCACGCGGTGGCAGGGCACGACGATGGGGATCGGATTCGAGCCGTTGGCCAGGCCAACGGCGCGCGAGGCGGTGGGCTTGCCGATGCGCTCGGCGATCTTGCCGTAGGTGGTGGTGACGCCGTATGGGATGCGGCGCAGCTCCTCCCAGACGCGCAGTTGAAAGGGCGTGCCCTCCGGAGCGAGCGCGAGATCGAACGCGCGGCGCACCCCGGCGAAGTACTCGTCGAGCTGGCGCGCTACCGGATCGGTGCGGCGCGGATCCTGCTCCAGCCCGATCTGCGCGCGCTCCATCCGCTCGAAGAGCCGGTTGTGGTGCGTGCGCCCGAACTCGATCTCCGTGAGCGCGCCGTCGGGGCCGACCACAACGACCAGCGGCCCGATCGGCGAGTCTAGCGTGTGCGCGTAGCGAATCATCGTGCTTCCTTGCCGTGCGGCGCGTCGATGATCTCGATGAGCCGCGGGTAGACGAGCGAGACCGGCGTCTGGGGGCGCCCCGGCTCGATGATGTCGTGGAGCGACGGCAGGCCGGTCAGCATCTCAACACGCACGTCGGCGTTCGGGTTACGCCGCCAGGCCTCGACGAGGGCGAGCGCGTCGCGCGTGTTGCAGGCGGGCTCACGCCGATGGGCGACCACCGTGATGCGGCGCGCGGCCGGCGCCCCGGCGCGGGCGCCGCGCAGTGTCGCCTCGGCCAGCGTCAGCACGGCCGCGGCCGCACGCGTCGCGAAGCGCGGATAGCCGTGCGGGGTGAGGCGCTGACGCTCGCGCAGCAGGGGATCCCACCAGAGAAAGCGGTTGGGCAAGCGGCGGAGCGCGTGCGCGAGCAGGCCGCCGGTTCCCGCGGGAAGGAGGGAGACGCCGAGGAAAGGCGAGATGGCGACCGCATGCTCGACCTCATGGCGATGGTGCGCCAGCCACGCGCTCAGCGTGCCGCCCATCGAGAAGCCGGCTACCGTCACCCGCTCGCCCAAGCCCGCGGTGATGGCGAGCGCCTCCGCGGCCGCCGCGCGCAGGTCGTCCGCCGTGAGATCTGCCAGCGACGTCGTCATCGGGTCGGCGTGGCCATGGTGCGGAAGACGCGGAATCAGCACGTTCCAGCCGCGCGCATGGAGGCGCTCGCCGAGCAGCGCGAACTGCGGCGGCGCGGAAGCCAAGCCGTGGAGGAGCAGGAGCGCGCCTCGCGTCCGCCGGCCGTGAAGCAGCGCGCGCGTACCCGAGCCGCCTCCAATCTCGGGACCATCTTCGGCGCTCAGCAGCTCCAGCCGCCGCAGCGCGGTGTCGTAGGAGTTCGTCGTTGTCAGCACCGTCATCCGTCGAGCGGCTTCGAGAGGACGATGCTCGGATACCTCGCGTGCTGCCAAGCGACGCGGTCGACGAGCCGGAAGCCTCGCCGTTCGTAGCACGCGATCAGGTCGGCGGCCGGATCACCGCCGCTGCTGCGAGGGCGTCGGGCAGAGGGTCTCCGTCGCGGTGACGACGCGCGGAGACGCCGGGACCGTGGACGAGCGCGCGTAGGTCACGTTGAAGGCGTCGTCGCCGAAGACGGTCATCAGCGAGACGAACGAGAGATCGCGCCCCATCATCGATCCCGAGTACGCGACCAGGCGCGCTGGCGCGGCGAGAGCCGGAAGCGCAAAGAGCACTGAGAGCGGCAGTGAGAGCGACTTCATCGAACGGCAGCCCTTCGCCGTTGCGCGCCGGATTTCCTCAGAGCGTGCCGGCTGGCCCCATCGCCTCGAGCTGCGCCTTGACGGCGTTGAGGAAGCGGCTGGCGATCAAGCCGTCGATCACGCGATGGTCGAGGCTCAGGCAGACGTTCATCATCGAGCGGATCGCGATGGCGTCGTCCTTGGTCACGACAGGTCTCTTGACGACCGTCTCCATCGTGACGATGCCGGCCTGGCCGCCGTTGATGATCGGCGCGGAGGCCACCGAGCCGTTGGCGCCCACGTTGTTCACGGTGAACGTCCCTCCTTGCAGATCGTCGACCGAGAGGCGGTTGCGGCGCGCCTTCTCGATCAGCTCGCCCGCGGCGATGGCGAGGCCCTTGATCGAAAGCCGGTCGGCGTTGCGGATCACCGGCACAACCAGGTTCGTCTCGAGACCGATGGCGACGCCGAGGCTGATCTCCGCGTTGACGTGGATGCCCTCGGCCGTCCACTTGGCGTTGAGCAGCGGGTTCTGCCGGATCGCCTCGACCACGGCGCTCAGCATGAACGGCAGCAGCGTGAGCGGATATCCGGTCTGCTGCAGAAAGGCATCCTTCTCGCGCGCGCGCCACTTCCACACGTTGGTGACGTCGACTTCCACCATCGACCAGGCGTGAGGCGCCGTGCGCTTCGACTCCACCATGCGCTCGGCGATGATCTTGCGCACCGACGTCAGGGGAATCGTCTGCCCGAACTGCGGGTTGGCGTACATCGCCGCCGCGCCGTGCGCCGCGGGAGCGGCCGGCGCCGCGGGCGCGCCGGCCCCCGCCACCTGCGTGGGGGCGTGGAAGGCCTCGGAGACGTAGGGCATGGCGCCTAGCCCCTCGGGAACGGGGGTGAAGCCGCGTTGCCTCACGTGCGCCAAGATATCCTCGGCGGTGACCCGGCCGTTCTGTCCCGTCCCGCGGATCGCCGCGATGACCACGCTGTGCTCGCGCGCCAGCTTGCGCACGGCCGGCGACGCATGGACGCTGGCCGAGGAGATCACGGCCCCGGATGGCGTGGTGGTCTGCGCCCCGGCCGAGCGCGCCGCCCCGTTGGTCGTGAGTACCGGAGCGGCGGGCGGCGCAGGCCGCGCCGGGGGCGTCGTCCGTGCCGGCTCGGGGGCGCTCGGCGCGGGGGCCCCGGCCGCTGCCACGTCCTCGATGATGGCGATCGGCGTTCCCGTGGGCACCGTCTCGCCTTCCTTGACGAGGATCTGCCTGAGCACGCCGGTTGCCGGCGAGGGGACCTCGGCATTGACCTTGTCGGTCGAGACCTCGACGAAGGCCTCGTACTTCTCGACGCTGTCGCCCACGCTCTTGAGCCACTGGGCCACCGTGCCCTCGGTGACGCTCTCGCCCAGCTGCGGCATCGTAATGGTGGTTGACATCAGAATTTCACCATCTCGCGCATGCGCTGCTTCATGCGCTCCGTGGAGATCATGAACGCTTCCTCCAGCGGCAGGGCATAGCCCATGGCGGGCACGTCCGGACCGCAAAGGCGGGCGATGGGGGCGTCGAGATCGAAGAGCGCCTCCTCGGCCACCATGGCCGAGATCTCGGCGCCCACGCCGCCGAACTTGTTGTCCTCGTGGACGATCAGAAGCTTGCGCGTCTTGCGCACGCTCTCGAGGATGGTCTGCTTGTCCATCGGACGGATGGAGCGCAGGTCGATGACCTCGATCTTGAGGCTCTCCTCGGCATCGAGCTGGCTGGCGGCCTCGAGCGCCTGATGCACGTTCAGGCCGTAGCTGACCACCGTCAATTGGTGGCCCTCCTTGCGCACCGCGGCCTTTCCGATCGGCACCACGTAGTGGCCGCCGGGAACCTCGCCCTTGATGAGGCGATAGGTCTTCTTGTGCTCGAGGTAGATCACGGGATCGGGATCGTCGATGGCCGCGTTGAGCAGGCCCTTCATGTCGGCCGGCGTGGAGGGCGCGACGATCTTCAGCCCGGGGACGTGGTAGAAGAGCGCCTCGATGGAGACGGAGTGCGAGAGCGAGCCGCGCACGCCGCCGCCGTACGGGGTGCGGATGACCAGCGGGCACGTGAAGTCGCCGTGGCTGCGGTAGCGCGTCTTGGCGGCCTCGCCGACGATCTGATTGAACGCCGGATAGATGAAGTCGGCGAATTGGATCTCCGCGATCGGGCGCAGGCCCTCCATCGCCATGCCGACGGCGATGCCGATGATCGAGGCCTCGGCCAGCGGCGTGTCCAGAATGCGTTGGGGACCGAACTCATCCAGGAAGCCCTTGGTGATGAGGAAGACGTTGCCGCGGGGGCCGACGTCTTCGCCCATGATCAGCACGCGCGGGTCGCTCTTGAGCGCATCGTGGAGCGTTGCGCGCACGGCCTCGACGTTGTTCATCACCGTCGAGGTGGTCTCGGAGACGCTCACTGCCACGGCTCCCAGGCTCCTTCCATCACGTGCGTGTAGAGATCGGAGGCCGCCGGATACGGCTCGGTCTCCGCGGCGTCCGTGCACTCGTTGACCTCGCGCAGAACGTCCTTCTTCATGGCCTCGACGTCGGCGGCCGTCATCACGCCGTTCTCGATCAGCCGGTGCTCGTACCGGGGCACCGGGTCGTCCTTGCGGTGCGCCTCGACTTCCTCCCGCGAGCGGTAGGTCCGGTCGTCGTCGTCGGTCGTATGCGAGAGGAAGCGATAGCACTTCGCCTCCACGAGCGTGGGGCCGCCGCCCGCGGCCGCCTTCTCGCGGGCTTGCTTGACGGCGCCGTAGACGGCGACGGGGTCGAAGCCGTCTACGATCACGCCCTCCATGCCGTAGCCGGCCGCCTTGATCGCCACGTCCTTGATCGCCATCTGCTTGTTCTGCGGCGTCGAGATGGCCCACTCGTTGTTCTCGCAGACCATGACGATCGGCAGCTGGTGAAGGCCGGCGAAGTTCATCGCCTCATGCCACTCGCCTTCGCTGGTCGATCCCTCGCCGAAGGTGCAGAAGACCACGCGGCCCTGCTCCTTGCGGTAACGCACGGCATAGGCCGCCCCCACCGCGTGGGTCATGTGCCCGGCGATGATCGAGCTGAAGCTGTAGATCCCCGCGGAGTGCTTGGTCAGGTGGTTGGGAAACTGGCGGCCGCCTCCGATGTCCTTGGCTCGCGCGAAGAGCGAGTAGAAGACCTCGATGGCGGGCATGCCGCAGGCCATGACCAGCCCTGCGTCGCGGTAATAGGGAAAGAGCAGGTCCGTGCCTCGCTCGAAGGCCATGCCGATGCCCGATTGGGCGGCCTCGTGCCCCTCCGAGCCGGCGGCGAATGGAATCTTGCCTTGGCGATTGAGCTGAAAGCCGCGATTGTCGACCGTCCGCTGCAAGAGCATGCTGCGCAGCATGGCTCGCAGCTGTTCGGGCGCGAGGCCGTGGTGCGGGGCGGCCGCCGTGGGCGCGGGCGCGGGCGCGGGCGCCGAAGGGGCTTTAGCCATGCCGACGTTCCTCCGAAGTGAGTGCTGCTCCGCGAAGAGCCTCAAAGCATAAGGCGCCCGGCGCCCGGAATCCTCCGGGCGCGCTGTGGCCGGCGTCCCGGTTCTGCCGAAACCGATAGGTAGAGAAGCCTATGCGAAACGTCTCCGATCTTCCCGAGGTGGAAACTCTTCCCACGATGGAAAGCGGCGCGCTCTTCGCGGCGCTGCTCGACGCGTTGCCGTTCGGGATGATGGCCTACGACGAGGGCGGGACCTGCGTCTTCGCCAACCGTCGCGCGCTGGCGCTGCTGGGGCTGGCCGGAGCGCCCGCCGAGCCGCGGATGATCGAGGCGATCGACCGGACGCGCGAGGCTGGGCCGCGCACCGAGCACCTTCAGGGGCGGGGCGGCGCCCTCTACGAAGTCGCAGGCGAGCCCTTGATGCTCGGCGGGCAGCGCTACCACGCCGTTCGGATCGCCGACCTCACCCTCGAGGACGACGTCATCCGCAGCCAGTCGACGGCGGCCAGCGACCTGGTCCACACCTTGCGGGGGCCGTTGACGGCGCTGCGAGGCTTTCTGGAGCTCGCCGTCGAGGAGCCCGCCGAAGCCGGGGAATACGCCAAGGCCGCGCTGGACGCGGCGCTGCGGGTACAGCAGATCGTGGACGACATCCTCTCGCTGGCAACCCTGGCCGCTTCGGGACACGAGGATCAGGATATCCGCTGCGGCGACGTGGGCATGGTGGCGCGCCAGGCCGTCTCGGCGTTCGAGCCGAGCGGGCGGGTCATCCGCGTGAGCGTCCCGGACGACGTCCCCGCAGTGGCGATGACCCCCGCGGAGGTCCGCATGATCCTCCTCAACTTCATCGGGAATGCCGTCAAGTACTCGGAGGCCCCGGCGCCGATCGACCTCGAGGCCACCCTCGACGGCCACATGGTCGTGATCTGCGTGCGGGACAACGGTCCCGGCATCGAGCCTCCGAAGCAGTCGCTGATCTTCCGGCGCTACCAGCGCCTCGGGGTGCGAGGCGTCCAAGGAACCGGACTGGGCCTGGCCGCCGTGCGGGAGCTGGTCCTGCAGCGGGGCGGCGGGGTCTACGTCGAAAGCGAGGTAGGCAAAGGGTCCGCATTCTTCGTGCGGATCCCCGTGAAGGAGTGAGATGACCGACGTCGGCTCCACACGGGCGGTACACCTCGCCGCCCTGACGCCGCTGCAGTTCTTGGACCGCAGCGCCTTCGTCTACCGCGAGAAGCCCGCCGTGCGCTACGGCGCCTTGACCCACACCTACCCCGAGCTCTACGCGCGCGTGCGGCGCTTGGCCGATGCCTTGGTCCGCGCGGGGGTCGCCCCCGGCGATCGGGTGGCGGTGCTGCTCCCCAACGTCCCGCCGATGCTGGAGGCTCATTTCGCGGTGCCGCTGATGCGCGGCGTGCTGGTGACGATCAACGTGCGCCTCCTGGCCGACGAGATCGCCTACATCCTCGGTCACTCCGGCAGCAGACTGCTCGTCTACGACGCCGAGTATGCGAGCGTCGTGGAGCGCGTGCGAGCCGAGCTCCCCGACCTGCGCTGCGTGGTCTACGACGAGGCGGGGAACGCGCACCGCGACACGGCCTACGAGGCGTTCCTGAGCGGCGGCGCGGAGCGCGAGTTCCCCATCGACGGCGTCGACGAGGACGCGACGATCTCGATCAACTACACCAGCGGCACGACGGGGCGCCCCAAGGGCGTGATGTACACCTATCGCGGGGCCTTCCTGAACGCGCTTGGCGAGGCGCTCGAGACGGGCCTGAGCGCCGAGAGCGTCTATCTGTGGACGCTGCCGATGTTCCACTGCAACGGCTGGTGCTTTCCGTGGGGGGTGACGGCGGTGGGCGCGACGCACGTGATGCTGCGCAAGGTGGATCCGCCGGTGGTGTGGCGGCTGATCGCCGATGAAGGCGTCACGCACCTGTGCGGCGCTCCCACGGTCCTGATCTCGCTGGCCAACGACGCGAGCGCGGCACCGGTGCCGCGGCCGCTGACCATCACCACCGCGGGTGCTCCTCCCTCGCCCAAGATCATCCGTCAGATGGAGGGCCTCGGCGCCAACATCATCCACGTCTACGGGCTGACTGAGACGTACGGGCCGATCACGGTCTGCGCGTGGCAGCCGCATTGGCGCGGTCTTTCGGAAGACGAACGCGCCCAGTTGAAGAGCCGCCAGGGCGTCGCCTACGTCACGGCCGGCAACTCGGTGCGCGTGATCGAGCGATCCGGCGAGCTGCCGTTGCGCGACGTGCCGAAGGACGGCGAGACGCTCGGCGAGATCGTGATGCGCGGCAACAACGTGATGAAGGGCTACTACGCCGACACCGACGCCACCGCGCGCGCCTTCGCCGGCGGGTGGTTTCATTCCGGGGACCTCGCGGTGTGGCACGCGGACGGCTACGTGGAGATCCGCGATCGCGGCAAAGACATCATCATCTCGGGCGGCGAGAACGTCTCGACGCAGCAGGTGGAGAAGGCGATCGTCGAGCATCCCTTGGTGCTCGAGGCGGCGGTGATCGCCGTGCCCGACGAGAAATGGGGCGAGGTCCCCAAGGCGTTCGTGACGCTCAAGGCGGGGGCGACGCTCTCGGCCGACGAGTTGCTCTCCTTCTGCCGCGAGCGTCTTCCGGGTTTCAAATGCCCCAAGAGCGTCGAGTTCTGCGAGCTGCCGAAGACCTCCACGGGCAAGATCCAGAAGTTCGTGTTGCGCGAACGCGAGTGGCAGGGCAAGGAGAAGAGGATCAATTGACGACGACGGCGCTTCCCGATTTCACCGATCCCGTCGCGGTTCGGCGCTATCTGCACCGCCATCCCGAGCTCTCGATGCAAGAGCACCGCACCGCCGCCTTCGTGGCCGAACGGTTGCGCGCGCTCGGTCTGCGCGTGCGCGAAGGCGTGGGCCAAACCGGCGTGCTCGGCGTGCTGGAGGGCGGGAGGCCCGGACCGGTCACGCTCCTGCGCGCCGACATGGATGCGTTGCCGGTGCGCGAGCTCAACGAGGCGGTCTACGCGTCGGCCAACGAGGGCGTGATGCACGCCTGCGGCCACGACGCGCACATGACGATCCTGCTGACCGCCGCCGCCGAGCTCACCGCGCGGCGCGACGAAGTCCCGGGGAGCATCGTCTTCTGCTTTCAGCCGGGTGAGGAGGGTTCCGCCGGCAACCGCCTCATGATCGAGGACGGCGCGCTGGAGGACCCGCACGTCGACCGCTGCTTCGCCTTGCACGTCTACAGCGGACTCGACGTCGGCAAGATCGGCGTGCGCGACGGCGCGTTCTTCGCCTCGGCCGACGAGTTTGCGCTCACGATCGAGGGCAAGGGCGGCCATGGGGCCATGCCGCAGATCTCCGTCGATCCCGTGGTGGTGGCGGCGCACTTCATCACCGCTCTGCAGACGATCGTCAGCCGCGAGGTCCATCCGAAGGACCCAACGGTGATCACCGTCGGCCACGTCGAGGCGGGGACGACGTTCAACGTGATCCCGGACCGGGCGCTCCTCCAGGCTACCGTGCGCAACTTCGACCGCGAGACGCGCGAGACGATGCCCGAGCGGGTCGAGCGCATCGCGAAAGGCGTCTGCGAGGCCATGCGGGCGAGCTATCGCTTGGACTACCGCTTCAGCTATCCGGCGACGGTGAACGACCCGGCCATGACCGACCTGGTCCGCGAGGTGGGCGCCGGCGTCGTCGGCGGGGAGAACGTGATAGAGCACGACATCGTCCTCTGGTCGGAGGATATGTCCTTCATGCAGGAGCAGCGCCCAGGCTCATACTTCCTCTTGGGCGTGCGGGGCGGCCCGGAGACCTCGGTCCCCCACCACAACGCGCGCTTCGACCTCGACGAGCGGGCCCTGCGGGTTGGGATCGAGATGATGGTGGCCTTGGGTCTGCACGGCTGACGCTCCCCCTCTTGAGGGAGTCATTACGACAAATGCAAGGGGGGACCGTCGATTCGGCCCCCTTCGTTGTTACATCTGTCGAATGCGGGACGGTGGTTTACTCTTTAAACTCTAAAAGAAAGCCCACCGGAGGTCCTCGTGCATCAAGATCCGCAGGAACGCGACGCCTGCGGCGTCGGCTTTCTTTCCCGTCTGGACGGCGCCGCCAGCCACGAAGTGGTCGAGCTCGCCTTGCGCGCCGCTGCGGCGATGGCCCACCGCGGCGCCCGAGCCGCCGATGGCCGCACCGGCGACGGCGCGGGCATCACGCTCGAGCTCTGCGCGTCGTTCTTCGGGCGCGAGCTCGCCGCCGCCAACCTGCGGAGCCCCGAGCGCCTCGGGGTCGTGGCGGTCTTCCTGCCCGCCGACCCGTTCGCCGCCGCGGGGGCCCGCGGCGCGATCGAGGCCAAGGCGCGCTCGCTGGGCATCACCCCGCTGCGCTGGCGCGACGTCCCCCGCGACGCCCGGGTGCTGGGTGCCCACGCGCTGACGGCGGCGCCGGCGGTGGCGCAACTCCTCGTCGACGCCGGCATGCCCGGCGAGCGCGGGATGCGCGCGATTCACGGCTCGATCGAGGGCGCGGAGGTCATCTCCTCGTCGACGCTCTTGGTGACCTACAAGGCGCTGCTCTCCTCCGAGGATCTCGCATCCTACTACGCCGACCTGCGCGACCCCGCGTACGCCTCGCGCTACGCGGTCTTCCATCAGCGTTTCTCGACGAACACCGCTCCGACGTGGCGCCTGGTCCAGCCGTTCCGCTTCATCGCGCACAACGGCGAGATCAACACCCTGCGCGGCAACCGCGCCTGGATGCGCGCCCGCGGTCTGAGCGTCGACGTCACCGCCTCCGACAGCTACAACGTGGACGAGGCCCTGGAGGCGATGCTCCGCGCGGGCTGGGCGGTCGACGACGCGATCGACGCGCTGCTGGCCCCCGCACCCGACCGCGACGACCTGGCGCTGCGCGCCTACTACGACGCTCGTCTCGCGGTGGTGGAGCCGTGGGACGGTCCCGCGTGCATCGCCTTCACCGACGGGGAGAAAGTCGGCGCCGCGCTGGACCGCAGCGGCTTCCGCCCTGCCCGCTGGTGCGTCACCAGCGACGGCTACGTGATCTGCGCGTCGGAGACCGGCGTGCTCGACGTGGCACCCGAGCGCATCGTCCGCCGGGGCCGCCTGGGTCCGGGGGACCGCATCGTGATCGACCTCGCCGCGGGCGAGCTGGTCGAGCCCGGCGCGTTCCGCGCGCGCCGCCGCGCACAGGCCGGCGGTCACGTGGCGCACCTCTGGCGGTTCGTCGGCGGCGAGCGCAGCTCGCAGAAGAGCGAGGAAGAGGCGCTGCGCCGCGCGCAGGTCCGCTTCGGCTGGTCGCAGGAAGATCACAAGGACGTGCTGCTGCCGGCGGCGCGCTCGGGCAGCGAGGCCGTCTTCTCCATGGGCGACGACGCCGCGCTGGCCTTCCTTTCGCGGCGGCAGCGGCCGCATGGTTATCTGAGGCAGCGCTTCGCCCAGGTGACGAATCCGCCGATCGACCCGCTGCGCGAGGCGATCGTCTGCGACACGCGGACGTTCGTGGGCGTGCGCCCCGGCTTCGACGGCAGCGCCCACGAGGCGAACCTCGTCGTGCTCGACCGCGCCGTGGTCCACGAGTCGGAACTGGCGGCGCTGCTGGTGGACGGCCGCCTCCAGGCGCGCACCGTGCGTCTGGGCTCCCAGGCGCGCACCCTGCGCGAGGCGTTGACCGACGTGGTGGAGCGCGCGATGAAGCTCGCGCGCGCTGGCGCCACGCTGGTGGTCTTCGACGATCGGTACACCACGGAGGGCGAGTTCGAGGTGCCCGCGCTGCTGGCCGTGGGCGCCGCCAACGCTCGGCTCGTGCAGGAGGGGCTCCGCCTGCGCTGCTCGCTGGCGACGACCGACGGCATGGCGTTCGACGCGCACTCGGTGGCGATGCTGCTGGCCGCGGGCGCCGACGTCGTCTGTCCGTGGCTCGCCATGCGCACGGTCCGCTCCGAGGGTCTCGACGAGGTCCGGCTCGCCGACGCCATGGTGATGGGCGTGAAGAAGGTGCTGGCCAAGCTGGGCATCTGCACGCTGCGCTCGTACGTGGGTGGACAGGCCTTCGACACCATCGGCCTGGCGCGCGAAGTCGTGGAGTCGTGCTTCCCAGCTGCGGCGTGCCGCCTGCCCGCGGTGGGCTTCGACGAGCTCGAGCAGGACCTGCGCGCATTCCGCGAGGCTGCGCGCGCCGACGCTCCCGCGCTCGAGGACCGCGGAAGCTTCCGCTTCCGCCGCGAGGGGCTCAAGCGCGCCTACGAGCCCGCGGTCATCAAGAACGTGCGCGCGAGCGCCCTTTCGGGCGACTACGCGGCCTACGAGCAGCTCTCCGATTCCATGGAGCAGCGCGAGCCGCGCACGGTGCGCGACCTCTTCGATCTCGTGCCGATGGGGCCGGCGTTGCCGCTGGAGTCGGTGGAGAGCGAGGAGTCGATCATCGCGCGCTTCACCACGTCGGCGATGTCGCTCGGCTCGCTCTCGCCGGAGGCCCACGCGGCGGTGGCCGCGGGGGCGACGCTGGCCGGAGCGCGTTCCAACGCAGGTGAGGGCGGCGAGGATCCGCGCCGCTTCCGGGACCGCTCGCCCGGCGCTCCCTACGCCGCGGTGCGCCAGGTAGCCAGCGCGCGCTTCGGCGTGACGGCGGAGTATCTGGCCACGGCCGAAGAGCTGGAGATCAAGATCGCCCAGGGCGCCAAGCCTGGTGAGGGCGGTCAGATCCCCGGCGAGAAGGTCACGGTGGAGATCGCCTCGCTGCGCCGCGCGCAGCCGGGGCAGCAGCTCATCTCGCCGCCGCCGCACCACGACATCTACTCGATCGAGGACCTCGCGCAGCTCATCTACGATCTGCGCCGCGTCAACCCGCGTGCGCGGATCTCGGTGAAGCTCGTCTCTCAGACGGGCATCGGCGCGGTCGCGGCTGGCGTGGCCAAGGCGTTGGCCGACGTGATCCACGTGGCCGGTCACGACGGCGGCACGGGAGCCTCGCCGCTCGCCTCGATCAAGCACGCGGGCAATCCGTGGGAGCTCGGCCTGCTCGAGAGCCACCGGACGCTGGTGGAGAACGGCTTGCGCGGCCGCACGCGGCTGCGCGTCGACGGCGGCATCAAGACGGGGCGCGACGTGGTCGTCGGCGCCCTGCTGGGCGCGCAGGAGTTCGGCGTCGCCTCGACGGTGCTCGTGGCGCTGGGCTGCATCATGGCGCGCCAGTGCCACCTCAACACCTGCCCCGTGGGGGTGGCTACGCAGAAGGCGGAGCTGCGGGCGAAGTTCCCCGGCAAGCCCGAGCACGCCGCCAACTTCCTGCGTTTCTTGGCGCGCGACGTGCGGCGGCGCTTGGCCGCGCTCGGCGCGCGCTCGCTCAACGATCTGCTCGGGCGCACGGACCTGCTGCGCGCGAAGCCTGGACTCCGCGTGGACCTCTCGGAGCTGATGGGCTTGCCGGCGCCGGGGGCGCCGGCCATCGAGCTCCCGCCGCACGGGGCGCACCTCGACGATGCGGTGCTCGCGGAGGCGGCACAGGCGATCGACGGACGCGCCGCGGCATACGTCACCCTGGCGATCACCCCGGGCGACCGGGCCGTCGGGGCGCGCGTCAGCGGCTTCGTGGCGGAGCGGTTCGGCGAGCGCGGCCTCCCGATGCCGGTGCGCGCGACGTTCCGCGGCTCGGCGGGGCAGAGCTTCGGCGCCTTCCTCGCGGCGGGCCTCTTGCTGCGCTTGGAGGGCGATGCCAACGACTATGTGGGCAAGGGAATGTCAGGCGGCGAGATCGTCATCGCTCCGCCGTGGCAGGCGCCGTGGCAGCCGGTCGCGGGGAACGCCTGCTTCTACGGCGCGACGGGCGGGCGCGCGTTCCTGCGCGGCACCGCCGGCGAGCGCTTTGCCGTGCGCAACTCGGGGGCGACGCTGGTGGTCGGCGGCGTGGGCGACCACGGCTGCGAGTACATGACGGGCGGCGAGGTTCTGATCCTCGGGCCGACGGGACGCAACTTCGCCAGCGGGATGACCGGCGGCGTCGCGTACGTCCTCGATGCGGAGGGTGCTTTCCCGGCGCGCTTCGCGGGGACCGCGGTGCGGGCGACGCGCCTGGGCGACCCGCGCCGCATCGAGCGCGTGCGCACCCTGCTCGAAGAGCACGCCGAGCGGACGGACGGCGAGGTGGCGCGGACGCTGCTGCGCGCGTGGCCCGCATCGGCGGGTGCCTTCTGGCTGGTCGAGCCGGTGGCCGTGGAGAATCCGGAGGAGATTCCGGAGCGCCCGCTCGAGGGCATCGTCGCCTGAGCGGGCGCGTCTACTCCTTCTTGAAGAGGCCCTCGAGCGTGTTCTTCACGGACTCGCCGGTGCGCTTGGCGTGTTCCATCATCTGCGGCATCCGCGCGCGGGCCTGGTCGGCCGAGGCGTCCAGCGTCTCGCGACCGATCCGCACCATCTCGTCGAGATGCCCCAGCGCCTCCTTCGCGCCCGAGCCGAGCGTAGTCGCCCCCTGATCGATCTGCTCTTGGAGCTTGTCCCGCATGGACTGCGCGCCCTGGAGCGCGGCCTCCACGTGCGGCTTCCACTCGCCCTGCTTCTGATCGATGGCCTTCTGCAGCGAGCGCTGCAGCTCATCGGCGCGCCCCATCATCTGATTCAACAGGTCCATCGGACTCCTCCTCGGCTCACGGGCGCTCGCGCTCGCTCACCGTCAACACCCAACGTATGCACCGCCCGTATTGGTCGAGCTCGCGAATGCACCGCTCCACCCATCCGTACGCCGCGTGCTTGCGATCGACGTCGAGCCGCCCGCGACCGACACGCCGCAGATACTCCACCGCCGCCTCGAGTGCGCGCTCGCTGGCCGGCCAGTCGCCGCGCAACGCAGCCTCCGACGCCCCCGAGGGACGCGGGAGATGCGGCGGCAGCGCCGCGCGCGGCTGGGCGATGGCCAGCTCGAGGCGTGCCAGCGCGTACTCGCCGGCGGTCTCGATGTAGCTGGAGAGGAGTTGCACCAGACGAACGTCCACGTCGCCCTGCTTATTCCACATGCGGCGCCGCCTACACTTCGCCGCGGTCGAGACCGGCCGGCAGGGTGGCTGGTTGGGTCGTGGAGTAGACCTTACCGCCGCATCTCGGCGAAAAAGTTAGGTGGTTTCCCCGATGCCGGCACCGCGCTCGCTCGCCTATCCTGGACATGGGAGGGCAGCCTATGCTGTTCAGGGATCGGGAGCCGTTCGATCCGAGGGTAGCCGGCAAGGTCGTCATGGAGTCCCTGCGGGGGATCTCAACTCGCGTGGTCTCGTTGCCGAGCGATCGGCGCATCGGCTTCGAGCAGGTCATCCAGCAGGCGCGCGCGGCCATGGCCGACCATCATCTCGAGTTCGCCGAGGCCTTGGCCTCCGTGCTCGAGGTGGCCGTCAGCGAAGCCGAGGACGACCAGCGGCGCAGCGAGCCGTCGCAGCGCTCCTAACCCACATTCCCAGGCGGGGGCTTTGGGGGAAGCCCCCGCCTGCGGGATAACCTCGGGCGTCGGCCCAGGTCACGATTGAAGGGCGCGCGGTATCCGCGAGCCCTCTTCGGCGTGCGCGTGACCGCGCCGACGGCCAAGGCGAGCGAGGACGAAAACTCCCTCAGGCGGGAATCTTCTGCGTATCGTGCAAACGAGTTGAGTGATGCGCGTCGAAACGACCACCCTGGAGGGACCCCCCGTGACCGAGTCATCCGCAGCGTTCATCGAGCGACTCCGCGCCGTGGCGGGAGACGCCGACGTGCTGGCCGACCCGCAGCAGCTTCGTCTCTACATGTACGACGGCTCGATCGACCGCGCGCTGCCGATCGCCGTGGTGCTCCCGCGTGACGCGGCGCAAATCTCGCGCGTGGTGCGCCTCTGTCACGACGAAGGCGTGCACGTCACGCCGCGCGGAGCGGGAACCGGGCTCTCGGGGGGCTCGATTCCCCTGTGCGGAGGGATCGTGCTCTCCAGCGCCAGGATGAAGGCGATCCTCGCCGTCGATCTGGAGAACGCCACGGCCACGGTCCAGCCCGGCCTCGTGAACCTCGACCTCTCCAAGCACCTCGCTCCGTTCGGCTTTCAATACGTGCCGGACCCCTCGAGCCAAGGGGCCTGCACCATCGGCGGCAACGTGGCGGAGAACAGCGGCGGCCCGCACACGCTCACCGGCGGCGTCACCACGAATCACGTGCTGGCGCTCGAGGTGGTCCTCGCCGACGGCGAGCGGGTGCGCATCGGATCGCCCGCCCCCGATCCGCCGGGGCCCGACCTCGTCGGCGTGATGTGCGGAAGCGAGGGAACCATCGGCATCGTCACGGAGATACTCTGCCGCATCGTGCGCACGTGGGAGACGGTGCGCACGCTGATGGTGGCCTTCGAGTCGTGCCGCGCCGCGAGCGAAGCGGTGAGCGCCGTGATCTCTTCCGGCATCATCCCTACGGCGATGGAGATGATGGATCACCCCGCGCTCGGCGCCATCGAGGCGTTCTCACATGCGGGCTACCCGGTGGACGCCGGCGCCGTCTTGCTCCTGGAGCTGGAGGGATTGGAGGACGGCATCGATCGCGCCGCGCAGCGCGTCCTCGGCATCTGCCGCGAGAGCGGGGCCACCGAGGTGCGCCTGGCCAAGAACGACGAGGAGCGCGAAGCCTTGTGGAAAGGGCGCAAGAAGGCCTTCGGCGCGATGGGGCGCATCGGGCCCTCGTACTACGTGCAAGACGGCGTCATTCCCCGCACGCGCTTGCCGGAGATGCTCGACCGCGTCGAGGAGGCGGCGCGTAAGGTGGGATTGCGCGTGGCCAACGTCTTTCACGCCGGCGACGGCAACCTGCATCCGCTGATCCTCTTCGACGAGCGGGACCCCGATCAGACCAAACGTGCGATCGCGGCGGGCGAGGAGATCCTGCGCGCCTGCATCGAGCTCGGCGGCAGCATCACCGGCGAGCACGGCGTCGGCATGGAGAAGCGCGACTACATGGCCCTGCAGTTTCCCCCCGCCACCATGGAGGCGTTCCACGCGCTGCGCGAGGCCTGCGATCCCGAGCGTACGCTCAACCCCTACAAGGTGCTCCCCAGCGGGCTGGGGTGCGCCGAAGGCGGGAAGCGCCAGAAGACGCTCGCGCAGATGCAGGAGATGGCCCATCAAGCCGCGGCCGCGGGAGACGCGTACTGATGAGCGTGATGGAACCCTCCTGTCCCGTCACATACGAAGAGGCGGCGCAAGCCCTGCACGAGGCCGCGAGCACGGGCAACGCGGCGATTCTCGGCGGCGGATCGCGCGAGACGTGGTTCCCGCCCGCGCGCGAGGCGCGGACGGCGATCTCGTCGTCGGCGCTTACGGGCATCGTCCGTTACACGCCCGCCGACCTCACGGTCTGCGTGCGCGCCGGGACGCCGCTGGAGGAAGTCCAGCGCGCGTTGGGCGAGCACGGCCAGTGGCTTCCGCTGGATCCGCACCCGGCGGGCAGCGTTGGCGGCGTCATCGCCGCCAACGACAACGGACCCGTGCGGGCGCGCTACGGGGGCGTGCGCGACGCGCTCATCGGCGTGCGCGTGGCCCTGCCCAACGGCTCCGTCGCGCGTTTCGGCGGCGACGTGGTGAAGAACGTCGCCGGCTACGACCTCACCAAGGCGTACGTGGGCAGCGCGGGCGCCTTCGGGATGCTCGTCGAAGCGACGTTCAAAGTCCAACCGCTTCCGCCCGTCGTGCGGGCATGGCGCATCGAGGGCCCCACGGCGGCGCTGCGCGAGGCGGCGACGTCGTTGCGCAGCCGGGAGCTTCCGTTCGCGGCGCTCGACCTGGCAGGCACGACCGGCGGCCAAGCGTGGCACCTCGGCGCCCTCGCCCACGGCGAGATCGAGGTGGTGGACCGCCTCGGCCGCGAGCTCGCGTCGGCGGCATCGTCCGCCGGTTTGCATGCCGATGAGACCGACGCCGGGGCGATCGAGGCGCAGGCGGCCCGCCCCTCGCGGGCCGGGGCATGGATGCGCGCCGGCGTGCCGCGCGCGGCGAGCCTGGCGCTGCTCGACGCGCTGCCGGCGGGCGTCGAGGTCATCGCGCGCCCCAGCATCGGAATCGTCGAGGTCTACGGACCGGAGGCGGACTCCGAGGCGCTCGGCGGCTTCGCCGCCGTCGTCGCGGAGCGCGGCGGCCACGTGCACTTGCGCCTCGGCGGCGCGCACCTGCGCGCCGGCTTCGGGTGGTGGCGGGCACGCGACGAGGGCGGATCGCGGATCTTCGGCATGCTCAAGCGTGCGCTCGATCCAGATCTGCGCTGCAACGCGGGGCGCACCGTCTACGATCAGCATACGGAAGAAGGATAGCGAATGTCGGGCGAGACGTTGGATCAGGGGAGTACCCTCTCTGGGGGCACAGGCTACCTCCGGGGCATAGCGGCGCCGAGCACGCAGGGCCTGAACACCTGCACGCATTGCGGCCTTTGCCTCAATGCATGCCCGACCTACCGCGTACTCGGAGCGGAGATGGACTCGCCGCGTGGGCGCGTCTTCATGATGCGCCAGGTGAACGAGGAGCAGATGCCCCTCTCGGAGCTGATCGCCCACCACTTGTACGTGTGCCTCGATTGCCGTGCGTGCGAGACCGCGTGCCCGTCGGGCGTTCCGTACGGCTCGCTCGTCGAGGCCGGTCGCGCGCAGGTGGAGGCCGCCGGGCTCACGCCCGGGCGGTGGCGTCTGATGCGCTGGCTTCTCAACCGCGCGATCCTGCCGCGGCCATGGCTCACGCGAGCGGTCTTCGCCTTTCCGCGCTGGTACGCGGGGTCGCCGCTGCGCCTCCTCGCGCGCCTGCTTCCGCGCGGCGCGCGGGGCTGGGAGGCCTCGCTCCCGCGGCCGGCGGCTCCGATTCCCGTTCGACCTCAAGCCGAGGCGGCGTCGCCGCCTGCTCCGCACGGCGCCGCGCCCGACGCGGGACCCAAGGTCATGGCGTTGACCGGGTGCATCATGGAAGCGATGATGCCGCACCTCAACCGTGCGACGGAGTCGGTCCTCCGCAAGGCCGGTTACACGGTGGTCGCCCCCTATGATGGCTGCTGCGGCGCGCTCAACGTCCACGCCGGGGAGCGGCAGGCGGCGAAGCGGATGGCCCAGGAGCTGATCGTGGCCTTCGAGCGCAGCGGAGCGGAGTATTACATCTCGAATAGTGCGGGATGCGGGGCGCAGCTGAAGGAGTACGCGCATCTCTTCGAGCACGACGACCCGTGGCACGACCGGGCCGAGCGCTTCGGCGCGAGCGTGCTCGACATCAGCCAAGCCGTCGCCGCCCGGGGGGTCTCCTCGCGGCGGACCCTCGATGCCACGGTGACCTATCAGGACGCGTGCCATTTGGCCCATGCGCAGCGAATCCGCAAGGAGCCGCGCGGTCTGCTGAAGGAATGCGCCGGCGCCGGCTATCGCGAGCTCGGCGACGACCAATGCTGCGGCAGCGCGGGAGTCTACAACCTGACGCATCCGGAGATCGCGAACGAGCTCCTGCGGCAGAAGCTGGAGCGCGTCGAGGCGACCGGCGCGCGCGTGGTGGTCACCGGCAACCCGGGCTGCCTGCTCCACCTGCGCCGCGGCGTCGCCGAACGCGGCATGAACGTGGACGTGCGCCACATCGCGGAGGTGTTGGACGCAACGCTCTGACGGGAGGGAACCGATGAGCGCAGTCGAGCCGCCTACTGTCTCCGGGTGGAAGGCCGATCTGCCTGCGCCCGCCGTCGGCCGCGCGTTCGTCGTGCTGGAGCGGGTCTTCGGCGGGACGCGCAGCATCTCGGCGCTCGCGCGTGAGTTGGGCGTGAGCAAGGGCTCCGTCCATGCCGTGGTGCGCAGTCTGCTGGCCGTCGGCGCGCTGACCACCGCCCCGGACGGGTCGCTGCGCATCGGAGAGAAGCTGCGCGAGCTGGCCGCGGGGAAGAGCGCCCCGGAGCTGCGTAGCGTGCAGCCCGTCCTCGACCGGCTCGCGCGGGAGCATCCGGAGCTGACGTTCTATTTCGGCGTGCCGGATGCGGAGGGGATCGTCGTCCACGCGCGCTCCGGGCATAGCGCGGGCTTCGCGCAGACCGCGCCCGTCGGCGCGCGTCTTCCGCGGGGCGCCGGGGCGATCGGCAAGGTCTTGCTCGCTGCCGGGCGCGCACCCTATGCCTGCGACGACCAGGAGTATCTGCAAGGCGTGCGCACCGTGGCCGCTCCGGTGGTCCGCGGCGACTCGGTCGCGGCGGTGCTCTGGTTGGCGGGGCCCGCGGGCGTGCTGCGCAAGCAGGAGATGAGCGTCCTCGGCGAGCGGCTGCACGGCGCCGCCGCGGAGCTCGCCGAGCAGCTCTGATGGCGTCGCCGGCGCGCGAGGTGACCCTCGTGCTTCTGGCGGCGGGGCGAGCGGTGCGCATGGGGCGCCCCAAGCTCGCGCTCGACGTGGACGGACGGATGCTGTTGGAGCGCGCGCTCGACGCCTGCTCCCACCATCCCACGATCGTGGTCGTGAACGCTTCCAGCGAGCAGTTGCTGCGCGCGCTGGCGCCGCGCGAGCACGTGGTGGCCGTCGTTCGGCAGAACCACCCCGAGCGGGGCTTGGCATCGAGCGCGCGCATGGGGGCGCAGGCTGCGGCGCCGGGAAGGGGCGTGGGCATCGTGCTGGCCGACCGCCCGTTCCTCGAGGCCGCGATCGTCGATCGCGTGGTCGAGCGGTACCGGAGGGGCGATGCGCAGATCGTCTTTCCCGTCGTGGGTGGGGCGCCGGCCCACCCGGTGATCTTTGCTCCGGAGCTGCGCCCACGCTTGGAGTCGTTTCCCGATGGGGAGTCTCTGCAGGCGTTGCGCGACGCCGAGGGTGCCACCGTCGAGCGCGTGGACGTGGAGGATCCCGGGGCACTGCTCGACGTGGACACGGAGGACGACTTGGCGCGCGCCCGGCGGTGGGCGGCGCGGGCCTCCGGTCCTTGATCTGTTGCTAACCTTGCCGACGTAGAATCCGTTCTTGACTGCTTCGATGGCAAGCAGCGGCGTTTGACGTTCGAGGAGGTTGCACCGTGCGGAGACTCGTTGCCTTCGCGATGGCGATGGCCATCTGCGCTCCCTGGCTGATGAAGCCGGCGCCGGCGGCGGAGCGGCCCCAGGTCGACGCGCGGCTCTTGGCCGAGCTGCGCGCGCGCGTCAAGCACGTCTTCGTGATCTATCAGGAGAATCGTTCGTTCGACTCATACTTCGGCACGTTTCCCGGCGCCGACAATCTCGCCGACCCCTCGGCGCGCACGCACGGCTTTCGGCAGTACGATCCGATCGGCGAGCAGTGGGTGACGCCGTTCCGCATCACCGATCCCGATCAAGCCGACGCCGACCACAGCCGGCCCAGCCTCATCACGAAGGTCAACGACGGCCACATGGATCAGTTCGTCGCGGCGGAGGAGTTTCGCATGCTCGCGCAGGGGGCGACCTTCGCGCAGGCGCAGCGGCGCGGCTTGCTGACGATGGCGCACGAGGACTGCGACACCATTCCGTTCCTCTGGAAGTATGCGCATACGTTCGCGCTCTACGACCACATCTTCCAGGGGATGTACGGCCCCTCGACGCCGGGCAACCTGGACCTGATCGCGGCGCAGACGGGGCAGACGCAGCTGGCGCGCCATCCCGACGAGGGCGTGGCCAAAGACGCCCAAGGGCCGGGCGAGCCGGTGGTCAACGATCTCGATCCGGCGTTCGGGCCGTACGAGAAGGCGCCGCGGCAGAAGCAGCTCGATCAGACGTACGCCAACGTCCTGCTCACGCTCGAAGGCCGCAACGCCACGCGCGCCAAGCGCGACGACGGTGACGTCAAGGACGACGTGGAGGCGTTGGCCGCCATGGGGCATCCGGCGATTCCGTGGGGATGGTACGAGGAAGGCTTCAAACCCAATGCCGCCGGGAAGTACCCGGGGTACGTCTCGCACCACGACTCGCCTCAGTACTTCGGCTACATCCGCGAGAATCAGCCGCTGTGGAGCGGAGTGCACGATCTCACGGACATCTTCCCCGTGCTGGAGCGCGGCGAGCTGCCCGCGCGCAGCGTCACCTTCGTGAAGGGGGGCTCGCACAATCCGTTCGGATGGAAGCCGGCCAACCGGAGCCCCCAGGTACAGGCGCATTTCCTCGGCGACGACGACCATCCCGGGTACTCGGACTCACAGCTCTCCGAGGCGCTCGTGGCCAAAGTGGTGGACGCCATCGCCCACAGCACGTACTGGAGCAGCTCCGCGATCGTGATCACCTGGGACGACTCCGAGGGATTCTACGATCACGTCCCGCCGCCGCAGTTCGAGCGTTGCCCCGACGGCCATCCCTGCGGAGACGGCCCGCGCGTCCCGCTGATCCTGATCTCGCCGTACGCGAGATCGGGAGCGACCGTCTCCGCGCCGGGCGACCACGCGTCGTTCGCGCGGTTCCTCGGAAAGCTCTTCGACTTGCCTGCGCTTGCCTCGCTTCCCGACGAGAAGCCCTACCTTCCCGAAGGCCCGCGAGACGCCAACCCGCGCATCACCGACCTGCTCGGCGGCTTCGACCCCGCGCGCCTGGCGGGCACCAAGCCGCCGATTCCCGCCGCGGCGGCTGAGATCCCGAGCCGGGTGGTTGACACCTTCCCCGCGCCGATGTCGTGCGGCTCGCTGGGCATCACCCCCGTGGCCGTACCCGGAGAGGAGTCGAGGCCCCCGGCGGGGTTTGCGCCGCGGTAGCGAATCGGGAGCGGCATGACGCCACCGCCCTTCCGACCCGATTACGAGGCACTCGCCGCCGCGTGGCGTGAGCTCGCGGCGCGGGGCGGCCTCAGGCTCCAGAGCGTGCCTGCCGGCGAGACGGAGCTCCTGCGCGGCACGCTGGGGCACCCGGACGCGCCGCTGGTGGCCATCTCGGCGGGAGTGCACGGCGACGAGCCGGCGGGACCGAGCGCGCTGCTCGAGCTGGTCCATCAAGGCCTACCCTCGCAGTTCTCCTACGTCTTCTGGCCGTGCACCAATCCGACGGGGTATCGTGCCGGCACGCGGCACAGCGCCGGCGGAGTCGATATCAACCGGAGCTACGGCGACGGCGTGACGCCGGAGAGCGCGGCGGTCGCGGCGACGTGGCCGCATCGGCAGCCCCTCTTGGCGCTCGACCTGCACGAGGACTACGAGGCGCCGGGCTTCTACTGTTACGAGCGCTCGAACACCGTGGAGACGATGGCGGAGCGGATCGTGGCCGGCGTGGAGGCCTCCGGCATCCCCGTGCAGGCCAGCTTCGAGGGCATCGACCTCGGCATTCCGGTCGACGAGGCCGAACGCCGCGGACTCTGGCGCGCGGGGCGCGGCTGGATTCGGGCGTTGCGCTACGAGCCGCTGGGGGAGCTGGGTGGACGCCCCTTCACGGTGTGGTCGTCCGAGCGCGGCGTCCCGCTATCGTTCACGTTCGAGTCTCCGGGACGTGCCGCGTGGGAGGTGCGAGTCAGGTCGCTGGCTTCCGCGGTCCGCACGGCGCTGGGCCTGTTGTCGCGGCCCTGACGTCTCCGCTGCGTCGATGGTCGGGAATGAATCGCGCCTCCGTCGAGGAACGCTCTCCCCATCGTTGCCTCATTTTTCTCGATTTGGAGGAAGATCTCATCATGGATGTCCACAAGCAGCCTCTCTCGCGCCGGTCCGTGATCAAGGGCGCCGCGGCCGCAGCGGTCGCCGCGGGCTTTCCCGCCGTCATCCGCGAGCGCGGCGAAGCCGCGGAGACGCTCAAGGTCGGCATGATCGCCGAGATCACCGGCGTCTACGCCGGGCTGGCCGAGCACCAGCGTGAGGGCGCCACGATGGCCGTCGAGGCCTGGAACGCGCGCGGCGGCGTGCTGGGCAAGCGCGTCGAGCTGGTCGTGGAGGACGACCAGAACAACCCGGGCGTCGCGGTGCAGAAAACGCGCAAGCTGATCAACGAGGACAAGGTCGTCGCCCTCTCCGGCAGCGTGAACAGCTCCGTCGTGCTCGCCGTGAGCAACGTCGCCGCCGACCAGAAGATGCTCTACGTCTCCTGCGGCAGCGCCGACGACATCACGGGCAAGGACTGCCACTGGACGACCTTCCGCGTCGGCCATAGCACGTGGATGCTCACGCACGCCAGCGGCTTCAGCTTCGCCAAGAAGTTCGGAAAGCGTTGGTACGCGATCACGCCCGACTACGCGTACGGCCACGCGCTGGTGGACGGCTACAAGGACGTCCTCGCGAAGGTCGGCGGCACGCTGGTCGGCGACGACCTCGTGCCCCTGGGAACCACCGACTTCAGCCCCTACCTCACCAAGATCGCCGCGGCGAAGCCCGACATGATCCTGGCGCTGGTCCAGGGCACGGACTACGTGAACATGCTCAAGCAGGCGGGCGCGTTCGGCTTGATCGCCAAGTACCCGATCGGCACGCCCCAGCTCTCGCTGGAGTACGTGTGGTCGCTTCCGGAAGAGGCGCGCGTGGGATACGGCTCGTGCGAGTGGTACTACCACAGCAACCTCGTTTTCCCGCAGAGCGACACCGCGGCCGTCAAGTTCGTCGACGAGACGCGCAAGCGCTTCGGCAAACCCCCCACCAACTACAACACGTTCGGATACATCATGCTCGATCGGCTGCTCTGGTCGATCCAGCACGCCGGCGGCACGGACAGCGTCAAGATGGCACGCTCCCTGGAGGGGGCCAAGTTCGACGGCTTCTTCCCCGGAGAGGCCTATTTCCGCCCCGTCGATCACCAGCTGATGTGGCCGGTGTGGGTCGCGGAGGTGCGCAAGAAGGCTCCCGCGAGCGATCCCTACGACGTCTTCAACGTGATCGATCGCCAGCCGGCGGAGAAGATCGAGCAATCCGTGGCGGAGAAGGCCAAGGTCTGCCACTTGGGCTACCCTCAATAGCCCACCGGAATCGCTGGTCTACGTCATGTCGGCGTAGTCAAGCGGGCAGGGCACGCCTCCCTCGGGGACGCTCGTCGCGGCACATCCATGTGCCGCTCCTGCTCGCGCCGCATCGGCCCTCTCGCCATCGTGGCTCCGGGCCGATGTCGGAGCGCCCCTCAAGAGACGTGCCCTGCCCGCTTGGCGATGCTGGGACGTCGTCAGCGCTTCCCTACGAAGGGGCGATCAGATCGCGCTCTCCGCGCCGACGAACGGCACCGTGTACGGCCCGTCGGGGAGCACCGCGATCGTGGCGCGCGGGCCGGCCGCCTGCATGGCGGCGCGCACGGCCTCGCTCACGTCATGGATCGGCTGCAGCAGCGCCGAGCGAACGACGTCGTCGTGCAGCGCGGTCTTGATGTGCACCTTCGCGTGCAGGAGCACCTGAGCCATGCTCTGCGCGCTCCACTGGTCGAACGCCTTGAAGCCCGGCGTCAGGATCATCTGCATCAGGTCGTGCGCGGTCGCGCGGCTGCGGATGAGCTCCTTGAAGTTGCCGTGGTCGGGGAGACCGTCGCTGCACTCGCACGCCAGCACGATGGTGCCCCCCTGCTTGACGATGCCCATCGCCGCGGTGAGCCCCTTGATCGACTGGTAGAGGTTCTGGTCGAGCGGGTACCCGCCGTTGGTGGTGACCACCACGTCGAAGCGCTCGGGCATGGGGCGCGAAGCGGTCTCGCGGCAGAAGTCGCAGCCCTTGCGGTGCGCCTCGAGATAGTGACCGCAGAAGACGCCCGTGATCGCCTTGTCGCGATTGAGCGTGACGTTGACGCAGAAGTCCGGCGGGCACATCGCCGCCACCTCGCGCGCCATCTGTTGCACCGGGCTCCCGTCGAGGTTGAGCCACGTGGTGGCGGGATCGGAGATCTTGCGCGCGTTGTGGAAGCAGGTGATGGTGTCGATGTCGGCGATCGCGGGCATGATGCCCTTGGGTCCTCCGGAGAACCCGGCATAGAGGTGCGGCTCGATGAAGCCGACGACGATACGCTTGTCGGCCTCGACCCAGTGCCGGTTGAGCCGCGCAATCTGCCCCTCGGCGGTGGTGCCCACGACGGCCGTCTCGTCGAGCTGGAGGGCGTCGTGGTTCACGATGCGCACGCGCCGCGCCGTCTGCGCGCCGAACATCTGCTCGATCTCCTCGGGTGTCTGCCCGCGGTGGGATCCCGTGCCGATCAGCACGACGATCTGCTGGGCCGGCACGTGCGCGAGCTCGTCGAGGATCCACGGGATGAGGCGCTCGTTCGGCGTGGCGCGCGTGATGTCCGAGGTGACGATGCAGACGCTCTCGCCGGCGCCGACGATCTCGCGCAGCGGACGCGAGCCGATCGGCGAGCGGAAACCGGCGACGACGGCGGCGCGCTCGTCCGGCAGAGGCGGCGCGTCGACCGGCTCGATGACGACGGCGGAGTCGGGCAGCTCGGCGTCGATGCCGGCGCGTCCGTACGCGAGGTGAATCTTCATGGCGAGTCCTCCGCCGCCGCACTCCGCGCCGCTCGCCTCGCATTCCTTTTCGTCCGCCGAGAAGCGTGGGGCGTCGGCGGAGCGAACAAGCCTCACCTCACACGTTCCATAGGAGAGGGGAGCCAAGGTGTCTACCAAGGTTGGATTCATCGGATTGGGCGCGATGGGGGAGCCCATGAGCGCCTCGCTGATGCGGGCCGGCTTCTCGCTGACCGTGAGCGCCCACCGCAATCGCGCGCCGCTCGAGCGGTTGGTGGCCGCCGGAGCGGCCGACGGCGGGAGCCCCAAGGGCGTGGCGGCGGCCAGCGATGTGGTCGTCGTCTGCGTGCCCGACTCGCCGCAGGTCGAAGAGGCGCTCTTCGGCGCCGACGGCGTGCTGACTGGTGCCAAGCCGGGGTTGTTGGTGATCGATTGCTCCACCATCGCTCCCACGGCCACGCAAGCCTTCGGCGATCGGCTCAAGGAGCACGGCGTCGCGCTGGTCGACGCCCCCGTCTCCGGGGGGCCGATGCGCGCGAAGACCGGTGAGCTCACCATCATGGCGGGCGGCTCGCAGCAGGATTTCGCCCGCGCGGAGCCCGTGCTCAAGGGGATGGGAACGCCGCGCCGCTGCGGCGAGCTGGGTGCCGGCGAGATGGTCAAGCTGGTGAATCAGACGCTCGCGTCGATCATCATGCTGGCCAACGTCGAGGGTTTCGTGCTGGCGCGCAAGGCCGGCGTCGACCTTGACGTGGCCAAGGAGATCCTGGGAACGGCGGTCGCCTCCAACTACCTCATGCAGCAGTGGCTGCCGAAGACCTGGTTCGCGGGTACCTTCGATGGGGGCTTTGCGCTCGACTTGATGCGCAAGGACATCCGCGCGGCGCTGGCCACCGCACGGGCGCTGGGGGCCCCGATGTTCATGCTGGCTCTGGGCGAGCAGCTCTACGGGGCGGCCTCGAGCGAGGGCCATGGCCGCGACGACTACAGCTCCGTGGCGGCCCAATACGAGCGTGCCGCAGGGTTGGGCTCGCCCGCCAGGAAGTAGCCGCGCTATATTAAAATTATCACATCGGCGTCTGCCCGTCCGGCGCCGATGTGGATTCCCGCGGAGAGCTGAGACGATCGAGATGGCCGAGCGCGACACTCTGGAAGTAGACGTCCTCTTCGTCGGCGCCGGGCCGGCGAGTCTGGCCGGGGCGTTGCGCCTCAAGCAGCTCGCCGATGCGCACGAGCGGCGCGCCGCCGCCGGCGAGGCCGAAAGCCTCGGCGAGCTCTCGATCATGGTGATCGACAAGGCCGGGGAGATCGGCCATCACGGCATCTCCGGCGCGGTGATGGATCCGCGGGCGCTGGATGAGCTGCTCCCGGAGTGGCGCACGTTGGACTGCCCCGTGGAGTCGGAGGTCACCGGCGACGAGGTTTGGTTTCTCACCGGCTCCGGCACGATCAAGGCGCCGATCGTTCCGCCGATGCTCAACAACCACGGCAAGTACGTCGCCTCGCTCAACAGGGTCGTGGGGTGGCTGGGGGGCCTCGTCGAGCAGGCCGGCGTCGACGTCTTCGCCTCCTTCCCTGGGCAGGAGCTGCTCTACGACGGCGATCGCGTGGCGGGCGTTCGCGTCGGCGACAAGGGCGTGGACCACGAGGGCAAGCCCAAGTCGAACTACGAGCCCGGCCCCGATCTCTTCGCCAAGGTGACGGTCCTGGGCGAAGGGCCGCGCGGCTCGCTGGCCAAGGAGCTGATCGCGCGGCTGCGGCTCGACGCGGGCGCCAACCCGCAGGTCTATGCCGCCGGGGTCAAAGAGATCTGGAAGTGCCCGCCGGGGCGCGTGAAGCCGGGCCACGTCATCCACACGATGGGCTTTCCGCTGCCTGCCGAGACCTTCGGCGGCGGCTTCATCTATGGCATGCGCGACGATCTGCTCGACATCGGCTTCGTCACCGGCCTCGACTACCGCGATCCGTCGACGGATCCGCACGACTTCTTGCAGCGGTTCAAGGCGCACCCGGCCGTCAAGAGCATGCTCGAGGGCGCCGAGCTGGTGCGTTACGGCGCGAAGGCGATCCCCGAGGGCGGCTGGTGGGCCATGCCGCGGCCGTACGCGGACGGCGTGCTGATCGTCGGCGACTCCGCGGGGTTCCTGAACCCGGCGCGCTTGAAGGGCGTGCACTTGGCGATGAAGAGCGGCATGCTCGCTGCGGAGACGGCCTTCGAGGCGTTGCTGGTCAAGAAGTTCGACGCACGGCAGCTCGCTTCGTTCCAGGCGAAGATCGATGCGTCGTGGGCGAGAGAGGAGCTTTTCGCCGCCCGCAACTTCCACCAGGGCTTCGAGCACGGCGGTCTTTTCGCCGGCATGCTCAACATCGGGCTGGGCATGGTGACGGGCGGGCGCGGCTTCGGCGTCAAGGACCGTCTGGAGAACCGAGCCGGCCACGAGTACATGCGCAAGCTCTCCGAGCTCCCGCCGGACGGCGGCGCGCCGCGCGGCGCCTTCGACGGCGTGGTCACGTTCGACAAGCTCACCGACGTCTTCAAGAGCGGCACGATGCACGACGAGAACCAGCCGTGCCACCTCCACGTCGCCGACACGGCGATCTGCCGCGACAGGTGCACGACGGAGTACGGCAACCCGTGCCAGCACTTCTGCCCCGCACAGGTTTACGAGCCGCTCTTCGAGCGCCACGAGGACGGACGGGTAGGCGGTCGCCTGCAGATCAACTTCTCGAACTGCGTCCACTGCAAGACCTGCGATATCGCCGATCCGTACCAGATCATCACCTGGGTTCCTCCGCAGGGCGGGGAAGGCCCGGTTTATACGAATATGTAGGCATGGCGATCGATCTCCAGCAGGTGCGGTGCTTTCATGCCGTCTATGAGACGGGGAGCTTCACCGCTGCCGCGGAGGCGCTGGGCATCACCCAGCCGGCCGTCAGCCACCACATTCGCCGCCTCGAGCTGCAGGTGGGCGCCCCCGTCTTCGAGCGCACCGGCAAGCGCGTGCTGCTCACCCCGCTGGGGCGGCGTATCATCGAGGACGTCCGCCAGATCATCTTGGGCCTGCAGCGCCTCGACCTGCGGGCGGCCGGCGGGCGCGAGATGGTCGAGGCGCGGGTCTCCTGCGGGGTCTTCCCGTCGTTGCGTTCCGACCTGCTCGCCGAGGTGCTCCGCGCCTTCCAGCGCGAGTACGGCGAGGTGGAGCTGGTGCTCGACGAGCAGGGGGAGCCGGAGATCGTCCAAGGCGTGCGCCTCGGGCGGCTGGACCTCGGCGTCTTTCCGAACGTGGGAGCCTCGCCCAGCCTGCATCTGACCCGCCTCTACGACGAGGAGCTCTGCCTGCTGGTGGGCGAGCGCCACCCGTTCGCCGGGCGCGGCGAGATCGAGTTGGCCGAGCTCGGCGGCATGAACCTCCTCCTGCCGGCTCGCCGGTATGCCCTCCGCCAAGTGGTCGAACGGGCGCTGCGCGCCGCCCAGGTGGAGCCCGGGAACGTGGTGGAGGGGGGCGGCGGAGACGCTGGGCGAGCCCGGCTGGTGCCGGTCCTGGGTGCGACGGTCGTCGGCCTCTCGCTGTTGGGTGAGGAAGCGCCGCCGGGAACCGTGCCGGTCCGTCTGGCGGGGGCCCCGATGACCAGGAGCGTCCACCTGGGCTGGCGCGAGGACCGGGTCCCCTCGCCGGCCGCGGGTTTGCTGCTGGAGATCTTCCAGCGCGAAGCGGAACGCCTGGCCGCGTGACGGTGATATAGATAATTTTAATAGGCAGTATAAACAAAAGTAGTTGTCTGGGAATCCCTCCCCTGGTAGAGTCACGTTGGAGGCGAGCGAAACGATGGACAGCTCGCCCTAATGAAAATTGGAGGCAACCCGTGCATTCTGTGAAGTCGAGACTTCGCGGAGGCTTTATCTTGGCAGCGTTCGTTGCGGTTTGTGCCGCCCCGGCGCTCGCCCAGGAAAACCCCTTCCGCGACGTCCCCACGAATAGCTGGGCATACCAAGCGATCCAGAAGCTGTACGCCGATGGATTGATCGAAGGGTATCCCGGCGGTTACTTCAAGGGCCAGCGTCCTCTCACGCGCTACGAAGCGGCCGTTCTCACCGAGCGCGTCGTGAAGAAGCTCGAGGAAGAGCTCGCCAAGCCCGAAGAGGCCGCCAAGGTCAACGCTGAAGACATCGCGATGGTCAAGAAGCTCGTCGACGAGTACGGCTCTGACATCAAGAATCTTCAGAAGGATGTCGCCGGCCTGAAGGATCAGGTCGCCAAGAACAGCGCGACGCTCGACCGTGCGCAGTTCCACCTCTACTACTTCATGCGCGCCCCGGGTTTCTACCGCGACCAGGTGTCCGCGTATGATCCGCTCGGGAACGGGCTTCCGGCGTCGACCGTGCTGAACGGCAACACCGGAACCGGCAACCCGAACGTCGCGGCGTTCGCGCCAGGCTACGCGATGGCCACGCAGGCCTCGTCGGGTAACCTCGGCGCCAACAACCTCCAGTCGGGCGACAACGCTCACGGGACCGGCTACCAGACCATCCGCATGATCTGGAGCGGCAACCTGGATGCGCGCACGTCGTATTCGATCCGCCTCGAGGATCGCAACTACTTCTCGAACCAGGGCCAGAACAGCGCTGCCACCGGCGCGGGCATTCCCCCAAATGGCGGCAGCTACTTCTACAACCAGTACATGCGCCTCAACTGGGCCTTCCTGACCTACAAGGATCCCTCCGGGTTCTACGCTAAGGTCGGGCGTTACGTCGAAGAGGGCGGTCCGATCGGACTGGCCTTCGCCGACTACTTCCAGGGCGCGGAGCTGGGCTATAGCCAGCACGGCTTGACGGCCTATGCCGGCTACAGCTTCAACTACTCGAACGGCGCGGCGGAGAACGCTGCCGTCGGTGGTCCCTACCAGTCGATGCTGGGACACATCGATTACAACGTGACGCCGAAGTTCAACCTCGGCGCGAACTACGACATGTCGCGTGGTCTCCCCGGCGAGACCTTCTGGAACGCCAGCGTCAACCCGTACCCGGTAGGTGCGGTCGCGACGACGGGCGCCGGCACGGTGCAGCTGAACAACCCGGCGACGCCGGGCGTCTGCGCGCCGGGCTTCTGCGGCGCGTGGGTGAAGGCCAGCTACCCGATCGCGGTCGGCTCGGTCGACGCGTCGTACCAGTTCACGCCGGAATTCTCGGTCGCGGCCGAGGCTCTGCACCGGTTCGGCAAGGATCCGAGCGGCAACAGCTGGGAGCAGCCCAACGCCTTCTGGGGCAAGGTCTTCCTCGGGAAGACCGGGCCGGTGGCCGGCAACAACTGGGCTGAGGGCGGGTTCATCTCCTCGGGTCAGAACTCGCTCGGTCCGGATACCGAAGTCGCTGGCACGCCGGACTACCAGCAGTTCTACTTCAACAACCCCAACGGTTACCGGATCGCCTACGTGGGCCTCCACCACTGGTTCAGCAACAACGCCGACGTCGGCGTGATCGTCCAGGGGTATGGCCTGAACCCGAACACGAACATCCCGCTGGGCGGTGGTTACTACATCAACCACGACACGGGTACGGCCGTGTTCCTCCAGACGCTGATCTCGTTCTAAGCGAGAATCCGCTACGGAACCGCGAGGCCTCCGGCGCAAGCCGGGGGCCTCGTCGTTTCTCGGCGCCGACGGGAGCGAGGTGGCCGACCACGAAGAGCGCGCTCATGGAAGGCGACGTCGTCATCATCGGAGCGGGATTGATCGGACTGGCGCTGGCCCGGGAGCTGGCGCAACGCGGCGCGGAGGTACGCATCCTCGATACCGGTGAGCCGGGGCGGCAGGCGTCCTGGGCCGCCGCCGGCATGCTCGCGCCCTCGTCCGAGGGCCTCGACGGCTCGTTTTTCGACCTCTGCGCCGCGAGTCTCGAGCGCTTCCCCGCCTTCGCCGAGAGCCTGCGCGCCGAGACGGGTCTCGACGTCCACCTGCGGCGCGAGGGGTTCGTCGCACCGGCCTACGACGACGCCGGCGTGGCCACGTTGGAGGCCCGAGTGGCCGCCGCGCGAGCCCGTGGTTACGGCGCCTCCATGCTCTCCCCGGCCGAGGCCGTGCGCCTGGAGCCGGCCCTGGCACCCGTGCGCGGCGCGGGGCGCTTCGAGCACGAGGCTTCGGTCGACAACCGCCGGCTGGGCCGAGCCTTGCGCGCCGCCGTCGAGCGGCTGGGCGTGCGCGTGGAGGAGGGCGTGCCCTGGGTTCGCCTGGCCGCCACCAACCGCCGCGTCAACGGCGTGGAGACCGCCCAAGGCTTCGTTCCCGCTCCGGTGGTGGTGAATGCGGCCGGCGCCTGGGCGGGAAGCCTCGAGGGCGTCCCGGAGCAGGCGCGCGTGCCCGTGGTGCCGGTGAAAGGGCAGATGCTGGCTTTGGGGATGCCGGCGAACCTGATTGGGCACACCATCTACGCCGAACGCGTCGCCTACCTGGTCCCGCGCGACGACGGGCATCTGATCGTGGGAGCCACCGTTGAGCACGTGGGCTTCGACACGCGCGTCACGGCCGCCGGCATCCAGCGCCTGCTCGAGGGGGCGCTCCGCGTCGCACCGGCCCTGCGCGAGCTCTCGATCGTGGAGACGTGGGCGGGCTTGCGGCCAGGGACGCCCGACGGACTGCCCTACCTCGGTGCCGGCGGCCTGGAGGGGTATTTCCTGGCCACGGGCCACTTGCGCAACGGCGTCCTCTTGACGCCCATCACCGCCGAAGTCGTCGCGGACGCCATCGAGGGGCGGGCGCCCAGCGTCTCCATCGCCGCCCTTTCGCCGGAGCGCGCGCAGCTCGCGTCGAATCTCGCGCCATGACGTCGACGACGGTGGTGGTGAACGGGGAGAGGGTCGGGTTCGAGCGCGAAGAGACGCTCGGGACGTTGCTCGAGCGTTTGGGCGTCAAGCGCGAAGGCACGGCCGTGGCGCTCAACGAGTCGGTCGTCCCCAAGGGGCGCGTCGACGAACAGCGGCTCCAGCCGGGAGACCGCGTGGAAGTCATCCGGGCTGTGGCCGGGGGGTAGAGAGATCATCGTGCACAGTGATGCGTTCGTACTGGCGGGGCGCGAGTACCACTCGCGGCTCTTGGTGGGCACCGGCAAGTTCGGGACGATGGAGGTCATGCAAGCGGCACACGAGGCGAGCGGCGCCGAGGTGGTGACCGTGGCGATCCGCCGCATTCATCTGGACGATCCCAGCGGCAAGACCATGGTGGACTTCATCGACCGCTCGCGGTATGTGCTGCTGCCGAACACCGCCGGCTGTTATACGGCCAAGGACGCGGTGCTGACGGCCAAGCTGGCGCGCGAGGCCCTTGAGACCGACCTGATCAAGCTCGAGGTGATCGGCGATCCGAAGACGCTCTACCCGAACGTGGTCGACCTGCTCGCTGCCGCCGAAGAGCTGGTGCGCGACGGCTTCACGGTGCTGCCGTACACCACCGACGACCCGGTGATCTGCAAGCGCCTCGAGGAGATCGGCTGCGCCGCGGTGATGCCGTTGGCCGCGCCGATCGGCAGCGGCCTGGGCGTCTGCAATCCCTACTCGATCCGCATCATCGTCGAGCAGGCGAGGGTCCCCGTGATCGTCGATGCCGGCGTGGGCACCGCCAGCGATGCCGCGTTCGCGATGGAGCTCGGGGCGGATGCCGTGCTGATGAACACGGGCATTGCCGCGGCCAAGGACCCCGTGCTGATGGCGCACGCGATGCGCGACGCCGTACGTGCCGGTCGCGCCGCGTATCGTGCCGGCCGGATGCCCAAGCGGCTCCACGCCAGCGCATCCTCCCCCATGCAAGACCTCATCTCCAGCGGCTGACGCGGAGCGGGCGGTGCGGTGGGTCTTCTTCGACGTCGGCGGAACGCTTGTCGACGATCGCGCGTACGTGACCTATCTGGCGAACGTGGTGCGCCACGAGCTGGCCGGCGCGGGCATGGTGACCAAGACGGATGAGTTTGCCGCCGTGCGGCGGCGGTTGCTGAAGGAGAATCCGCCCTCGCTCGCGCGTGCTCTGATCGACCACTATCTCCCCGACGATCCCGAGCGCGCCGCGAGCGTGGCGGGGCGCGTCTTCCAGCCGCGTCTCGAGCATGGAGCAACGCAGAGCCGCTTGCTGCCCGGAGCGTTCGAGGCGCTCGAGGCGCTCTCCGGCCGCTATCGCCTGGGCGTCATCGCGAACTACGACAGCTTCATACGCGACGTGCTCCGCGACGCCCACGCGCTGCGCTTTTTCAGCGACCTAGTAATCTCCAGCGAGGTGGGGCTCGTCAAGCCCGCGCCCGGCATCTTCGAGGTCGCGCTGCGCCGCGCGGGCATCCGGCCGGAGGAGGGCGTGATGGTCGGGGACCGCCCCGACAATGACGTCGTCACACCCAAAGCCATGGGGATGCGCACGGTGCGGGTGTTACGCCCCTACCGAAGCCGGACGGTTCCCGGCTCCGAAGTGCATGCGGTGGACCCCGACGTGACGGTGGCCTCGGTGGCCGAGGTTCCCGCCGCGGTGGCGATGCTGGACTCACAGTAAGGCGAGCTGCTCGGCCTCTGGCGGGGGCGAGAGATGCGGGCCGCGCGGCGAGCACGGAAAGCGGGTCTGCGCGGCCGCGACGCGGTCGTCGATCTCCTGAGCGGCGCGTGCCGGCGCGTAGGCGCCGGCGTAGAGCTCCCGATAGCGCGGCAGCAGGTCGGGGCGGCGGCGCTCCAAGTAGGTGAAATAGGCGTCCCGGGTGACTTCGCCGAGGTGCAGCAGGCCGTGGTGGACGAACGAGGCGCCGGCTTCGCGAGCCCCCTCGAGCACGCGCGCAAGCGAGGCGGCATCGTCGGTGATGCCCGGCAGGATCGGCGCCAGGAAGACGCCTGCGCGAATGCCGCGCTCGGCCAGCCTCGCGACGACGGCGAGTCGTCGCTCCGGCGGGGAGACCGTCGGCTCGATCTCGCGCGCCAGCGCGGCATCGAGCGTGGCGATGCTGAGCGCCACCGTGAGGCCGGCACGCCGCGCGTGCTCCGCGAGCAGGTCGAGATCGCGCTCCACCAGGGGGGAGCGCGTCACGATGGAGAGCGGCGTGCGCGCCCGCAGCGTGACCTCGAGAAGGCGTCGCGTGATGCCGTAGCGAGCCTCGACGCCCTGATAGGGGTCGGTCGAGGTGCCGAGCGCGATCCGCTCGCGCCGCCAGCCGCGGCGCGCCAATTCCGCCTGGAGGACCTCGGGGGCGTTGACCTTGACGAAGATGCGCGTGCTCCACGCGCCGACCCCGTCCTCCTCGATGAACCAATGGGTGCGCCGCGCGTAACAGAAGACGCAGCCGTGGACGCATCCGCGATAGGGGTTCATGGACCACCGGAAGGGCATTCCCGAGACCCGGTTGAGCACCGACTTGACCCGGATCTCGACGACGTCGGGCACCATGCCCGCACTATAGCGAACGTATGTTCGCTTGTCTAGAGGCGGCGCGCCTCCACGAACCAGTGGCGCCGGCCGGTCCCGCGGTCCGCCCCGTGCGCCCACCGGCCGACGACGGAGTCGACGTCGACCTGACGCAGCGACGCGATGGCGAAATGGGGCGACAGGAGCTCGCGCACGCCGTCCTCGTCGACGTAGAGGTGCGGGACGCCCGCTTCGTCGCCGGCGGCCGGGGCGAAGACGTCCAGCTCGACCATGGTCCCCTCGCCGTAGCGATCGTCCTCCACGGATGCCAGCGTGAGGACGAAGGGGGCCCCGGGCGCCAGCACGCGGGCCGTCTCGGCGAGGGCCAAGCGCACCTTCGATCGCATGCCGTGGAGCAGGGCGTGCGTCGAGAGCGCGCCGGAAAAGCGCGCGCGCGCGAACGGCACTTGCGTGTATGGCGCAGGGTGTACGCGCACGTCGAGTCCCTCCGCGCGCAATGCGCTCTCCACGCGTTGCGCGCGGAGGCTGTCGTCGTCGACGCCCTTGACGCGATGCGATGCACAGAGGAGGCGCACGTTGCGGCCGTTGCCCACGCCGAGCACGAGGAGCTCGCGCGATGGCGGCACGGAGGCGGCAAGGCGCTCGGCCAACGGGTGGGGTGGCTCCTTCGGCTCGCTCATTTCTCATCGTAGCTTAAGCGCGGCGTGCCGGCTCACCTGGAGGCCGCGCAACCGCGCTGATGCGCTCGCGGTTAGTGAACGCATGGACGACGGTTCCAAGGCGCCGGGTTTCTTGGTGCGCTTCTCCGCGGCATTGCGCCATCGGAACTATCGGTACTACTTCGCGGGCATCGCCGTCTCGTACGTCGGCGTCTGGATGCAGATCGTCGCGGTCGGGTGGCTGGCGTACCGCCTCACCAACTCCAAGACCATCCTCGGCGCCGTGACGGCGTTGGAGACGCTGCCCGCGCTCTTCCTGGCGTTCTACGCGGGGACGGTGGCCGACCGCATCGACCGCAAGCGCATGCTCACGGCGACGCAGATCCTCTTCGCTGCGCAGGCGGCGGCGCTGGCCCTGCTCTATTACGACGGGCACATGACGCTGGGGTGGCTCTTCGCGCTGGCGCTCGTCGGCGGAGTCGCCGACGCCTTCTACATCCCGACGCGCTCCGCGTTCGTCGTCGAGGTCGTGGGGCCGGAGTCGCTTCTCAACGCCAACGCGCTGGGGAGCATGGTCTTCAACGGCGCGCGCATCATCGGGCCCGTCCTCGCGGGGCTGGTCGTCTCGCGCTTCGGCGAAGGCGGAGCCTTTCTGGCAAATGCCGTTGGTTTCACGGCGGCGGCGCTCACGATGCTCCCCATCCGCGTCGCGCCGCGCGTCGGCGAAGCGCCGACGCAGCGCTCGGTCGCCGCCGATATGCGCGAGGGCCTCGCGTATCTGCGCACGCATCCGTTTCTCGCCAGGCTCGCATCGGGCATGGCGATCTACAGCATCTTCGGCATGAACTACATCGTGCTGATGCCGGCGTTCGCTCGCGATGTCTTTCACGGCAACGCGCGGACGCTGGGGTGGCTCTTCGCGGCCATGGGCGTGGGTGCGCTGGTCAGCGCCGCGGTGACGGCCGGCTCCAGCGGGCGCCCACGTTGGGGGACCCTCTTTGCGACGGCGCTGGCGCTTCCGATCTCGCAGATCGCGTTCGCGTACGCGGGGGACCTGCGCGCGGCGCTGGCGCTGCTCGCCCTCGTGGGCTTCTCGGTGGTCGCCTATTGGATCCGCATGAACACGCTGATCCAGACATCCGCGGACGAAGCGATGCTGGGGCGTGTGATGGGTCTCTACACCACCATCATCATGGGCCTCGGCCCGGTGGGGAGCCTTCTGGCCGGCAGCGTCGCCGACCGGCTCGGCGCCCCGTTCGCGATCGCTTCGGGATGCGCCGTCTGCGTGGTCGCGGGCATCTGGCTCTTCCTGGCCGTGCGGGGCCCGGTGCGAGCGCAGTACGCGGAGGGATAGGTTCGAGGCGAGCGCGGTCACGAGGCGACGGTGCGCGGGGACACTAGGAGGGCCCACGAGGGTGTGCGAAGCAAGCCTAGCATGGAAAGGAGCCGAGCCAAGTGCTAGAGGTTGGCGACGCAATCCCATCGTTCTCCGCGCTGGACGATGCCGGAGCCGTCAGGACGTCGGAGGAGTTCCTCGGACGCCCCCTGGTGCTCTGGTTCTATCCGAAAGACGACACCCCGGGCTGAACGAACGAAGCGTCGCAGTTTCGCGACGCACGTGCGGCGTTCGAGAAGCGGGGCGTCGAGATCGTGGGCGTGAGTAAGGACGGCGTGCCTTCGCACCGACGATTCAAGGAGAAGTACGGGTTGCCGTTCACGCTGCTCGCCGACGAGGACAAGCGCTTGAGCACGGCCTTTGGGGTCTTGGTCGAAAAGAACATGTACGGGAAGAAGACGATCGGCGTGCAGCGCGCGACGTTCCTGATCGACGGACGAGGCGTGATTCGTGCTGTCTGGCCAAAGGTCACGGTGGACGGCCATGCTGCCGACGTGCTGGAGGCCGTCGGTACGCTGAAGGCATGAGCACGAACGGGGCGGCGTTGAGACTGACGGTCCTCGGCGCCAGTCCCGCGGTGCCCAACCCCGGTTGCGCATGCTCGTCGTACCTCGTGGAGGCCGGCGAGGACCGCTTGGTGCTGGATCTCGGAACCGGGGCCTTCGCCAACCTGCGCTGCCACATCTCGTACACGGATATCAGCGCCGTGGCGATCTCGCATATGCATGCCGATCACTTCATCGACGTGATTCCCTATCGCTACGCCTTGAAGTACGGCTGGGAGCGCCGTGCCGATCCCTTGCCGCTGCTGCTTCCGCCGGGAGGGGAGAGCCTGCTCCGCACCTTGGTGAGCGCGTTCGCCCGCGAGGGCAACTCGGGCGACTTTCTCGACGAGTCCTTCGCGGTGCGCACCTACGACCCGGAGCGCCCTTGGCATGTGGGGTCCATCGACGTGCGCTTCGCTCCGACGCGCCATTACATTCCCGCCTACGCGATGCGCGTCTCCCACGCAGGGCGCGCCTTCGTCTTCTCGGCGGACACCGCGCCCTCGCCTGAGCTCGTCGAGCTGGCTCGTGGCGCGGATGCCCTGCTCTGCGAGGCTACCCTCGAGCCCGGCATGGTGGAGATCGGGGAGCGCGGGCACTCCAACCCCGCGGAAGCGGCCCTGATGGCGCGGGAGGCGGGAGTGCCGCGCCTGATCATCACGCACTACCCGCAACACGTGGGCGAGCACGCGATTCGGGCCGATGCCGAGCGATTCTTCGAGGGTGAGATCGTCATCGCCCGGGACCACCTCCGCCTCGAGGTCTGAGCGCCGGCGCTAGTTGTCCGTGCGAGGGGTTCCCGAGGGCAGGCTGAACTGCAGGAGAGCCTTCACCGGAGCGAGACCCCGGTTGACCATCGCGCGGCACTCGACTTTCAGGCCCATCTCCTCCAGGCGCGCGCTTGCGGCCATGAGCTCCTTGCCGGAGGTCACCACGTCCTCCAGCAAGAGCACGCGCTGTCCCTCGCTGAAGTCGCCTTCCACGTACTCGTTGGCGAACGCGCCGTAGGCCTTGGGCTGCTTGCGCACCACGATCATCGGCAGGCTCGCCATCTGCGAGACCGCTGTGGCCAGGATGACGCCGCCGAGCTCCGTGCCCCCAATGAGATCGGGGGCGATCTCGGCGACCGCCGGCGCGAACATCCGCGCGATCCGCCGCAACGTCGTGGGATCGGAGAACAGCCGGAATTTGTCGATGTAGAAATCGGTCTTGTGCCCGCCGGACGTCGTGTAGTCTCCGCGAACGATCGCCCGCTCGACGATGACCTTCTGAAGCCATTTGAAGTCGGGGACGCGCCCCACGCCGCTCTCGAACTCCGACATCAGATCTCCCACTGCCAGGCATTCCAGGCTTCCTGGACCGGATTCGGCTTGAAGTTCTTGAAATCCGGGTTGAAGGCCTGGATTTGGTTGCGCCAGTCGTAGAAGTCTTGCGGCATCTGCTCGGCCAGGATCCGCTCGATCTTCGCATACGCCTTCTTGCGCGTGGCCGCGTCATAGTTGGTCAGCGCCTCGTGCTGCGCCGCGTCCATGGCCGCATCGCAGAAGCGCGTGTAGTTGTAGCCCACGGGAGGACGCGTGGAGCAGAGGAACTGCGAGCTGTTGTCGGGATCCACGCCGGCGACCCAGCCTGAGAGGCTGAGGTCGTACTTCCCGGTGGGGAGGATTCCGCCCATCCCGTACGGCGCGAAGTAGACGCTCAGCGGGTAGACCTTGATCTCGGAGCGGATGCCGATCCGCTTGAGCCACGACTGGAGCAGCACGCCCACCGTGCGTCCCTGCGACGACGCGTTGACGTAGGAGATGACCAGCGAGAGCGTCTTGCCCCCCCTGCGGCGGTAGCCGTCAGGAGCCATTCGCCACCCCGCCTGGTCCAGCAGCTGCTCGGCCTTGCCGGGGTCGAAGGTGTAGACGGGAACGTTGGGATCGTAGGCCCACATCCACTTGGGCAGGTCCTCGGTCGCGACGTCGACGCTCCCCTTGCCGACCTTCTGCGCCAGCACCTGCTTGTCGATGACATAGGCGATGGCCCGGCGGACCCGCACGTCCTTGAGGATGGGGCTCTCCGTGTTCATCATCACCGAGTCGTAGCCGTTGATCGGCGTGAGCGTGGTCGTGATGTCCGGCAGGCTCTTGAGCTGCCCGTACATGTCGGGAGTCGGCTCGAAGTACCAATCGATCTCGTGCGTCCGCAGCTGCGTCAGCATCGTGTTCTCGTCGGGAATGACGCGGATGCGGATTTCCTTGAGGCCGGGCTTGCCGCGGAAGTAGCCGGGGTTCGCCTTGAGCTCGATGCCGATGCCGCGGTCCCAGCGCACGAACTCGAAGGGGCCGTCGCCGACCGGATGCTGGTTGAACGGAATCTGGTTGATGTTCTTGTACTTGGCGAGCAGGTGCGAGGGCAGGACGGCGTACGGGCTGTCGCTCTCGGCGAAGAACGTGCTGACGAAGGGGGCGAACTTCTGCCGGAGATGCACCACGACGGTGTCGGCGTCGGGGGTGTCGATGCCGGCGATCTGGTCGTACCCGCGGCGTGAGACCACGTTGTTGTCGTTGCTCATGATCGCTTGCCACGTCCACTTGACGTCCTCGCTCGTCACGGGGGCGCCGTCTTGCCAGCGGACGCCCTTGCGCAAGTGATAGGTGATCGTCAGGCCGTCCTTGCTGATCCCACCGTTCTCGGTCGTCGGGACCTCGGCCGCCAGGTCGGGGATGGGATGGCCGTGCTCGTCGACGTCGACGAGGATGTCGAACATCAGGCGCGTGATGAACGAATCGGTGGTGTCACCCGCCAGGATCGGGTTCAGCGTCTTGGGATCGCCCGAGATCCCCACCCGCAGGACACCGGGGATCGTCCAGGGATGATCGCCGCCGGCCGCCGACGACGACGTGTCGACCTTGGTGCATCCGGCCAGGACGGCCAGGGCGAGCGCGAGCACGAGGAACCGGCGAAGCATGCGGACGCACCGACCTTCCGAGGAGCTTTGAGCAAACTCGCCGGTATTCGCCAACCGGAAGGGTGGCCCTGGCATGGGGCGAGGGGCGGATGTTCCGCCCCTCGCCGCCGGGCTCAGCTGCCCGAGGCGGCCATCTCCGCCACCTGCTGGGCGAGTTTGGCGGGAACGATCTCGAAGTGATCGTGCTCCCAGCGGTAGGTGCCGAGGCCATGGGTGAGCGTCCGCAGCTCGGTGATGTAGCGCGAGATCTCAACGTGCGGGACGAGCGCGCTCACCACGTCGTATCCCGTCCGCTCGGTGGCGGTGAAATTGAGGATGTGGCCGCGCTTGCCGGTGAGCTGCGAGAGCACCCCTGCGGTGTACCGCGTCGGCACCGTCACCTCGACTTTGGCGATGGGCTCGAGCAGCACGGGGCTGCATTTGGGAATGCCCTCGCGAATGGCGAGGGAGCCCGCGGTCTTGAACGACTGCTCGCTGGAATCCACCGCGTGGTACTGTCCGTCGTAGAGCACGATGTCGAGGTCGATCACGGGATACCCCGCTAGCGGCCCCCGGTCGAGCGCGTCCCGCACGCCTTTCTCCACGGCGGGAATGAAGTGGCGCGGCACCACGCCGCCCACGACTTTCTCGCCGAAGGTGACGCCGTGGCCGCGCTCGCGCGGCTCGATGCGCAGCCAGACGTCCCCGAACTGGCCGTGCCCGCCGGTCTGGTGCTTGTAGCGCCCGTGCACCTCGGCGCCGCTCTGAATGGTCTCGCGGTAGGGGATCGTCGGAGCGTGGGTCTCGAGCTTGACGTTGTACTTGCGCGAGAGCCGCTCGGAGGCAATCTGCACGTGCTGCTCGCCGTGGCCCAACAGCAGCAGCTCGTTGGTGAACTGCGCACGCTCGAGGCGCAGGGTGGGGTCCTCGTCGATGAGCCGCTGGAGCGCTTGCGAGAGCTTGGCCTCGTCGAGACGGTCCTTGGGGCGTATGGCCACGGCGAACACCGGGTCGGCGACCTTGACGGAGGGAAGAAGAACTTTCGTGCCTTCCGACGTGAGCGTGTCGCCCGTCTGGGCATTCTCCAACCGGGCGATCGCCACGAGGGAGCCGGGGCCCGCTTTCTCGATGGGCATCTGCTTCTTGCCCGACAGCCTGAAGAGCCCGCCGGGGCGCTCCTTGGCGGTGCCGCGGGTGAGGTTGATCAGCGGCTTGTCGCCCGTCAGCGTCCCTGAGATGAGGCGCGCGACGGAGAGCTTACCGGACTGCGGATGCACGATCGTCTTGCAGATCTGCGCAATGACCGGACCCTCGGGGTCGGGGGCGATCTCGCGACCCTCGGCGTCGACGCGCGGCGCCTCTTGCGGTGTCGGGCAGAGGCGCACGATGGCGTCGAGCAGCGCATCGCAGCCGTAGCAGAGCGAGCCTGCGGCGACGAGCACCGGTGCCACGAGGTCTCTGTGCGTCTCGTCGGCGAGATCGTGCTCCAGCTCGTCCATGGGCGGCTCCACGCCGTCGATCAGCTCCTCGAGCAGGTGGTCGTCGAAATCACCGAGTGCCTCCAAGAGCTTTGCGCGCTCCTGGCGCGCGAGCGTGGCGAGATCGTGCGGTAGCGAGATCGCGCTCGAGGTGCCGTTCTGCCCGTACGTGCGCGCGCTCTGGTTGACGAGATCGACGTAGCCGGAGAAGCGCTCTCCCTGCCCGATCGGCAGATGCTCGGCGACCACGCGATTGCCGAACTGCTCGCGCAGCGCCTGCAGCGTGGCGGCGAAGTCCGACTCGGGGCGGTCGAGTTTGTTGATCACGAAGAGGTGCGGCAACTTGCGCGCTTCGATGGCCTCGACTAGTGCCGTTGCTTGCGCAACCCGGCCCGGGTCGCCTTCGACTACGATGAGCGCCGCGTCCGCGCCCAAGAGCGCGAGCTTCGTCTCTTCGAGGAAGTCGACGAATCCGGGCGTGTCGATGAACGTGATCTCGCAGTCGCGGTACGGCATCCACGCAAAGGAGACCGCGCACGATTGCTGGCGTGCGACCGACTCCGGATCGCAGTCGGTGGTCGTGGAGCCCTCGGCGATGGAGCCGCGCCGCGGGATCGCGCCCCCGAGCGCCAACAGCGACTCGATCAGCGTGGTCTTGCCGGAATGATGCGGCCCGACGACGGCCACATTTCTCAATGGGGAAGCAGACTGTCCCACACGTACCTCCGTCTTCGAGCGAGTGCGGCATGCGCACCGCAGCGGATCAAGAGGGCGTCGTGCCGGCTCACCACCCGCCTTCGCGGTGGTTGGCGAGAGACGGAGGAGTCGCTCGCGGCGTCCAGATGGACGGCGATTTTCGCGGACGCGAGAGTCCCGACCTGGCGCCTAGCGCTTGCGCTTGGCGGCGGTCTTGGCGCCGGCGGACTTCGCCGGGCCCTTCTTGGCGGGGGCGCTCCGCTTCGAGGACACGGCCGCCTTGGTCGCGGCAGGCCGCTTGGCTGGCGCCGCGCGCTTGGCGGTCTTCTTGACCGGCGTCTTCTTGGCTGCCGGCGCCTTCTTGGCCGCCGGCGTCTTCTTGGCCGCCGGCGTCTTCTTGGCCGCCGGTGCCTTCTTGGCCGCGGGTGCCTTCTTGGCCGCGGGTGCCTTCTTGGCCGCGGGCGCCTTCTTGGCCGCCGGCGCCTTCTTGGCCGCCGGTGCGGCCTTCTTGACCGGCGCCGCCGCCTTCTTCGCCGCCGGAGCCGCTTTGGCGGGCGCGACGCTCTTCGCCGGGGGCTCGACCTTGCTGACGGGCGCCTTCTTGGCGGGTGCGGCTTTCTTCGCGGCGCCGCGCTTGGCGGGTGCGGCACCCGTCTCACGCTCGGCGGCGCGGGCTTCTCGCGAGGGTCTCGCGGCGGAGGGACGCGTGGCCGTAGAGCGCGTGGCACGTGCGGGGCGCCGGCGCGCGGCGCGCCCCGCGCGCTCGGCTCCCGCCGCCGGATACTCGGCTTCCTCGGGGAGCCCGAGCTCCTTGCGCCCGAGGCCGCTGATGCTCGATCCGGGGAGCGGCACCACGGGCTGCACGGTCTGGGCGATCAACTCCTCGGTGGCGCGCAGGGCCACTCGTGCGAGACGGCCGCCCACGGGGAAGACCAGCTCGTTGATCTCCAACTCGTCGAGGACCTCGAGGACGCGCTCGAACTCACCGCCCTGGTGGATCGGGCTGTGCGCGTCGGAGCCGACGGCGATGCCGACGTCGGCCGCCTTGGCCTTGCGCAGGAGGCGCTTGTTGGCGGCGATCCAGGCTGCTTGCAGCGCGGGGTCATCGGCATTCTTGTAGAGCACCCGCGTGTTGAACTCCACCGCCATGCCGCGCGCCTTGCAGGCGGCGATCACGCGGTCTTCGTACGCCTCGAGCTTCTCTTGCGCGGGCCAGAATCCGAACTTGCCCGGGACGTAGAAGTGCCCGAGCACATTGCCCGGGAGCTTCTCCACGGCGTCGACCACGGCGTTGACGTAGAGCTCCCACGTCTGCTCGACGCCCACGTGGAGGTAGAGATCCTTGAACTCCGGGTTGTCGAACGGCCACGTCCACCCTTCGCCGTGCTCGGGGTGGGTGATCGTCAGGAAGTGGACGCTGCGGATGATGCCATCCGGACGCATCGCCTCGACGATGTTCTGAGCATCGGGGCGGTTGCGCGGATCGTTGTCGACCTCGGCGCCGATCGAGAAGCGGAAGCCCCGGCGCAGCGCGGCGCCCACGGCCTCGGCCACCGGGTACGAGACGTTCGCGGTCTCGGCTGCGCCGTAGTGGTCACCCGCCAGGGCGAGCTTCAGGGCGCGCCGGCAGAGGTTGACCGCCGCGGGGTCCTCAAAGGTCAGGTAGTTGGTGTGGTCCGATACCATCAGGAAGCGCGGCGAGCCGCGCTTGGAGGCATGGTAGAACCACTGAAAGAGCATCCGCGCCGTATAGGCGATCGGACGCTCTTCAGCATATGGTCGGTGTTCGCCCTTTGCGTGCCCGTGGACATCCGGGATCGCGGGGAGCCTAGGGTCTGCCGTCGTCACTCAGCGCTTTCGGTTCGAATTGCGTGGTCGAAGGGCCTTCGGACGCGGTTCGCTATCGTCCGCGCGGTATCCACAGTTCGCCTTTCGTACGCTTGGGCTCCTCCGCGGCTTTCGCAGACGCCTCCGCCCGGCGCTGGCGCTCGGCGGCGATCGTCTCGATGGCCAACTCCAAGCCCTTGCGCATCGTCTCGAGCCCCATGCTCGGCGTATGGGCGGGATCGCGCTCGGCGGCTTGGCCGGGCAGATAGGGCAGGTGGATGAAGCCCGCCTCGATCTCTCCCCCATCCTGCTGGGCCCACCAGAGCGACTCGTAAAGTGCCTGATTGCACAGAAACGTCCCGGCCGAATTGGAGAGGTAGCCGGGGATCGCGGTCGCTTTCCAGCGTTCGACGATGGCGGCGGCTGGCAACGTGGCGAAGAGCGCGGCCGGGGCATCCTCGCGGATGGGCTCGCCCTTGGCTTGGTGACCGACGTTGTCGGGGATGCGCGAGTCGAGGACGTTGACGCCGACGCGCTCCACGGCCAGGGAGGCTGTCCCTGGAGCCAGGCCCACGCCGACGATGACGTCGGGGCGCTCGGCGGCGAGGATCCCTTCCAGACGAGAGCGCAACGAGCGCGTTTCAACGGGGAGCACGTGCCCCGTCACCAGGCCGCCGCCGACGTGAGTGGCGTCCAGCGCGCGGGCGACGAGCTGGGACGGATTGATCGCGTCGCCCCCGAAGGGCTCGAAGCCGTAAACGACGATGCGCATGACCTTCCCATTATCGTGCGGTCGGAGGAAAAAAAGAAGCCGGCCACGCGGGGCCGGCGAAGGGCGATCAACGTTTTCGGCTTAGAGGAGCAATCCTCCGATCATCGTGGATTGCTCGGGCTCAAATCGACTGTCACTGGTAACGATGATCACCTCCTTCGTCCGGCTGTTATCCTTCGTTTCGTCTTGTCTCTGAAGGAACCGCGGACCGTGTATCTCTCAACAGGTTCGCACATCGGAGGATCTCTCCTCTTCCCGGAATCCTTCGAGGTCGAGGAGGCGCCGCTTCATCTCCACGCCGTAGAGATAGCGGTTGAGACGCCCCTTGCAGTCGATCACGCGATGGCACGGGATCAGCAGCGGGACCGGGTTGTTGGCCAGCGCCTGCCCCACCGCGCGAGCCGAGTTGGGTTTGCCGACGGCTCGCGCCACCCACCCGTAGGAGCGGACTTCGCCCGGAGGGATCTGCGCCGCGGCGCGCAAGACCGCGCGCTCGAAATCGGTGACGTCGCTCAAGTCGACGGGAGCGTCGGTGGTGCGCCCGGAGGCGAAGAAGGCGTCGAGCGCGCCGCGCACCCAGGCGGGAGGCTCCTCGGTCACGGGCAGGGCCGAGGCGCGCAGCCGGTGCTCGAGAGCCGAGGCGGCGCCGCGCAGCCCCTCCCCGCGGTCGATGCTCAGGAAGACGATGCCTTGCTCGCGGTACCCCACATGGACGGGGCCGATCGGCGTGGGGACGGTGCTCAAGGCGACGGTGGCCCGGATATGGACCTGCTCACACTGATGCCGGATGTGCGCCATGATCTGCGGCACCATCGACTGCGGCGCCTCGACGACGGGAAGGCAGGAGAGACAGTAGGCGACGCCTTCGTACTCGGCGTAGACGGCCTGGCAGTCGGGACATGCCCGCAGATGCGCCAGCACGTCTCCCCGCCGCGGTTCCTGGCCGGAGCGCATGTCGTCCCAGCACGCCTCCACGTCACGACAGCGCATGTTCCTCATCCCCCTCGCGGACCAGCCGGCCGACCTGCGGCCCCAACACGCGCCGCAGTATGCGTACGGCACGATGAACGTGACTCTTGACCGTCCCGATCGGCTGCTGGAGAATCTCGGCGATCTCCGGATGGGAGCGGCCCTCGATGAAGCGCAGCGTCGCCGCGGCCCGCAGGTGCACCGGCAGATCGAGCAGTGCGCGCTCGACCATCGCCATGTCCACGGCGCGCTCCACGATCTGCTCGGGGGTCTCCGCCGACGGGGCGTGGTTCTGGTGGACCAAGGCATCGGGATCGGCCAGCGCGTCCAGGGCCACGTTCGTCGGCTTCTTCGAGCGCAGGCGGTTCCGCGTCACGTTGAGCGTGATCGTGTACAGCCATGGCTGGAGCTTCAACTGGGCCCGGTGCTCGGCAGGCATCTTGGCGAGCGCACGGTAGGCGCGTACGAAGGCGTCCTGCACGATCTCTTCGGCGTCCTCGCGATTCCCGGTCATGCGGAGGGCGAACCCGAAGAGCCGCCGTTCGTACTCCTCGACGATGCGCTCGAAGCGCTCGGCGCTGGGGATGCTCGCCTGTGGAACCTCGGAGGGCCGGACGTTCGCCACCAGGATCTCCTCTAGGACCGGTGGGGCCTCCAGCAGCATCGCGCTCATCGCGACTCACAACCCCCGCGGCGTCGTTCGGGTTTCGACCGGACGCGACAGGGCCCCCTCCGCGGGTGCCGAAGTTGGACGCATGATCTTGCTCTCCGGTCCCCCGCCCCACGGCGCCGCACGCGGCGCGTGTGCGGCGGGAACCGCGAGAGCCCAATGACGAACGACCGCATCGCCCTCGCAGGCATGCGGTCGTTGCGTCTCATGACGACGGTGGAGGTGTCGCCCGTGAGTCAGGTGATCGATCCGCAGGAACTCGACCTCGATGCCTATACGCTTTGCAGCTTTCTGCCTTCGCTCGGCGGGAAGCGCGCGGTCCCGCTGGTGCTGATCGGGTATCGCGAAGGAGAGCAGCCGAAGCTCGTGTGGTTGACCGCCAAGGAAGGCGTGGATCCCACCGGGTTGACCAACGATCCGTACTATGTGAAGCTGCTGCGCGATCCGCACGCGTACGTCACGAAGAAGCTGAACAAGTACGTCGAGGAATACGGCTGCGTGCGGCGCGGCATCGAGGCGTTCATCGCCTGCCACCAGGAGCACCTCGCATTCACGCCGTTGCTCGACCTCCACCGGCCCGGACGTCCGATGGAGGTCGAGCTCCCGCGCGAGGCGGCGGCTACCTGAAGTAGACGCTCGGCGTATACCAGATGCCGGGGGCGAGGAAGGGCGCGTGCTTGCCGGCGTTCTCGTACCAGTCGCCGAATTTTGCGAAGTCCGCCGCGATCTCGTCGTCGCAAGCGCACATTCCCGTGAACGTGCCGAGATAGTAGGTCGCGCGCACCGCGCGATAGCCGAAGCCGGTGTGGAACGGATTGAGAGCGTCGGCGTCGGCGAGCACCGCGCGATCGATCTGCGTTGGGTAGGCTCCGTGCTCGTCGTGATAGCGCCGCAGCCAGTCGACGAGCGTGGCGAAGGCGCGCCGCAGCTGCGCCGCTGCCGGTGAGGCCTGCGGTCCGCCGGCGGGCGCATTGGCGGCAGGCGCGGCGACGGCGGGTGTGGTCGCGACGGGTGGCGCGGCAGGGGCGGCCGCGGCGATCGGCGGCGTCGTCGCCGCGGTGGCCGCGGGAGCCGGGACGGCGGAGGAGCCGCCGCGGCATTGCTGCACGTATGCGGCCTGCGCCTGACGCTCGGCGTCGAGCGCGGCGTCGATCTTGGCGACGGTTCCCGAGAGCTTGGTCACGTCTTGCTGGACGACGTTCCAGGCCTCGACCTCGGTGGCCGGAGCGTTAGCGGCCGGAGGCGCGATGCGCGTGGGCTCCGCGCCCGTCACGCTGGCGACCTCATCGACGTATCCCTGGAGATCCGAGGCGTACTGCACCACCAGGTCGTCGAGCGGGTCGGCCGCGGCGTAAACCTGGACGAGCGCCTCCTGCGCTGCCTGCGTGGCCCCTGGAGCGGCTTTGCCGATGGAGCCGCGGGCGGCGTTGAAGGCGTCGGTGGCTTGCTGCTGCGCAGGCCCGGGCATCACGGGCACGCCGCTCTTGGTGAGCAGGGCGACGGAGTTGCGGTAGGCGACCACGACCTCGGTCTGCTTGACCAAGCGGTCGTAGTCGGCGCGGCAGGCGTCCGGTATGGTACCCATCTCGCTCGGAGGTATCGCCGGCGTGACCGCGAGCACCGGCGAGAGCAGCGAGACGGCGAATGCGAGTGCTTGGAGCATGCGCCCTGGCTTTCGCTTCCTCGCGCGAGGAGCCTGTTCCGCGCGTCCAGAATGCGCCTCCATGACCCGCAGCCTTCGCGTACTCGCGTGCCTGCTGTTCGCCGGCGTCGTCGGCTGCAACAATGGACTCGGCGCGGGCACGCCTCCGGCGCCCGGAGGCGTGGGTGCCGCTCCTCCCGCCAACTCCGCCTCGAACGTCGGCGACGCGCAAGCCGCCGGCGACGTCGCTGACTACTATCTGGCGCGCATGGCGTACGGCTCGCTCGGCCAGCGGATGACCAACCGCATCGCGGCGCTGAGCGCGTTCGAGACCCGCGCCGCCGGAGCGGCGCCCTCGCCGGCGCCGGCGGCCACGGGAACCGCGGCGGCGAGCCTGCCGAAGTCGGAGGTGGCGTTGCCGACGGCGCTGCCGTCGTTCACCCCGCAGACGCTCGAGCCGCCGACCTTCCCGAGCGACGACGCGCCGGCGCAGCGCCTGGCGACGCAGGGCGGCGTGAGCCTCGTGCACAACGTCGTCGATCCCAAGAGTCCGACGCAGCCGCCCGTCGATCGCATCGAGATCACGCGCGGCGGAGTGCGCTGGACGATCGATCTGCTGACGGGGCTCGTCACGTACGAGAGAGAGCACACCACGGGCGTGATCGAGAACGGGGCGGAGCGCGCGCAGGAGGTGGCGCAGGCGTTCGTTCAGCGCCACGGCGGGATCCCCAACGGCGCCGTTGAGGTCGACCCCGTCTATCGCATGACGGCGGGCGACAGCTCCTCGGTGCCAAAACCCACCAGCATCACGTTCGTGTGGCGCCACGGCGATCCGTCGATCATCGGCGCCGACGCCATCGCCGTGACGGTGACGCCCACGGCGCCGACGCTCTCGTCGTCGCCCGGGCCGAGCTCCGGACCGGGCCTCGAGGTGACGTCGTACACGCGCTTGTGGCGCAAGGCGGGAGCACCGCTGGATGCCGGCAAGACGCCGCCGATGAGCGCGTCTCAAGCGTTGGAGCAGCTCGCGCGCAGCGGAGCCGTCATCGGTGACGAGAAGGTGCAGGCGGTCGTCTTCGGAGGCCTGAGAGGACCGGCCACGGCGGCGCCGCGCGCCACGCGCCCGGCGTGGGCCTTCCGCCTTGGCGGCGCCAACGGCGCCGCATGGTATGCCGTCGACGCGCTCGACGGCGCGGTCAGCGGGAGCACGGCGTTGGGTGTTCCATCCGACGCCATCGCGATGACGTCGAAAGCCGGTGCCGCCTCGCCGGCGCCGGCAGCCACGGCGAGCGGCGCCCCCGCCACCGCGGAGAAGCCGGCGCCGAGCCCCACGCGTTGAAGACGCGCTCGGCGGTGCTGGTCGCCGCGGGTCGCGAGCGCCCCTATGCCTCCTCGACGCCGATCGAAGTCGGGGAGATCGATCTCGACGAGCCGCACGATGGCGAGGTGCTTGTGCGCATCGCGAGCGCCGGCCTCTGTCATTCGGATCTCTCCGCCGTCGACGGCACGCGTCCGCGCCCATTGCCCATCGTGTTGGGTCACGAGGCCGCGGGCGTCGTCGAGCGCGTCGGGGCGGGCGTCACGCGCGTGCGGCCGGGTCAGCACGTCGTCTTCTCGTACGTCCCGATCTGCGGCTACTGCGAGTTCTGCGCGGCCGGACGTCCCGCGCTCTGCGCGAACGGCACGCGCGCCAACGGCGCCGGCACGCTGCTCTCGGGCGGCGTGCGCTTCTCGCGCGGCGGCGAGCGCGTGCTCCATCACTTGGGCGTCAGCGCCTTCAGCGAGCGGAGCGTCTGCGCGCAAGAGTCGCTGGTGCCCGTGCCCGACGACACTCCGCTGGGCATCGCCGCGCTCTTCGGCTGCGCCGCGCTCACGGGGATCGGGGCGGTGATCAACACGGCGCGAGTGCCCGCCGGGGCGTCGGTCGCCATCTTCGGCGCAGGCGGCGTCGGCCTGATGGGCGCGCTGGGCGCCCACGCGTCGGGGGCGCTGCGCATCGTGGTCGTCGATCCCGTCGCCTCCAAGCGCGAGCTTGCGCGCTCGCTGGGCGCCACGGACGTGGTGGACCCGGCCGCGGGGGATGCCGCCGCGCAGGTGCGGGAGCTGCTCGAGGGCGGCGCGGAGTACTCCTTCGAGATGGCCGGCAACGCCAAGGTGCTCGAGCAGGCGGTGGCGGCGACCAGACGCGGCGGCACCACGGTGGCCGTGGGCTTGCCCAGCGCGGCGGCGACCGCCGCGATCGGTCACAGCGCGCTGGTCGGCGAGGAGCGCACGATCAAGGGGAGCTACATGGGCTCCGCCGTTCCTCAGCGCGACGTGCCGCGCTACCTGGCCCTCTGGCGGGCGGGGCGCTTGCCGATCGAGCGGCTGGTCAGCGGCGAGTTCGCGCTGGATGCGATCAACGCCGCGCTCGACGCCTTGGCGTCAGGTTCCGTCGCCCGCACCATCTGCCGCCTCTCGTAGGCGCCGCGCCGCCAGGTAGGCGCGCGTGCGCCGGCTGCGCGCGGCGGCGATGCGCTCCGGCGTCCAGTCGAAGAATCCGCGCCCGCTCTTGGCGCCGCGCTCTCCGCGCAGCACGCGCTCGGCCAGCGCGGCGGGGATCTCGGGCGAGCGGTCGAGCGAAGGCAAAACGGACGCGGCGACGTCGGCGAAGGTGTCGAGGCCGCCGAGGTCGGCCGATTCGATGGGTCCCGTGGCCATCCAGCGCGGCGCCAGCGCTTGGCTGGCGATCGCCTCGACGTCCTCGAGGTCGGCGCCGCCGGCCGCCACGATGGCCAGCGCCTCGCGCAGCAGCGCGAACTGCAACCGGTTCACGATGAAGCCGGGCAGCGGCTTGCGCACGTGCACGGCGCGCATCTCGATCGCGCGCAGCCAGGCCTCCAAGCGTTCCGCCGCGCAGGGATCGTGGGCCGAGGGATAGACGACCTCGGAGAGAGGCACCAGGGCCGCCGGATGGATGAAGTGCGCCACGAAGACGCGCCGCGGGTTGGCGCACCGCTCTCCGAGGAGGTCGGGCGCGAAGCTGGACGTCTGCGAGGCGATGGGGATCCCCGCGGGGACGAGCAGGTCGAGGCGCGCAATCAGGGCTTGCTTCTCGGCCGCGTTCTCGGGGATCGACTCGAGGACGACGTCCCCTCCGGCTGCCGCCTCGAGATCGGAGCTCACTGCCACCGAGGCGGCGAGCGCCGGGTCACCCGCCTCGGCGGCGGCATCGGCAAGCGCGGCGCGCGCGCGGGCGGCGTCGCGCCCCACGAGCGTCGCCTCCACGCCGCGCGCGGCGCAGAGAAGTGCGAGGCGGGAGCCCATGAGTCCGGCTCCCACGCAGACGATGCGCATGCGTACCGATCCCTTCGACGGCATTCCGTTCTGCGCGCCGCCAGGAGTTCCGGGCGGTCCGCGACAAACGCAAGACCTCCCTTCGACGGCGCGCAGCGGCGCCCATACCACCGGCTCACCGGAGAATGCCCATGTCGCAGGACCGCACGTTCGGCTTTCGCACCCGCGCCTTGCACGCCGGCACGCCGCCCGATCCCACCACCGGGGCGCGCGCGCAGCCCATCTACTTCAGCTCGAGCTTCGTCTTCGATAGCGCCGAACACGCCGCCGAGCTTTTCGCGTTACGAACGTACGGGAACATCTATAGCCGCATCGCCAACCCGACGGTGGCCGCGTTCGAGGAGAAGATCGCCAGCCTCGAGGGAGGTTTGGGAGCGCTGGCGACGGCTTCGGGGCAGGCGGCCCAACTGACGGCCGTGCTCTCCCTGGCGCAGGCGGGCGACCATCTCGTGGCGTCGGCGAACCTGTACGGAGGAACCGTGACGCAGTTCGCCGTCACCCTCAAGCGCATGGGCATCGAGGTGACGTTCGTGCCGGAGTCGGATCCGCGCGCCATGGCCGCCGCGATCCGCCCCGAGACGAAGGCGCTCTACGTGGAGACGATCGGGAACCCCATCGGCAACGTGGCCGATCTGGGCGCGCTCGCCGACGCGGCCCACGCGGCGGGGATACCGTTGATCGTCGACAACACGTTCGCCACGCCGTATCTCTGCCGGCCCATCGAGCACGGAGCCGACGTCGTCGTGCAGTCGGCCACCAAGTTCATCAGCGGCCACGGCACGGTCATCGCGGGCGTGCTGGTCGAGTCGGGCCGGTTCCCGTGGGGCGAGCGCCATCCGCTGATCGCCGCCCCTAGTCCGGGTTACCACGGCATGAACTTCGCCGAGACCTTCGGGGAGTACGCCTTCCTCATGCGCGCGCGTGCCGAGGTGATGCGCGACGTGGGGGCCTGCCTCTCGCCGATGAATGCCTGGCTGCTGATCCAGGGGTTGGAGACGTTGGCGCTGCGCGTGGAGCAGCACGTGCGCAACGCCGAGCGGATCGCGGCGTTCCTCGAAGGGCACGAGGCGGTCGCGTGGGTGAAGTATCCCGGTCTGCCCTCGAGCCCCTACCGCGATCTGGCGCGGCGCTATCTGCCGCGCGGAGCCGGTTCGATCTTCACGTTCGGCTTGCGCGGGGGGCGCGAGGCGGGAGTGCGCTTCATCGAGGCGCTCGAGCTCTGGAGCCACCTGGCCAACGTCGGCGACGCGAAGTCGCTGGTCATCCATCCCGCGTCGACGACGCACCAGCAGCTGACGGATGAGGAGATGGCGGCGGGAGGCGTCACGCCCGACATGGTGCGCCTCTCCGTAGGGCTGGAGGACGCCGACGATCTCATCTGGGATCTCGAGCAGGGATTGGCGGCGGCGCAGCGCACCGCGGCGCAGGTGGCGCCATGAAGCTGGAGACGGCCTTGAAGCGCCGCGCTCTCCTCGACCGCGCCAAGCGCGTCGCGATGGTGGGTGCAAGCGCCAATCCGCTGCGCCCCAGTTACTTCGTCTTGCGCTACCTGCAAACGCACGGCTACGACGTCGCGCCGATCAACCCGGCTTACGAGGAGATCGACGGCACGCGCTGCTACCCCTCGCTCGAGGCATACGCGCGGGAGCGCGGAGCCCCCGACGTGGTGGACGTCTTTCGCAAGCCGGAGGAGTGTCCGCGCGTGGTGCGCGAGGCGATCGCCGCCGGAGCGAAGGCGATCTGGTTCCAGTACGGCGTGATCAACGATGAGGCGATCCGCCTCGCCGACCAGGCCGGGCTCGACGTGGTGGTCGACCGCTGCATGAAGGTGGAGCACGCGCGCTTCGATGGCGGGCTGAGCCTGGCCGGGTTCGATTCGGGCGTCCTCAGCTCCAAGCGGCGGCGCCGGGCGGGCTGACCCTCGACGCGCTCCCCGCAACCATCCCGGCGCCATGCCGGTTCCTATGTTCGATTAAACTCGAATATAGGAACATGCGAAAGGACCGAAGATGGAGCGATCGCTCGTGGGCGGTGTGGCGGCGTCGGCGACGGCGGCGGTGGCGTGGGGCGGGATGTTCCCGGTCGCCGCGCAGGTGATGCAGGGGGTGGATCCGCTCTACATGACGGCGATTCGCTACGGCGTGGCGGGCCTGCTCTTCCTGGGCATCTTGGCGGCGGTGGAAGGCGCGCGGGCCCTGCGCCCGAGCGGGCAGGCCTGGCGTCTGTTCGTCTACGGCTCGCTCGGCTACGCCGGCTTCAACTTCCTGGCGTTCACGGGCCAGCACCGGCTCGGCGCTTCGGGTGTGATCGTGGCGCCGATCGTCGTGGCCACGGGGCCGCTGCTCACCGCGTTGGTCCTCTGGGCCTGGCAGCGCGTGCGTCCCCGAGCCGTCACCTTCGTTACCATGCTGGCGGCGTTGGGCGGCGTGATCTTGGCGGTGACGGGAGGCTCGCTCGCGGGAGCGGCCGCAGCGCTCTCGAACGGCAGCGGGACCTTACTCGTGCTGGCGGGTGCGTTGTGTTTCGTCTTCTACTCGCTGGGAGGCTCGCGGTTCCCGGGCTGGTCGCCGCTGCGCTACGCCGCGCTCACCTGCCTCTTCGGCAACATCACGGTCTGGGCGATCCCGGTCGTGGGCACCGCGGCGCACGTGGTCCCCGCTCCCACGACGGCGGAGGTGAGCGCGCACGCGGGCGGGCTGCTGTACCTGATCGTGGTTGCCGGCCTGCTGGGCATCCTCACGTGGAATGCGGGCATCGCCCGGCTCGGAGCCGCCAACGGAGTGCTGTTCATCAACCTGGTGCCCGTGGTGGCGATGACGGTGAGCGCGGCGCAGGGAGAGGCCCCCACGGCCGTGCAGGCGGCGGGGGCCGCGCTTACCGTCGCGGCGCTGGTGGCCAACAACCTCCTCGCGCGCGTAGGATGCGCGGCGCCCCGCGACGGAGTATCGACGCGTGAGGACGCTCTACGAGCCACCTAACGAGGCGATCACCCTGACGGGCATCTTCCACGCGCTGAGCGATCCGGTGCGCTTGGAGATGCTTCACGAGATCGCCGGCGCTGGGGAGACGCCGTGCGGCACGCTCAAGCCGGAGATGCCCCGCTCCACGATCTCGCACCACCTGAAAGTGCTGCGCGAGGCGGGCTTGACCCGCGGGCGCACTGATGGGACGCTGCGCTTCGTCTCGTTGCGCAGGAAGGATCTGGAGCGCCGCTTCCCCGGGCTCCTCAAGACGATCCTCAAGGTCTCGGAGGAGGGTTGGGGAGCCTCTTAGGGAGCCTCCCTAGACCCACCGAAAGAGGCGCGAGCTCAGCAGCATGGCCGCGAGGGCCCACGCGATCAGCACCGCGATCCAGCCCGCGAAGTGCGAGAGCGGCTCGCCGCCGGTGGAGACGCCGCGCAGCGCGTCGATGAACTGCGTGGACGGCAGCATGCGCAGCGGGGCGCTCACCGCTTGCGGAAAGCGGTCCAGCGGGATGTAGGCGTCGCTCAGAAACGCGAGCGGCACCGTCAGCACCGAGGCGAGGTTGTTCGCGCTCTCCGCCGTCTTGGTCACGGCGCCGACGAGCGTGCCCAGCGAGACGAACGTCAGCGCCCCGATCGCCAGCATGGCGACGATGCTGAGCGGGTGGCCGGTGAAGCGCACGTGGAAAAGCAGCATCCCCGCCAGCGCGAGCACCGACGCCTGGAACGCCAGGAGCGTGAGCCGGTAGAGCACGAGCGCGGCGAAGAAGACCCACGGCGGCAGCGGCGTGAGGTAGATGCGCCGGAGGACCTTCTGCTCGCGGAACTGCGCCAGCATCACGCCCACGCCGAAGAAGCCTAGCGAGAGCACCTGGGCGCCGATGAGCCCGGGCACCAGGAATGCCGACGCCTTCGTGGTGTTGCCGAATCCGAACGCGAACGAGAAGAGCACCAGGAAGAAGAGCGGCATCGCCAGCGCCCAGAACATCATCTCGCCGTCGCGGAAGAGATACCAGACGAAGTTCATCTTCGTCTGCGCGAGGAGCATTCGCAGGAGCTTCACGCGGCGCCCTCCACGGCATCGTCGGCGATGCGCTCTCCGGTCACGTTCAAGAACGCGTCCTCGAGCGTCGCCCTGCGCAGGTCGAGCGCGCGCAGTTGGGCGCGCTGCTCGTCGACCGCGCGGACGACCTCGGCCAGGATGGCGCCGGGTTCCAGGCTGGTCGAGAGGACCCAGCGTGCGCTCGAAGCCTCACCCGCCGGCGTCATGGACGCCTGGGCGGCATCGCGGTGCCAGCGTCCCATGCGCACGAGGCCCTCGTGCGGGGAGAAGCCGTCGGCCTCGACGGTGATGGTCGAGCCGCCGCCCTCGCGGGCGATCAAGTTCGCCGGCGTGTCTCGAGCGACGATGAGCCCATGCTGGACGATGCAGATCTCGTTGCAGAGGCGCTCGGCCTCCTCGATGTAGTGCGTGGTCAAGACGACCGTCTTCCCGTCGGCGCGCAGGCGCGCAACCTCGCCCCACAGCACGCGGCGGCCGAAGGCGTCCATGCCCGCGGTGGGCTCGTCGAGAAAGGCGATCTCGGGATCGTGCTGGATCGCCAGAGCGAGCGCGAGCCGCTGGCGCTCGCCACCGGAGAGCGCGCCGATCGGATGACGCTCCCGGCCCTCCAGTCCGACGCGCTCGCAGAGCGCGGCGGCGGCCGGGCGCAGGCCGTAGTAATGCGCGTAGAGCTCGAGCACCTCGCCCACGCGTGCCTTCTCCGGCAGCGACGTCGTCTGCAGCTGCGCTCCGAAACGCGGCCGCAGCAAGGCCAGGTCGCGCGGCCGCGCGGGATCGAGGCCGAGCATGCGGACCGAGCCGTCGGTCGGCTTGCTCAATCCCACGCAGCATTCGAGCGTGGTGGTCTTGCCGGCGCCGTTGCGCCCGAGCAGACCGAAGATCGTGCCCGGTGCGATCTCGAAGTCGATGCCGCGCACGGCCTCGACGTCACCGAAGCGCTTGACGAGATGCGAGACGACGATGCTCGGCGCGGCCATGACGCCGTCCCTTCGCCGGGCAGGAGCGGCGCACCCGGCGCGAGGATACGGAGACGATGTCCACGCCGCGCCGCCGACGCACCACCGGAGAACGCCAGCGCTCCCGCTTCCCCTGGAAAGGTGCTCTTCTCATCCTGGTTCTCGCCGCGATCGGCTTGGGCATCGGAAGCGGGACGGCGCTGGTAGCGCAGCGCCTCGCCGCGCGCCCCTCGCCCTCCCCGCAGGTCGTGGTTGCGATGACGCCGCCGCCGGCGGGTTCGTTCGAGACGGTGGCGCCCTCGACGCCGATACCCGCGAACATGCGGTTCAGCACCGCCAAGCCCGCGCAGTTGACTCCGGCGCCGACGCTGCCGCCGACGCCCGTCCCGACGGCGCCTCCCACGCCCACGCCCACGCCCGAGCCAACCGACGCGCAGGCTCTCGTCGTGCCGACGCCCTACACCGCCACGCCTCGACCCGCGCCCACGGCGTCCCCCGCCGCGAGGCACGCCGCGCAGCGGCAGACGGCGTTATTGCCCATGCCCACGCCCGCGCCGAAGCCGCCGATCACCATCGTCGCCGAGCAGTTCGTGCGCGAGTATCTGCGCGCGCTCGACCGCGGCGACATGACGCGGGCATACGCCTATCTGGGGGCCACGCCGGGTGAGCCGGGGATCGTGGCTCAAGAGGCTCCTCTGGCCAAGGACGGCAGGCTTCACGTGCTCTCACTTCACGCGACGCCGGACGGCATCGCCAGCGCGATCGTCCACGCCCGCCTGGAGAGCCGGGGCCTGCGCTACAAGGCCACGTACTACATCGAGCCGTTCATCGACGGCCCGCACGATCTGGTGATCGAGCACGTCGACCTTCAGCAGGAGTAGCGAGCCGCCCTTGGAGCCTACAGCTTGCCGGCTCCCTTGTCGCGGTCCCACTCCTCGCGCAGCCCCTTCACGAAATACCAGATGGTCGCGATCAGCAGCGCCGTCATCAGCGCATCGGTGAGCAGCACGCCCCAGCGCGGCAGGTGGCCGCCGTCGACGTGATCGGCGAGCGTCTTCACCAGCAGCAGCGCCGCGAAGAGGAAGAAGGAGATGGTGGTCGGGACGTTACCCATGGTGTCGTTCCTTGCGTCCGAAGAGCATGGGGATGCGCGCTCGGATCTGGGGACCCGTCAGATGCTCGACGAGGATCGCGGAGACGAAGACGAGCAGCGAGATCGGCACCAGCTCGGGATCGGGATACGGGACCGCCTCGAGCACGGCGAGCGTCCCGCCCAGCACCAGCGCGAAGCCGAGCACGGCGCGGAAGGCCACGTTTGCGCCGCCGGGAGTGCGTCCCAGCCCGAGCAGTGCCGCGAGCGCCTCCCGCGGCGGCAGGCTGCCGATCTCCCAGAGGATGAGCGCGGCGCTGAAGATCACCGTGGCCGCCGCCAGCGCCACGGCGTCGGAGAGGAACGTCAGGTGCGCTCTCCCTCGGCGTCGGATCGGCCGTCCCGCGCAAGACCGGCGAGCGCCGCCTCCTTGAGCACCTTGAGACCCAGTGTGGCGCACTTGATGCGGGCCACGGCGATGCTCTCCGCGCCGAGGTTTTCCAGCATCTCGTCCTTGCCCAGCCTGAGCGTCTCCTCGAGCGTCATCCCTTTCACCGCGTCGCTCAGCATCGACATCGAGGCTTGCGAGATGGCGCAGCCCTTGCCCTCGAACCGAACGTCGGCGATCCGCCCATCCTCGACTTTGAGGTCGACGCGGATGCGGTCGCCGCAGAGCGGGTTGTCGTCCTCGAACGTGGCATCGGGGCGCTCCAAGCGCCCGTAGTTGTGCGGGTTACGGTAGTGCTCGAGGATGTATTCTCGGTAGAAGAGCTCGTCCACGGGTCCCTGCTTACAACCTGAAGATGCGGGCCGCCTTCTCGAGCCCCTCGATCAGGGCATCCACGTCGGCGGCGGTATTGTAGACGTAGAACGAGGCGCGGGCGGTTGCGGTCAGGCCGAGGCGCTCGTGGAGCGGCATGGTGCAGTGGTGGCCTGCGCGGACGCAGACCCCCTCTCCGTCGAGGATCGAGGCCAGGTCGTGCGGGTGCGCATCGCCCAGGGTGAAGGCGATGACGCCGCCGCGCTCTTCGGCGCGCTTGGGACCATAGACGGTGAGGTGCGGCTGCTCGGCCAGGCGCTCGAGGGCATAGGAGGTGAGCGCCATCTCGTGCCGGCGTACCCATGCCATGCCCAGGTCCTGCAAGTACGCGACCGCGGCGCCGAGCCCGATGGCCCCCGCGATGTCGCTGGTGCCCGCCTCGAACTTCCAGGGCAGCTCGTTGAACGTGGTCTGCTCGTAGGTCACGCGGCGGATCATGTCGCCGCCCGCCAGGAACGGGGGCATGGCCTCCAGGAGCGCCCGTTTGCCGTAGAGCGTGCCGATGCCCGTAGGACCCAGCATCTTGTGCCCGCTGGCGGCGTAGAAGTCGACGTCGAGCGCCTGCACGTCCACCGCGAGGTGCGGGGCGGCCTGCGCCCCGTCGAGCAGGACCACGGCGCCCGCGGCATGAGCCGCCGGGATGATGCGCTCCACGGGGACGATGGTGCCCAAGGTGTTGCTGACGTGCGTCACGGCGACTAGGCGGACGCCGCGGAGCTTTTCTTCGAGGTCGTCGAGGACGACCCGCCCTTGGTCGTCGAGCTCCAAGAAGCGCAGATCCGCCCCGGTCTTGGCCGCGAGGAGCTGCCAGGGCACGATGTTCGAGTGGTGCTCGAGACGCGTCAGCAGGATCGCATCTCCCGCCCGCAGGTTCGCGAGTCCCCACGTGTGGCAGACGAGGTTGATCGCCTCGGTGGCGTTGCGGGTGAAGATGATCTCCGCCGGATCGGCCGCGTTGAAAAACGCGGCGAGGCGCGCACGGGCCCCTTCGAAGCCTTCGGTCGCCCGCTCGGCGATCTCGTAGACGCCGCGGTGGATGTTGGCGTTGTAGCCTTCGTAGTACTGCGAGATCGCGTCGATGACCGCGCGCGGCTTCTGCGAGGTGGCCGCCGAGTCGAGGTAGACCAGCGGCTTGCCCTTGCTGGTCAGCGTCGCGAGAATCGGAAAGTCGGCCCGGACGCGCTCGGCGGTTCCGGCATCGTCGGGGACCGGAAGGCTGGAGGTGGACGTGGTGCCTGCGGTCATCGTGGGTTCCTTACAGTTTGGCCTCGATGCAGCGCTCCAGCCAGGCGCGGGCGCCGGGCGAGGCGATGGCGTCGACGACGGGCGAGAGGAAGCCGAGGATGATCATCCGGCGTGCGGCGTCGCGCGGGATGCCGCGCGATTGGCAGTAGAAGAGGGTCTCTTCGTCGATCTCGCCGATGGTTGCGCCGTGGTAGGCCTTGACGTCGTTGTTCGCGATCTCGAGGCCCGGTACGGAGTCGATGTGGGCCTTGGGGGAGAGCAGGAGCGCGCGGTTCTTCAGGCTCGACTCCGAGCCCGCGGCACACTCCCGGATCGAGATCATGCCGGAGAGCGAGGCTTGCCCCGCCCCGCTCGCGGCGCCGTGGAAGACGGCATCGGCCGAGGTATGAGGGGCGGCGTGCGTGACGCGGCCGGCGAGGTCGAACGCCTGTTCACCCGAGGCGAAGAAGCAGCCGCGCACGCGCGTCGAGGAGCCCTCGCCCTCCAACACGACATCGGCGTCCTCCCTGACGATGCCGCCGCCTAGGACGACCGGCGCCAGCACCATCGTGGCGTCGCGGCCGACGGAGGCGCGCCGCACGGAGACCTCGGCGACGTCCTCGTCGAGGTGTTGGAGCGCCGCGTAACGGACGGAGGCTCCGCGGCCGACGACGATCTCGCCGACCGAACAGACCAGGCGCGCCGGTACGGCATCGCCTTGGAGCGGGCGGCTCTCGATGCGCTCGATCACCTGAACCGACGCGCCGTCCTCGGCCACGACGAGCACGCGCGGAAAGACCGAGGCGCGCTCGATCACCGTTCGCAGCTCGATCGGCTCGTTCAGCGTCACGCCCGCCGGCACGTGAACCACCAGTCCTCCGCGCCGCAACGCCGCGTTGAGCGCCGTGAAGCGGTCCGAGTCGTCGGGGACGAGGCGTCCGCTATGGGCTCGCACCAGCTCGGGGCGCTCGCGCAGCGCCGTCTCGAAGGGGGCGACGTACGCCCCGCTCGCGGCGATCTCCGGCGCGAGGCGCACGGTCACGGCGCGCCCGTCGACCAGAACGACGAGGCTCGCCGACTCCGCCGGCTCTTCGCCGTGGGCGCCAACGGTGGCCGGCTCGCCATCCTGGGCGAGATCCAGGTACGGTATGGCGCGTGCGAGATCAACGGCCGCGAGGTTGCGCTTGGCGGCCCGCGAGAGACGCGAGGGCGGGGACGGGAGGCGTTCGAAGATCGCGAAGGCCTTCAGACGCGCACGACGGTCGAGCTCGCTCTCGGCCAGCAGCGCCGTGAGCCCATCGACCGCCTCGCGGGTGATGCCCCGCTCCACGGCCTGCGCGGCCGCGGAGCCGCCGCGCTCAGGCGACGCCACCGGCGACCTCCTCGCGAATGGGATCATATCCTTCGCGTTCGATACGGTCGGCGAGGTCGGCCCCGCCTTCCTTCACGATGCGGCCGTCCATCATCACGTGCACGCGATCGGGGCGCAGGTATTGCAGGATGCGCGGATAGTGCGTGATGACGAGCAGCCCCGTTTCGGCGCGGTCGGCGCGCAGCGCGTTGACGCTCTCGCCGACGGCCTTGAGCGCGTCGACGTCGAGCCCCGAGTCCGTCTCGTCGAGGATCGCGTACTTCGGCTCGAAGACGGCCATCTGCAACATCTCCAGGCGCTTCTTCTCGCCGCCGGAGAAGCCGTCGTTGACGTAGCGCGTCAGCATCGAAGGCTCCATGCCAAGGAGCTCCATCTTGTCGGTGACCAGGCGCTTGAACTTGGCGGGAGGCAACGCCTCGCCCGGGCGCAGCGCGGAGCGCGCGCCGCGCAGGAAGTTGGCGACGCTGACGCCCGGAATCGACGCGGGGTACTGAAAGGAGAGGAAGAGCCCGGCGCGCGCGCGCTCGTGCGGCGGCAACGCCAGGAGATCGACGCCGTCGAGCGTTGCCGTGCCGGCGGTCACCGTGTACTTCGGGTGTCCCGTGAGCGCGAACGAGAGGGTCGATTTCCCCGAGCCGTTGGGGCCCATCAGGGCATGGGCGCGGCCGCTCTCGACCGTCAGGTCGATGCCCTTGAGAATCTCAACCGACTCGACCGCGACCCGCAGGCCGCGGACGACTAAGCCCTTTTCCAAGTGTCAGGTTCCTCTCGCAACGTGTACGTCCAAGTGTGCGCTCCAAGTCTAGCGCGTGCAAAAGGAGAAAGTCAAGAAAGGGCTTCACTTTCTCCGGCCTCCTGTGGTATACTCGCACGCGGGGGGCGGTTCCGCCGTGCCCGCAGGGAAATATTGACGTGGACTCCTCAGAACGCTTTTTTCAGACCAGTCGCGGCAAGATCGTCGAGAGCCTCAAACGCAACGGGACCGCGGGAGCCCGCGATCTGGCGGCGGCATTGGGCCTGACGCCGAACGCGGTGCGCCAGCAACTTGCGGCGCTGGCCGCGGAGGGCCTGGTCGAGGCAAAGCCCGCGCGGCGGGGGCCGACCAAGCCCACGCTGCTCTATCGGCTGACCGAGCGTGCGGAGCGCCTCTTCCCGCAACGCAACGACCTCCTGCTGCATCTGGTCCTCGACGAGCTCGCCGAGCAGGAAGGCAGGGAGGGCGTCTCCGCGCTCTTCCGGAGCATCGGGCGGAGATCGGTCGAAAAGTACCGCTCTCGCCTCGCCGGGCGCGACTTCGCCAGCAAGGTCGAGGAGCTCACCGCGATCCTCCGGGAGCAGGGCGTGGTGGCCGAGGTCCAGCGCTCGGAAGACGGGACCATCGTGCTGCGCGAGCACAACTGCCCCTTCTCCACGACGGTCAAGCATCACCCGGAAGTCTGCACGCTCATCCACTCGCTGATGGGGGAACTGATTCCGGGAGAGCACGTGCAGGTCCGGTCGCTCGCCAAGGGCGACCAAGAGTGCCGGTTCGTGATGCGCGAACCCGCGTCCGGCGAAGCGCCGGCGGCAGTCACCGGGCAGGCGGCCCGCTAGGAAACAGGACGACGATGAACTTTGCCAAGTTCCAGGAGCTGGTGACCACCCGCGAGGGGTTCCGGACGATGGATGACGCCACCGTCACGGGCGAGTACTTCAGCGACTCGTGCGGCGATCTCTACACCTTCTACCTGAAGGTGGGCCGGGACGAGGTGATCGAGGACGTCTCGTACTTCACCACCGGGTGCGGCTTCGGCACCGCCACGTGCAGCCTGCTGGTGGAGCTGGCGCGCGGCAAGACGGTGGACGAGGCGATGCGGATCGACGCCGCCGATCTGGAGGCGGCCCTCGGAGGCTATCCCGAGAAGAAGAAGGATTATCCCGAGCGCTCGATCGCCGCGTTGCGCAACGCCATCGAGAACTACCGTTCGCGCGGGCCCGCGCCCGCCGCGCCGGCGGCGTCGCTCGAGACCGCGGACACCCCCTCCGGGGGCACAGGCGACGTCAAGGACGGCCCTCGCGTCCTGCACGACGGCGGCAAGATCACGATCAAGCTCGGCTCGATCACGTAGCCGCGACTTCGTCCTCGCCTCGCTCGCGCTTGAGGGTTCGGTGGTATTCCACGTCCTTGAAGAGCGGTGAGGAGATCAGCAGATCCGCCGAGCTGCGGTTGCAGGCGATCGGGATGTCGTGGAGCACCGCGAGCCGCAGAAGCATCTTGACGTCGACGTCGTGCGGCTGCGGCATCAGCGGATCCCAAAAAAAGAAGATGACGTCGATGCGATGCTCGGCGATCATCGCCCCCACTTGTGCGTCGCCGCCCAAGGGCCCCGAGAGCAGCAGGTCCAGCGGCATGTCCAAGTGCTGCTGGACGACGCGGCCGGTCGTGGCCGTGGCGAAGAGACGGCATACGCCGAGCGTGCCGCTATTGAAGGCGGCCCACTGGGCCATCTCCTCCTTGCGGCCGTCGTGGGCGATGAGAGCGACGCGTAGGCGTTCCATGTCCCCATCGTACCCGCGTTTGCTCATGGGGGCATTATCCTCGCGTCACAAGGCCTGGAGGAACGGGTTGCACGCGCGCTCGCGCGCGATCGTCGTCTGCGGCCCGTGTCCCGGATGGACGACCGTTTCCTCCGGAAGAGCAAGCACTCTGTCGCGCAGCGAGGCGAGGATCCGCGCCGTGTCCCCGCCGGGGAGATCGGTGCGCCCGATGCTGCCGAAGAAGAGCGTGTCGCCGGTGAAGGCGAGCCGCTCGCCGTCCTGCTCGAAGAGAAAGCAGCAGCTTCCCGGCGTGTGACCCGGCGTGTGGATCACCTCCAGCGAGAGGCTCCCCGCGCGCACGACGTCGCCGTCGGCGATCGCGCGATCGATGGCCGCCACGCGCGGCGGCGCGATCCCGAGCCACGACGCCTGGAGTGCCATCTGGCGGTAGATCGGCAGATCGTCGGGGTGGAGCGCGCCTTCGGCTCGCGTGAGCTCCTTCAAGTCCGCCAACGCGCCGATGTGGTCGATGTGCGCGTGCGTGTGCACCAGGTAGCGCGCCCGCAGGCCGTGCAGCTCCAGCACGGCCGCGATGCGCTCGGGCTCATCGCCGCCGTCGACGACGATCGCCTCGCCGCTCTCCTCGTCGCCGAGGATCGTGCAGTTGCACCGCAGCGGCCCCACCGCGAATTGCTCGAAGATCATGCCCCGAATGCTCAGTCGATGCGCGCGGCGATGCCCATCCCATCGCCGACGGGGATGATGGTGGCGTCGAGCTGCGGATGGGTGAGGAACACGTGGTTGAAGCGGCGGATCGCTTTAGTCGCCTCATCGTCGTCCGCTCGCTCGGCCTTGGCGGCGTTGCTGTGCCAGAGGAGGTTGTCGACGACGATCAGCCCCGAGAGCTTGAGCAGAGAGACGGCGTAGTGGAGATAGCCTTCGTACTCTTCCTTCACGGCGTCGATGAAGACGATGTCCAAGTTGCGCTGCTGGAAGGTGGGCAGAACTTCCAGCGCCGGCTGGTTGATGATCTCGACGCGGTCGCGCACGCCGGCGCGGTCGAGGAAGGAGGCGGCCACCTCCGTGCGCCCGACGTCGGGGTCGATCGTCCAGATCTTGCCCGCGGGGGGCATCGCGAGCGTCATCCACAGCGTGGAGTAGCCGTAGGCCGTCCCGAGCTCCAGGATGCGGTTGGCCTGCATGCAGTGCGTAAGCGTCGAGAGCAAGCGGCCGGAGGCGCGGTCCAGGATCGGTACGCCGTCGGCGTGGCCCAACTGCTCCAGTTCGAGCAACAGGGCCGAGGGCTCGCGATGGAGGCGCTGGAGGTAGGCGAGATCGTCCGACACGTCACACTCCTTCATTGACACCGTGCGCTCGGCGTTGGCGTCGCATGGCGGGAAATCCTGGCGGCGCAGGAGGCGTGCCGGGCCGGCGAGTAGGAGCCGGATACGCAGTCAACGAGAAGAGAGGACGGCACATGGCACTGCTGACGAAACAGACCTACGCGCCGAAGAAGTGGTCGTACACGAGTCTGCACGGCATCTCCGAGCAGACGCTCCAGGTGCATTTCGGGCTGTACGAGGGTTACGTCAAGAACACGAACCTGCTCAACGAGCAGATCGCCGACGTGGTAGCGTCGAGCGGAAGCAAGGGCGCCGATCCGAAGTTCGCGGAGCTGCAGCGGCGTCTCGGCTTCGAGTACAGTGGTATGCGTCTGCACGAGTACTACTTCGACAATCTGACTCCCAACGGCGCGGGCAAGCCCGGCAGCAAACTCTCCACCGCGATCAACGCCAGTTTCGGCGACTTCGAGAAGTGGAAGTCGGAGTTCTTCGCCATCGGCGGCATGCGCGGCGTCGGCTGGGCGATCCTCTACCAGGATCCCACGAACGGTTGGCTCACCAATGCATGGGTGACGCTGCACCAAGAGGATGCCCTGGTGGGCTTCAACCCCGTGCTGGTGATGGACGTCTGGGAGCACGCGTTCTTGCTGGACTACAAGCCGTCGGAGCGCGGCAAGTACATCGAGGCGTTCTACGCCAACCTCGACTGGAACGCGGTGGAGGCGCGCCTCAAGTAGGCGCGCGGCGCGCACCGGCGAAGGAGGCGGGCGGCGGCGCCCGCAAGGAGGGACGATCGTGGAAACGCTGCGCCTCTTCCCGTTGGGAACCGTCTTCTTCCCCGGCGCGACGTTGAACATGCACGTCTTCGAGAAGCGCTACCGCGTGCTGGTGCGCGAGTGTCTCGAACAGGATGAGACCTTCGGCATCGCGCTGGTGCGCGACGGAGGCGAGGTGGGTGACCCCTCGGTCGAGCCGCACTCGATCGGCACGGAGGCGCGCATCGTGCGGTGCGACGCGCTTCCCGAAGGGCGCTTCCTGCTCGACGTGCACGGCGAGCGGCGCTTCAGCATCACGCGAGTACGCTCGCGAGAGCCGTATCTGCTCGCCGAGGTTGAGTATCTCGCCGAGCCGCCGCCCACCGCGGCAGCCGGCGAGCTCGTGGCGCGTGCGCGCGCCGGCCTGCCGGCGTACGTGGATCTCTTGGCCCGCATGGCCAACGTCGAACTCGAGATCCCCGAGCTGCCGGACGACCCGGTGATCGCCTCCTACGTGATGGCGCAGACGCTACAGACCAACCACGCGGCCAAGCAGCGCCTGCTCGAGGTCTCGCGCGCCGACGAGCGCCTGCGGGCGGAGTTGGCCGTGCTCCAGCGGGCGACGGCCGCGCTCGAGCGGATCGCAGCCCAGCGCGAGAGCGCGGACCGCGGTGAGACCGCATCCGACGGGGAGCGTCGCGATCAGGAGCGCCTCTTCGGCGTCTACTTCTCGCCCAACTGACGTTCGGCCGCCGCGATGGCGTTGCGCATGAGCGCGACGTTGGTGAGCGGCCCGACTCCCCCGGGCACCGGCGTGATCGCCCCCGCGACGCGCGCCACCTCGTCGAAGGCCACGTCGCCTCGCAGCACGCCGTCCACGACGGTGGTTCCGACGTCGATCACCGTGGCGCCGGGGGCGACCATGTCGGCGGTGACCAGACCGGGCACGCCCGTGGCGACGACCAGGATCTCCGCGTCGCGCGTGTGGCGCGGGAGATCCGCCGTGGCGATATGGCAGGTGGTGACGGTGGCGTCGGCGGCGAGCAGCAGCAGCGAGACCGGCAAGCCCACCACCACCGACCGTCCGACCACGCACGCGCGCTTGCCGCGGGGCGGCCAGGCGGGAGAGGCTTCGAGCAGGAGCATGACCGCTTGCGGCGTCGCGGGAATGAAGAGCGGGTCGAGACCGTACGCCAGGCGGCCTTGGTTCGCCGGATGGGTCGCGTCGACGTCCTTCGATTCGGGAACGTGGGGCGCGATGCGGTCGATGCGCAAGTGGGCGGGAAGAGGCTGGTGCAGGAGCACGCCGTGGATCGTGCGATCCTTGGACAACGCGTGCAGGCGCTCCACCACGCGGTCCTCGCCGGCGTCCGCGGGCATCTGCTCGAGATTGACCTCGATGCCGATCTTCCCGCCGAGCTTGAGCAGCGAGCGCGCGTACGCGAGGCTCGACTCGTCCTCGCCCACCATCTCCACGACCAGGCGCGGAACGTTGCCCGCGGCGCGCAGCGCCGAGGCGCGGCGGGTCAGGTCGGCGGTCAGCTCGCGCGCGAGGGCGCGCCCGTCGAGGATGGTGGCGGTGGTCTCCAAGCGCAGCGTCTCCGATGATGGATGGAATGACGGCTTTGGCTTCTTTGGCACGCGGGCGGGACCCTGGGAGCGCAGCGCGAAGCGCGCCTCCATGCAGAGGAGCCTCGTCGGCCGGCCCGCCCCCGCGTTCTCCCTGGCCGCCAGCGACGGGACGGTCGTCGCTCTCGACGATCTGCGCGGCGCGCCGTTGATCCTGGTGTTCTTCCGGGGAACGTGGTGACCAAACTGCCGTAAGCAGCTGGTCGAGCTGCGGAACGCCGCCGAGGATTGGCACCGGAGCGGGATACGCCTGGTCGGCATCGTGGGGCAGCGCCCCGGCCCCGTGGAGCGGCTGCGGACCAAGCGCGGCATTCCCTTCCCGATTCTCATCGACCCCGATCGCAGCGTCATCAAGCGCTACGGCGTCCATCACCTGCTGGGCGTCGATGCCTTCAACATCGCGCGTCCGGCGACGTTCGTGCTCGACGGCGCGGCGATCGTGCGCTGGCAGTACGTCGGGCGCAATCAGTTCGACCGCCCCTCTGTCGCGCAGATCGGAGAGGCGGTCGCGCAGTGCGCGGCGGCGGCGACGCAGGGTGCCCTGGGGGAGCATAGTCCCTAGCAGGGGTTCTTCCGCACCCTGCCTAGAGGCGGTAGGCGGCCCAGATTAGGCCCAGGGCGAGTTGGAGCGTCTCTCCGCGCACGCCGTCGGCCTCGGCCGCGCCGACCGGATTCCGGTCGCGCAGGGACGCCAGGTTCGCCTGCGGCGAGCCGTGGCGCTCCGCCGCCAAGATGCAGGCTACGGCCACCGTCGCCGGCGCGGCGCCTTGGGCGCGCATCTGCTCGAGCGTGGGCGGCGTCACCGCGAAGCGCTCAGCCAAGACCGCGCGATAGGCCGCGAAGCGCGCCGGCGTGGCATCGACCGAGAGCAGGGCGATGCGCGCCGTCAGGGCGCGCGCCTGCGCGTCGTTCACCTCGTCGGAGGAGGCGTCGGCGGCCTTGGAGGAGTCGACGAACGAGGCCTGCGCGGCCCGCGCGAGGGGCATCAGTCGATCGAGGTCGCCCTGCGCCAGATCGCCGTGCGGATAATGCTTGACCTGCGCGAACGCATCCATGTACGCATCGATGGCCGCGGAGTTGCGGAAGGCCACGGCGAGCGAGCCCCGCGCGGCGTCGACGGCACGCAGCAGCTCCGCGTCGCCGGCGTCGACCTCGGCGACCACGCTGTGGGCGTGAGCGAGCACGAAGTTGCTGTTGGAGTTGGGGTGCTCCAGCTGGTCGCGCAGTGCGTCGAGGATCGCGAGATCGTCCTGGTGGATCGCGGGTGCCTGGTCGAAGGTGTCGGTCGCCTCGTCGAAGAGATGGTTCGTGTCGCGCACGAGCTTCAGTTGCTCGCGCAGCAGCGTCGCCAGGCGCGAGTCGTCGCCCACGCCGGCGATGCCGCCCGTGCCGTCCATCGGGATGTCGTAGTCCAGCTCTCCCAGGTGCGCCGCGACGGCATCGGTGTCACGGCGGCCGTCGGCGATGCGTGTCGTCAAGTCGCGCGTGCGGGCGTCCATGCGCCGGCGGGCCGCCTCGAGGGCGGCGAGGACGCCGTCGGCGTCGATTGCCGGGAACGGCACGGGCTCGGCGTTGGCTCGGGCGATCGCCTGCGCCCGCGGGTCGTCTGCCAGCGGCGCCAGCGTCTGCCTCACGAGGCCCGCGTAGCCGAGATCCATCTGCGCGCGCGCGAGCGCGATCCGGGCGTCGACGTTGTCGGGGTCCTTCGCGACCAGACGCGCGAGCGCGATCCGCGCGTCGGCGTAACGCCCCTCGTCGAGATCGTGGATCGACTCCCGCGTCGCCTGCGCCTCCGTCCGCCGGTCGATCTCGGGATATCCCTGCAAATGCGAGACGCGGTCGGCGGTACCCGGGTGCGTCTCGAAGTAGCGCGAGAAGATGCCCCCGGACGTGGGCTCGGTGCTGCCCAGGCGCGCCATGAAGTCGACCATGGTCTCGGGATCGTAGCCCGCCTGGGTCATCAGCGAGAGTCCGTACTGGTCGGCTTGGAGCTCGTGGATGCGGCTGATCTTCAGCAGGACGAGGCCCGCCGCCAGGTCGCCGAAGCGGTCGACCAATGGGGAGAAGAACTTGAAGATCGTCAGCAGGGTGTTCGCACCCCGGACGTCGTCGTACAGCTTGACGATGTGGTGGTGCTCCTCGTGGCCGAGCTCGTGCCCCAGCACGGCGGCGAGCTCGTCGTCGTCGCGCACGAAATTCAAGAGACCCTTGGTCACGTAGACCGTGCCGCCGGGCAGCGAGAAGGCATTGGGCGTCTCGCTGTCGAGGATGCGCACGCGATAGGGGATGTCGCGCCGCTGCGTGTAGGGCGTGAGCGTCGCAAAGACGCGGTCGACCCAGGCGGTGAGCAAGGGGTCGTTCGCGACGGTTCCGATCTCCTCGTCGATGCCGCGCTCGATCCGCTGGCCGAACGCGATCTCCCGCTGGGAGCTCATGGCCTCCGCGGGCATCGGAGCGAGCAGCCCGCACGTCAGCACGAGGGCGGCGGCCCGCGGCAGGAACTTCGCCATGGGCCTTGATTCGGCGGGCTGAGCGCGTCCGGCCTTCGTCCAGGGGGGCGTGCTCGAGGTGATAGGCCTTCGCGCGGCGAGCGCATAATTGTGGCCCTCGTGAATCGTGGTAGATGGGTCGCCGCCGTCGGCGCCCTTGCGTTGGCGAGCTGCAGCGGTGGCGGAAAGGCCTCCTTGGCGGCGGGTCCGGCGGCGCTGGTCGGCGCCCCGGTCGAAAGCTTCACCGTGCCCAAGCTCGGCGGCGGCAACGCGGGAGTGGCGGACTATCGCGGCAAGGTGCTGCTCGTGAATCTCTGGGCCTCGTGGTGCCCGCCGTGCCGCCAGGAGATGCCGGACCTCGAGCGCTTCGCACGCGACGCGGCGAAGGACGGGGTGCAGGTGATCGGCATCAACGAAGGCGAGTCGGAGCAGACCGCGGGCGCATTTGCGGAGAAGGTCGGCGTGACGTTTCCGATCCTGCTCGATCGCGAGCAGCAGTACGGCACCGCGTTCGGCGCCCTCGGGCTGCCGACGTCGGTCTTCGTGCGCCGCGACGGCACGGTCGCCGTTGCGATCGACGGTCCGCTCACCTACGCTCAGATGGAGGCGAAGGCCAAGGTGGCGGGGGCGGCGCGATGAGCGGGAACGCCGTCGCCTTCGTCGCGGCGCTCGCCGTCGCGGCGCTCGCATTCGCACCGGACGCGTTTCCCGGGCTCCTCTTCTATCACACGTGGCAGTACGCGCTGGCGCTGGTGCTCGGCCTGACGGTGACCGTGGTGTACACGTTCCGCGAGCGCCGCTACCGGTTGGCCACCGCCGGCGTGATGGTGGTTGGGCTCGCGGCGCTCTACTCGGGACTCACCGGCGCCGACACCGCCACCCTCGCACGGGGCGCGGGGCAGGTGGTGCATGCCGGGGGCGGCGCGGTGGTGCGCTTTCCCATCGCCGACGCGCAGACGGTGCGCAGCGGCACCGCGACCCTGGACGTCATCGGCCGCGGCCCTCTGCGCCCCAGCGGCCGCGCGTACGTCGACTCCTCGGTGCTGGTGGCGGAGATGCGGCCGGCCGCCTACGTGGACGCCGCAGACGCCAGGGGGCGCCATCTCACGGTGACGCAACCCCAGGGTAACACCTTCCTCTCCCCGGTGCTCCTCTTCCCCGGCCGGGCGACGCTGCGCGGGAAGACCTACCCCATCGACCTCTTCGCGCTGCCCGGCGTCGAGCGCCAGGTGCAGGCGTTCTACTTCTCGCCGCAAGACGTCGCCGCCGTGCAGCGCGCCGACCTGACGGCGGGGCAGCCCGCGCTGCTGGTGGCCATCACCGACGACCACCACACGCTCATCCGCGGCGGCATCGCCTTCCTGCCGCAAGGCGTCCCTACCGCCGTCGGCGATCTGCGGCTCACGGCGTCGATCGGCCGCTACCCGGTCTTGATGGTCGCCTCGGCACCGTGGCCGCCGCTGCTGATCGGGGGCGCGTTGCTGGCCGTCCTGGGAGTCTTCGTGCGCCGCCGCAAAGAGGCGGCGTCCATCGCCGCCAACGGCACCGCGTGAGACGCCTGGCGCTCGTGCTCGTGCTGCTCGCCGCGGCGAGCGGATGCACGCACGTGGCGGGCGCCCCGGGCGGCGGCGGGGCTGCGGAGAGCTCGAGAACGCTGCGCGTCGGCGAGTACGAAGAGCCGGATACCCTCTCGCCGATCGTCTCGCAGGAAGCCGTCACCACGGATGCCGACAACCTCGTCTTCGACGGTCTCATCCGCTACGACCGGCACGGCGAGCTGATCCCCGACCTCGCGACGGCCGTACCGAGCCGCGCCAACGGCGGCATCTCCTCCGACGGCCGAACCATCACGTACCACCTGCGCCGCGGCGTGCGCTGGCAGGATGGAGCGCCGTTCACCGCGCGCGACGTGATCTTCACCTGGCACGCGCTGATGAACCCGCGCAACGACGTGCCGACGCGCGTCGGCTACGACCAGATCGCCTCGATCACGGCGCCCGATCCCTACACCGTGGTCGTGCATCTCAAGCGCCCCTACGCCCCGGCGATCTACCTCTTCCGTTGCGCCAACCAAGGCGCCATCGTTCCCGCGCACTTGCTCGAGCGCTACCGCGATCTCAATCGGGTGGCGTTCAACGAGCACCCGATCGGCACGGGCCCGTATCGCGTGATCTCGTGGAGCCACGGCCAGAGGCTGCGCTTCGAGGCGAACCCGTACTACTGGAAGCACCCGAAGATCCGCCGCATCGACTGGATCTTCATCCACGACACCAACACGCTGCTCAATGCCTTGCGCACCCACGAGATCGATGTCTATCCGTCGGTTCCGGCGCAGCAGGTGCCGCTGATCGAGAGCGTGCGCGGCGTGCGCGTGGAGAGCGCGGCCACGGCGCACTGGGAGCACCTCAACTTCAACCTGCGCCCGGGATCGGGGCCCCAAGCCGAGCTGGCCGTGCGGCGCGCGATGGTGCTGGGCCTGGACGAACGGGCCGTCTACGGGGCGATCTACCACGGCGAAGGCGGCCTCGGCCCCACGGATCAGGCCCCCAGCCTCTGGGCGTTCGATCCCGCCGTGCACTACTATCCGTTCGATCCCGCCGCCGCGCGCGCGCTCCTGCGGCGCGCCGGCTGGCGCCTGGCCAAGGACGGCTACCGGTATCGCAACGGTCACCGGCTGACCGTCGAGATCAGCACGGTCAGCGGCGTGCAGAATCGCGAGGCGTTCGAGGTCGTCTACCAGCAGGAGATGCGCGCCATCGGCATCGACCTGCGCGTGAAGAACGCGCCGGCGCAGACGCTCTTCGCCCCGGCCGGCGCCGGCGGGCTCATCTTCTCGGGACGGTATCAGGTGGCGCTTTTCGCGTGGGAAGATGCCATACCCGATCCCGACGATCAGACGTTTGTCGGACCCCATGCGCTCCCGCCCAAGGGGCAGAATGCCTCGTGGTACGTCGATCCGCAGGTCGGTCGCTGGGGCGAGGAGGCCCTGCGGACGTATGATCGCGGCAAGAGGCGCCAACTCTACTTCAAGGAGCAGAGGGCCTTGATCCGGGACTTGCCGTTCTACACGCTCGATTGGCTGCCCCAGATCGATGCCGCTTCCGCCGACCTCCACGGTCTCCATCCCGTGCCGGTGGGTTCGGACTTCTACAACGTGGCGGACTGGAGCCTCAGGGGGCGCTAGGCCGCCCAGCCATGATACAATGGCCCTGCACGAGATGGCATTACGGCGGCTGGTCGGCGTACCGGCATCGGTACCGGCCCCCGGGGCGTTCGGAACCCTCGACCGTCCCCGGCTGATCGAGCGACTGAGCAACGCGCTGAGCTTGCGGGTGGCGTGTTTGGTCGCGCCCGCGGGGTACGGCAAGAGCACGCTCGTGCGTCAGTATCTCGATCGCGCGCCGACGCGCCCGTCGGCGATCGTGCGCGTGCCCACCGGCGGCGGGCTCCTGCCGTTCGCTCGCGAGGTCGCGCTGGCGTTGCGCGACATCGCGCCCGACGCCGCGCAAGATTTCGGTGGGGCCGCCGAGAGCGCGCGCCGCGCCCCGCGTCCCGAGCTGGTGCTGGCGGACTGGTTCGCGCACCTGTTGGCCGAGCACGCGCCGCTGCTGGTGATCGAGGACGCCGACCAGGTGCACGACGAGGAGAGCGTTGCGTTTCTGCGGGAGCTGATCGAGCGCGCGGAGCACTCGCAGTTCATCGTCGTCTCGCGGGCCACGCCGCCCCTGCCGCTGACGAGTTGGCTGGCGTACGGCACCGTCGACTTTCCGATCGATCTCGCCGAGTTGCGCTTTCGAGACGACGAGATCCGCGCATACGTGGAGCGGAGCAACCTCGCGCTCCCGGAGCAGACCCTCGAGCGCGTGGTGGAGTTGGCGGAGGGGTGGCCGATGGCCGCGACGCTCGCCGCTCGCGCCGCGGCCCGCGCCGGAGGCGATTTGCGCCAGATCGAGGGGGCGACGCGCGAGATCCTCTTCGATTTCTTCGCCAAGGAAATCTTCGCGTCGCTGCCGGCTTCCGTGCGGCGCTTCGTGGTGGAGACCAGCGTCTTCGAGGCGTTGGAGATTCCGCTGCTCGAGGTGCACGACCGCTACGCCGATGCGCGCGTCATCCTCGATCGGCTGCTCAACGACGGCGTCTTCGTCTTCCGCGACAGCGAGGACGTCTATCGCTACCAAGGCCTCTTCCGAGACTTCGCTCGCCACGAGCTCCAGCGCCGGCCGGCGCGCGAGCGCCGCGAGGTCTACGTGGCGGCCGCGCAGGCGCTCACGGCGGGAGAGCGCCATGCGGAGGCGCTCGCGCTCCTGGTGGAGGCGGATGACCGCCCGCGCGTCAAGCGCCTGGTCGACGAGCGCTTTCGGGAGATCTTCCGCAGCGGGCGCGCCGACGCGCTGCTGCGGGCGCTGGAGGTGCTCGACGCTCCGGACGATGCGGAGATCTTGGCCCTGCGGGCCCTGGTGCTGGTGCGCACGGCCCGCGCCGGCGAGGTACCCGAACTGGTGCGCCGCGTGGAGGAGCTGGGCGGATCGGGGCTGACGCGCCTCAAGGCGCGCCTCGCGTTGGCGACCTACCTCTCGCACGAGATCCGTTACGCCGAGGCGATGGACGTCGTGCGCGACGAGACGGGCGACGCCGTGTTGCCGCGCGACGTGGCCTTCGACTATTGCGCGCTGGCCGTCGATGCGCTGACCGCGCTCGGCGAGAGCGACGAGGCGCAGCGCTACCTCCAGCAGATGTCGCCGCTGGCGACGCCCGCCCAGCGCTACCGGGTCGCGTACGCCAACCTGGTGCTCTCGTTCAACCGCAGCGAACTCAGCTTGATCGAGCGCTTTGCCGAAGAGCTGCTGGCCGAGGCGGAGGCGGGCCGCGACCAGCAGACGGCCGCACGCGCGCGGACCTGCCTCGCGAAGGTTGCCTTGATGCGCAGCGAAACGGGCGTGGTGGTGCGTCATGCCACGGAGGCTGCCGAAGCTTTCCGGCGTGCCGGCGATGCGCACAGCGAGACGTTCGCCCTGATGTCCCTGATCTATTCCGCGAGCGAGGCCGGATGCTCCGAGATCGTCAACGATGCGATTGCGCGGCTAGAGGCCCTCGTGGCGCTGGGTTTGGGACGATGGGCGCACGACATTTGTGTGCCTCCCGCAAGGGCCTTGATGCAGGCGGCGTCAGGTGACGTTCAGGCGGCCTTTGAATCGTTGAACGCATGCCCGGCGCTTCCGGAGTGGCATTACACGACACTGCGGATCGCTGAGATCGCGTTCTACGCCGCGTTGGCGGCGCGCCGGGAGGATGCCGAGGCGAGGGTCGGGGAGTGCCTTCAGCGTCTCCGCGACGTGGCGCCCTCCAGCGTCGAGGCCTCCCGGCGCACGATGCTGGCCTTGATTTATCTCGCGCACGCCAACCTGATCTTGGGGCGGCTCGAGCGCGGGCGCAGCCTGCTCGAGCAGCTCGGCCGGGCCAAGGGGGCCCTGGAGCGCAAGGCACGGCTCCTCTTCGACGTCGCCTGGGCCACCTATCTCCAGGCCGGCGGCCATGCGGAGGGCGAGGAGCGCCGCCGCGAGGCGCTCGAGCGCTTGGGTCATGCGGGCCTCGAGGGGCTGGCGGGGGTCTTCACGCGTCCGGGCGTCCCCGTGCAGGCCGAGAGCGACGGGGAGGCGGGCGCCGTAGGGAGCCTGACCAAGACCGAGCTGGCGCTTCTTGGCCTGGTGGGCGCGGGGCTGGCCTCCAAGCAGATCGCGGCGCGCCTGGGGCGCAGCCCACAGACGGTCGACAAGCACCTGAGCAACGCGCTGCGCAAGTTGGGGTGCCGCTCGCGGTCGGAGGCGGTGGCCTTGGCCCGGCGGCAAGGCTTCCTCGAGTAGCCGCCTACCTAATTTTCGGTAGAGTTTTCCCGGCGGCCAAGGCCTAGGATAGCACCAAGGAATCAACTCACCCCCTTGGAGGCTATCGCATGACTCGCTTGCTCGCCGCCCTGGTCCTCGGTGCCAGCGTCCTAGGCCTCGCCGCGTGCTCCGGTGGCGGCAGCGCGTTGCCTCCCACGAACACCGTGGTGCAGGCGCCGGTCAATCCTGACGGCGGACTCCTTCCGCCCAACCACTAGACCGGGCTCCAACGTTCGCCGGGTGACGCAAAGATAGGACATCGGGAGCCTCTCATGGCAGCAACCGCGTGGGATATCGAATTAGGCAGTGAGTTCGGCGAGCCGTTCACCATCCACGGCATCGGCGTCACTCATGGCAACAGCATGGGGGGCTACGGCATCGTCGACCGCTTGCGGGTCGACCTCGCCGCCCTCCTGGCCGCGCGCCGGCCCGTCGTCGTCGAGGCGATCTACGACCGGGCAGGCTTCGCTTCGGATCCCCACGCCGAGATCCGGCCCGACAACCTGGCCGCGCGGTTCGTCGACCACATCATCGTCGGATTGCGCGAGGACGACTTCGCGCCGTTGCTGGACTGGGTGCGGGACCTCCACCAGATCTCGGACCGCCGGTTGCTCGTCGAGTTGGACATCCCCCGTATGCTCGACGCCGGCTGCGCCCTGGTCGTGAGCGCGGCCGCCTCGATCCGCGACGAGATCACCGACATCGTGCTCTTCTTCGCGGAGTTGCGCCAACAGCTGCAAGGTGCCTACGTCCGGGCGACGATCCGCCCGGTGGAGTCACTCGCCTCGCGCGGCGCGAAGGGGCGCCAGCAGTGCCCCGCCGAGGGGCGCTCGAAGCGCCTTGCGGTGGAGATCGCCGAGGAGCTGGGCTTGGGCGAAGAGGCCTGCGGTTTCATGGAGCGCGTCGGTCAGGTGCATGCGGTCGAGGCGGCGTCGGTCCCGGCTGCGCTTCTGGGCAATCAGCCTCCACTGACCAAGACCGAGCTCGAGATCGTGGCCGGGCATGCGTCCATCGGGGCAACGGCCCTGACGCGCATCGAGGCGCTGCGAGCCATCGCGGCGATCGAACTCCATCGCGACGAGCGTTGGGACGGGGCGGGGTGCCCCGGTGGGCTCGCGGGCCCGCAGATCCCCTTGGCCTCGCGGATCCTCGCCGTGGTGGACGCCTACGACGCGATGGTCGCCGAGCGAATCTCCCCCGAGAACGCCGTGGCGGCGCTCGAAGCGGAGGCCGGGAGGCGATGGGATCCCGAGGTGGTGGCGGCGGCGACGCGACTCCTGCGGGAGTGAGCCGCACGCACTCCAAAGGCTTTGCGCGCGCTCAACAAGCGGTGTGGGCGGCGTGCGCAAGGGTGAGGCTCGAGGCCCGGGAGGGCTTCGCTTCACCAGAAGCAACGGGTCGGCACCCCCATGCCGACCCGTTAGTCTTGTCCTAGAACTCCGTCCCGCTCGAGAAATGGAAGCCCTCGACTTTGATCGTGGGCACCACGCACTGGTAGCCGTAGCCCCCCGTGCGGACGAGGTCGTCGGCCGCCTCGCAACGGCGCAGGCAGTCGAGGATCGACTGGTTGAAGCGCATGTTGCGCACGCCGCCTGTGATGCGGCCGTCCTCGATGAGGAAGGTTCCGTCCCGCGTCATGCCGGTGACGATCGTCTGCCGCTGGTCGACCGGGCGGATGTACCAGAAGCGCGTGATCAGCAGACCGCGCTTGGTTCCGGCAATGAGGTCCTCGCGCGTGGCCTTGCCCGGGGCGAACACCAGGGAGCGCGCCTGAGGTCCGTAGGCGTTGGGCGCGGGCAGCGCGTGACCCGTGTTCGCCGTCCCCAACCGCTTGGCGTAGTAGGCGTCGGTCACCACGTGCCGCACCACGCCGCCCTCGATGAGGGGAACGCGCTGCGTGGGATAGCCTTCGAAGTCGAACGGCATCCCCGTGAACAAGGGGTGGGCGTGATCGTCGACCAGCGTCACGTTCTCGCCGACGTAGGGACGGTCGAGGCCGTCCGAGGCGAAGCTGGAGCCGTCGACGTACGCTTGGGCTCCGAAGTGCTGAGCCAGGTAGTGGAGCAGCTCGCCGAACGCGGGGGGCTCGATGATCACGGTCCAGTCGCCGGGCTCCACGTGGCGCGGCTGTGCGCTCCGCTCGGCCTTCTCCGCGGCCCGCAGCCCGAGGGCCGCGCCGTCGAGGGCGCGCTGATCGCGGGCGTAAGCCTCGGCGAAGCCCGTCGAGTCGACGGCGTTGGCTTTGACGTTGACGCCCGCGTCGGTGGAGTCGAACGACGCCACCAAGCCGTTGCTGTTGGCGAGCGTGATCCCGCTCGACGACGTGGTGACGAATCCGGCGCCCCACTGGCCGTGGTGCTCCATCTGGCGGAAGATGGCGTCGGCGACCTCGGCGCGCCGTCGCGCGCCGGCCTCGGCGGTAGACTGGACGAAGGCGCCCGCGGGAGCGGCGAAGGCGCCCGCGGAGGGTAGCACCGGCAGCTCCGGGTCCTCGGGTGAGAGGCGCGCGATCTCCAGTGCGCGCTGGGCGAGGCGCTTCAAGCTCGCGTCGTCGACGGCGCCGGTCGAGGCCACGCCCTGGCGGGAGCCCTCGATGGCGCGAATCCGAACGCTCGCCGTCTGAGCCGCGACGTTCTGGTGAATCGAGTTGTGGGTGAAGCGGGTCAGGGCCGAGTCGTCGGCAACCACCATGACCTCGGTGGCCGGGGCCGTGGAGAGCTCGAGCGCCCGGCGCGCGAGAGCCTCGCGATCGCTAGCGCGCATAGCCGACCCCCACCTCGACGTTGCGGAAGCGCGCGGGCGCCGCGCACTGCGTGGTGCGCCCGGCCTGCATCGGCTCCCCTTTGCCGCAGTTCGGCGTTCCCCACGCGACCCACGAGGCGGCGTCGCCGATGGCGTCGCAGGAGTTCCAGAAGCGGGGCGTCATGCCCCCGTAGGTCGGATTCTTGACCATGCGCGTGCGCTTGCCGTTGACGATCTCCCAACCGATCTGGCAGCCGAACTGGAAGTTCAGGCGGCGATCGTCGATCGACCAGGAGCGATTCGACTCCATGTAGATGCCGTGCTTGATGCCCGCGAAGAGCTCGTCGAACGGCGTCTCGCCGGGGAGCAGGTTCAAGTTGCACATGCGGATCATCGGGACGTACTCCCATGACTGCGCGCGCACGCAAGCGTTGGTCCCGCGCCCGATGAGCCGCGCCGTGTCGCGCGACATCTCGTAGCCGCGCAGGATGCCCTCGCGGATGACGTCGCTGCGCCCGCTCTTGGCGCCCTCGTCGTCGTAGCCGCACGTGGCGAAGCCGAGCGGCAGCGTGTTGTCGATGACGATGTTGACGATCGGCGAGCCGTACTGGAGCTTGTCGAGCTGGTCGATCTCAAGGAACGAGGTCCCCGAGAAGTTCGCTTCCCAGCCCAGCACGCGATCGAGCTCGGCCGGGTGGCCGCAGGACTCGTGGATCTGCAGAGAGACCTGCGAGCCGCCGAGGATGACGTCCATCACGCCGGCCGGGCACTGCGGTGCCGAGAGGAGCGCCACGGCCTCCTCTCCGATGCGCTGCGCGTTCTCGCGCAGGGCGGCCTTGCGGATGATCTCGTAACCGCCGCCTTGGTAGAGGCCGATGTCGCCCGGCCACGTGCGGTCCTGCGCGTCGCCGCCGTCCACGGCCAGGGCCTCGAGCCCGCTGCCGCTCTGCGCGATCTCTTGCGCGATGCGGCTGCCGGTGCTGGAGTAGAACTCGGAGCGCTTCGTCCACAGATCCATCCAGGCGTGTCCCACGCGGATCTGAGGGGCGACGTGCAGGAGCCGCTCGGCGTCCAGGAGCAACGCCACGCGCTCGGCCAGCGGGACGCCACGCGGATCCTCTTCCACGGGCGTGGCGTAGGTGTCGACGTAGACGTCGGTCGGCGCCTCGCCGAAACGCTCGCGCGCCACGGCGGCGCCGGCCTTGGCGATCTCCACGGCCCGCGCGGCCGTCGCGTCGATGGCGCGATCCGAGAGATCGGGGGAGGCGGCGAAGCCCCACGCCCCGTCGTAGAACGCGCGAATGCCGTAACCCGTGCTCTCCTGATCGGAGAGCGTCGCAACGCGGCCGTTGCGAACCTCGACGTTTTCCGAGCGGTTTGACTCGAAGCGAACGTCGACATACTCGGCGCCTTGCGCGCTAGCCGTGTCGATGGCGCGCAGCGCGGCCGACTCATGCGTCAAAGTCCGGCCTCCTGAAAGAACGGTGTGCGAAACAAACTGCCGACCGGCTTCGCTAGGGCGCGGAAAGGCGCCTGGCGGCCACGGGCTGCGGGGTAGACGCGCCTGCAAAGGCCACTTTCGGTGCGCGGAAACGCAATGTCCCGGCGATGGCCTGCGCGGGGCGCACGACGTAGAGGTCCTCAAGCGTCAGAGGCAGCGGCGCGTCGGCCGGGAGACGTGCCTCCACGCGACGCCAGCCCGTCCATCCGACCCGTCGCGCCAGCGTCACGGCATAGAGGCGCCCCTGTGCGTCGGCCACGCGCAGGCGCAGCCAGGCCCCACGACCGTCTCCATCGACGTCCACGGAGAAGGCCACCGGGCGTCCGCCCAGCACGATCGCCGTGCGCGCGTACGCGCCGCGGGCGCGCTGCGTGAAGTCGTAGTCGAGCGCGAGGCAGCCGCAGCCGTCGTCGCGATCCACGCCTCCGCCGCCGCCCGAGGGATAGGTCACGAACGAGAACCACGACGCCTTCCACGGGAGCGGCACGGCGTGGCTGCCGGTGCCCAGCGCGAGCACGCCATGGGCGCCGCCCGCTATGGCCGTGATGGTGGCGTCCCCCGAGGCGAGAGGCGCGTCGTAGGTGCCGTCAGGCGACAGATTGCCGGTGCCGGCGAGCTGCCAACGCACGGCCCCGTCCACGTCGACTCGGCGGCCGCGGCCGTCGAAGCCTACCGCCGAGAGGAGGATCCGGGCTCCGGGAGCGGGATTGAGCGTTGCCGTCTCGATCCTCAGACGCGCCAGGCGGGGGACGATCTCCACCGGCACCGCCGCCTGAAGCTCCCCCGCCGCGACGATCAGGTTCCCGGTTCCTCGCGCGGAGGGAGAAGAGGCGAACGCTTCGTCGGCCACGGTGCCCAGCGCCGCCGGAACCGCGACGATCTGTGCCGGAGACGGGAGCGGCGCGGGATGGTCGCCGGCATCGACCGCCGCGACGCGCACGGGCACCCGCACCCCCGGCAGCGCGCGGATGCGCTCCGGGCGCACCACCAGTTGCGCCGCCGGACCCGATGGGGCGGAGCTCAACACCAGCAGCGCGTCGGCGACGGGGCGCTCGCGGCCGTCCGACGGCCGGTTGAGGAGCTCGGCTCGCCCATCGCCCAACGGCCGCGCGGCAATCGTCGAGCTGCCCCCGGAGTCGAGGCCCATCGCCTCGTCCGCGCCCAAGCCCTGGAAGAGCGCCGCGAACTCCGCGCGCTTGAGGCCGACCGAATAACCGGGCTGATGGCCGTCGACCTCCACCATCAAGAGCGTGGAGTCGCCCACGAGCCCGACGCCGGAGACGGGAAAGCGGGCCTTGTCCGTGCCGTTCTTCGGGGCCGTCGGGTCGTCGTAGGGGAGGCCGTCTTTCAGTAAGAGCGGCCCTCCGCCCACGGCCTGGCGCACGACCGCTCCGTCGATCGTCACCTGCGCGCTCACGGCGACATCGGAGGCGTCGGCGGGATCCGACGGCTGCGGCAGCGGCGCGGGGAGGCTTGGGGGGTAGGCGATGTTCGAGCCGTCGGGGAGGGGCACGGCGTTCGGAGGCGGCGGCGCCCCATAGATCGGGAGCAACAGGCTGTAGCCGTCGACCGGCCACACGTCGACGGCCGCGAGCGGCTGCTGGCCCAGTTCGGGACTCGCGATGGAGCCGACCAGGGTGGGCGTGCCGATCACGGCGCGGCCATCGGCCGTCACGCCGAGAGCGGGGCGCCCGTAGCCCGGGGAGCGGAGCACCACGCCGTCCTGCACCAGCACGTTGAGCGGCGCGTTGCTCCGGTCGATGGCGAAGAAGTCGCCGTTGATGGCCGCGACGGCACCCGCGCCGCGCGCCATGGCGGTGACCGGTTCCCCCGGCGAGACGATGCTGTCGTCGGCCAGGGCCGTGCGCAGGTGGACCGTCGGGTTGGCGAGGTTCACGGCCACGACGTGGATGACCAGCGGCCCCGCGACGGTTCGCAGGTCGTACTCGGCGCGCACGACGCCGGGGGCCACGGCCTCCAGCCGGCTGTGCTGCGCGACGATCGCGGGAAACGGCGGCGGCGGCGGCGCGATGGCGGGCGGGAGCGCCGGCATCAGGGAAGCACCACGTGGAGCGGGTACGGAGCGGTCTTCAGACGTGCCGTCTCGCGCAGCGAGGTCAAGTCGTAGACGGCGACGCGGTTCTTCCGCGGACACGGCACGAAGAGCCGGTGCGTGGCGGAGTCGATCGAGGGCAGCCACGGCAGCGAGCACGGGTGCAGCGGCGCGTGGATCTGGCGGAGGTTCTCGTCGAGCACGAGCACGCGGCCCAACTCCTCGGTGACGAAGAGATGCCCCCGCGCGCGGTCGAGCGCGATGCCCAGCGCGAGGTCGGCGTCGTGGCGTACGCGCAGCACCCGCCATGCGCGCAGGTCGATCTCGGCGACGCCGCCGGCGTGCGAAGGGCGCATCGCCGCGATGCTGTTGAGGGCGACGAACGCGCGCTCGCGTCCCGGATCGACGGCGATCCCGAACGGCCGCTCGCCGACGGCCAGCGACCGCAGCACGCGCCCCGAGCGAACATCGATCTCCACGACGCGGTCGCCGTTGGCGGCGGTGATCAGCACGCGTCCGTCTCCCAGCGCGGCAAGGCCCTCCGGCGTCTCGCCCACCGACACGCGCCCGCGCGCGCCGTCGGCGCGGGCGAGCGTGACGGTCCCGCCGGGCGTGCCGTCGAGGTCGCGGTCAGCTTGGATCAGCGTGCGGGAACCCCGTGCGTAGAGGAGCGTCGACGCCGCGGCACCCAGCGGCACCGGCCGCAGGCCCGCCCCGGCGGCATAGCGCGTGCCGGTGCCGGCGGTCGAGCCGTTCCAGAGCAAGCCGCCCGGCACGTAGGCGGCATCCGCGGGCGCGACGGAAGAGACGAACGTGCCCAGCGGGCGCAGCGTCGCACGGTCGAAGAGCGTCACGCCGCAGTCGGCGTCGACGGAGGCGATGGTCGAGCGCACGTGCGGCGCCGGTAGCACGCGAAGGCTTTGAGCGCCGGCCTTGCGCCCCTCGGTGACGACGACGAGCGCATCGGCTGGAGCCTCGAGGCGCGCCGGCGACACGTAATCGCCGCCGGTGATGCGGCCGGGGCCGAGCAGCGAGATGCGCGCCCCGCGCGGCAGCCCCAGGGGAACGGCGCTCCCCGCGAAGATGCGTTGCGCGCACGCGCGCGGACGCGGCGGCGGAGGCGGCGGTGCGGCGATCACCCCGTGTCCCGCGCTTGCGCGCAGCCAAGCGAACGGAAAGAGCGCGGCGACGAGCGCGGCCAGGCCGCTCGGGGTCGTGATTCCCATCATGGTCGAGGCTCCGTCATCGCCGGCGCCGCCTGCCGCGCCGATGGATGGAACATATACCTTGCCGCACGGCAGGCCGAGCGCCCGGGCGGTGCAAAACCCTTCGTCGTCACGCGGAGAAGGATGGATTGCGACGGTGAAACGCCTGTTGATCTTAGTCTTGGCTCTTGCTTGCGCCTCTTCGGCGCTGGCGGCCCCCGCCGCGAAGCCGCGCGCCGAGCTGGTCTCCTCCCCGCGGCTGGCGCCCGCCGACCAGTACTTCGGGCGGATGAAGATGTCCCCGATCGGCATCGGAAACGAGATTCACGATCTCGGGCTCCTGCTCAAGTACAACCCGGAGAACTACGCGCGCTACGTGACGCGCGCGCGCCTCACGGAGAATGCCTTGTTGGACTGGCGCGCGCATTACCCGGAAGACACGTGGCTGGCCAAAGACACCTACCTGATGGCGCGCGTCGACGCGATGTTCTACGACAAGCAGTCGCACGAGCATGCGTGGCAGCTCATGGTCTGGGTGGCCGAGAGGTTCCCCCGGACGCCGTTCGGCTACAACGCGCGCGGCGAAGTCCATCATGGGCACGTCGTGCCGCTCTACCGGATGCCCGCGACGCCCCCGACGCCGATGCCGACCGCCGCTCCGCAGCCCGCCTCGACCGAGTGAGCGAGCCCGGCCGAGGGCATGCGAAGGGCCCGGGAGCATGCTCCCGGGCCCTTCGCTCAACCCTGCGCGGCGGGCGCTAGAAGCGCACGCCGAGACCGAGGTAGACTCCGTTGTGGTTGAAGTCCGACGGCGCATTGGTGCGGTTGTTGCCATTGTCGCCGAGGAACCCGAAGTCCACGAATGCCGGGCTGTTGCTGATGTTGTACGTACCACCGATCTGATAGGTGAACATGTGGTACGAGAGCTCCAGCGTGCTGCCGGCGTTCGTGTCCGGACAGGCTGCCGATCCCGCGGCCGCGCCGGCGGGACAGCCCGGAACCGTGAAGTTGCCCTTCACGCTCGGATAGTAGTAGACGCTGCCGTAGACCGAGAACGGCTGGTTCAGATCCGGCAGTTTCTCGACGCCGAACCCGAAGCCGTCCTGGCGCGGGTAGCCGTAGTTGGTCGTCCGGTTCATGTAGCCGACGGCCACATAGACCCGCGGGTCGGCGACCTTGAGTCCGAGGCGGCCCTCCACGTCGTAATCGCGTGCGGTGAAGGCCGGCACGAACGTCTGGCCGTAGCCGCCGATGACCGTGACGCAGCCGGGGTTGCCGGACGGGCAGGGTCCGGGTGAGCCGTTGGCGTTGTGGTCATAAGCATACTGACGGAAGTCGCCCTCGACCATCCACGGCAGCCCGAACGCGGGGAACTCCGCGGCGGCGCGAACGGCGTACGAGCTCTTGTTGTCGTTATTGCCCGGGCTGAACTCGTTGTTGACCTTCCCACCGAAGACGTAATCCCCGGCCACGAAGTGCTCGAATGGATTCACCGCGGCCGGAGCCGGGGTCGGCGTCGGGGCCATCGTGGGCAGCGGAGTCGGCGGCGGCGGAGGCGGCGGCGCAGGCGTCGGAGCCTCGGTCGGCACCGGCGTCGGCATCACGGGCACGTAGCGGACGACCACCACGTGGCGATCCTGCACCCATTGGACGTACGCCCCCATGCCCTCGGAGAGCACGCGAATCGGAACGAGAATGACGCCGTCGTAGATCTCCGGCGGCACGTCGAGCGGACGCGTCTCACCGTTGATGACCACCTCGGGCTTGCCCACGGTCACCTTGACCTCGGCGCCGGGCTTGCTCACCGTCACCGTCTTGGTCTGGGGATCGTACGATACGGTGGCGCCCATCTGCTCGAACATCGAGCGGAGCGGCACCAGGATCGTGCGCCCCTTGACCAGTGCGGAGAGCACGCGGTCCTGTTTCAGCACGTCGGGCCTGCTATAGACGTGGTGGTCGTTATACAGAATCGGGATCTCGCCCGGAGGCGGGTTGCCGAACTCCATCGGCGGGGTGTTCGTGCCCGCGGCTTGCGCGATCGACGAGTCTCCCTGTGTGGCCTGCGTCGGGACGCCGTGCACGGGGGCGGCCGACGCGGCCGCCAGTCCCGTTCCGCTCGCGAGGAGCAGAGCGAGGACTGCACTACTCAGACGTTTCACGTGGTAACCTCCCTACCTAACGTAGCCCCGAGCCGGCAACGGGGCCGGACGCGCGGGGATACGGCTCAAAGCTGCGATCTTCGCGGTCGTCACCAGCCCGACGCTCCAATCGATAGCCCGGCGGTCGCCAACCGACCCCGACGCACCGCCGACGGGCTTGCGACTGGGTTGTTCTTCCCCGCGCGGGGCGTGCCCTAACGCAGCAGCTGGTGGACGCTATCCTTGCTGGTAGTACGTCTGCGTGGGTGGGAAAGTTCCTGACTCCTCATAACCCAAGCTGGCGAGGATGGCGTCGAAGTCCTCGCGCGGGCGAAGCGCGACTTCCATCGCGACGATCGTTCCCCAGGTTCCGGTGGCGAGGCGGATGTGGTCGAGGAACTCGAGCAGGAACGTGAAGCCGTAACCAAGCGACGGCTTCGACGAGAAGCCTCGCATCAGGGTTGCTTTGGGGAGCTGTGCGAAGGGAATCCCCGGACCCGTGTCTCGGACGCAGGCGACCAATCGCTCGCCGTCGCTGAGGATCTGCACCTCGCCTTGTCCCGCGTGCTTGAGCACGTTGGTGGCCGTTTCGCTTACGCAGAGCACGACGTCGTGGATGCGGTCGACGCCCAGGCCGCTGGCGGCGGCGGCCCGCTCGGTGGCGGAGCGCGCGGCGCGCACGTCGCGCGGCACGCGAACGGTGACGGATCCGACGCTCTGCAGCGCCGCGAGCGAGCGCTCCAGGTCTTCGCGCTCCACGACCTCCAACTTCCCCCCGGTGGCCGCGGCGATGACGTCGCGATAGATCTCTCGGCTGCGGCGCTGGAGGCGCTCTTCGGCGGATAGGCGCGAAGCCAGCACGTGCGCGAGTTGGGCGCCGGCTTCGCGCAGGTGGAGGCGCGCTTCGCGCCCCGGCAGGAACGGCGTCGTGCGCGTGGCGAGGAGCACCGCCAACACGGTGCCCTCGGCCTCCAGCGGCAGGGCCAGCACCGCGCGCCAGTGCTCCGTGCCCGGAGCCAGCGTCGAGCCCCCGGAGGAACGGATGTCCTCGATCTCCACCGCCACCCCGGCGAGCGCGCTTTCGAGCGGGCCGCAGCTCCCGGGCACCAGCGGAATGCGTTGCGGTGCGCCGGGCGTCCCGGCGAGCAGGATGAGGGCCCGCTCTCCCGGCGCGGGAGCGTAGACGGCCACCAGGTCGAGACCCAGCCGGTTGCGCAGCTCGGAGAAGAGGCCGTGCGCGTTGCGCTCGAAGTCGCCTTGGGGCTCGGCGATGCTCTGCGCCGCGAGCTGCGAGCGCGTGCGCTCGAGCTCGAAGCGCAACTGACGGGTGCGGCGCTCCATCCAGACGAGCGTCGAGAGCAGGAGACAGAGCAAAACGGTGGCGGGGATGCCGAGCCGCGCGTACGTGAAGACGATGGCGTATCCCCCGGCCAGGCCCCCGGCGGCATCCCAATGGAGGCCGGCGTCCACGATGTTGCGGATGAGCGACGAGAAGGCGCCGCGGTTCTCCCGCATCGCCGCCACCGCCGCGGAGATCGCGGCGTCGGAGAGCGCGAAGACGACGACGATGACGGCATAGCGCAGCGGGTCGTCGACCGGGGGCCAGGTGCGGGGCACGGTGCCGAAGGCGGCCAGCGCGGCGAGGAGCCCGGCGATGGCGATCTTCCCTGCGTTGAAGGCGACGCGCTCGACGCGCCGCTGGCGCGTGAAGATCTCGAGGCCGTAGCCGATGTAGACCACCGTCGTCAGCGCGAGCGGGCCGCCGCCCGCGGCCAGCGCGCAGAGTGCCGGCATGGTGAGGTCGAAGGTCGCGTCGGCGCTGGGGAGGCGCTTGCCGAGGATCGCCACACCCGGCGGAAACGCCAGCGCGCGCGAGAGGAGGAAGAACGCCAGCAGCGTGAGGACGAGCGCGGGATCGCCGATGCGCTGCATGCGCGCGAGCTCTGCGACCCACACCACCGCGCCGAGGAGGCCGACGGCGGCGACGGTGGGGCGGAAGAGCCGATACGGTTCGCGCGCCACCAGCGTCGCTACGAGGCTTGTTTCTCCGCGACGCGCTCAAGGAAGGCGGCGCGGTCGACAATGACGCGTTCGTGCGTACCCTCGGCGATCTTCTCGCGCTCGTCGAACGCGGTCACGGCGAAGGTCACGCGGCGGCCCTCCACCATGACGATCTCCGCTTCGGCCCGTACGATCATCCCCACGGGGGTGGCGGCGATGTGCGCGAGGTCGACGGAGGCGCCGACGGTGACCTGCCCCTCGTCGAGGCAGGGGCTCACGCACTGGCCCGCGGCTTGTTCGATGATCTGCAGCAGCATGGGCGTCGATAGGACCTCGACCCCGGGATTGCCGGCCTGTGCGGCCGTCATCCACTCCTCGACGCGCTGCTGCGACTGGTACGATCGTCCGGTCTTCAGTGGTTGGGGCATGGGATGGAACGGTTGGACACGCGCGCCGTCGAGGCCTTCGGATGAGAACTCGATGAGTCCCAGCGCCCGGCTCTGCGCGCGCCGGCCGCGCGGGCGAAACCCGCCGGCGGCATGAGCAGTACAAGGGGCTGATGTTGGAACAACGCCGGAGTCTCACCATTTCGCGCTCCGCGGCGGCAGTGCTGGCGGTTGCCGTGCTCGGCGTGGCCGGGTGCGGCGGCCACGGACGCGCGCAAGAGAAGAAGGAACAAGCCCTCTCGGTGACGGTGGAGGCCGCCGGGCGAGGGTCCGTAGAGAACTTCGCCTCCCTCGACGGTCAGGTGCGTCCCCTCCAGCAGTCGACGCTATCCTCGGAGATATCGGGGCGCGTCGCCGCCGTCTACGTCAACGAAGGGGTGCGCGTCACGCGGGGAGAGCTGCTGGCGAAGATCGACGATGCGGTCTTGCGCGCGAACCTCGCTCAGGCGGAGGCGCAGCTGGCCCAGGCGCGCGCGCATTACGCGAGCAGCTCGCTCCAGAACCCTCTAGCGCAGCAACAGAGCGACGCCGCCGTGGTGAACGCCGAGCAATCGCTCCTGCAAGCGCGCAACGCGCTGGTCGCGGCCACGGCGAGCGACGACGTCGCCGCGTCCACCTTCCAGAGCGATCGAACGCTCTTCGCGCAGGGCTATCTCGCCAGGACGCAGCTCGATCAAGCGCGCTCGGCGGCCGTGGCCGCGGAGCAGCAGCTCAACAGCGCGCGGGCGGCGTTGCGCCAGGCGCAAGAGAACCTCGCGAGCGCCCGCAAGGGGACGCTGCAGATCGACGTGCAGCGCGCGAACACGGCGGCCGACAAAGCGAACGTCGCCTCCATGGAGGCGCAGGTCCAGCTCTACCGCACGCAGATCGGGCAGACGGAGATCCGGGCCCCGTTCGACGGCTACGTCACCGCTCGCAGCGTCGATCCGGGAGCGCTCGCCACGCCGGGCACGGCGCTCGTGACGGTGAGCCAACTGGACCGCGTGTGGATCGACATCCCGGTGCCGCTGGCCGATCTCGCATTCGTCCGGCCCGGGGTACCCGTGACGTTCACGCCGGTCGGCTCTCGGGTCGCGTACCGGGCAACCCTCGCCGAGATCAACCGCGCGCCCAGCGAGGGGACCCTCTCCTACCGCGCGCGCATCCGCTTCGACAACGCAGGCGCCCGCTTGCGCGGCGGCCAGTTGGTGCGTGTGCGTCTGCTGGCTTCTGCGGCCCGCAACGCGGTGGTGGTGCCGCGGGCGGCGGTCTTCCGCACCGCGACCGGCGACCAGGTCTTCATCGTGCGGCGCGAAGCAACGGATCAGGGGGGAGGAAAGGCGCCTCTCCTGAAGGCACACGTGGTGTCGGTGAAGGTCGGAGTCGAGAACGACGAGTCCGCAGCGGTGAGCTCCGCGGAGATCGTCCCGGGCACGCAGGTGATCGTCTCGCGACCGGACGCGCTTCAGGAAGGAAGCTTGGTTGCCGTGGCCGGGGCGAGCGGCAGTTAGCCGGCGGCCCCGGCGTGTCCCAGGCCATTCCCAGGACCCTTGACTACGATGTGCAGCATGGTGAGCGGGGCGGCGGACGCCGCCCCCCGCCGACAGGAGTACTAGGTGTGAAGTCGTTGCCCCACGCATTGGTGATGCTCGCCCTCGCGTGCGCCCCGGCCGCGGTCCTCGCGCAAACGCCGGCGCCGACGGCGACGCCGAGCCCCTCGCCCTCGACATCCACGCCCACGCTCGAGCCGGCCACCTCGCCGCTCCAGCTTCCCTACCCGGTCTTCGGGACGCCCGTCCCCGGCGTGGTGGGAGCCCCCTCGCGCCAGCATCCGCAGGTCACGCTGAAGCAGGCGGTGGCGCTGGCGGTGGCCGAGTCGCCGGTCCTCGCCTCGGCACGGGCCGACGCCTCGCTGGCGAACGTCCAGGTGCGCCTTGCCCTGGGAGCGGCGCTCCCGAACGTCTCCGCCAGCGCGAGCACGTCGCGCCTGCGGGGCGGGATCTCCCGCTCCAGCTCCTCCGGAGGCAGCGCGACGGCGACGCCCGCGCCCACTAACGTGACCATCACCTCGAACGACGTCGCCATCCAGGTGCGCCAGCTCATCTTCGACGGCTTCCACACCGAGGCGCAGATCGCGTCGGCGAGCGCCTCGCAGGTCGCCGCCGCCGACACCTATCGCAGCCAGCTGCAACAACTGGCGCTCAGCGTCGCCCAAGGCTATTACACGGCGTTGACGGCGGAGCGTCAGACGGGGGCCGCGCTGGCCTCGCTCAAGAACGCTCAGACGCAGCGCGATCTGGTCGCCGCGCAAGTGGCGGTGGGCACCGCCGCCCGCAGCGACATCTCGAACGTGGAGCTCCAGGTGGCGCAGGCGCGCCTGGCCGTGATCAAGGCGCAGGCCTCGGCGCTCGATGCGCTGGCCTCGTTCTCCACCACGCTGGGCTTGAGTCCAGACGAGGTCGTTCAGCCTGAGGACGACGTGCCCGCCAACGGGGCCGGCATGGTCTCCGTGCTCGCCGTCCCGAGCTACCAAGAGGCCCTCAAGCGGGCTTTCGCCCTCCGCCCCGACTGGGCGGCGGCGCAGGAGCAGGTCGTGGCGGCGCAGCGCAGCGTGCGCGCGGCGCGAACCCTGCGCTGGCCGACCCTCGCCGGCACCGCGAGCACCGGAAGCTCCAGCACGGACCTCGTCGGCGGCACGTTCCTGCCCAGTTGGAGTGTGGGAGCCCAGCTGACCCTGCCGATCTACGAAGGCGGGACGATCGCGGCCTCGATCAAGCAGGCGGAAGAGCAGGAGGCCAAGGCCGTGGCGCTACGGCGCCAGGCGGAGCTGGGCGTCGAGAGCAGCGTCAAACAGGCGCTCGTGGGCTTGGCGTCCGCCAAGGCGGCGCTCGACGCGGCGAACCAGGAGCGCGCCACCGCCGATGAGACCCTCAAGGCCACCGAGGCCCGCTACAAGGCCGGGGTGACGACCCTGCCGTTGCTCCTGCAGGCGCAGACCGGCTACACGCAGTCTCTCGTCGACCAAGTCAACGCCGCCTACGGCGTCCGCCAAGCGGAGCAGCAGTACCTCTTCGCCGTCGGCGACAACCTCCAGTTGTAGGCTTGGGACGCCGGCGTTCCCTCGCGGCGGCAGGTCCGGGAAGCGCGCGGACTCGAAAGGCGACCCCATGAGCACCTCGGCGATTCCTGTACGCATCGATGATCCGGTGAACGCGGCCATCTTGGCGGTCTCGGAGGACCGCCTCCAAGGCTTCCAGGTGGATCCGTTCGGCGAGGTGGCCGCGCAGTCGGGCATCGACGTCGAAACGGTGCTCGAGCGCGTGCGCGGGATGGTGCGGGCCGGGGTCGTCCGGCGCGTGCGCCAGACGCTGATGGCGACCAACCTCGCGGACGGCGCCCTGGTGGCATGGCAGGTACCCGAGGATCGCCTGGGGGCCGCCTTCGACTACATGTACCGTGACGATCCGTTCAGCGGCCACGTGGTGATCCGCTCGACGGACGCGGCGACGCCGGGCTCCACCTACCGGCTCTGGACCACCCTCAAAGTGCCGCAGGGATACGCCATCGCCAAGCACGCGGAGTTTCTGCGGGCGCGCGTGGGCGCGGGTCACTTCCGCCTCATGCCCGCCAAGCGTCTCTTCGTGCTCGGCGTGGGCCACGTGCGCCGGCGCGGCCTGGAGATCGGCAGCAAGTCGGAAGCGCTCGCGGAAGTCGTCGACACCAACGTCGTCGCGCTCTCTCCGCTGGAGTGGCGCGTGCTCGTGGCGCTCAAGCGCGAGTTCGCTCCCGAGGAAATCGTGCGCGACATCTGGCGCTCCCGCGCGCAGGAAGCGGGCGTCGATCTCGAGACGTTCACCGCCGCGGCACGCGAGCTCAATGAGCGCGGCGTCGTGGGGCGCTTCTCGACGTTCCTCGAGCACGTGAAGAAGACGGCCGGCGATCAGCAGGTGACGCGCTACAACGCGCTCTTCCACTGGGCCGTCCCGGAGGGGCGCGAGATCGAGACGGGGCGCCAGATCGGGCGGTTCCACGTCATGACCCACGCCTATTGGCGCGAAGGCGGACCGGAGTTCCGCTACGTCAACATCATGGGTGTCGCCCACGGGCTGGACAAGAACGTTCTGTTGGCCCACAAGGCGGCGATGGACGAGCACCTGCAGTCCGTCGGCATTCCGGTCTCGTATACCAACGTCTTCTGGGGCGGACGCAGCGAGATCAAGCCTTCGGAGATCTCGCCCTTCGCGTACGAGGACTTCTGCCGGCAGGCCGGGCTCGATCCGGCGGCGATGCGCGAGGAGTAAGGCACGGAGCCGAGCGACAAGGAGTGCGCTCGGGGGCGCGCCAACAGCAGGGCGTTTGCTCGTCGTGAGGGAGGGTCTATGCTACGGCGTATAGCCGTCGTCGCGCTGCTATTGGCGTTCGCGGGCTGCACCAAGATCACGGCCGAAGGAACGGCTGCCGGCGGCAACCCCTGGACGCAGCCGGGGGTCCTGCGCTGGGCTGAGAATCAAGAGCCGCACAGCCTCAACGTCCTCATCGACTCCTCGACGGTGACCAACGACGTCGGCTCCTTCGCCTTCCAGTACACCGTGCGCTACGACGACAAGGGGAACCCGGTCCCCGATGCCGTGACGCGGGTGCCGACCGTCGCGAACGGCGACGTCTCCAAGGACGGCAAGACGATCGTCTACCGCCTGCGCCCCGACCTCCGATGGAGCGACGGCCAGCCTCTGACCTGCGAGGACCTCAAGTTCACCTGGCAGGCCGTGCTGAATCCGAAGAACAACGTCGTCACGACGGACGGCTACAACGACATCAAGAGCATCACGTGGACGAATCCGCACGTCTGCGTCGTCCACATGAAGGACCTTTACGCGCCGTTCCTGCAGCAGCTCTGGAGCGTCAACGGCAACGCCCCCATCCTGCCGGCGCACCTGCTGGCAAAGTATCCGGATATCAACCACGTGCCGTACAACAGCCTGCCGGTGACCAGCGGTCCCTACATGTTCACGAAGTGGCAGCGCGGCGTGGAGATCGAGCTGAAGCCCAATCCGTATTGGCCGGGCCCCAAGCCCAAGCTCAAGGAGATCGTCTTCCAGACGATGCCCGACGAGAACACCATGCTGGCGCAGCTCCAGGCCCACGAGATCGACCTGCTGGCCCGCGGTTCGCAGCACCAGTGGCCGCAGCTCCAGCACGTCGCCGGCGTCAAGGCCGTGGCGATTCCCTCGTACCTCTTCGCTCACATCGACTTCAACCTCGAGCGGCCGATCCTGCAAGACCGCGACGTGCGCCTGGCCATCGCCATGGCGGTCAACAAGCGAGAGATCATCGATAAGCTGCTCTTCGGCTTGGCCGATGAGGCGTGGACCGATCAGTCGCCACGCCTCTCCTGGGCGTACGACCCGACCCTCAAGCACTACACGTTCGACCCCGCTGCCGCGAACCGGCTGCTGGAGGCCGACGGCTGGAAGATGGGCAGCGACGGCGTGCGCCACAAGGACGGCCGGGCGCTGCGGCTCACGATCTCGGGGGCGGCGGAGAGCGCGGTGGGCGGCCAAGAGGAGACGCTCATCCAAGCCGACCTGAAGGCCATCGGCGTGGCGCTCACGGTGAAGAACTACCCCACGCCCGTCTTCTTCGAGAACGATGCCAACGGCATCATCCAGGGAGGCAAGTACGATTTGGCGCTCTTCTCGTGGAGCGCCGCCGCCGATCCGGACGACTCGGCGATCTACTCGTGCGCGTACTTCTCGCCGCACGGGCAGAACAACATGCACTGGTGCAACAAGCGGGCCACGGCGGCGATGGACGACGCCCTGCGGACGCTCGACCGCGCCCGGCGCAAGACGGACTACCGCATCGTGCAGGAGGAGATGCTCAAGGACGTCCCTACGATCATCCTGTACTTCAGCCGCTCCGTCTACGCCTACAACAGCGACTTGCGCGGCTTCTCGCCATCGCCGGTGATCAGCCCGTTCTACGATACGGAGAGGTACTCGATCTGATGCGCCGTCACGAAGGACGTCAAGGGCTCCGATCCGGCGGATGGTATCCCATTCGACGGCGTGTTGAACGTCGCGGTCTGACCAACGCGGCATTGAGGAGGCTCGGGTGAAGCGACGTACGGCTCTAGGGATGCTCGCGGCGGCGGCCGTGCTGCCCGCCTGCACCAAGGTTTCGACGGAGGGCACGGAGGCCGGAGGGCGCCATCCATGGACGCTCCCGCACGTGCTGCGCTGGGCCGACGGCGAGGATCCCGTGGGCCTCAACCCCGTGGTCACCACGCACGCCACCACCTCGTGGATCGCGGAGCTTTGGGGTGCCTGGCTCTTCCGCTACGACGCGCACCTGAACCCGGTGCCGGAGCTGGCCACGGTGGTGCCGACCGTGGAGAACGGCCTCGTCTCGCCCGACGGCAAGCGCATCGTCTTCAAGCTCCAGCCCGACGCGCGGTGGTCCGACGGCCACCCGTTCACCTCGCGCGACGTCGCGTTCTCCGTGGGAGTGATCCAGAACCCCGACACGAACGTCACCTCGCGCAACGGATGGGATCTGATCGAGCGCGTGGAGACGCCGGACGATCACACGGCGATCTTCCACATGAAGTCGCTCTACGCACCCTACGTGCCGACGTTCTTCACCACGGGTGGCGCGAACCCGTGCATGCTCCCCGAGCACATCTGCAAGGGGCAGAATCCCAACACCGGGCCGTACAACCAGATGCCCGTCGGAGCGGGCCCGTTCAGGATCGACGAGTGGTCGCGCGGCCAGCACGTGACGCTCAGCGCGAACCCGACATACTGGCGCGGCGTGCCCAAGCTCAAGCAGGTGATCTACAAGATCATCCCCGACGCCAACACCATGCTCACGCAAATGCAGTCGCACGAGCTGGACCTCTGGGTGAAGCCCAGCTCGAACTACCTCGACCAGATCAAGGGCGTGCGCGGGGTCGATGTGATTCGCCGGCGCTCTCAGTACTGGAGCCACATCGACTGCAATTGCAGCCGCCCCGCGCTCAAGGACGTCGCCGTCCGCCAGGCGCTGGACTACGCGATCGACCGCCAGACGATCCTCGACAAGGTGCTCCACGGCGTGGGCGAGCTGAATTGGACGGTGGTCTCGCCCGACTCGTACGCCTTCAACGCCGACGTCAAGAAGTACCTGTTCGACCTGGCCAAGGCCAACGCGCTGCTCGACCAGGCGGGATGGGCCCATGGCTCCGAGGGCATCCGGGCGAAGAACGGCGTGCGCCTGCACCTGGAGTTCGCGCTCGGGTCGGGAAACCCGGCGGGCGATCAGATCGTGGAGCTCATCCGCTCGACCTGGAAGGAGATCGGCGTCTCGATCGAGGTCAAGCACTACCCGACCTCGCTCTATTTCGCGCAGGCGCAGAACGGCGGCATCATCAACTCCGGCAAGTTCGACGTCTGCCTCTTCTCGTGGGGCAACACGCCCTCGCCCACCGACATGTACAACCTCTACGCCTCGACGCAAATCCCGCCCAACGGTCAGAACGACCTGCGTTACGTCAACCCCGAAGTCACGCGGCTGTTGGCCCAAGCGCGCGAGACGCTCGACCGCGCGAAGCAGACGGCGCTGCTGAAGCGGGCGCAGATGATCGTCGCGGAGGAGTGCCCGACGTTCCCGCTGGTGCAGAGCGAGGACCTCTACGCCTTGAACTCCGACCTCAAGGGCTTCGATCCCAACGAGAACGCGCCGTTCGACTTCATGATGCAAGTGGATATCTAACGCTTTGAGCGGCACGTTCTTGGCACATGCGGGCGTGATCGATGGGACGCCTCCTGCGCGGGGACGCTCGTCGGCGCGCTGTCCTGCGCGCCTCCTGCTGCCTTCGCGCGCGCTCTCGCCATCCGTGGCTTCGCGCGCGTTTCAGAGCCCCCGCTCCGAAGACGTCCCACCCATCACGCTCTGGGTGGTGCTGTGAGCCTTCGCTCAAAGCGTCGGTGGTGGGGGGGCGTGGCGGCGGCGGTCGCGGGCCTTTGGCTTGCGGTCTCGCTGGGCGGCTGCACGAAGGTCGAGACCGCCGGGACGGGGCCGCATCCGTGGACCATTCCCGGCACGCTGCGTTGGGCCGACGGCGAGGAGCCCGACAACCTCAACCCCTTGCTCTCGACGATGGCTCTGGTCGGTGATCTCTCGGCGTTCACGATGGGATACTTCTTCCAGTTCGACGACAAGGGCAACCCGGTTCCCGATCTCTGCCTCGAGGTCCCGACCAAGCGGAACGGCGGCATCTCCCCCGATGGGCGCACGATCCGCTTCAATCTGCGCCACGGCGTCGTGTGGTCGGATGGCGCGCCGTTCACCTCGAGGGACGTCGCCTTCACCGTCCACGCGATCCTGAATCCGCGCAATGACGTCTTGACGCGCGACGGCTGGGATCTGATCGAGCGCGTGGAGACGCCGGATCCGTACACGGTGATCTTCCGGCTGCGCCGCCCGTACGCGCCCTTCATCGACCGCTTCTTCACGCCGGTGGGCAACCCCGCGATCCTGCCCGAGCACCTGCTGGCGCGCTACCCCGATCTGAACCACGTGGCGTACAACCAGCTCCCCGTGGGCCTCGGCCCGTTCGTCTACACGGCATGGCACCGCGGCAACGAGGTGGAGATGCGGGCCAATCCCCACTACTGGGGCGGGGAGCCTAAGCTCCGGCACGTGGTGTTCGAGATCGTTCCCGACGAGAACACGGTCCTCACGGAGGTTCGCACCCACGAGCTCGACGCCGACGTGCGCGTGCCCTCGGACCAGGTGCCCGAGGTTCGCTCGCTCCCCGACGTGCGGACGGTTGATGTGGTCTCGAACAGTTTTCGTCACCTCGACTTCAACCTCGCGCGCCCCATCGTGCGCGACCTGCGCGTGCGCCAGGCCATCGCTCACGCCGTCGATCGACGGACGATCTGGGAGAAGGTCTACCACCGCGTGGGAGTGGTGAGCAACACGCCGTTCCCGAGCACGAGCTGGGCCTATGCCCCCAACCTGCCCGGCTACCGATACGATCTCAAGGCCGCCGCCAAGCTGCTGGACGAGGCCGGCTGGCGCATGGGGAGCGACGGGCTGCGCCAAAAAGGCGGACGTGCCTTGCGCTTGGAGCTGGCCGGCAACACGGGAAACCCGCTGCTCGACTCGACGGTGCTCGTGATGGAGTCGTCGTTCAAGAAGCTGGGGATCGCGCTGGAGTACAAGCGCTATCCCACCCCGTTGCTCTTCGCGAGCTACGCCGCCGGCGGAATCATCGCGACCGGGAAATACGATCTGGCGATCTACGCGTGGGATCTTCAACCGGACCCGGACCTGGCCAACCTGCTGGAGTGCAAGAGCGTGCCGCCGCGTGGCGAGAACTACGTGCGCTACTGCAATCCGGCGTTCGACCGGCTCCAGGAGGACGCCGACTCGCACTACGATCGCGCGCGGCGCCGGCGCGACCTGATCGGGGAGCAGCACATCCTCGCGCACGATCTGCCGTGGATCGTGATCTCGAACATCGTCGAGGTCTTTGCCGTCAACCCGGATCTGCGGGGCTTCCGGCCCGGGCCGGACCAGGTGTTCTGGAACGCGGCGTCGCTCTCGCTCTGAGCGGGGCGCGCTCCTCCGGCGCAGACCAGAGCGAGAGCGCCAGCAGGGCGCAGCCCAGCAGCGCGAGAGAGCGCAAGAGGATCGCCAGCGGCTGCGTGCGCAGGAGCCCCGCCGCGCGCTGCTCGCGCGCCCACGTCGCCGCGGCGCCGAGGTTCGCCGGCACGTGGAAGTGGGGCGGCAGCGAGAAGGGCCAGATGGGAACGGGATGTGCCGCGGCAAGCGGCGCGAGCATTCCGGCGATCGCGACGGGAAGCGCCAGCCAGAGCGCGCGCCGCGTGGGGTGCAAGGCGGCGACGGCGCAGGCTGCCGCGGCCGCCAGCAAGACGTCCTCGTACCGCGATGCGGGCTGCTGGGCCAGATCCAGCCAGTCCACGGCCACGAAGAGCGCGCCGAGCGCTCCGGTGATGGCACCCTTGCGTTGCCAAGCCGCGAGCGCGAAGGCGGCGGGGATGAGCACGGCGATGAGGTCCTGGTCGTGGAAGAACGGCATCGCGAAGGGGAGGAGCGCGCACGCGAAGGCGACGGAGCGCTCCGGAGCGGACCTGCGCGCGAAGGCCGCCGCCAGCGCGGCCGAGGCCGCGAGCAAGAGCACGGCGAGCGCGGGCCCGGCCGCGGGAATCAGGGGCGCCGCCATCGAGGAGAGCGAGAACTGGATGACGTCGCCGGTCTCGGAGGCTCCGTGCCTCAGCAGGGTGACCGCGTATGCGCCGATGCCGCCGCCGAACGCGAAGAGGCTCGCCGCCGTGGCCGCCGCGACCAGCGCCGCCGCTACGGCGAACGGCGCGAGCGTGGCGCGGCGCGCGCCGGCCAGCGCCGCGATCGCCAGGTTCGGCTGGACGGCGCTGCACGCGAGCGCCAAAGCGTCGAACCCGGACCGGGCGCGCAGCGCGACGAGCGCCAGCGCCAGCCCCGCGAAGGCGATGCCGGAGACCTGCCCCAGAGCGAGCGTCGCGGTGAGCGGGGAGAACGTCACCGCGAGGATTCCCGCGACCGCGGCATCACCGCCGCGAAAGCCCGCCAGGCGAAAGGCGGCCCACGCGCCCAGGGCACAGGCGAGGGCGAGCAGGCTCAGCCAGACGACGCGTGCCCACGCATACGGCAGTCGCGCGAGCGAGGCGAAGACGGGGAGGATCATCGGCGGCGAGACGAAGGGCAACAGCTCGTCGCGCTCGGGAGAGACCCCCGGTACCGTCCGCTCGCGTGCCCAGAGCGCGCCCCGCTGGTAGGGCGAGGCGCGCTCGAGCGCCGTGCGCCCCGCGGCCCAGTAGGCCTCGAAGTCGCGCGTGGCGACGCCGGGGGCGTGCGCCGGCCGAGGAGCTGCCCAGAGCGCCGCGGCCACGAGCAGCGCCGCGGCGATCGCGAGCGCCCGCTTCACGAGGCGTAGAGCGCCAGGCGCACCACGCGGCGGTCGAGCGTCATGCAGAAGGCCACGCCGCTGTCGCACGGCGCGCAGAGCGTGCGGTCGTAAACCGGGCCCTCGTTGGCGAACTCCGCGAAGCCGGGAGGAAGCTCCACGGCCTCGGCTCCCAGGCGGATGCCGCCGGGCCGGAGCTCGATCTCGCCGAGATCCAGCGGCGCGAGCGGCGTCGCCGCGCGGGCGAGATACCACTCGACGGCGCGCAGCGTCCCACCCGTGAAGCTCGCGGAGAGGACCGCCAGCCCGTCGTCGCGGCGCGCGCACCAGCTGGCCCAACCGGCCAGGGGATAGGGCATCGAGAGACCGAGGCTCGCCTCGAGATGGGAGAACCGGCTCTCCCGGAGCCGCAGGTCGACCCCACGGCTGCATGCCAGGGAGAATGCTGCCATCGGACGAGGGTTCGACGTCCGCGCGGCGGCTCCAGCCACGGCGTCGGCGCACCGCATGTTGAAATTTTCGAGGGGGATGGCTGAGCTCGGCAGAAGCCCTCGGCGTGCAGGCGCCTTCGGGTTCCAAGGGGGCAGGGATGGAGTTTCGCGAGCCGGTCGAGCAGTTGATCCACGATCCGCGCGAGTTCACCCGGGACGTGACCTTCCGCGATCCCCGCGAACTGCGGATCTACGACGACACGCTGCGCGACGGGGAGCAAATGCCCGGCGTCTGCTATACGCCGGAGCAGAAGCTGGAGATCGCCAAGCGCCTCTCGGACATCGGCGTGCACATCATGGACGTCGGCTTTCCCGCGGCCTCGAAAGGCGACCAGAGGACGCTCCAGCTGGTGGCCCAGGCCAAGCGACGCGGCGACTTGCGCGATGACCTCGAGCTGGTGGTGATGTGCCGGAGCAACCCCAAGGACATCGATGTCACCGTCGCGGCGCTCGAGGAGGTCGGCGTCGCGCCCCGGGAGGTGACGCTCTTCGTCTTCACCAGCGGCAGCGATCTCCACCTGAAGTACAAGATCGGGCGCACGCTTCTCGCGCGGGCCGGGAAGGCCGAGTCGGAGTGGCTGGATCTGCCGATCGCGTGGTACCGTGAGCAAAACGTCCGGATGATGTGCGACGCGATCCGCTACGCGCGCTCGCGCGGCGTCGAACGCGTGGAGTTCGGGGGCGAGGACGGGAGCCGGGGCGACGTCGATTACTTCATCGAGCTCTTCCGGCGCGGCCTCGAAGCGGGGGCCGTCCGTCCCGCCTGGCCCGACACGGTCGGCACGCTCACGCCCGAGGCCACGCGCTGGTACTGCGGCCGCATCGCGGAGGCGATGGGTCCCGAGGTCACGCTGCTCAACCATTTTCACAACGACTACGGCCTGGGCGCCATCAACTGCATCACCTCGCTGGCCTGCGGATGGCAGGCCTTCACGGTGACGGCCAACGGATACGGCGAGCGGGCGGGAAACGTGCCGCTGCATCAGGTGGTGACGGCGCTGCGCGTCCTCTACGGCGTGGAGATCCCCGGCTTCAAGTACCACAAGCTCCGCGAGCTCGCGCGGTTCATGGAGGAGATGAGCGGCGTCCCCATGCAGGTCCACGAGCCGATCGTCGGCATGAACGTCTTCACGCATGAGAGCGGGATCCACACGCAGGGCATGCTGATCGACCGCCGCATCTACGAGGCCGTGCCGGCGGACCTGGTGGGGGCGGAGATGGAGTTCGTCTACGGCAAGCATTCCGGCGCGGCACTCGTGGAGCACGCCCTCCGCAAGCACGGTGACCGTCTGGCGGGGAGGGGCGTGGCCGTCTCGCACGAGCTGGCTCTGCTCGTCACCGAGGAGGTCAAGCGGGTCCGCGAGGAGCGGGCGGAGCGGCGGGAGGCCGCCGAGCTCGTCTCGCGCCATCGCGCGGCGTTTGCCGGAATCGGCCTCTCGGAGGAGGAAGTCGTCCAGATCGCGGAGGCGCTCGCCCGTCCTCTTAGCGAGTTCCAATCTCACTCTCAGGAATCGCTGTTACACTAGACGACATGCGCATCGGCTTTCGCATCCTGCCCGCACTCGCCGCGTGCGGCCTCCTCAGCGCGTGCGCCCACCAAGCCGCCCAAAAGCCGGCTCCTCCGCCACCTGCGGTGGCGGCGTCGGCCGCGACGGAGCGGACGATCACGCCCGCCAGCGACCTCAGCGGCTTGGTGGCGCCGTTCCAGAACGTGGCCTTGACCAGCGATCTCACCGAACCGGCCGTCGCGGTGCGGGTCAACGAGGGGGATCTGGTCCGGCGGGGCGAGGTTCTGGCCGTGCTCTCGACGGCTGACCTGCGGGCCAACCTCGAGGCCGCCGACCGCAATGCGGCCTCGGCCGAGGCGAAGCTTGCGCAGACGACCTACCAGGCGCAACTGGCGATCGCGCAAGGGAACAACGGCGTGAGCGCGGCCCGAGCGGCCGTCTCGCAGGCCCAGCAGAACCTGGCCCTTGCCGAGACGATGCTCAAGAGCGATCAGGGGCTCTTGAAGCAGGGGTACATCGCCTCTCAGGACGTGGACGCCCAGCGGACCGTGGTGGAGAACGACCGTCAGGCCCTGGAGAGCGCGAAGGCCCAGCTCGCCTCCGCCGTCGCGAACGCTCAAGCCAACGGCACGGCCGGCAGCGGTCTCCAGGCGGCGAACGTCAGCGCGGCGCGCGCCGCCGTGGCGCAAGCCCGCGCCCAGGCCGATGCCATTCGCGTCCAGATCGCCAAGGCCACCATCGTCTCGCCCATCGACGGGGTGGTGGTGAACCGCAACCTCAATCCGGGCGAGTACCCGGGGAGCCGGCAGATCTTCACGCTCCAGGAGATCGACCACGTCTATGCGGCGCTCTCTGCGTACGCGGGGCAGGTCGTGAGCTTGCGGCGCGGCGCGCAGGTCGCCATCACCTCGAACTCGCTTCCCGGCAAGACGTTCACCGGGCGCGTCGTCGCCTTGCTCTCGCCGACGACCCCGAGCAGCACGGGCTTCGTGGTGAAGGTGGACGTGCCGAATCCGCAGGGGACGCTGCGTCCGGGCATGGCCGTGCTCGGCCACGTGGCCCAGCCCTCCGTCACCGGCCTCACCGTCCCTTCAACGGCCTTTCTCGACGACAACAGTGACACCGTGATGGTCGTCCGTGGCGGCGTCGCGAAGGTCGCCCACGTCTCGTTGCGCGCGAACGACGGCCGGTATGCCGTGGTTACCGGTCTTCCGCCGGGGAGCCGGGTCGTGACGGACGGCTCGCTGGGGCTCGCCGACGGTGAGAAGGTCGTCCTGCGCTAATGTGGCTCACTCGCCTCTTCGTCTCGCGGCCCACGCTCGTCTTCGTGATGCTCGCGTTCGTCACGATCGCCGGGTTGATCTCGTACAAGACGCTCGTCCAGCAGCAGTTTCCCAACGTCGAGCTCCCGACCGTGACGGTCTCCGTGTCCTACCCCGGCGCCTCCCCGACGTCGATGCGCGACAACATCGTGCGCCCCATCGAGGATCAGCTCGCCGGCGCCCCGGACCTGAACGTGATCAACACGACCATCCAGCAGGGGCGCGCGACCATCTCCGCGGTCTTCAACCTGGGCGCCAGCAAGGTCGTCTCGCTTCAAGAGGTTGAGCGCCGCGTCCAGGCTGCGCAGTCGCAGCTGCCCAACGATCTGCAGACGCCGACCATTCAAACGTTCGACCCGGGTGAGCCGACGGTCGTCTTCCTCGGCGTGACGGCGAAGAGTTACTCCGAGGCCGGGCTCTCGCAACTGATCCAGAACAACGTCATCCCCGCGGTCGAGCAAGTGCCGGGGGTCGCCAACGTCAACGCGTACGGCACCGTGACGCCGGCGTTCATGGTGACCGCCGACCCGGTGGACCTGGAGGCCAACGGCTACACGCTCAACGACCTGGTCAATACCATCTCCCAGAACAACGCCCGGCTCCCGGGCGGCATCGTCTACCAGCCCACGCGCGAGACGACGCTGGACATCCGCGGCGACATCCAGACGCCGGATCAGCTGGGCGACCTTCCGCTCTCGCGCTCCGGGCCGGCCGCCTCGAGCGGAAGCGGCGACACCGCCTCCGCGAACGTCAATCCCTGGAGCCTCGCTCCCGGCGTGGTGCGCGTTCACGACGTGGCCACCGTCACGGACAGCTACGAGACGCGGCGCATCTACTCGTACGTGAACGGCCACCCCGAGATGTACCTGGCCGTCCAGAAGGCCACGGAAGCCAACGAGGTCGATACCGCCAAGGGCGTGGTGGCCGCGATCCCGCGCCTGGAGGCGGAGTTCCCCGGCGTCAAGCTCACCGTCATCAACCTGGCGGCCAAGTATACCGAGCAGCAGATCAACGCCGTCTTCCGCACCTTGCTCGAGGGCATCGCGCTCACCAGCATCGTGCTGATGTTCTTCCTGGGGTCGTGGCGCAGCGCCCTGGTGGTGCTGATCTCCATCCCCACCTCGCTGCTGATCACGCTCACCGTGATGAAGCTGGCGAACTTCAGCATCGACACCGTCTCGCTGTTGGCGATGACGATCGTCATCGGCATCCTGGTGGACGATTCCATCGTCGTCCTGGAGAACATCGAGCGCCACCACAAGGCCGGAGAGCCGCCGCTCGGCGCCGCGGTGACCGGCCGCTCCGAGATCGGCCTAGCCGCCATCGTCATCACGATGGTCGACGTGGTCGTCTTCTTACCCATCGCCTTTCTGCCGGGCGTGGTCGGCAAGTTTCTCGTCGAGTTCGGGCTCGGGGTCGTCGTCGCCACGCTGACCTCGCTGTGGGTCTCGTTCACCGTGACGCCCACCCTTGCCGGCCGCTGGTCGCTGCACAGCACCTGGCGGCCGTGGGCGCCCATCCGCGCCTTCGGTCGCGGCTTCGAGCGCGTGCGCCTGTGGTATGCGCAGCGCCTGCTGCCGGCGGGACTCAAGTATCCGTGGGTCGTGGTGACGATCTCGGCCGTCTCGCTCGTGGCCTCCGTCGCCCTCTTGCCGCTGGGCCTCGTCGGCTTTGAGTTCATTCCCTCGCAGGACCGCGGGGAGATCTTCGTCCAGCTCACGTATCCCACCGGGATGCCGCTCACCCATACCAACGCCACCGTGCGCAACCTGGAGAACTTCGTGGACGCCAACGTCTCGGATCTCGACGTGGCGACCGCCGTAGCCGGCGCCTACTCCTCGCCGTACGGAGGCTTCGTCCAGCAGGGCGCCGTCGGGCAGATCCACCTGTGGCTGAAGGGCACCCGCAAGCACAGCACCGACTACTGGGTCGCCGACCTGCGCAAGCGGCTTCCCTCGCTGGCGCCGCGGGCGCAGGTGGTCGTGATTCCGGCGACCGGCACGGGCGGCGGCAACGCGCAACCCCTGGACTATCTGGTCACCACCGTGCAGGGCGAGCCGACGGCATACGCGCCACGCGTGGAAGAGGCGCTGAAGAGCACGCCGGGCGCCGCGAACGTGACCAGCTCCGCGGAGCATCTGGCGCCGCAGGTGGACGTGGTCTTCGACCGGCGTGCGGCCCAGGCGCTCAACGTCAGCATCGGCACCGCCTCGCAAGCGATCCGCGCCGCGTTCGGCGGAGCGCTCGCCACGCAGTTCGAGTCGCCCGACGGCCTCAAAGACGTGCAAGTGATCTATCCGCTCAGCGATCAGCGCAGCCTGCGCGAGGTCGAGGCCATTCCGATACGGACCAACAGCGGCGCGATCATTCACGTGGGCGACGTCGCGAAGCTGCAGTGGCATCCGGCTCCGCCGATCATCACGCGCGTCAACCGGCAGACGGTCATCCACATCACGGGCAACGTGGCGCCCGGCGTCGCGCAGTCGAACGTCGAGAAAGCGTTCTCGGCGCGCTTGGCGGCCCTGCACCTGCCGCCGTTCGTGCTGGTGCGGGCCAACCCCAACGGCAACCAGCAGAACACCAAGGACACCGTGCTGGGCATGGGCGCGGCGCTCTTCCTCTCGGTCATCCTGATCTATCTGCTGATGGTGGCGCTCTACAACGGCTACATGACGCCGTTCATCATCATGTTCTCCGTGCCCGTGGCCACGGTGGGCGCGCTCACGGCGCTGGCGCTAACGCGCCAGACACTGAACCTCTTCTCGCTGATCGGCACGATCATGCTGGTGGGCTTGGTGTCGAAGAACGGCATCCTGCTGGTCGACTACGCCAACACCCTGCGCTCGCGCGGCTACGAACGGGTAGCCGCGATGATGGAGAGCGCGCGGGTCCGATTCCGTCCGATCCTGATGACCACCATCTCCATGATCGCCGGGATGACGCCGCTGGCGATGGGTCTGGTCCAGGGCTCGGAGACGCGCAAAGGGTTGGGCATCGTGGTCATCGGCGGCCTGACGAGCTCGCTGCTGCTCACGCTGGTGCTGGTGCCCGTCATCTACGTCTGGCTGGCGCCCCGGGACTACGAGACGGGTTCGCCGCTCGACGGCGAGGAGCGCGGCGGGCACCTCGATATCGAGCGCGGCGGACGGCGCGTGCCGCTGCCCACCGAGTAGCCTCAGCGGCTCGCGCCGCGGTAGGTTCCCAGCAGGCGCCCCGTGCCTAGGTCGCCGAGGATCGCCAGCGCCGCCGAGGCGCGCTCGGCGTCGGCGTCCACCTCCAGGTAGAAGCGGTAGCGCCAGGGCTGCGCCGGGATCGGCCGCGAGAGCAGCATGCGCAGGTTGATGCCGCGCTCCGCGAAGCGTCCGAGGGCCGCATAGAGCGAGCCGGTGCGGTTCGCGAGCTCCAGGCGCAGCGCGGAGCGGTCGCCGTGCGGGCCGGCGAGGCGTTGCGCCAGATCCTCGCGCGCCGCCAGCAAGAACCGCGTGAAGTTGCCCGGGTCGTCTTGGATGTCGTAGAGCAGCACGTTCGCGCCGTACCGTTCCGCGGCGAGCGGACCGGCGATCGCTGCATCCGCCTCGATGCTGCGGTCGAGGACCCCGCGCACCGCCCCCGCGGTGTCGACGGCCTGCGCGGCGTGCCAGCCGTGCTGCGCGATGGCGCGCCGGCACTGCTCGAGGGCCACGGGGTGCGAGGCCACCGTGCGCACCTGCGCGAGCTCCCTCCCGGGCGGGGCGATCAGGCACTGCCGCACGAGGACGATGGTCTCGCCGCAGAGGGTCAGGCCCGAGTCGCCGATGAGGTCGTACGAGCGCACCACCGAGCCGTAGATGGTGTTCTCGACGGGCAGGAGCACGGCGTCTGAGGCACCGCCGAGCGCCGCCGCGACGGCCTCGTCGAACGTGGGGAAGCCGATGCTCTCGGCGCCGGGCACCAATTGGCGCACCGCCTCGTCGCTGAAGGCTCCGGACTCCCCTTGGTAACTGATCCGCAAGGGTCTCTCCTCGCTCACGTCGTCTCGCGCTCCCTTGGAAAATAGAAACGAGCCCGGTCCGGGCTCGCTCGCATCGTTCGCTTTCGTGCTTGGTGCTGCGCGCGGCTACCGGACCTCAACCTCGTGGCGGTTGCGGATAAATCGGCCAAACGCAAAGCGGCGCGCGTTCATCGTGCCTCCAGGATACCATGCACGGTCAATGTCATTCGTCGATGGCCGTGCCGCCCAAACGGTAGGCCGCGATGAACGCCTGATAGACGGTCGGGAAGTCCTCGTGCACGAAGCGCAGGCTGCGCCCGGCCGTCCGCTCGAATCCGGGGATCAGCTCCACGACGTCGGCCATCGCCGTCCCCACCAGGTCGAGCTCCAACGCGATCGGCGGCTCGAAGCGGTACGGCCGCGCCTCGGCGATCCGGCGCATCGCCTCGGCGGCTCCCTCGCGGATCAGGGCGCGGGCACGCGCCGGGCTCACGGAGTTGGCGGAGAATCGGCCGATCGGCTCTTTCACCACCACGCCCGTCACCCACGGCAGCTCGCGGCGCAGCTGATCGACGGCCGCGCGGTCGCCCGTGATCAGCGTGACGGGGATGCCGTGCCAACCGGCCAGCGCCGCGTTGAGGTGCCCTTCGCTGCAGCGTACGCCGTTGACGCGCACGTCGTAGATCACGCGGGCCGTGTACGTATGGTCCATCACGCCGCCGCGCTCGCCGACGCCCGCGTGGTAGCCGGTGAAGAAGGCGCAGTCGAAGCCGCCTTCGAGGCCCTCGCCCATGCTGAAGGGCTTACGGTATCCGGAGATGACGCGCACGTCCTCCGGGAGCTCGTCCCAGAGGAGGTTGCGCATGTACCAGTGCGAGTCGTTGACGAGCACGTCGCGGGCGCCCGCCGAGCGGGCTCCCTCGATCGCCGCGCGCACCTCTTGCGACATGACGCGGCGATAGTAGGGGTACTCGGAGGCGTTGTTGGGGTCGACCTGCGTCCAATCGACGACGCCGGCCGTTCCCTCCATGTCGCACGAGATGTAGAGTCTCACGGCGCGCTCGTCGCCCTCAGGCGCCCAAGGTCTTGAGGGCCTCGCGCGCGTCCGTCGCCCGCGAGTAATCCGGCGCGACCTCCAGCAGGCGCTTGTACGCCGCGACGGCTTGATCGCGATGCCCCAGCGCCTGCGCCGACGCCGCCTCGCCGTAGAGGGCCTCGGCGTTGCGCGGCTGGATGTGGGCGGCGCGTCCGAAGAGCGCCTCGGCCTTGGCGTACATGCCGGCTTCCAGCTCGAGCTTGCCCAAGCCGACCAGCGCTTCGACGTCGTCCGGGTTACTCTGGAGCCGGGCACGGTACTGTTGGACCTCGGCCATGATCGGACCCGGCGGGCCTCCCGCAGCCCTGCCGGCAGCCGGCGCGCTTTGCACGGGCGTTCCCTGCATGGGGCCCGTGCCGCTTTGCGCGACCTGCGTCTGGGCGATCGGCGCGGCCTTGGTGCCGGTGCCGCCCATGGCGGAGGTCGGAGCGTTGGCCTGCTGGAGCGCGTTGCGCCCGAACGCGGCGCCCTCCTGAGCCGTCGACTTCACGAAGAAGTAGCCCAGCGACGCCAAGAAGAGCGCGGCTACGACGAGGAAGATCGGGACCGCCATGCGTGGGGGAAGCCCCGAGGCGGCCCGTGGTGGTTGCTGCATCATTTGATCCTAAAGCGTTCCGCGCCGTGCCTGCTCTTGCTCGATGGCGACGAAGAGCGCCTTGAAGTTCCCCTTGCCGAAGGAGAGGCTGCCCTTGCGCTGGATGATCTCGAAAAAGAGCGTGGGCCGATCCTGGAGCGGCTTGGTGAAGAGTTGGAGCATGTAGCCGCGGTCGTCGCGGTCCACGAGGATGCGCAGGTCGCGCAGGGTCTCCATGGCCTCGTCGATCCTTCCGACGCGCTGCTCCAGCTCGTCGTAGTAGGCATCGGGCGCTTCCAGGAACTGCACGCCGTTCGCGCGCAGCGCGCGGATGGTCGAGATGATGTCGCCGGTGTGGATGGCGATGTGCTGGACGCCCGGCCCTCCGTAGAAATCGAGGTACTCCTCGATCTGCGACTTCTTCAGGCCCTGTGCCGGCTCGTTGATTGGAAATTTCACGGCATGGCGCGCGTCGGACATCACCTTCGACTTGAGCGCGGTGTATTCGGTGGAGATGTCGTTGTCGTCGAACGAGATCAGTTGCGTGAAGCCGAAGACGCGGGCGTAGTACGCCGCCCACCCGTCCATCTCGTTCCAGCCCACGTTGCCGACGCAATGGTCGATATGGTGGAGCGCGGGATACTGCGGCGCCCCCGAGGCGATCCGCTCCTCGACGAAGCCGGGCAGGAATGGCCCGCGGTAGTCGCCCCGTTCCACGAAGGTGTGGATGGTATCGCCGTAGGTGGCCACGGAGGCGAGGGTGACGCTGCCGAAGTCGTCGCGCAGCGTCCGCGGCTCGCGCACCGGCTTTGCGCCGCGTTCGACGGCCAAGCGGAAAGCGCCCGCGGCGTCGGCGACGTTCAGAGAGATGTCGCGGACGCCGTCGCCGTGCAGAGCCACGTGAGCGGCGATCTCGTCGTCAGGGAGCAGCGAGGTGGTGATGACGAAGCGCAGCCGGTTCTGCTCGAGGACGTAGGAAGCGCGGTCGCGCACGCCCGTCTCGGGGCCGGCATACGCGATCTGCTCGAAGCCGAACGCCGTCCGATAGTAGTGCGCCGCTTGGCGAGCGTTGCCGACGTAGAACTCGACGTGCCCCCAGTCGACGCGATCGAGCGCCGTTCGCGGCGCGCTAGGCGATGTCGTCGTCATGCGCTAGGGGCTTCGCAGGGCGAATCCGCCGGTCCTGGGGAGGGTGGACCCGGGGCCGCCGGGAACGCTGGCTTGCCGATGGATGCCCCCTTGCCCAGCGAGGCAGAGCTGCAATTGCTCTTCGCTCGCCTGAACCTCCAATATTTCGGCGGGGAGATCCCTCCCTACCGCATCGCCTACAACGGGCGGTTCTCGACCGTCGCCGGCCGCATCATCCACAAGCCGCCGACGATCGAGCTCTCGCCCAAGCACTTCCGCAGGCACCCCGAACGGCTCGAGGAGACGCTCCTCCACGAGATGATCCATGCCTGGCTCGATGCCAAGGGCATGGACTCGGGGCATACCTCGGCCTTCAAGCGGAAGATGCGCGAACTGGGCATCGCGAGCATCTACCACGACATGGGGCGGATCGAGAAGCACCCCAGCGGGCGGAGGTACATCCTCAAGTGTCCGCATTGCGCCGTGGAGCTGCTGCGCCGGCGGCGCCCGCCGGAAAACGTCTCGTGCGGGCGCTGCAGCCGGCGCGCCTTCGACGCGCGCTATCGCCTCCGCGTCTACCAGATCGTGGGCGTTCTCGACCTCTCCGATCCCGAGGGGCGGGAGCTGGAGGCGCCGCCCTAGGATATAGTCCGACAGATCCTAGCGATCAGCGCAGGGGTTTTTCCGCACCCTGCTAGGCGATGTGCTTGGCCGCCAGGCCCACCGCGGCAAGCAGCAGCGCCGCGGCCAGCGCCTTGAGCAGCGCGGGTGAGGAGATGCGCCGGTTGATGAGCGGCCCCACTTGGCCGCCGACCAAGGCCCCGAGCGCCAGCGGGACTGCGTAGACCGGGTGCACGTCGCCGTGCGCCATGTGGGCGAACGTGCCGGAGAGGCCGACGATGGCGATGATGCCCGCCGACGTCGCGGTCGCGATGTGGGCGGGGATGCCGAAGAGCCCGATCATGGCCGGGACCTGCACGACTCCTCCGCCGATGCCGAAGAGCGAGGAGATGATGCCCACCACGAAGCCGGTAACGGCGGCGACGGGGTAGCTGACGCGGTACCGCCACGTCTTGCCGTCGCGATCCGTGAACTTGCGCTCGGTGGAGAACGGCGCAAAGCGCGGGCTGCCGTCGGCCTTGACGCCTTTGCCGAGGATGAGTTGCGTGGCGAAGACGAAGAGCATCGCCGCGTAGGCGAGGTCGAAGCCCTTGGTCGGGATCCGGTGGCTCAGAGCGGCGCCGATGATGCTGCCGGGGATTCCGAAGATGGCGAACGAGAGGGCGAGAGGCACGTCGATGCGGCGCGCGCGCAGGAACGCCGACCCCGAGGCCAGCGAGCTGACCGTCACCATCACGATCGAGGCGCCGGCGACTTCCGTGGTCGGCAGCCCGAAGAAGAGGCGCAGCACGGGGAGCGCGATGAACCCGCCGCCAAGTCCAACCAGCGAGCCGTAGAGGCTCGCGGCCAATCCGACGACGAACAGGGCGAGCGAGAGTCCGAATGCTTCCATCGCCGCCTCATTGGGTTGCATGAATCGAGAACTCCTTTCACCTAGGCGCAATTTTCCCCGCGGCCGCCGGCGCCAGGACGCTCCGCGCGGCCTCGCCAAGGTACACGCGTGCGTCTCTCTGCGAAATCCGTGTATGCCGTCCGCGCCCTGCTCGAGCTTGCCTTGGCAACCGACGAGCGCGAGTTGATGCGCATCGAGGACATCGCTCGCGCGCAAGGGATCCCCGAGCGCTTTCTTCCGCAGATCATGCTGGCCATGAAGTCGGCTGGCATCGTGGAGAGCCGCCGCGGCAGTCAAGGCGGATACCGCTTGGCACGCCCCGCCTCGGCGATCACCCTTGCGGACGTGGTGCGCCGTTTCGACCGGGAGCTCTTCGAAGATCCCGCGGGCGGCGCCACCGGGGCGCGCGGCGCGGTCGAAGGGGCGCTCGCCGACGTCGGCCGCGCTCTCGAGGCGGCCCTCGCGGGCATCTCGCTCGCGGACCTCGTTGACCGCCACCGGGCCGCGCACGCCGTCCTCCATTACGTGATCTGAGGGCGGTCGCGAGTGGCGTTGGCGATCGCGGCGATTGCGATGCTCTTCGTCGGCATCCGCCCGTTCCGCGTGCGGGAATGGATTTGGGCCGTGGGAGGCGCCGCCATCGCGGTGCTGGTGGGCGTCGAGCCGGTCGCCGACGCGGCGCGCGCCGTCCTTGACCAATGGAACGTCCTGCTTTTCATCCTCGGGCTCATGGGGCTCTCCACCGCCGCCGAGAGCAGCGGCCTCTTCGCATGGCTCGCCGACGTGCTGGTGGAGCGGGCACGAGGCTCGCGCCGCCGTCTCTTCGTGGCCATCTATCTCGCAGGCGCCGCCGTCACGGCCCTGCTCTCCAACGACGCCACGGCGCTCGTCTTCACGCCCATGGTCTTCCGCGCGGTGGCGCGCCGCGAGGGCGACCCGCTGCCCTATCTCTTCGCGTGCACGTTCGTGGCCGATACGGCGTCGTTCGGCCTGCCCTTCGCCAACCCGGCCAACGTGCTGGTTCTGCCGCGGCCGCACCTCGGCGCGTACCTGCTGCACCTGGGTCCCCCGCAGATCGCCGCGCTGGCCATCAACCTGCTGCTCTTCCTCTGGCTCTTCGCCCCGCGCCTGAGGGGTACGTACGAGTTCACCCCGGCCGGCCCCATCCCCAGGCGCGCCGTCCGAGCCCTGACCGCCGTCGTCTGCGTCGGCGCCGCCTATGTGGCGGCGCTGCTGGCGGGCTGGCCGCTCGGGCCGGTCGCGGCGGTCGGGGCGCTGGCAGCGCTGGCCGTCGCGGCGGTCCCCGCGCGCGAGGCCGTGCGTCACGTGGGCTGGTCGACCTTCGCCCTGCTGGCGGCGCTCTTCGCCTTGCTCGACGGCGTCGCCAGAGGAGGCTTCGTCCAAGTCGCGCTGGCGGCGCTCGACACGGTGGCTCGCGCCGGCGCCTTGGCGGCGATCCTCGCGGCCTCGGCGGGGGCTGCGCTGCTCGCGAATGTCCTCAACAATCTGCCCGTGGCGGTGGCGTCGTCCTACGTGGTGGCGCACGCCCCGACGCCCGCGATCGCCTACCCGCTCATCGCGGGAGTGGACATCGGCCCCAATCTGACGACCGCCGGTTCGCTGGCCACCATCCTGTGGCTCTCGGTGCTCCGGCAGCGCGGAGTACGCGTGAGCACGCGCGAGTACCTACGCCTCGGCGCGGTGGTGGTGCCGCCGATGATCCTGGTCACGGCGCTCTGGCTGTGGGTCGTGCGCTAACAGGGGTTCTTCCGCACCCTGCTAAGTGCCGGAGGCGCGCCCCGGCCGTAGGCCTTACTGCACGCGGCCGATGTACCGGCGGTCGCGCGTGTCGATGCGGATGACGTCGCCGGGGTTGACGAAGAGCGGCACGTTCACCGTGGCCCCCGTCTCGAGGAAGGCGGGCTTGGTGGCGCCCGTCGCGGTGTCCCCCTTGAAGCCCGGCTCGGTCTCCTTGACCTCGAGCTCGACGTGCGCCGGGAGATCGGCGCCGATCGCCACGTTGTCGTGGAACTGCACCTGGATCTTCATGCCGTCTTTGAGGAAGTCGGCCGCGTCTCCGATCAGGTCGCGCTGGAGCGTGACGTTCTCGTAGCTCTCCAGATCCATGAAATGGTAGCCGTCCGCGTCGTTGTAGAGCATCTGCATCTCGCGATTGTCGACGGTGGCGCGCTCCACTTTCTCGCCGGCCCGGAACGTGCGTTCCAAGGTCTGCCCGGTCTTCACGTTCTTGAGTTTGGTGCGCACGAACGCCGCGCCCTTGCCGGGCTTCACGTGGAGAAACTCGACCACGGTCCAGAGCTGGCCGTCGATCATGATGGTGACGCCGTTGCGAAAATCGTTGCTAGAGATCATGTGCGGTTGCAGGACTCCATGGGCGGCAAAACTCTCCGCGGTTCGCGAGCGCGGCGCGCACCCCCTTTAGGGGGCGGTCCGGCGCTTGAAGAGCGAGTGCTCTCGCCCGTGGAGCAGGCGATGGACGTTTTCGCGATGGCGCCAGAGGACCAGCAGGAACGCCGCCGACCCGAAGACCGCGTCGGCGGGCTGGCGGGTGAAGCCCCAGAGGGCGAACGGTTGAGCGAGGTTCAGCAGGATCGATCCGAGGCTGGCGTAGCCCGTGATGAGGACGACGGCCACCCAGACGGCGATGGAGGCCAGCGCCGCGGGCGGAGAGAGGGCGATCAGCACGCCGAGGCCGGTGGCCACCCCCTTGCCGCCCCGGCCGCCGAGAAAGAGGGAGTAGTTGTGCCCGAGGATGGCGGCTAGGCCGACGGCCACCACCCACCAGGGATCCAGGGCGAGGCGCTGCGCCGCGAGGACGGGGAGGAGCCCCTTGAGGGCATCGCCCACGAGGACGAGCGCGGCACCCCACTTCGGCAGGGCGCGAAAGGCGTTGGCGGCGCCGATGTTGCCGCTCCCTAGCGAGCGGATGTCGACGCCGAAGAGGCCGCGGCCGACGACGATCCCAAAGGGGATGGAGCCGACAACGAAGGCGGCGACGAGAGCGGCTGCGACGATCATGTGGCCTCCGCGGCACCGCGTTCGCGGAAGTGCAGGCTGATCGGCACGCCTTCGAAGTCGAAATGCTGGCGGATCACGTTTTCCAGATAGCGCCGGTAGGAGAAGTGGACGAGCTCCGGATCGTTCGTGACGAACGCGAAGCCGGGTGGCTTCTCGAACGGCTGCGAGACGTAGAACACCTTGAGCATTCGCCCCTTGACCGGCGGCGGGGGATGGGCCAGCATCGCGTCGCGGAGGACGTCGTTGAGCTTCGGCGTGGGCACGCGGCGCACCAGGTTGTCGGCAACGCGCTGGATGAGCGGGAGGAGCTTGCCCAGTCCGCGCTTGGTCAGCGCCGAGAGGAAGACCACCGGAACATAGGACGCGAACCCCAGCTGCTCGTGGAGGATCTGCGTCAGCTCGCCTTGACCGTAGCCGCCTTGCTCGAGTGCCAGATCCCACTTGTTGACCACGAGGATCAGCGCTTTACGCTCCTCCACGGCAACGCCCGCCAGGCGGCGGTCCTGCGCGAGGATTCCCTTCATGGCGTCGATCAGCAAGAGCACCACGTCGCTGCGCGAGATGGCGTTCAGCGAGCGTAGGCTGGAGTAGTACTCCACGGGGTCCTTCTTGTCGACGTGACGGCGGATGCCGGCAGTGTCGATCAAGCGCAGGCGTCGCCCTTCGCGCTCGACCACCTCGTCGATCGCGTCGCGCGTCGTTCCGGCGACGGGCGAGACGATGGCCCGCTCCTGCCCCGCCAAGGCGTTGAGCAGCGACGACTTGCCGACGTTGGGCTGACCGATGATGGCGATGGCCAGCTCGTCCTCGGGCGGCGCCGCGCTCTCGGCGGGGAGGCGCTCGTAGATGGCGTCGAGGAGATCACCCGTGCCCTCCCCGTGGATCGCGGAGACGCCGATGGGCTCCCCGAAGCCCAGGCGCGCGAACTCAGCCGTCGCCGAGAGGCGCGCCGACGGCGACTCGACCTTGTTGGCCACGAACACGACGTTGCGCTTGGCCCGCCGGAGGATCAGGGCGACCTCGTCGTCGAGCGGGTTGTAGCCCTCGCGTCCGTCGACCACGAAGACCACCACGTCGGCCTCCCGCGCCGCCGCTTCGGCCTGGCGGCGCGCGTTGGCCCGGATGCGCGTGAGCTCGTCGGTCGCCTCCTTGCGCAAGTCGACGTCGGCCTCGATGCCGCCGGTGTCCGCCAGCGTGAAGCGGCGCCCCCGCCATTCGGCGACGGCGTAGAGGCGGTCGCGCGTGACGCCCGGAACGTCCTCCACGATCGCGAGGCGCTGGCCGACCAACCGGTTGAAGAGCGCGCTCTTCCCCACGTTGGGGCGTCCGACGATGGCCACGGTGGCATACATAGCCGCCCACCATTCGCCGCGCGGAGGGCTCGACCTACGGAGGGCTCGAAGCGAGGTGCCGATGCGCCCGCTCTTCCTCTGTTGCGCCCTGCTCGCCGCGCTGACCGCGGCTGCCGCTCCGGCCGCGGCGGAGGCCGCCCGCGGGACGATCTACATCTCGAGCTTGCCCAGCCGCGCCGACATCTGGATCGACGGGACCTTCGTGGGCGAGAGCCCCATCGTGATCGCTGCGGTCGCCGAGGGGCACCACGTGATCTCCGTGAGCAAGGCCGGCTACGCGGTGCAGGACGTCGGCATCGACGTCGCCGGCGGGGGAGATCCCCTGATGGAGTCGATTCGCCTCGCCCCGATGGCCACCCCATTGCGGCAGACCGGCACGCTTGCCATCCGCTCCGATCTCGCGGGCGGCGCCGTCTACGTCGACGGCTCGGAGGCGGGCAAGGTGCCCGTGAGCGCCCGCGCGGTCGCGGCGGGGCGCCACTATGTGGAGCTGCGCTATCCCGGAGGAAGCGTCGCGCGCGACGTGGAGGTCTTCCCGGACACGGAGACGGTGGTGGTGCTCCACGCCAAGAGCACGTCGGGTCCCGTGGTCATCGCCCCCATCGATACGTACATCCCCGATGACGCCTACACGCTGGTGGGCGGCAAGCTCGTGATCCGCTACGCGGGTCACAAGGTGGTCGGCCACCTGGATCACCTCGACTATGCCGTCGACGACAAGCCGCGGCGCTACGACGCGGCACCCACGTTGGTGGCTGGGCGGCTCTACCTGCCGCTCGCCCTGCTCCAGTGGCTCGACGCCGGGGGCAAGAAGTAGCCCCTCACTCCAGCGTGCCGGCGAGGAACGGGCGCGTCGCCGGGCGAGCGCGCGGGCGCAGATGCGTTCACGATGGCGAACGGTGATGCGCGCGGTGAGCAGAGGGTCCGCGGTAGGCCGGTTGAACAGTCATCCGACTCGCGGACGCGGCCTCGGGGAGAGGTCCAGGGAGATGAGCACGACTTGAGCGCAGGCCGCGCATCGATCTACATTCAGACCTTCGGTTGCCAGATGAACGAGGCGGACTCCGAGCGGGTGATGCGCGGAGCCCTCGCGCTGGGCTATCGCGCCGCGGAGAGCCCGGAAGAGGCCGGCGTGCTGGTGCTCAACACCTGCACCGTGCGCGACAACGCCGAGACGCGCGCCTACGGGCGCATCGGCCAGTGGAAGGCGATCAAGGCGCAGGATCCCGGCGTCAAGCTGGTGGTGATGGGATGCCTCGCGGAGCAAGACCGCGACGTCATGCCGCGCAAGGCGCCGCATGTGGACGCCGTCTTCGGCACCAAGGACGTCGACGCGCTGATCGACCGCCTCGGTTCGTGGCGCGATGCCTTCGCCGACGAGGACGACGGCAGCGAGGCGAGCCTCGCTGCGCTGGAAGGGTACGGCGCCGTGCGCAGCGAGGAGGCGGAGGCCGACGCGCGCTGGGGCGCGCTGCGGGCGTTCGTCACCGTCCAGCAAGGGTGCTCGTACTACTGCACGTTCTGCATCGTGCCGATGGTGCGCGGACGCTTCGCCGACCGCGCCGTCGACGAGGTGCTCGCCGACGTGCGCGAGCGCCTCGATCGCGGCGCGCGCGAGATCATGCTCGTGGGTCAGACGGTGAACCACTACCATTGCCCCGCCACGGGCGCACGCTTCGCCGACCTGCTGGAGCTGGTGGCGGCGGAGGACCGGCTGGAGCGGCTGACCTTCATCAGCCCACATCCCAACGATTTCGACGAGCGCACGCTGGAGGCGCTGGGAGCGATCCGCAAGCTCAACCCGCGCCTGCACCTGCCGCTGCAATCGGCCTCCAACGCCATGCTCAAGCAGATGAACCGCAAGTATACCATCGAGCAGTTCCGCGAGAAGGTAGGCGCGTTCCGCGCGCGGTGTCCCGAGTGGGCGCTGACCACGGACCTGATCGTCGGCTTTCCCGGCGAGACGGAGGAGATGTTCGAGGAGACGTTGGCGTTCGTGAGCGAGGGTGTCTTCCAGAACGGCTTTACGTTCATCTACTCGCCCAGGCGCGGAACCCAGGCGGCGCGCTGGAGGGACCGGTTCGTCGATCCCGCCGTGGCCGGCGATCGCCTGCGCCGGCTGGCGGAGGCGCAAGACCGCTGGACGCGCGCCTATCACGAGAGCTTCGTCGGCGCCACGGTGCGCGCGCTGATCGTCGGCCCGTCGAAGAAAGACCCCAACCGGTACGCCGCCAAGATCGGGCAGAACGTCACCGTCATCGTGCCGAAGCAGCCGCTCGATGGCCCGTGGCTCGACGTGCGCCTCGACAAGGCGTACACCTGGGGCATGCTCGGAAGCGTGCTCGCGACGGCGCCGCACGCCGACGCGGCGGCGACGCCCGTGGCACGCTTGCTGGCTCCGCTCGCGGGCGGAGCCGCCCCCGAACCGGGGCCGGTCGTGCTCGACCTGGTCGCCAGCGAGGCGCTGGCGCACCCTCGGTGACGACGAAAGAGAGCCGGCGCTCCCCGCTCTTCGAGCAGTACTTCGGACTGAAGGACCGCTATCCCGAGGCGATCGTCCTCATGCGCGTCGGCGACTTCTACGAAGCCTATGGCGGCGATGCCGAGACGATCGCGCGCGCGCTCCAGATCGCCTTGACCTCCAAGGAGGCGGGCGGCGGAGAGCGCGTGGCGATGGCCGGGGTCCCTCATCACGCGCTCGACGGGTACCTGGCTAAGCTGGTCCAGCAGCGCCGCGTGGTGGCGCTGGCGGAGCAGATGGAGCCGCCGGTCCCCAACAAGCTGACCCGGCGCGAGGTGGTGCGCGTGGTGACGCCGGGAACGCTGCTCGAGGAGTCGCTCCTCCCCTCGGCCGCCAACAATTTCCTGGCCGCCGTCGCTGTGGCCGGCGAGGCGCTGGCCATCGCACATGCCGACGTCTCCACCGGCGAGCTCTCCGCCACGGCCTTCGCCGGCGAGTCGGCGCAGGAAGACGCCCTGGCCGAGCTGGCGCGCCTGGGCCCCGCCGAGGTGGTGCTCGATGTCCCCTTCGATCAGCGCGAGCCGTTCGCGGCGGTGGTCGACCAACTGGGGGCGCGGATCGCGCACTCAGCGATCGGCGCCGTGGACGGTCGAGCGCGCGAGCCGTTGGCGGGATTCTCCCTGGAGGAGTCGGTGGCGATCCACCGCGCGCTCGAGGGGCTCTACGCCTTCACCGCGCGCAGCTGTCTGGGCGGTGCGAGCGCGCTGCGGCCGCCGCGCAGCTATCGCGCACAGACCTTCATGGTGATCGACCCCGCCTCGCGGCGCAACCTCGAGCTCACCAAAGCCGTGGGCTCCAACCCCAAGGCCACGCTCTTGGCCACCGTGGACCGCTGCCGCACGGGCATGGGATCGCGCCTGCTGGCGCGCTGGCTCTTGGCGCCTCTGGTCGTGCGCGCGCAGATAGAAGATCGCCAGGATGCCGTGGCGGCGCTGGTCGAGGAGTATCCGCGCCGCGCCGCGCTGCAGGAGCACCTGGAGCGCTGCTACGATCTCGAGCGCTTGGCCCAACGCTTGCGCATGCGCCGCGTGGGACCGCGCGATCTGGCCGCGCTGCGCCGCACGCTGAGCATGCTCGATCCGTTGCGCGAGCTAGCGGAGGCTTCGCCGGCCCTGGCTCCGACGGCCTCGGCGATCGGCACCTTCGAGTCGCTGCGGAGCGAGCTCGAAGCCACGCTGGTCGACGACCCGCCGGCCCATCTCGCCGACGGCGGGGTGATCCGCCCGGAGGCCAGCGGCGAGCTGGCGGAGTGCGTGGCCTTGCGCACGGGTGCCCGCGAGCGCATCGCGGCGCTGGAGGAGCGCGAGCGCGCGCGCACCGGCATCAAGTCGCTGAGAGTCAAGTACACCAACGCCTTCGGTTATGCCATCGAGGTGAGCGCGGCTCATGCCGGCGCCGTTCCCGGCGACTACGTGCGCAAGCAGACGCTGACGAGCGGCGAGCGGTACGTGACGCCGGAGCTCAAGGAGCTGGAGCTGGCGATCGGCTCGGCGCAATCGCGCCAGCTGCGCTTGGAGGAAGCGCTCTACGCGCAGCTGGTGGAGCGCGTGGCGGCGGAGGCGGAGGAGCTGATGTCGTCGGCGGAGGCGCTTGCGCGTCTCGACGTCTACGCCTCGCTGGCCCAAGCGGCCGGCGAGCGCGGCTACGTGCGCCCGCGGATCGTCGAGGAGTCGAGCATGCGGGTCGTCGACGGGCGGCACCCGGTGGTCGAGATGCTGCTGGGCGAGCGCTTCGTGCCGAACGACGTCCGCATCGACGAGCGCGAGCACCGCTTCCTCATCCTCACCGGCCCCAACATGGGCGGCAAGTCGACGTACTTGCGGCAGACGGCGCTCTTGACCATCCTCGCGCAGATCGGATCGTACGTCCCCGCGCGCGAGGCGGAGATCGGGGTGGTCGACCGCATCTTCACCCGCATCGGCGCGGGCGACGATCTGGCCAGCGGACAGTCGACGTTCTACCTGGAGATGGCCGAGGCGGCGCAGATCCTGCGGCGCTGCACGCCGCGCTCGCTGGTGGTGGTCGACGAGATCGGACGCGGCACGGGGACGGTGGACGGGCTGGCGATCGCGCAAGCCATCTGTGAGTATCTGCTGGGCATGGAGGACGACGCTCCGGCGGTCCTCTTCGCCACGCACTTCCACGAGCTGGTGGAACTGGCCGACGAATGGCCGCGCGTGGCGAACTACCACGTCACGGCCGTGGAGCATCCGCAGCGCGGCGGTGAGCCCGTCTTCTCGCACCGGGTCTTGCCCGGCTCCACCAACCGCTCGTTCGGCATCGAGGTGGCGCGCATGGCCGGATTGCCGTCCAGCGTGGTGGAGCGCGCACGCGCGCTGGCCGACGAGCTCCTCGGGCGCACGCCGCTTGAGCGCGCCGTGCCTTTGCGCGGGAACCTCGCCCCCGAGCGCGGCGCGGCCCCCAAGCGCCAACTGGATCTCTTCCGGCCGTGAGCATTCATCAGCTGGATGCCGCGACCGTGGGGCAGATCGCGGCGGGCGAGATCATCGAGCGTCCCGTCTCCGTCGTCAAGGAGCTCGTGGAGAACAGCCTCGACGCGGGCGCGCGGCGCATCCGCGTGGACGTGGAAGGCGGCGGCAGCCACGCGATCGCCGTGAGCGACGACGGCGCGGGGATCCTCCCGGAGGAGCTTCCGCTCGCGCTCCGGCGCCACGCCACCTCCAAGCTGGGCAGCGCCGAGGACCTCTTGCGCATCGCCAGCTTGGGCTTTCGCGGCGAGGGGCTGGCGTCGATCGCGGCCGTCTGCCGCACCACAATGCTCTCGCGGCGTCCCGAGGCCGAGATCGGCGCGCGCGTGAGCGCCGAGGGCGAGAGCATGGGCGCCGTGGAGCCCGCGGCGGCTCCGGTGGGAACGCGCGTCGAGGCGCGCGATCTCTTCCACGCGCTCCCCGTGCGGCGCGAGTACCTGCGCTCCCCGTCGGCCGAGTTCTCGCGCATCTCCGCATGGCTGGCGGCGGCGGCGCTCGCCTTCCCCGAGGTGGCCTTCACGCTGACGCACGATGGGCGCGCCGTCTGGAGCCTGCCCCATGCGAGCGAGCCGCGCCATCGCCTGGCCCAACTCTTCGGCCCGGGAGCCGCGGAGCGCATGCTCTCGCTCGAGGGGGAGCACGACGGGATGCGCGTGCGCGGATTCGTCTCTCCCCCCGGCGACGACAAGCCCAATCGCGCGGGGCAGTACCTCTTCGTCAACCGGCGCCTGCTGCGCTCGACGCAGCTCGCTGCGGCGTGGACGCAAGCCTACCGCAGCACCGCCATGATGGGGCGCTATCCGTACGGCGCGCTCATGCTCGAGCTGGATGCCGCCGACGTGGACGTCAACGTGCATCCCACGAAGTCGGACGTCCGCTTCCGCCGCTCCGCGCTCGTCTTCGACCTCGCACGGCGGTCGATGGCCGATGCCCTGGGGCGCCACGCGGCGCGGCGCGTCGAGCAGACGGTCCTCTCGCCGCTGCCGCAACGGGGCGTGTGGGGCGGCTCCGCCGCCGCGCCGCCGCCCGCCGACCTGACGCTGCGTCTCGCGGAGCTGCGTGCGGCCGCGGAGGGAGCGGAGGCGGGCGAGGAGCGGGAGCCGCGTCTGCGCGTGGTGCTCCAGCTGGCCAACACGTTCATCGTGGCCAGCGACGGCCGCGACCTTATGGTGATCGACCAGCACGCCGCCCACGAGCGCGTCAACTACGAGCGCATCGCCGAGCGCGCGAGCAGCGGCGCCGAGCCGGTGCGCGAGCCGCTGCTCCTGCCCCAGATCTTCGAGGTCTCCCACGCCGAGGCGGCGGTGCTCGCGGAGCTGCTCCCGCAGCTGGAGGCGGCGGGCTTCTCCGTGGAGCCCTTCGGCGACCGGGCCTTTCGCCTGACCGCGACGCCGCTGGAGGTTCGCGTACGGAGCTTCGACCTGCGCGCGTTTCTCGACGACGTGCTGGAGGAGCGCGCAGAAGGGGTGTTCAGCACGCAGACGCTGTGGGCGTCGCTGGCCTGCAAGTCGAGCATCCGCGCCGGCGAAGCGCTCCAGGTGACGGAGATGGAGGAGCTCCTGCGGCGGCTCTTCGCTTGCGGGGACCCGCTCCATTGCGCGCACGGACGGCCGACCGTCTTGCGGTGGAGCGAAGGCGACCTCACGCGCCTCTTCAAGCGATGAGCGCCGTCTTGGTGCTCATGGGGCCGACGGCCTCCGGCAAGACGGAGCTGGCCATCGAGCTGGCGCGCCGCTTGCGCGGCGAGATCGTCTCGGCGGACTCGCGGCAGATCTACCGCGGCATGGCCGTGGGCACCGCGCAGCCCGATGCCATCCAGCGCGCGGCCGTGCCGCATCACTTGGTCGGCATGCTGGAGCCTGAGGAGCGCTACAGCGCGGCGCACTTCGTGCGCGACGCCGCGGCGGCCATCGAGGCGATCGAGGCGCGCGGGCGGCGCCCCATCGTGGTGGGAGGGACGGGCTTCTACGTGCGCGCGCTCACCGGCGAGATGCCGCTGGCGCAGACGACGCAGGACGAGGCGCTGCGCGCCCGCATGGGCGAGGAGGCGCGCATCCATCCGCCGGCCGTGCTTCACGCGTGGCTCCGAGCGCTCGACCCCGAGCGCTCCGCGGAGGTGGCGCCCGCGGACCGCTACCGCACCTTGCGTGCGCTGGAAGTGGCGCTCGCGCGCCGCGAGGATCCGGGAGCTTCCCTCGCCGCCGCGGTACCGCTGCCCACGCTGGCCGCGCGCGGCGCGCGAACGCTGAAGGCGGCGCTCGCGATCGATCGCGAGCGGCTCGCCGAACGCGTGAGGCGGCGCACCCGCGCGATGATCGACGGGGGTCTGCTGGCGGAGGCGGAGGCGTTGGAGGGGCGCGACGCGCCGGCCGCGGACGCGGTGGGCTATCCGCAAGCGCTGGCTTACCTGCGCGGAATGTGCACGCGCGGGGAGTTGGACGAGTTGCTGGCGCGCGCGACCATGCGCTACGCCAAGCGGCAGATGACGTGGCTGCGTGCGGAGCCGTCCGTGCGGTGGATCCCGGCGGGGGCGGAGGCGGCCGATGCCGTCGAGCGCGCGGCAAGGGAAACGCTGGGCTGGACGTGAACGCTTCCCACCTCATGGCCGTGCCGTTGCGTCCACCCCAGCTCCAGGACGCCTACCTCGCCGAGATCAAGCGGCAAGGTACGATCGTCACGATCTACCTCGTGAACGGCTTCCAGCTTCGCGGAACGGTGCTGGGCTTCGATGCATTCACCATCGTGCTGGAGTACGAGACCCGGCCGCACCTGGTCTACAAGCACGCCGTCTCGACCATCTCGCCGCAAGGCGTATTCTCGCTGAAACTGGCCGTTGAGACGCCGGAGAACGGGGAGCCCGCGCGATCGTGAGCCTCCGCGTCGCCGTCGCCAAGATGCACGGCGCGCGCAACGACTTCGTCCTGATCGACGAGCGCGCACCACGCATCTCCGACTATCCCGCCTTCGCCCGCTGGGTCTGCGACCGCCGCGCCGGCGTGGGGGGCGATGGCCTCTTGGTGGTGCTCTCCTCCGCCTCGGCGGATGCGCGCATGCGGATCTTCAACGCCGACGGGAGCGAGGCCGAGATGTGCGGCAACGGCATGCGCTGCTTCGCCCGGTGGCTCTACGAGCGCGGCGGGATGCGGCACGAGCGCATGGTGATCGAGACGTTGGCCGGCCCCATCGCGTGCGCGATCGTCTCGGACGACGCGCGGCGCTTCGTGGTCGACGTGCGCATCACGGAGCCGACGTTCCCGGGCGGGGGCTCCGCCGGCGCGGTCGCCGTTTCGACCGGCAACCCGCATCTGGTGCATTTCGTCGATCGCGTGGCCGGACTCGACCTCGCGGCCTTGGCCGCGCCGACGCCCGACGTCAACGTCCACGTCGTCGAGCGGGTCTCCGAGCATGCCCTGCGCGTGCGCCACTTCGAGCGCGGCGTCGGCGAGACGCCCGCGTGCGGCACGGGCATCGCGGCGTCGGCCGCCGCCGCGATCCGCCGCGGCGACGTGCGGAGCCCGGTGCGCGTGGACGTCCCCGGCGGGGAGGTCGAGGTGCGCTGGGACGACGGCGGCCTCGTGATCCGCGGCGAGGCGGTCCACGTCTTCGACGCCGAGGTCGAGGTTCCGGAGCCGGCGCGGAGCAGAGAGTAGCCCCGATGTCGTACGGACTCCCCTATGCGGACAAGTGGGGCCGTATCTTCTTCGACGAGCAGGCGCGGGCGCTCGCGGACGACGGCGTGATCCGGGAGCCCCGGGCCGAGGAGCTGCTGCCGCTGCCGGAGGGCGCCGTGGTGGCGATGCTGCCCGGGCGCGCGCCCTTGGCGGGGAAGGCCTCGCACGCGCGGGCGTATGGCAAGGGAGGCTATGCCGCGGTCGGCGTCCTGCTTCCGTCGGGCTACACGCGTCTGCTCCTTCCCGCCTATGCCGCGGCGCCCGATGCCCCGGCGCTCCCGCTCTTCGGCTACACCTTCGCCTGCGTGGTCGACGACCAGCTGCACGTGGCGGCCGCCCGGACCGACGAGGGAGCGACCTGGAGGCCGCGCTTCTTCGAAGGCGACGAGCTGGAGGTGGCGATCGAACGGCACCGCGCGCTCGATCCCGGCAACCGCGTGCTCGAGCAGCTGGCGCTCTGCTCGCGCGAGTACGGCTGCTTCACGGCGCAGAACGTCTTCTTCGAGCGCGGCGAGGCGGCGATTCCACTCTCGCCCTCGTGCAACGCGCGTTGTCTGGGCTGCATCTCGGAGCAGGAGCCCGGGAGCCCCATTCCGTCGCCGCAAGTCCGCATCGCGCGCGCCGCGGACGTCGAGGACGTCGTGCGGGTCGCGGTGCGCCATCTCGAGCGCGATCCGTCCGGCATCGTCTCGTTCGGGCAGGGCTGCGAGGGCGAGCCGCTCCTGCGCTATCGCACCATGGTCGAGGCCATCCGCGAAATCCGCGCGCGCACGCCGGCTGGAACGATCAACCTGAACACCAACGGCAGCCTCCCCGAGAAGCTCCAGGAGGTGATCGACGCCGGGTTGCAGGCGGTGCGCATCAGCCTCAACTCGTTCCGTCCCGACGTCTATGCCGCGTACTACCGTCCCGACCGCTACGGGTTGGAGGACGTGCTGGAGTCGATCCGGCGCGCGAGCGGAGCGGGACTGCAGGTCTCGCTCAATCTGCTCACGTTTCCCGGCGTCACCGACGAGGAAGACGAACTGGAGGCGATGGAGCGCGTCCTGACGCGCACGCCCGTGCGGATGGTGCAGACGCGCACCCTCAACATCGACCCGGCGTGGTATCGCCGCGCGGTGGGTCCGCCGGTGGCGCCGCGCGGGATGCTCGAGGCGCTGGCACGCATTCGGGCGACCGGCTCGCTGGTCGGCAACTTCACGCACCAGATGCTCTAAGCGCGCCCCCGAGGGCCGCGGTCGAGGTGACGCGAATGTACCCGCAGATGGGCGCGAGGCTGAGGTTTGCTTGGCTGGCGTGCGTTGCCGTATGCGCGACGCTCATCGGTCATGCCTTGGCCTACTGCATCGAAGGACGCGACCTCGCGGACGCGCGCCACGCCTACTTCCGGCCGTCGCTCGACCTGGCCCTCGCGCTGACCCTCCTGCTCGGCTCCGCCCTCGTCATGCGCGTGCTCCGAGGGCGAACGGCGCTGCGCACCGTCGAAGCGGTGCCCTCCGTGGCGCGGCTGTGGTTGGGCTTCGCGCTGGTCCAGGGCCTCGGCTTCGCGCTCCTGGAGACCGCCGAGGGCAATGCGCCCGACGCCGTCGGGTGCGTGGTGGAGGCCTTCACGGCGCTGGTCGTCGCCGTGGTCCTCTCGCTCTTCTGGGGCATCATCGAGCTCTCGGCGCAGGCGGTGGCCTGCGCCTATCTGCGCCGCACGCGTCCGCCGTCGGCGCTCTGGCAGCCGCCCGCGCCGGCCATCGTGCCCCCGGCGCGCCTCGCCGAGCGGACCGGCGTCCGCCGCTTCAAGCGCCCCCCACCCGCGATCGCGTAACCGCCCGCCTCCCGCTGGGAGGTCGTTTTGCGCATTCGCTCCTCGCGGAGGGTCCTCCACCGTGCAAACGCTGATGTTGCGCGCGGCTCGCATCGCAGCCGCCGTCGCGCTCCTCTACTTGGCCGCGCCGCACGCGGCCAAGGCGATCCCGGTCTTCGCCAACGGCCAAGGGGTCTCGTGCACGCTGTGCCACACGAGCTTCCCGGGCATGAAGCCGTACGGCATGATGACCATGATGATGAACTTCCAGGATCTGCAAGAGCATCTGCAGACGGCGGCTCTGCCGCTGGCCATCCACGCCGAGGTGGACACCTACCTGGCCAACCACGAGAGCAAGGCGCAGACCTACGTCTCGACGCTCTCGATCCTGGGCGCCGGCTTCATCGGCCGCAACTTCACCTGGTATGCCGAGCAGCCCATCGTCGACACCGGGCAGCTCGGCGTGACCGAGCAGATGTGGGTCTCGTGGAACGGCCTGCTCGGCGGCACCAACTCCCTCCAGATCGGCAAGTACCACACGCCGTTTCCGTTCATGCCGGCGCACGGCTTCACGATCGGCGACTACCTGCTGGCCACGCAGACCTCGGGACAGAACGCCTTCGCCCCCAACGACGCGCACTGGGGCGTGGCCTTCAACGGCATGTCCAACGAGTTCATGTACAACCTGGCGTGGCTGACCGGCGACGTCGGCGTGGGCGATGCCCTGGACTACAACCACACGACCTCGCCGCGGGTCCTCGACGCAAACCTGGCCTACGGCGGGATGGACCTCCCCTACACCATCGGCGTGGTGGCCATGCGCGGGACCTCGCCGCTGCAGGACGCCGCCGGGGCCTATGCCGGCGGCGACAGCTTCACGCGTGAAGGCGTCTACTACGCCTACCAGCGTCCAACGTTCCAAATTCAGACGATGTTCTACCATGGCTACGACGCGCAGCCGGACATCGGCGTGGCCGGGGCGCCGTTCAACGGCTACTTCGTGGAGTTCGAGCGCGACTACGGGTGGCGCAACCACATTGTCGCGCGCTACGACGTAGCCACCAGCGATACGCTCAACCGCCACTACATCCTCGATCTGGTCCATCAGTTCGCTCCGAACCTCAAGATCACGGGCGAGCTGGCCATGACCCCCGGAGGGGTGCCGGTCATCGGCTTCCGCCTGGGCTGGGCCGGGCCGTGGATCGCAGGGAAGCGCTACCTCTTCAGCGGGTCGAAGGGCGTCACCGTAGAACCGGTGGGCCAGCCGGCCGCCGCGAAAGGATCATGAGTCATGCCTCGCCTCCGTAACGTCATCGCGCTCGCGGCCGCGGCCGCGGCGCTCTCGGCGCTCACCTTGGCCCACGCGCGCGCCGCCGCCGATCCCTACGCAAGCGGGAACGCCACGGAGGGAGCCCATCTGGTGCAGTCCAGCGGCTGCGAGGGGTGTCACGGCGCGGGCTTCACGGGCGGCATCGGCCCCAAGCTCGTCGGCATCGAGAAGCGCCTGAGCGCGGACCAGATCGCGCAGAAGATCCTCCATCCCAAGGCGCCGATGCCCAGCTTCGGCTTCACCGATCGCCAGGCGGCCGATCTGGTCGCCTACCTCTCCGGGCTCGACGGCGGCACCGGCAAGCCCGTCGTCAAGATCGACCCGCCCGAGCCCACCGACGCGGCCACCGTCCGCGTCACCTTCGCCGGCACGCCTCCCACGGGCGCTCAGGTGCAGGCGTTCATGCAGATGGGGAAATCCTCGCACGGCACCGGCTGGGTTCCGTTGCGGAAGACCGCCGACCCCCACGTGCTCTCCGCCAAGGTGAAGTTCTCGATGGGAGGGCCGTGGACGCTCAAGGTGCGCTACGACGGCCACGAGATGGACGTGCCGATCACCGTGGACGGATAGCGTGACGATGAACCGGAGGGCGTTTCTGGCCGGCGGGGCGAGGTTGGCCGCCGGCGCGATGAGCGCGCGGGCCTTCGCGCCGATCTCCGCGCGCGCCGCGCAGCGCGAGACCGTCGACGTCACGCTGACGGCCGCGCCATACGTCTTCTCGCCGTTTCCCGGCGTGGCGTACCACGGCTTGGCGTACAACGGGGCGATGCCCGGGCCGGTGATCCGCGTGCGCAGCGGTCAGCGTCTCCGAGCGCGCCTCGTCAATCACACCGGCGCCGTGAGCACCGTGCACTGGCACGGGATGATCCTTCCCAACGACATGGACGGTGTGCCCGACGTCACGCAGGCTCCTGTGCCAAACGGCGGCGAGTTCGTCTACGAGTACGTGCCGGGGCCCACGGGAACGCGCTGGTACCACAGTCACGTGCGCCTGCAGCAGCTGCGGGGTCTCTTCGGCATGATCATCATCGAGGACCCGCGCGACGAGCGCGCCGACCTCGACGTCGCCTTGGTCTTTCACGACGTCCCGAAGACGTCGACGGTGATGGCCGCCATGATGGGAACGAGCACGGCGCCGATGGTCGATCCTCCCGGCTCGCCCGAGCTCTTGTCGATGGCGCCCGACGACAAGATGGGCGACGAGGTCGCCTACGCGGCGCACTGCGTCAACGGCGCCTGCTATCCGAAGACGAAGCCCATCGTGGTCAACGTGGGACAGAAGGTGCGCCTGCGCATCCTCAACGCCAACCCCACGCAGACGCGCTACGTGCGGCTGGCCGGGCATACGCTGCGCGTCACGCATTCCGACGGCAACCCGTTGCCGCAGCCGGTCGAGGTGGAGGCCTTGCGCATCGGCGTCGCGGAGCGCTACGACGCGTGGTTCGAGGTCACCAAGCCGGGCGCGTGGCTCCTGCAGGGCCTCTCGTCGGATCCGATGGTCTTCGAGCAGGCCGTGGTGATACACACGCCCGGCATGGAAGGCGCGACGCCGCTGGGCTCACCGCAGACGCTCGTGGGCGTCAAGTACCTCACGTACGAGCTGGCCGGCGCGGCCTTGGCGAAGGGCACGCTTCCCGGCGCCGAGCGCATCGACGTGAGCCAGGCGTACGTGCTCGGCGGAGGAGCGTACGGGTCGGACCGCTGGACGATGAACGGCAAGATCTGGCCGCACACCGACAAGATCGCCGTCCGGCGCGGCGACAACGTGGAAGTGCGCTTCAAGAACACGACGGACATGCATCATCCGATGCATCTCCACGGCCACGTCTTCGAGATCGTGGAGATCAACGGACGGGCGCTGCGCCGTCCGCTCCCCAAGGACACCTCGCTCGTGGATCCCAACGGCGGCACGATGACGTGGCGCTTTCGCGCGACCTCGCCGGCCGGGCGCTGGGTGCTGCACTGCCACAACGACATCCACATGATGGACGGCATGATGACCGAAGTGGACTACCGGTAGGCCCCGCGTGGGGGTCGTCCTCGCGCTGGCGGCGGCAGCGATCTACGGGACCGGCGACTTCTTCGGAGGATTGAGCGCCAAGCGCAGCAGCGTGTGGGCCGTGGCGGTGATCTCCCAAGCGGTCGGCGGCCTGGGGATCCTGGCGGCGGTGATCCTGCACGGCGACGCGGTGCCGCCGCTGCGCGAGCTGGCGCTCGCGGGGGTGGGAGGCGTGGCCGGCGGCCTCGGCATCGTGCTGCTCTACCGCGGCTTGGCGGTGGGACGGATGAGCATCGTGGCCCCGGTGACGGGCGTGGTCGCGGCGGCGCTGCCCGTGGTCGTCGGTCTTGCGCGGGGCGAGCGCGCGGCGTGGTTCGTCTGGGTGGGCGTGGCGATCACCGTCGCGGCGGTGGTGCTCGTCTCGGCCAGCCCGGACGAGCACCTGCCCGACGGGGCGCCGGCACCGCGCGCGAGCGGGCTGCCGGAGGCGCTGGGGGCCGGAGCCGGCTTCGGGCTGCTCTACGTGGTCTTCTCGGTCCTGGGGGCGACCTCGCCCCTCTGGCCGATCGTGGCGGCCCGCGCGGCCTCGGTCCCACTGCTCGCGCTTGCCGCTCTGGTCGCCCGAGGCAGCCTGAGGCCGGCGCCGCGCGCGCTAGGGACGATCGCGCTCGCGGGCGTCTGCGACGTCAGCGCGAACGTGCTCTATCTGCTCTCGCTGCGTCAGACGCTGCTGGCGGTGGCCGCCGTGGTGACCTCACTGTACCCCGCGAGCACGGTGCTCCTGGCGCGCATCGTGCTGCGCGAGCGGCTGAGCCGGCTGCAGTGGGTCGGCGTCGCGTGCGCCGCCGTCGGCGTCACGCTGATCGCGCTGCGCTAGCGTCCAGAGCTAACGCCCGCACCACGTTGGTTTGCGCTTCTCGACGAACGCCCCCATGCCTTCCTGCGCATCCGCCGCCGACGCGTTCATGGACATGATCTCCTTGGCGTATGCATAGGCCTTGGGCTGATCGAGGTCGATCTGCGTGTAGAACGCCGCCTTGCCCAAGCCGACGACGAAGCCGCTGGCCTCGATGATCTTGCTCGCCAGGGCGCGCGTCTCGTCGTGCAGGCGGCTCGCGGGGACGACGCGGTTCACGAGTCCCCAGTCCGCGGCGGTCTCGGCGGGGATCATCTCGCCGGTGAGGAGCATCTCCATGGCGCGCTTGCGGCCGATCGCGCGCGTGAGCGCGACCATCGGGGTGGAGCAGAAGAGGCCGATGCGCACGCCGGGCGTGGCGAACTTGGCTTCCTCGGCGGCGATCGCGAGGTCGCAGGTGGCCACGAGCTGGCACCCGGCCGCGGTGGCGATCCCCGCCACCTCGGCGATCACCGGCTGGGGAATGCCCTGGATCGTCGTCATCACATCCGTGCAGATGTCGAAGATCTCGCGGTAGGCGTTGATGTCGCGGTCGAGCATCTCCTTGAGGTCGTGGCCCGCGGAGAAGGCGACGCCCGCGCCCCGCAGGATCACCACCCGGATCTCGCGGTCGCCGGAGGCCGCGCGCAGCGCGGCGATCAAATCGAGCATGAGCTGGCGCGAGAGCGCATTGCGCCGGTCGGGCCGGTTGAGGGTGATCTCCAGGATCGCGCCGTCGCGCGCGAGGGCCAGATTCTCCGAGGTGGCGAGCATGGTCGTCTCCTTATGATCCGATGAGGTGGTCGCGGAGGGCTCCGCGGGCCTCGGGCTTGGCGAGGATGAGCATGGTGTCGCCGGCCTCCACGGCGGTCTCCCCGGAGGGAATCAGCAGCTCGCCGTCGCGCTCGAGCGCTACGACCACGCAGTCGCGCGGAAGGCCGATCGCGGAAATCGCGACGCCACGCGCCGGCGAGCGTTCGGGGACGGAGAGCTTGACCAGCGCGAGATTGCTCTTGCGCAACGTGATGAGCGGCGAGACCCGCTCGACGTCGATCTCTTGCGCGATCGCCCGCAGCACCAGTTCCGTCGAGGAGATCACGGTGTCCGTGCCGATCGAGTCGAAGATCGCCTCGTTCTTCGGGTTGTTGACGCGTGCGATGGTGCGGGGCGGACGCGCACGCTTGCGCGCCATGAGGACGACGGCCAAGTTGTCCTCGTCGTCGCCCGTGTCGGCGACGACGACGTCGGCGGTGTCGACGCCGGCACGCTCCAGCACGTCGGGACGGCAGCCGTCGCCCAGGAGCGCGACGTCGCGCTCGAGGACGTTGGCCATGTCGTGGACGCGGCGCGGGTCGCTCTCGACGACGCGCACCTCGTGTCCCTCGTCGAGCAGAGCCTTGGCGAGGTAGGTGCCGACCTTGCCGCCGCCGACGATCAGGATGCGCATCTCAGCCGCGCGCCTCGGCGAACGGGCCGGAGGAGAGGCGCCGCGCGAAGCTCTCCAGCGCCTCGGGCGCGACGAAGGCCACGATGCGGTCACCCGCTTCGAGCACGTCGCGTGGGGCGGGGACGAAGGCGCGTTGGCCGCGCGTCACCGAGCCGATCACCACGCGGCCCGGCTCGGCGAGCTCTTCCACGGCGTGCCCCGCAAAGGCGGTGCCGACTTGCGCGCGGATGGCGCGCGGCTCGAGATGACTGCCGCTCAGGACGTCGCGCAACTGCTTGGCCGCCGTGAGGGTGGGGCAGATCGTCTGGATGTCCAGGTCGTCGTAGAGCTCGGCTCGCGAGGGATCGCTGATGCGCGCGACCACGCGCGCGATCCCGAAGCGGCGGCGGGCGATCAGCGCGCACATCAAGTTGCGGTTGTCGTCGGAGGTCACCGCGGCGAGGCCGTCGGCGCGCGCGGCGCCGGCACGGCGGAGGACGTCCTCGTCGACGCCCGTCCCGATCTCCAGACGGCCGCGGAAATCGTCGCCGAGGGCGGCGAAGGCCGCGGGGTTGGCGTCGAGGACCGTCAGGCTCGCTCCCTCGGCGAGGAGGAGCCGGGCGAGCGCCGCTCCCGTGCGCCCGCAGCCGACGATCACGTATTCCATGACCCTGCCATACGACAGTTGAAGGAAACCCCCCTATCCGTGCGAATACCGGGGGGTTTTTGTCGGGGCGTAGCTCAGCTTGGTAGAGCGCTGCGTTCGGGACGCAGAGGTCACAGGTTCAAATCCTGCCGCCCCGACCATCCTCACACTTTCCGTTCTCCCCTTCGCGAGCGAGTAGATTGTCGGTATTCTCCAGCTTCAGCTCGGCGGCGCGCCGCGTTCTCCGGACCGCCGAGCAGGAGTGCCGTAACCACAACCACTACTACCTCGGGGTCGAGCATCTTTTGCTCGGCTTGCTCCACGAGCCCGACGAGGCGATCGATCGCCGGCTCCTCGAGCGCGGCTTGGAGCGCGGGGAGATCGCGGCGGCGACGCGCCGCGCGATGGGCACCGGGGAGGATCGCACCTGGGAGGGTATCTTGGTCACGCCGCGTCTTCGGCGCGTGGTGACGCGCGCCGAGAGCCTTGCCGGTGGTGAGGCGGTCGATCCCGCGCACCTGCTGCAAGCGGTGGAAGAAGAGACCGGCGGGCTGGCGGTCGAGATCCTCCAGCCGCGGCGTTAGAACCGAGGCTACGTGCACCTGCTGACCGCTCTCACCCAGTTCTTCATCGGTCTGATCCACTCGGTGGGCCTGCCGGGGATCTACCTCGCCATGTTCCTCGGGAACAGCGGCGTGCCGATCGGCTCGGAGATCATCATGCCCGCCGGGGGCGCGTTTCTCGCCGGGGGGCACGTGACGGGGGCGGTGCTGGTGGGCATCGTGGGATCGCTCGGGGAGCTCACCGGGGCACTCTTCCTGTACGCCGTGGGCTACTACGGCGGCCGCCCGTTCGTCCAGCGGTATGGACGCTACTTTCTGATCCGCGACGACGACCTGCATAAAGCCGACGTCTGGTTCCAGAAGTACGGCGACCGCACCGTCTTCATCTGCCGGCTCCTCCCAGTGGTCCGTGCCATTGCGGCGCTGCCCGCGGGGATCACGCGCATGCGGCTTCCGGTCTTCGTCGGCTACACGCTCTCCGGGTCGTTGATCTGGTGCGTCTCTTGGGCCTATGCGGGGATGACGCTCGGCGCGCACTGGGATGCCTTCGGGCCCATCGCGCATCGCTTCTCGGGGCTGATCGTCGCCGCACTGGTGCTTCTGGCGGCCGTGGGCCTGTGGATGCACTTGCCGCGCAAGGGCAAGGGGACCAGCTAGCGGCGACGAGCGAGCACGCCCCCGAGGCTACGATGCCTTGGTGCGGAGCGCCGCGCCGGTCAAGATGCGGTCGAAGAGCGCGAAGGCCTGCTCGGTGGCCGCCGGATCGCCGGCTTTGCGGACGACGTCGACGAGCATCGAGAAGCCGCGCCCGGCGAGGCCCGGCTCCCAGTTGGCGCGGGAGAGCCACCGGAAGGAGCAGGAGGAGACGCCCCGGTCGAACTGAGCCTGCAGGGCCGGATGGGCCGCGGCGGCTCGAGCCGCCGCGTCGAGCAGCTCCCAACCCGCCCGGTGGACGTCGCCGCCGTCGTTCCAGAGAGGGAAAGGGCGGCCGGCCCGCAGGTCCTCGGGGATCGTGCTCCAGGAGGTCGCGGGCACCTCGCCTCGGCGCGCGGGGAACGAGGCGACCACGTCGCTGACCGAACCCATGGCGACGCCCTCGGTCCGCTCGCACCAGCCGGCGAAGTCGGCGATGAACGGGATGTAGCCCGGGCGATGGTGACCAAAGGTCTCGGCGTCCATCGCGAGCAGGATGTAGCCGTCGCCCTCGTCCAGGCGCGATCGGAGCTCGGCGGCCATCGCCTCGGCGGTCCCGGCTCCGTCGCGGTTCCCGAAGACGACCGCGTTGCTCCAGCGGTTGGAGCGCAGCACCACGCGCAGGCCGTGCTCCAGCTCGGTGACGTGATCGGCGGGTACCTCGCCGTCGCGGACCGCTACCGCCACGTCGTCGGTCACGGCCCAGCGGTACCCCAAACCGCTCAAGAGAGGCGCGAGCTCGGGCGACCAGGCCATCCCGGGAGGGAAGACCCCCTCCGGGCGGTAGGCGCGATGGAAGACCCCGTGGTTGCGCTCCCGGTTGAGGGTGAGTTGCCGGGCCGCCACCTCCGGCGCGACCAACGGGAGGATCGGGTGGTAGGCCGCGGTCTCGACGAACTCGATCCGGCCCAGGCGCGCCGCTGCCCCCAAGCTCGTGAGGATCTCCTCGTGGCCCCGCGCGATCAACTGCTCCACCAGCGACCAGCAGAGGTCGATGGAGCAACGGACCGGGGAGGCCTCAAGCACGCGGGAGAGCGGGCGATAGCACTCGTCGACCACGCGATCGAGAACATCCGGATCCTGCCACGGGGGCTGATACCAATGCAGAAGAAGGCCCAGTCGTATCACCGCTCGCTCACTGCCTCTAGCATACGTCGCCGGCGGCCCGAAGCCCGCCTCGATCCCCTCGCCTGGCCCCCTCCCGCCCCGGAGACGCCGGACGAGGTGGGGCGGTACGGTACAATGGAGGGGACGTGATCCTCGACCAGCCCTCGCTCGAGCAGACCCTCGCCCAACTCCCGGATGTCCCCGGCGTCTACCTGATGGAGGACGCGGGGGGTCATGTTCTCTATATCGGCAAGGCGATCTCGCTGCGCAACCGCGTGCGGTCCTACTTCCAGGAGTCCAGCGCCCATCACATTCGCATCCAGGCGATGGTCGACCGCGTGGCGCGCGTGCGCTCGATCGTGGTCCACAACGAGGTCGAGGCGCTCATCCTGGAGGCCAACCTCATCAAGCGTCACCAGCCGCCCTACAACGTGCGGCTGCGCGACGACAAGCGCTATCCGTACCTCAAGCTGACGGACGATCCGTTCCCGCGCCTGATCTTCACGCGCCAGGTCAAGGACGACGGCGCCCGTTACTTCGGCCCGTATACCAACGCGCACGGCCTGCGCGAGCTGATCGATCTGGTGCGCGTGGTCTTTCCGCTCCGAACGTGCCGGGAGCCGATCGACGGACGGCGCAAGCGGGCCTGTCTGCAGTATCACATCAAGCGCTGCCAGGCTCCGTGCGTGGGCTTCCAGAGCGAGCAGGAGTACGGCTCCGTCGTCGACGAGGTGGTGCTCTTTCTCGAGGGCAAGCAGCACGTGCTGCTGGAGCGACTGCAGGGCGAGATGCAGGCCGCGTCCGAGGCGCTGAATTTCGAGCACGCGGCACGGCTGCGCGACCGCATCGTTGCGGTCCACCGCGTCACCGAACGGCAGAAGGTCGTCTGGCAGACGCGCATCGACATGGACCTGGTCGCCGCCGCGCAGGCGCAAGGACACACGTGCTTTCAGGTGTTCATGGTGCGCAGCGGCAAGCTCGTGGGGCAGGAGCACTTCATCGTCGAGGGGGGGCAGGAGGAGGCGCTCCCGACGCTCTACGGCGAGTTCCTCAAGCAGTTCTACACCGCGCGCACGCCCTCGCTCGACGTCGCGGCAGCGCGGTATCTCCCCAAGGGCGTCACCAGCGCGCTCGACGTCCAGGCCCCAGTGGCGGCGCCGCGCCGCAGCCGGGCGGCGCGCGAGGCCGCCGCCGCGGCGGTTCCCAAGGTGGTCTTGGCGGCGGCGCTCCCCGAGGAGGGTGCGACGATCGAGCGCTGGCTCTCCCAGAGCAAGGGGGCTCGGGTACGCGTGCTCCAGCCGCAGCGGGGCATCCGGGCCGACTACCTGCGCATGGTGGCGGAGAACGCTCAACAGAACCTGCGTGCCTTCCTAGCGAATCAGGAGGTGCAGGAGACGGCTTCGGCCCGCTCGCTCACCGAGCTGGCCGCCGCGCTGGATCTCGCCGAGGCTCCGCGCCGGATCGAGTGCTACGACATCTCGAACATCCAAGGCACGAACGCGGTCGCTTCCATGGTGGTCTTCGTCGACGGGCGCGCGAAGAAGAGCGAGTACCGCAAGTTCACCATCCGCTACGACCAAGGGCCCAATGACTTCGCGATGATGCAGGAGGCGCTGCGCCGCCGCTTGCGCTACCTGCGTCCGGAGAGCGTGGTGGAGGGCGAGGGCGTGGCGCGCGAGTTGGCCAAGCGCGACCGCTTCTCCAAGCGCCCGGACCTGCTCGTGATCGACGGCGGCAAGGGACAACTGGGTGCCGTGGCGGAGGTGCTCGAGGAGCTCGACCTCTTCGGCATCCCCGCGGCGGGTCTGGCCAAAGAGCACGAGTGGCTCTATCTGCCCGGGCAGAGCGAGCCCATCGTCCTGCCGCCCGGCTCACCGGCGCTCCACCTGGTGATGCGCATCCGCGACGAGGCGCACCGTTTCGCGATCACGTTCCACCGCCAGAAGCGCGGAAAGAGCATGACGGCCAGCTCGCTCGACGGCGTCGAGGGGATCGGGTCGGTCCGCAAGCGGCGCCTGCTCCGGCAGTTTGGCTCGGTCCCGGCGATCCGCCGGGCGGCTCTCGAGGAGATCGCCGCGATCAAGGGCTTCACCCCGCAACTCGCCGCTCGCGTCAAGGAGGCGCTTGGATGAACTTCCTGCTTCGGCTCGTGCTCAACGCGGTGGCGCTCTACGTGGTCGCCCGCGTGGTTCCGGGGATCAGGCTCGAAGGGGCGGTTCCCGCGCTGATCGCGGCGTTGCTCCTGGGCATCGTCAATGCGATTCTCCGCCCGATCCTCATCGTGCTCAGCTGCCCTCTGGAGGTGCTGACGCTGGGGCTCTTCACCCTGGTGATCAACGGCCTGCTCTTTCTCTTCGTCGCCCATCTGGTGCCGGGATTCGTGGTGGCCGGCTTCTGGCCGGCCTTCTGGGGAGCCATCGTCATGGCGATCGTCTCGTTCCTGCTGGCCCTGCTCTTTCCCGTGACTCGCGCAACCGATTGACTGGCACGCGGGTCAGAGAGTACAGTAAACGAGCGTATCGTGACACCGACATGGGGGTGAACCAGCTTCGACGTTGGGGTTCGACGATATGGTAGCAGGCCGAGCTGCGAGCTCTCGTAAAACGATCGCAAGGCTATAAACGCCAACAACGAATACGCACTGGCTGCCTAATTTAGGTTAGTCACGGCCCCGGGGATGTCGCCGACGCAGGCCCCGGACGCTGTCAACAAGGCCGGCTGGCATGCGGGACGGCGCCCCCGACCGCAGGTGAGACTCGTGGGGCTGCTGCGCGGGGTAAGCCCTGGTCCGAGACGTCCCCGCGAGTAAGGCAAATTCGGAACTGAGCCTGGAGAAGCCGATCGTACGGTTCCAGCGGACCCGGGTGGCAGTGCCCGGCACCTCCACCATCTACAGCGCGAGGCCCGGTGAACGACCGTTCACCGGGCCTCGCGGCGTTCATCGGCCTGCCGAGAGGGCCATCGCCCGAGAAAGCGGGAATGCGGACACCATGAGCGACGCTCCCAGGCCGTGCGGCTGTCCGCCGGATCATTGACTCGTCGATTGCCCGGTCTGTAGACCGGACCCGGGACCGGATGACGCGCGGGCGCGCCCCGCGCCGCCCGGGCAAGAAAGGGGCGACGAAACCTCCCCCAAAGCCTCGCCGCCAACCTCCCGTTCATCATAGCCGAGGCCGGTGAAGGCGTCGGGAATCTTCGGAGAACGCCCAACCACCGGCTGCTCGCTTCTCGGGCTATGTGCAGGCGTTGCAGGGCGGATACGTGCGCGAGTACACGGGATGCGCGAGGAACGTCTTGGGATTGAAGGTCCAGAACTGCGAGACGTGCGGGTACGTCTTGATGACGACGTCCTCGAGCGTGCCGTGCACCTCTTCCGTCCGGCGGATGTAGACGTTCTCGACGGGGTTGCCGTAGGCGTCGAAGGCGATCGGGCCGCGCGGCGCATCGCTCACGTGCACGGACCGCAGAGCCTCGAGGAACGCCTGCGTGTTCGCCACGTTGCCGTGCAGCGAGGCGATGGCGTGATCCAGGATCAAGCCCGCATCGAAGGTTCCCTCGGCGTAGTACGAAGGCTCGTGACCGTACGCCTTGGTGTATGCGGCGACGAAGGCCTTGTTCGCCGGAGTGTCGAGCGCCGCCGAGTAGTGAAGCGCGGAGATGATTCCGACGGCGGCGGGACCGGTGGCGGGCAGCGTGCTCTCGTCGACGGTGTTGCCTTGGCACACCAGCGGCATCTTCAGGCCGAAGGCCTTGTACTGCTTGATGAAGTTGACGGCCGCCGCGCCGGAGAAGCTGCAGAAGACGGCGTCGACGTTGCGGGGGATCTCCGAGAGGTAGGGTGAGTAGTCGGAGGCGGTCAACGGCGTCCAAATCTGCTTCTCGACCTTGCCGCCGTCGCCCTGAAACGTCGCGACCATGCCGCCGATGCTCTGCCAGCCGAACGAGAAGTCGAAGGCGATGGTCGCCACCTTGCGATATTTCAGCACCTTGTAGGCGTAGTCGCCCAGCGGCTGCGTCGTCTGGCTGCTCGCCGCGCTCGTGCGCACCACGTAGTGCGCCGGCGTCCGCTGGGTGATGTCGTCGGGCGAGAGGACGGGATAGATGGCGGGGACTTTGTGCGCGGTGAGGTATGGGATGATGGCCTGGTCCACCGCGTTGGAGAGCGGACCCACGATCACGTCGACGTGGTCTTGCTCGACGAGGCGGCGGGCCTCCGTGAGACCTATTGCCGGGTTCCCCTGCGTATCGGCTTGGTCGATCACGACGTGCCGGCCGCCCAGCATGTCGTGATGCTCGGCGAGGTAGAGCTCGAGGCCTTGCTTCATGAACTCACCCGGCGCGGCGAAGTTGCCGCTGGTGGGGATGAGCAGGCCGATCTTGAACGGCGGCTGCGCGCCGGCGGCGCGCTGCGGGTGAGCGGTCAAGAGCGTCGCGCTGCCGACGGCGAGCGCCGTCGCGGCAAGCGCGGCCCGACGAAACCATCTGGGAACGGAGAGGTGCATGGACTACGATCCTTTCTCTACGCGTTCGAGGGACGATGCGTATTGGGATGACGATGCCTGGGAGCGGAGGCGTGATGGTCGTGCCGCACGACGTCCTTCGCCGCTTCGCAGGCGGTGACGAGCTGCTCGCGCATCGCCTCCACGGCGGCATCGGCGTTGCCGGAGACGATCGCCCGGACGATCTCCTCGGCGTGCTGCAACGATTCGGGCATCCGGTGCTCGTGGCTCATGGCGATGCGCCGTAAGCGGCGCACCGGGCCGAGCAGCGACTCGTGCATGCGCCGGAGGACGGCGTTGCCGGCGAGCTCCATGATGATGGCATAGAAGCGGTCGAGCTCCGTCGTGTAGGCGAGCGGCTCGCCGTGCTCGGCGCTGCGGCGCATCGCGGAGAGGACCTCCTCCAGGCGCGCGCGCCCGATCGCCGTGAGCCGCCCGGTCACGAGCGCCACGGCGAAGGTCTCCAAGGCCATGCGCGCCTGGTAGATGTCATCGACGTCGTCGACGCTCACCGTCCGCACGAAGGCGCCGACGCGCGGGACGGCCGTCACGAGCCCGTCGCGCTCGAGCTGGGCGAACGCTTCGCGCACCGGCGTGCGGCTGACGCCGAACTGTACGCCGAGCTCCGCTTCCGAGAGCCGGCTCCCCGGGGGGAGACGCCCCTCGATGATCGCCTCGCGCAGCGCGGGCACCACGACGGCCGCGCTCAAGGAACGGGAGGCGCTCTCCTCCGGCCGCCCACGGTGGCGAGCCCAGTGACGCTCCGCGATCGACGCGAGCGCCGGCTTGCCGGTCACCCGGCGGTCGGATGGGGTCACGCTCCGCGCTCCGAGCCCGAGATATCCATCGATTGCACTCCGCGAGGCGCGGCAGGGAAAGGCTCCCGGCCGTGCAGTATACTCAGTATACTATGCGGACTTCATCTGTTCCCCCAACCGGCGGGGCCGCTCCCGGCGTCGTCCACATCGACCGCGCGGGCGAGGTTCTGACGCTGACGCTCGACCATCCGGAGCGCGGCAACGAGATTACCGGAGCGATGTTCGAGAGCGTGCTGGGCACGCTGCGCGAGGAGGCGGAGCGGCCGCGCGCCAGAGTCCTCCGCCTGCGCGCCCGCGGCACCGCGTTCTGCACGGGGCGCGAGCGGGCGGGTCGCGATCTCGCGGGGATCCGCGCGGAGGCGGCGCGGCTGATCTCCCTCAAGCGGGCGCTGCGGGCATCTCCGCTGGTGAGCATCGCCGAGGTCCAAGGCGACGCGTTCGGCTTCGGATTCGGCCTGGCGATCCTCTGCGACTTCGCCATCGTGGCGGAGGGCGCGGCGCTGGCGTTTCCGGAGATGCTCGCCGGCCTGCCGCCGGCTGCCATCATGGCCTATCTCGGGGAGTACGCGCTGCCGCGGCACGCGTTTCCGCTCGTGCTCTTCGGCCAGCCCGTCGCCCCGCCGCGAGCGCTGGAGATCGGATTGATCTCCCAGGTCGTGACGGGGCAGGCCGAGCTGAGCGCCGCGGCCGACGAGCTCACGGATCGCATCCTGAAGCTCGATCCGCAGGCGACGCGCGCGTGCAAGGAGCTCTTCCAAACGATGCTGCAGGGATCGTTTGACACGAACTGCCGCCTCGCCGTGGACGCGCTGACCTTGGCGAGCGCCGCGCTCGCCAAGCGATGACCGCATGCAGAGGCCGATGAGCCACGGAGGTCCCACCGAGACGATGACCGCAAAGACAAAGTCTCCCATCGCGAACGACGCCTCGGCGACCGACGGCGTTCTGGGCACCGGGGTCCCATACCACGCCCCGCTCTTCATCGGCGGCGTCTGGACGGAGGCGGCCGCGGGGCGGACGCTCGACGTGCTCAATCCCGCCACGGGAGCGGTCATCGGCACCTTGGCCGCGGCGGGTGCCGGGGACGTTGGCGGCGCGGTCGCGTCGGCTCAGGCGGCGTTCGAGAGCGGCGTCTGGCGGGATCTCTCGATCCATCAGCGCGCGCGCGTGCTCAACCGCTTCGCCGACCTCTTCGAGGCCGACCTGGAGTCGCTCTTTCGTCTGGAGACGCTCAACAACGGGCGCCCGATCGCCGAGACGCGCGCCCAGGTGGGACGCCTTCCGCAGTTCTACCGCTATTTCGCCGCGCTCGCGCTCACGCGGCGCAGCGACGTGATCCCGATCGAGGGCGACTTCCTCTGCTACACGCAGCGCGTGCCGTTGGGCGTTGCGGCCCTGCTGACGTCGTTCAACCATCCGCTGATGATCCTCTCCAAGAGCCTCGCGCCCGCGCTGGCGACGGGGAACAGCGTGGTGATCAAGCCCTCGGAGCAAACGCCGTTCACCACGGTCCGCTTGGTCGAGCTGCTCGCGCGCGCCGGGGTCCCCGCGGGCGTGGTGAACCTCGTCAACGGCGCGGGTGCTGAAGCGGGCGCGGCGTTGGCCGCCAATCCGGACGTGCGCAAGGTCGTCTTTACCGGGGGAACGGAGGTCGGGCGATCGATCGCCGGTGCCGCCGCACGGAACTTCGCGGCCGCGACGCTGGAGCTCGGCGGCAAAGGCGCCGCCATCGTCTTCGACGACATCGAGCTCGAACGCGCCGTCAACGGCGCCGCCTTCGCGGCGTTCGTGGCGGCCGGACAGACGTGCATCTGCGGGTCGCGCATCCTGGTCCAGCGCTCGCGCTACCGGGAGTTCCTCGAGGCGTTCGGGCGCAAGGCCGCGGCCATTCGCGTCGGAGATCCGGGAGAGCCGGAGACGCAGCTCGGCCCGGTGATCTCGGAGCGCTCTCGCCGCCGCATCCTGGAGATGCTCGAGCGCGCGCGCGCCGGCGGGGCGAAGGTCCTCACGGGGGGAGGCATCCCGCCGGATGCTCCCAGCGCGGGCTACTATCTGGAGCCCACGGTGCTTTACGACGTCGAGCCGAGCTGCGAGATCGCGCAGGACGAAGTCTTCGGCCCCGTGACGGTCGTCATGCCGTTCGACGACGAGCAGGACGCGCTGCGAATCGCCAATGGGACGCGCTTCGGCCTGGCGGCCTCGGTGTGGACCAACGACGTGGCGCGCGCGCACCGCGTCGCACGTCAGCTCATCTTCGGGATGGTCTGGGTCAACGATCACCATCGGCTCGACCCGGCATCGCCGTGGGGAGGGTTCAAAGACAGCGGAGTCGGACGAGAGACCGGCGTCGAGTCGTTCGACCAGTTCACCGAGAGCCGCGCGGTCACCGTGAACACGACGGGGCGAACGATCGACTGGTACGGGAGCGACGGCGCGCCGAAGCGCTTGAACTAGACCGGGTCGGCGGCGGGCGCGCATGCCCGCAGGTAAACGTGAACGAGCAGCCGCTTGGCGAGCTCCGCAAGAAGCGCGTGCGCGGCGAAGACGGCTAGGCGGCGTGCCAGCATCGCGTCCGCTTCGAAGTCGAGAGCCCAGCGCGGCAGCGTGTACGCGCCTTGCAGCACGAGCAGCGAGGCGGGTTCGCGCGCATCCTCGCTCTCCAGCGTGAGCATCCCCGCGAACGGCGGCAGGTAGGTTCCGGCGCTCGTCCACCAGTGGACGCGGCGCAACGAGCGGTCCTTGCCGTCCGGGCTCGGCGAGACGATCGCCGTCAACGTCTCCGTCGCGGCGCCGGCGTCCGCCCAGTCTAGCGGAAGCGTCATCACCAGCTCCGCGGCCTCAGGCATGGCGTCGCCGATCAGGAATCCGTCGCCGTGCCGCAGGGGCACCGAGACGGCCAGCTCGTCCGACCGCCCGGTGAGGCCGATGCCCTCGCGCGGCGTGCGCCACGGAACATCTGCCGGCGCCGTGGCTCTCGTTGTCGCTGTTGCTGCTGTGCGTCCCATGCTGCGCTCTCCGCTTTCCCGTCACCAATCGGCTGCGTCTGCGCCGAGCGCCAACGCGGGCCCAGCGTAGCGGCGTCCCGGGAAGGCGTCGCGAAGTTCCGGGGAACGCGCGACCAGCGGTTGCTCGCTCGGCGGCGATGCGACACGAATGTCCTCGGCGTGACGTGCGTTGACGTGTCGACGGAGGCGTCGGTATAATCCAAGCGCAAGCACCGCTTGCTCAACCGCCGACGATGTGTCGCGCTCGATGCGCCGGGGGGAGCGGGATCGTGGTTGGAGAGCCTGACGAGACCACACGCGCACGTGTGGATGCCGGCGACGCGGCGTTCCGAGGGGCCCTGCGGGAGCACGCGGTCGAGGCCGAGTACATCGTCTCGCCGGAGGGACGGATCCTCTACTGGAGCGATGCCGCGACGTCCATGTTCGGCATACCGCGTGAGCGCGTCGTCGGCACCGCGACGTTCGACGTCATCGTGCCCAAGGAGCTCCGCGAGCACGAGATCTTGCGCCTGCGCCACGCCGTCGAGACCGGTCCGGTCACGTACGAGACGACGCGCCTTCGCCCAGACCGCTCGGCCATCTACGTGATCTCTTCGATGCGGCTGGCACCGAACGGCGATTCCGGCGCGCCCGTCGTCTGCGTGAGCGAGCGAGACATCACCGACCTGCGCTCATTGCGGCAAGCCGAGGCACTCGGCTCACAGTTCCACGGGCTCTTGGAGTCCCTGCCGGACGCGATCGTCGTGGTCAATCGGATTGGGCGGATCATCCTCGTCAACGGTCAAACCGAGCAGCTCTTCGGGTACACCCGCGAGGAGATCCTCGGCGGCGACGTCGAGATGCTCGTGCCGGAGCGGCTGCACGGAGCCCACCTCGGCCATCGGACAGGGTACTTCGCCGATCCGCGCACGCGTCCGATGGGATCGGGTCTCGAGCTCCGTGGGCGCCGGCGCGACGGAAGCGAGTTTCCGATCGAGATCAGCCTCAGCCCGCTCGAGGCCGAGGACGGGCTCTTGGCGGTCAGCGCGATCCGCGACATCAGCGAGCGGGAGCGCTTGCGCGCCGAGGAGCTGCGCCGGATGAGCCGAGAGATGGAGGCGGAGAACCGGCGCATCGCGGCCGCGAACCGCCTGAAGAGCGAGTTCGTGGCCAACATGTCCCACGAGCTGCGCACGCCCCTCAATGCGATCATCGGCTTCGCGGAGCTGCTGTACGACGGCTTGGCGGGCCCGTTGACTGACGAGCAGAAGGACCATCTCAACGACATCATCACCAGCTCCCATCACCTCTCCGCGCTCATCAGCGGCGTGCTGGACTTGGCGAAGGTGGAGTCCGGGCAGATGGAGTTCAGCAAGGAGCGCGTCGATCTCCAGCAGATCGCGAAAGAGGTGGTGGACATCATCCGCCCCCTTGCGTACCGCAAACGGCATCGCATCGAGGCGACGCTCGACTCCTCTCTCCCCGCGCCGCTCACGGACGGCTTCCGGCTCAAGCAAGTCCTCTACAACTACCTCTCCAACGCGATCAAGTTCACGCCCGACGGGGGGATGGTCTCGTTGCGCGTCGAGCGTGAAGGCGACGGCTGCTTCCGGATCGAGGTCGAGGACACGGGGATCGGGATCCATCCTGACAACGTGCCAAAGCTCTTCAACGAGTTTCAGCAGCTCGACACGGGCCCGGCAAAGAAATATCAAGGCACGGGGCTGGGTCTGGCGCTGACCAAGCGCATCGTCGAGGGGCAGGGCGGGACGGTCGGCGTGCGCAGCGAGCCGGGGCGAGGCAGCACGTTCGTCGCAACCCTTCCCATGTCGCCGGCCGAGGGGGCGGCCCCCGCGACGTCCGGCGGCTGATGCGCGCTCCGTCGATTCTCGTCGTCGACGACAACGAGACCAACCTCAAGCTGCTGCGCGTCGTGCTCGCGAGGAGCGGCTTCTCCGTCGCAACGGCGGGCAACGCGGCGGAGGCGCGCAGGAGCATCGAGATCTCCAAGCCTGACGTCATCTTGATGGACATCCAGCTGCCCGGGATCGACGGGTTGGCGCTGACCCGGAGCCTGAAGGCGGACGCGGCGAACCGCGACATCGCGATCATCGCGGTCACGTCGTACGCCATGAAAGGGGACCGGGAGAAGGCGCTGGCCGCGGGCTGCGACGACTACCTCTCCAAGCCGGTCGACATCCGCTCCATCGGCGAGGTCATCCGGTCGCACCTGAAGCGCGCGTGAACGGGCGCTACGAGTCTCCCTCGTCCGACGCCTGATCGCCGGCGTGCAGCAGCGCGTCGTAGCGGTGGACGTAGGGATTGGAGAGCTGCGGATCGACGTCGACCTTCGTGCCGTCGGAGAGCCACACGGCGTCCTCGTCGATCTTGGTCACGAAGCGGCTGCCGAACGTGGCGCCGGGAACGACGGTGATGATGCCCTTGCGGCCGGGGGCCACCCGCACCGTCGCCGATCTGAGTCCGTTGTTGGTCGAGATCTGGAGGACGGCAAACGGCGGAGCATCCGCGGCGAAGGCGGGGGTCGAGAACAGGACGGACAGCATCGCCGTCATCACGATCACGCGCATGGGCTTACGGTCCTCGAGCGGTTGATGCGCAGTCTCTCGTCTCCCCTGTTTTCGGCAGAAATCGCGGTGCGGTATAGTGATTTCGTACCCATTCCGTTTCGGAGATCGCGGCGGGAGGGTACATGACTGGCGAGGGGCACGCGGGTCCCCTTGGAGGAGTAGATCGAGATGCGCGGGCGGAGCGTGAGAGTTGCGGTGGCGGCGATGGCCATGCTCTGGGCGCTGGCGCCGGCAGCGGCGCTTGCCGCGACGCTGACGCCGGGGGCGGAGATCACCGGCTTCACGCGGGCAGAGCTCAATACGAAGACGGCGCGCGACGGGCAGCGCATCAGCATCGTGACCAAGAGCGGTTCGACCATCGTGGGGCACCTCTCGGAAGTCGTCGCCTCGACGGCCACCAAGAAGGCGCACATGAAGCTGAACTTCGACACGATCCGCTTTGCCGACGGGAGCAGCGCTCCCATCCACGCCCAAGTGATCAGCGTCCCGAATCGCAAGGTCTACAACCTGGTGACCGCGGGCGGCGAGGTGTTGGCGGGCAACATCGTCGGTAACGTGATCGGCAAGAAGCTGGGGACGAACGTCGGTGGCCTCGTGGGCTTGATCGGCGGCGCCTTGTACGCCTACAACACGGCCGCGAATATCGTGGTGCCGAAGGATTCTCCGGTCGTGATCCGCCTCACGCAACCGCTCAACGTCCCAGGCTGATCCCCGGCCGCCCACGGGCCAAGGCAAGTGCGCCGTCCCGCGCCGGGCTGCCGATGATGGTGGCATGGGACGGTTGGAGCCGGCGGCGCGTTGGACGGCGGCGCTCGCGTTCGCGGGGTTGACCTTGGGGAGCGCGGCGTGGGCCGCGGCGAACCCCGTCTTCACGCTCACCGACGGCCGCGCCCGCTATCCGGTCGCAACGTTCGACAACGTCGACGGAGTGCTGGCCGTCGCCGTGCACGACGCCGGCTTCGAGCGCATGCTCCGTGAGCTCGGCATCTCCGTCTCGTGGACGAGCGGCGCGCGAGCGATCGCCGTCGTCGCCCCGAGCGGCGCGCGCGCCTGGCTGAGCGTCGGCGACCGCCGCGTGGCGGGCGGCCGGGAGGCCGGCCGGTTGCCGTTTGCGCCGTTCGTCGACGTGGGGGAGGCGTTCGTGCCGTTCGATGCGGTGATGCGTCTCGCCGGCGTGCGCGTGGTGAGCGAGGACGGGGCGCAGGCCACGCTCGCGCTCGCGCCGCAACCCGCGAGCGGCGTCGACCAAGGCGCCGCCGCCGGCGCGATCTACCTGGTGCGTCCGGGCGACGACCTGGAGGCGATCGCGCGCGCGCACGGCCTCAGCGTCGCGGAGCTCGCGCGGCTCAACGACCTGCAAGGCGGGGCGGAGAATGCCTTGAGGCCCGGAGACTGCTTGTTGCTGCGCCAGCTTGCGGATGGAGTAGGCGGCGCTTGTCCGGCGCCGGCGGCGGCGCTGGCCTCCGCGGACCTCGGTCGCCGGCTTGGAGGCTTGCCGACCGCGGCGTCGGCGTGGGCCCGCGAGCTGATCGCCGAGGCCCTGAGATTCGTCGGCGTCCCCTATGCCTGGGGCGGCGTCTCGCCGGCCGGCTTCGATTGCTCGGGCTTCGTTCAATACGTCTTCGGCCGGTTGGGCGTCGCGGTGCCGCGCACCGCGGACGCGCAATACGCCGCGGGCGCCGTGGTCGGCGCGTCGGATCTCAAACCGGGGGACTTGGTCTTCTTTCAGACGTATGCGCTAGGCCCGTCTCACGTGGGCATCTACCTCGGCGGCGGCCGCTTCGTATCCAGCACCAGCGAGGGCGTTCGCATCGCTCATCTGCAGGACGGCTACTGGGCTACCCGCTATCTCGGCGCGCGAGCGATCGAGCCGGCGCCGCGCCCCTCGGACACGATCTCCGCCAGATCGTAGCGGAACTGCCGCTCCTGGGCCGCGTCTTCGTTGAGCCGCGCGACGAGCTCCACCAGCAACGCACGATTCGCCTCGCACAAGATGTCCGTCAGCAAGGTCTCCACGCCCGTTTCCAGGTCGCGCCGGCAGATCGTGTAAAGCGCCACGGCAGTCTCTTGGGCCTCGCTACGGCACGGAGTGGACGAGGGGGACGCCTGAACGCTGCACCCGGCACGGCGGTTGGGGATGAGAGCATTATAGCGGAGCGGAGCAAGCACGTGAAAGGGGCCATCGGAACCATCGGGCCGGTACAGACGGCGGCAGCGCCCGCTTGCCTAGCCGTCCGCGCGTGTAGGCGCTGCGGTGCTCGCGCCGATACCTTCGTCAAAGGAGTCTCGAAGTTGTGAGCGCCGCCGCCGCGGATGCGCGAAGGCCGCACGCTCACGGAAAGCGAACGTTCATTCTCCGTGAGACTTGCGCGGTTTCTCATCAGCCTGTTTCTGGTCGTCATCGTGGCGGTGGCCGTTCATTGGTGGCTCACCAGAGGGGCGGCGGTTCCGGGAAACCAGATCACGGTCTACTACGTGCAGTCCTCCGACGAGAAGGTCGTGCCCTGGCCGGTCTCTCTGGGCCCTGCGCGCGATCTCAAGAGCATCGCATTCTACGCGGCGACGCAGTGCGTGGCGGGTCCTCCTTCCACCATTTCCGATGCCGTGCGGTTTCCACAGGGAACCCGCGTGCTGGCCGTCGACGTTGCAAACGGGACGGCCACGGTCAATCTCTCCAAAGAAGTCGAGAGTCTCGTCGGAGGCGGTCTCCAGGAGACCGCGGAGTTCAAGGCTCTCGTGTGGACGATGACCGAGTTGCCCGACGTCCATGCCGTGCAGGTCTTGGTCGACGGACAGCGCCTGCCCACGCTTCCCGGAGGTCATCTTGAACTCGACGAACCGTTGTCACGCTCGAGCTGGTAGCGCGCTCGCCGCGCTCCTGATCGCTTTGCTCGCGTTCGTCGCGCCCCGGCCCGCGCACGCGCAAAGCGGCGCCACGGTCGTCTCGATCCAAGGCAGCCACTTCCAACTCGCGCGCACGGACAACGTCAACGGCGCCTTCGCCGTCTCCGTTCGCGATCCGGGCTTCGGCAACTTGCTGCGCAGCGTGGGAGCGAACCTCCAATGGCATCCCGGAGAGTCGTACATCGTGGTGACCGCGGCCGATCGCCGCGTGATCACCATGACGCTCGGCGACGCCCACATCAACGTCGGGGGCGTCCTGCAGAGTCTGCCGTTCGCCCCATACACCGACGGCGGCGATGCGTTCATTCCGTTCGACGCGTTGGCGAAGGCGCTCTTCCTGGCGCCCACGCGGGAGTCGGGCGACCGCATCGCGCTGCAGCCCCTGCTGGCCAGCCTGCAAATCGTGCGCGACGGCCAGCGCACCGTTGCGGTCCTCCACGGCGGCACCACGCTGCGCTTCCGGCGCGTCCTCGACCGCCCCGACCGCTTGGAGATCGCCCTCCCGGGCTTTGCCTCGCATCTCGATCCCGTGCAGCGCGTCGACGCGCCGGGCTTGGACGGCCTGCGCATCGCCGTGGAGCGCAACGCCTGGGAGTCGGCGACGATCGTCACGTTCTTCGCCGGGCGGGACTCGCGGCACGAGATCCTTCCGGGAACCTCGACCTCGGAGCTGGTGGTAGCCTTCGGTCCGCCGGGCGTGCAGCTTGCGGGCCCGGTGCCCAAGGAGCGTACCCCCCGCATTCCCTTGCGCCCGGTGATCGCCGCGGCCGTCGGCGCCTCCGCGGCGGGCGCGTCGGCGCTCACCCCGTCCGCGCTTCCATCCGCCACCGCCGCGCCGATGCGGGCGTCCGTCGCCGAGCCGCCTCCCGAGCCGCTGGCCTCAGCCGAGCCGCTGGAGTCGCCCGCTCCCGCGCCGACCGTTCCGCCCGTTCCGGCCACGCCCGCGCCTCCCGCGCACGTGGTCGGCTATACGATCCAACCCGTGGACGACGGCATCCGATGTACGCTCAAGGTGACGGGCGACGCCGTCTACGAGTGGCACCAGCTCCGGGACAACCGCTTCTACATCGACCTGCACAACGCGATCCTGGACACCTCGCCGCAGGACCGCGCGATGGAGCGCGGCATCGTGGCGGTCCGTGAAGTGCGCATCCATCAGTTCCAGAAGACCCCCGAGCCGATCGTGCGGATCGCGTTCGATCTCGGGGCCGACGACCGGGTCGAGGTGACGCCGGGCGCGGGAACGGTGGTGCTCTTCGCGCCGGGGGCGCCCGTGGTCGGGGAGCGGATCGGATCCGGCCGCGTGGGGCCGACGTTCGCCGATGACGTGACTGGCAAGGGCTCGCTTGCCGAGAGCGGGCTCACCGTGCAGGGAGGAGCCCCGGCCGTGGCCGCGGTGCCTCTGGTCAACGGCACGAATCCGCGCTTGATCGTGATCGACCCGGGCCACGGCGGCTCGGACCCCGGCGCGGAGAACCTCGGCATGGGCCTCATCGAGAAGAACATCACGCTGAACATCGCGCGCCGTCTCAAGACCATGCTCCAGGCCGAGGGCTGGGAAGTGGTGATGACGCGCAACTCGGATCGCGACGTCGGCTACGCCTTCGACTCCGACAAGGTCGAGCTCCAGGCGCGAGCCGACGTTGCGGACAAACGTGGGGCGCGCCTTTTCGTCAGCATCCACGTCAACAGCTACACCTCGTCGAGCTTGCAGGGGACGACCACCTACTACTACAAGCCGCAGGACCTGGCATTGGCCAACAGCATCGAGCATGCGCTCTCCGGGCTGCCCACCGTAGACGACGGCGTGCGCAAAGCGAACTTCTACGTGCTCCATCACACGACGATGCCCTCCG
>DATLUD010000007.1:0-35597 GCA_035533275.1 Candidatus Dormiibacterota bacterium | reverse complement strand
GCCATCGAGACGACGTCGTTCATCGACGCCGTCTCGCGCGACCGCCCCGTCCTCGTGACGCCGGAGCAGGCGCGTGCCGTGATGGAGGTCTATACGGCGGCGGATCTCTCGGCGGAGCGCAACGAGCCGATCACCCTGCCGCTCGGCTCCGCCGGAGAGCGCGACGCCGTGCTGGCCCGGCTCTAGGAGCATAGTCCGACAGGCTCCTAACCGAACGACGACATGAGCTTGCTCCAATCCTCGCGGCCGATGCGCAAGGCGCTCTCGCCCAATTGGGCCAGCGGCGTGAGCGGGAGCCGCTCGCGCTCGCAGAGATCCGTGGCATCCGTGTTGACGTAGAGCAGACCGGTCATCAGCTCGCCCTTCTCGCGCGCCTCGTGGATCGTCCGGATCGCTCCCAGGCGGTCGGTAGCGTCGTAGCTGCCGTCGAGCTTGCGCAGCACGACGTGCGAGCCGTCCTCGAGCTCGATGTCCTGCGCCGTCCCGGGCTCGTAGTCGACCACGACCTCTTCCTTGGGAGAGATGTAGTCGGTGGTGTGGAGCAGGACCTCGTGGTCCTTCACATAGGCGTAGCTCTTGGTGGAGCCGGTGTGGTCGTTGAAGGTCACGCACGGGCTGATCACGTCGAGCACGGCGGTGCCGCGGTGGGAGAAGGCGGCTTGCAGGAGCGGAACCAGCTGCTTTCCGTCGCCGGAGAATGAGCGCGCCACGAACGTGGCCCCGAGCTCGATGGCGAGGCCGCAGACGTCGATCGTCTCGAACTCGTTGACCTGCCCCTTCTTGAGCACCGAGCCGCGGTCGGCCGTGGCGGAGAACTGCCCCTTGGTGAGGCCGTAGACGCCGTTGTCCTCCACGATGTAGGTGCAGTCGAGGTTGCGGCGGACGAGGTGGGCGTACTGGCCCAGGCCGATGCTGGCCGTGTCGCCGTCGCCGCTGATGCCCAGCACCATCAGGTCGCGGTTGGCGAGCTTGGCGCCGGTGGCCGCGGAGGGCATGCGCCCGTGAACGCCGTTGAAGCCGTGGGCCTGCTCCACGAAATACGCCGGCGTCTTGGAGGAGCAGCCGATGCCGCTCATCTTCGCCAACAGGTGCGGCGGCACGCCGTACTCGTAGAGCGCCTTGATCAAGTGATTCGTGATCGAGTTGTGGCCACAGCCCGCGCAGAGCGTGGATGGTGAGCCTTTGTAGACGTCGCGCGTGAGGCCGATGATGTTGACGTTTGTCTTGGGTGCTGTTTCCATGGCGTTGGCCCTTAGTGGAGCGCCGGCGCGGCGGCCGGACGCTCGGCGGCGAGCAAGGGATCGACGATCGCTGGGGCGTCGATGGGGACTCCGTTGTAATGACGGATGGAGATCAGGCGGTCGGCGAGCGCGCCCGGCAGCTCCGAGCGGAGGATGCCTTGGAGCTGGCCGTCCCGGTTCTGCTCAACGACGTAGACGCGCTCGTGGCGCTCCACGAAGGCGGCGATCTCCTTGGCCAGCGGCAAGGCGCGAACGCGCAGGTAGTCCGTTTGAACCCCAGCCTCGCGCAGGATGTCGCGGGCCTCGACGACGGCGTGGTGGGTGGTGCCGTAGGCCAGGATGGCGGCGGGGTGACCGGCTTCCTCGATCAAGGGCTTGGGCACGGAGGCACGCGCCGTCTCGTGCTTGCGAGCGAGACGGTCGAGGTTGCGTTGGTAGACCTCGGAGCTCTCGGAGTAACGCGCATACTCGTCGTGGCCCGAGCCGCGCGTGAAGTAGCCGGCGTTCTCGTGCGGCGTCCCCGGCACGGTTCGGTATGGAATGCCGTCGTGATCGTCGTCGCGATAGCGACCCCACGACTCGAGCTTCTCGAGATCCTCGGCTGTGAGCACCTTGCCGCGATCGAAGGGGCGCTCGGGATAGGCCAGCGGCGCGGTGAGCCAGAGGTTCATGCCGAGGTCGAGGTCGCTGAGGACGAAGACCGGCGTCTGGAACCGCTCGGCGAGGTCGAACGCCTGCATGCCCAACTCATACGCCTCCTCGATGGTGCCGGGGAGGAGGACGATGTGCTTGGTGTCGCCGTGCGAGATCGTGTAGGCGAAGGCGACGTCGCCCTGCAGGGTTCGCGTTGGCAGGCCCGTCGACGGCCCCGCGCGCTGGACGTCGAAGATCACGCCCGGGAGCTCGGCGTAGTATCCGAGGCCGGCGTACTCCGCCATCAACGAGAGGCCCGGCCCCGAGGTGGAGGTCATGGCTCGGGCGCCCGCCCAGCCGGCGCCGAGCACCATGCCGATGGCCGCCAGCTCATCTTCCGCTTGGATGACGGCGGCCTTGCGCTCCTTGGTCTGCGGATCGACGCGGTAGCGATCGGCGTATTGGATGAAAGCCTCGCACAGCGAGGTGGACGGCGTGATGGGATACCACGAGACCACCGTGCAGCCGCCCATCAGCGCGCCGAGCGCGGCCGCGCGGTTGCCGTCCATGAGGAAGAGGCCGTCCGTGAGGCCGGTCATCGGCTCGACCCGATAGTGATCCCGCTTGGGCAGGTGTTCGCGCGCGTAGTCGATCCCGACGCGCACCGCGACCATGTTGGACTCGACGGCGGCCGGCTTGTTGCGGAACTGATCGTACAGGGCGGCCTCGACCACCTGTGCGTCGATGCCGAGCAGGTGGGCCAGCACGCCCACGTAGATCATGTTGATGAGATACTTGCGCGGCGACCCTTGGGCGAAGTGCTCCTTGGCCAGATCCGTGAACGGAACCGGGTAGTAGAACACGTCGTCGCGCTGGGCGGCTCCCGCCACCTGGTAGGCCGCGTCGTGCACGATGGCGCCCCCCGGCTTGACGTCGGGAACGTCGGTCTGCCAGGTGCTGGCATTGAGAGCGACGAGGATGTCGACCTCGCGGCTGCGGCAGCGGTAGCCCTTGGGCGAGAGGCGCACGTCGAACCAGGTGGGGAGACCCTCGATGTTCGAGGGGAAGACGTTCTTCGGCACGACCGGGACGCCGAGGCGCAGAATGGCGTGCGTGAGCACGAGATTCGACGACTGGCTCCCCGAGCCGTTGACGGTTGCCGCTCTAATGGTGAAATCGTTGGTCATGCCCTAAGAGTCCCTCCCCGCCTACGCGGTATCTGGTCCTTTCGTTATCGGCCGTTCGCTTGGCGTTGGACTTCGGGACGAAGGGTGCGATGGCCTCGCGCGCGTCGGGCAAGAGAGCTCATGGCTGCCGTCCCAGGTAGGCCCAGGCCTCCATCTCGACCCGAGCGCCGCGGACCAGGCGCGCGCCCACGGTGGTCCGGGCGGGGCGGTGGTCGCCGAACCGCTCCGCCATGGTCTGGTTCATGACGGGATAGTCGTCGAGGTCGGCCAGGAAGACGGAGACCTTGGCGACGTCGCTCAGGCACGCGTTCTCGGCCGCGAGGAGCTGCTCGATGTTGGCGATGACCTGGGCCGTCTCGGCGGCGATGCCGCCCTCGACGAGCGCGCCGTCTCGCATGGGGAGCTGCCCGGAGACGATGAGCCATTCGCCCGCGCGGATGATCGGGGTATTGAAAGCCGGTGGAAATTGCGTCATGAGCGTTGATTGCCTCGGCATGATGCGCGGCCCTCTTGGTGAATCCTCGCCGCATGTACGACATGCGTTTGGCGCAGGCGGCGGACGCCGCGCAGATCGCGGCGATCTACGCCCCGATCGTCGAGCGAACGGCGATCTCGATGGAGGAGCGCGCGCCATCGGCCGACGAGGTGGCCGCGCGGATCGCCGCGACCGTGCCGACGTGGCCGTGGCTGGTGGCCGACGATGGCGGCGGCATCCTAGGCTACGTATACGCGGGGCGCCACCGCGAGCGCGCGGGGTATCGGTGGGCCGTCGACACGGCGGTCTATGTGGCCGAGCGCGGGCGGCGCCGCGGCGTGGGGCGAGCGCTCTACGGTGCGCTCTTCCGGCTGCTTGCGCTTCAAGGCTATCACCGCGCTTACGCGGGCATCGCCCTGCCTAATGAGGGCAGCCTCGCCCTGCATCGGGCCGTCGGCTTCGAGCCGGTTGGCGTCTACCGCCGCGTGGGCTTCAAGCTGGGAGCCTGGCACGACGTGTCGTGGTGGGCGCGCAGCCTGCGCGAAGACCCCGCGCCGGCGGGAGAGCCGGTACCCTCGACGGCGCTCCAGGAGCCGGCAATCCGCGCCGCGCTGGCGGGATGGGAGCGGCGGCCTCAGTCCGACGGCGGTGGCGCGGCGGCCCGCTCCTCGCGGTAGCGGTCGATCGCGCGCTTTGCGGCCCGGAAGCCCTCGGAGGCCATCGGCACGCCGGCGTAGACGCCGACCTGCAAGAGGACCTCGGCGATCTCGTCCTCGGTGACGCCGTTGTTGAGCGCCCCGCGCACGTGGACCTCGAACTCGTGCCAGCGCCCCATGGCGCTCAGCATGGCGAGGTTGAGCATGCTGCGCGTCTTGTAGTCCAGACCGGGACGAACCCAGACGTTGCCCCAGCAGTGCTCGGTGGTGAAGTCGATGAAATGCTGCGAGAACGCGTCGGCCGCGGTCTTGCCGCGGTCGACGTACTCCGCTCCGAGAACGTGCCTGCGGATGCGGGCTCCCTCCGCCATGCGATCCATGCGTGCTCCTCGTGGCCCTGCGCCGGCGCGCTCGACCCGGCTACAGCGGGGCGAGCAGACTCTGCAGTCGCGGAGTTGCGGGCGCCCGCCGCACTTCCTCCCATGTTCCCTCTTGCACTCCCCGCCCGCCTTCGATGACAAGGACGCGCCCGCAGAGCCGCTCGAGCGTCTCGGCGTGGTGATCGACGGCGATGATGGAGAAGCCGATGCGCCGCTGCCACTCGCGCAGGGCCCGCACGAGCGCTCGCACCACGTCGCGATCGAGGCCGGCGAAGGGCTCGTCCAGCAAGACCAGCGGAGGGCGCCGCGCCATCATGCGCGCGATGGCGACGCGGCGTGCCTGCCCGCCGGAGATGCGCCCCGCCGAGGCGTTCCAGACGGGGGCGAGGCTCAGGGTCTCCGTCAGTTCCGCGATCCACGCTTGGTGCGCGCGCCCGTCTTCCGAGGGGACGCCGAAGCGCACGTTTTGCTCCACGGTGAGGTGGGGGAAGAGCTCCGCCGACTGCGTGAGGTAGCCGACGTTGCGCCGCGCGAGCGCGAGCGACGGGGGAAACAGGATGCGGCCGTCGAGCTCGATGCGCCCTTCGTCGGGGACCTCCGCGCCGGCGATGCACGAGAGCACGGTGCTCTTGCCCGCCGCGGATGGACCGAAGAGGGCAAGGGATGCTCCGGTCTCCACCCGCAGCGCCGCCTCGACCCGCAAGTCGCGGCGCTGCTTGACGACCTGCGCCTCAAGCATGCTCGGCCGTCGGCGAGGATTGGCGTTGGGCGAGCACGTGGAGGAGCCACGGCAGCGGGAGCGCCGCGACGAGAAAGACCACCAGCAGCGGGAGGACCGACGGGAGCCCGAAGTTCTGAAGATCGACCCAGAGCTGCACCGGGATGCCGGCCGGATAGTACGCCGTGATCATGACCGCGCCGAACTCACCGAGCGCGCGGACCCACGCCAAGCTGAGCGCGACCGCCAGGCCCAGGCGCGCCAGCGGGAACGTGATGCGGCGGAAGATGCTCCACGATCCGTGGCCCAAGAGCGCGGCGTGGATCTCGAGGGAGCGCGGCACGCGCTCGATGGCGGAGACGGCGCCGAGCACGTAGTAGCCGAGACTGACGTAGACTTGCGTGACGACGAACGCCGGCACGCTGTTGGAGGTGCGCACGCCGGCCTGTGCCAGCCACTGTCCCGCCGGCGTCTGCGGTCCGAAGGCCAGCGAGAGCAGGATGCCCAGCGCGAGCGGCGGCAGCAGCACGGAAATCAGCAGAATCATCTGCCACCACGCGCGCTCCGAGGGGGGGCGACGCGCGATGTAGATGGCCATGGGCGTGCCCACCGCCACCACGACGGCCATCGCCAGCAACGTCAGCTCGAGCGAGACGCGCACCGCCGCCAAGGTTGAGCCGCCGTCGTCCCAGCGCCACGTTCCCACCGGCACGAAGAGCCCCGCCAGCGGGTAGAGCAGCATCAGCGCGGCGGCCGCGCTCCAGAGTCCGCCGGGCCATCCGCGCGGCGCATGCCGAAAGGGTCTCATCGCAGGCGACTCATGCGTGGAGCGAGGCGGCGTGTCCTGGCGCATCGTAGGCGAAGCTCCGGAAGATGTCCTGCGCCTCCGCCTCGAGGAGCCAGCGCGCGAATGCCGCCGCCTCTTGCCGATGTGGGGCGTCTTTCAGCACGGCGACGTAATAGACGAGCGGCTCGGGACGGTAGACCTTCTGGCCCAGGGCGAGGCTGACGGTGCGGTAGCGGGTGCTCTGGCGGTCGTCGCCGAGGTTGATCTCGGCGGGGAGCGTCACGTAGGGAAGGCCGAACGGCGCCGGCTGGACCTTGTACGCCGACGAGGCGTCGAGGCTGCCGGCTTGGAGACGCTCCATGACCGCGGCCTCGGGGAAGATCTGTTGAGGGTTGACCGTAGGGCCCAGAATGCGCCGCGTCAGCTCCGGCCGGCCGTAGAATCGGCTCGCCAACTCCATCATGAAGATGACGTTGCGACCCTGGGGGTCGGTCTCGGGGTCGGTGCGCCCGAAGCGCACTCCCGGCTGCTCCAGCGTGCGCCACCACGGCGCGGCGCCCGGCTCACCGCGCCGCGCTCCGTCGAGCGTGGGGGCGAATGCGCTCTTTGGGCTATAGGCGATGACCATCTCGGTGCGGGCGACGGGCGTCGCAACCGCCGCCTTTCCGGCGCGGAGCACCCGCTCCGCGGGCCCCGGCGTCACGGAGATGAAGACGTCGGGACGCACGCTGCCCCCGATGATGAGGTTGGCCAGCGCGTTGGCCCCTTGACCGCGGCCGTGGAACTCGACGCCCAGGCGCTTAGCCACCGCGCGCTTCACGGGGCCCTCCATCAAGGAGCCCATCGATCCGGCGTACGCCACGTCGAGCGTCGTGGCCGCTTGCGCGGGCCTCCAGCGCACCAGCGCGCCGCAGGCCGCCGCGACGCCTCCCGCGATCGCGGAGGCGCGCGTGAGGAGATGTCCCGTCGCTGGTGCGTGGCGTTCGCCGTTCATGTGGCCTCTCTCGCCGTTCAAGCGGTGATGATCTGCTCGTCTCCCGTGCGAGCCGTCTCGTAGCTGTCGAGCGCCTCCAGTTCGCGGCGGTACTCGGGGGACCGCAGCGCCTCGACGGCGGCGCGGATGCTCGCGTCCCCGGCGATCGCCGAGGGAACCACGAGCACGCAGTGCTCGCTGCGCAAGGGAAGGAAGTCCAGGCCGAACCAGCGCGCGACGCCGGCCGTCCCCACGGCGGCGTCCGCGAAGCCTTGCGCCACCGCCCGCGCGGCATCGAGCTGGCCGCTCACCACGTGAGCGTAGCCTTCGACGCGCGCGGGATCGAGATGCGCGCGCCGGAGCTCCGCCTCGAGCAACGTGCGCGCCCCGGCGCCGGCGGGACGGTTCACCAAGCGCACGCCGCGCTGGACGAGATCGCGCGCCCCGCGAATGCCGCGGGGATTGCCGTGCGCCACGATCCAACCCTGGTAGACGTCGGCGACGGCGTACCGCCGCAGCGGTATGGCGCCGCGCGCCCCGAGGGCGCGCTCCCAGGAGCGCAGATCGGCGACGTGAACCGCCGCGGCGTGGGCGCGTCCGGCAAGCAGGTCGTCGAGCGCGCGGCGGTTGTCTACGGGAAACCAGAGGAACTCCGCGCCGGCGGCCCGGCGCGCCGCGTGGCGCGCGAGCAGGCCGAGCGAGAGATCGCAGCCGCCCAGGATGACGCGGTCGCCGCGCGCGGCGGCGGCGGCGAGCGGAGCGATGCGCGCGGCGTCCGGGCGCACGGATGAGACGATGCCATCGGCGCATTCCACGGAGTCGACGCCGCCGTGCAGCGGGTCGAGCGGGCGCGCGACGAGCGCTCCGGCAACGCGGCCCATGACCACGCGTGCCCCGGGCGTGAGCCCGCGCGCGGCGCCGGTGGCGACCTCCACGTCGCCGGCGGGCTCCGCGCCGAAGAGCTGCTCGACGGTGGCGCCCAAGCGGCGTGCCAGCGCCAAAGCCAGGGGAAGGCTGGGGGAGATCCGTCCGGCTTCGAGGGCGGCCACGGCCTGACGCGAGATGTCCACCGCCTCGGCCAAGGCGCGTTGGCTGAAGCCGTGCGCGCGCCGCGCGGTTCGCAGGCGCTGGCCGCTACTCGCAGATGCATCCATGCTACTGTCAGTTGCCTAGAAGTCTCAGCGGGTCCTGCGGGAGCGGGATGGCTGCTCGGCCGCAGCGCGAAAACGTGCGGCGTGAGTGCAACCATTGGCGGGGGCGACGGGCTCCAAGACCCCATGGCAACGGCGTCACAACTGGAGTATTCAGCGGAGCCGGCGGCACCCGCGGGGCGCCTCTTGGGCCTCACCTGGGCGCACCTGCTCAACGATGGCTCGGCAAACTACCTGCCGGGCATCTTGCCGGCGCTCTTGATCTCGCTGAACGAGCCGGTTGCCATGGCGGGGGCCTTCATGGCCTCGCTGATCCTGGCGCAGTCGCTGCAACCGCTCTCCGGCTATCTCGCCGATCGTTTGGGAGGCAAGAGCCTCATCATCCTAGGCCTGGCGGGAAGCGCGATCGGGGGCGGGCTGCTGGGTTTCGCGCACAACGTGTGGCTTGGCATCGCGCTGCTGGCGATGATCGGCGTGGGAAACACGCTTTTTCATCCGCAAGCGCTGGCGGCCGTGCGCAGCGTCGCGGGCTCGCGCCATGGCTTGAGCATGTCGGTTTTCCTGGTGGGCGGAGAGCTGGGGCGCGGGCTCTGGCCCAGCGTCGCGAGCGCGCTCGTGGTCAGCCACGGCTTGGCGGCGCTCTGGGTGACGGCGATTCCCGCGCTCTTCACGCTGCCGCTGCTGTCGCGCTGGGCGCCCTCGCTGCCGGCGCGCCGGGCGCATCTCGCGCACATCGATTGGCGCGGCAAGCTGCGTCCGTTGGCGGCGTTGGTGGGCTTCGGCAGCCTGCGCTCGCTGACCATCTTCGGCGTGGTGACCTTCATTCCGATTCTCTGGCACCTGCGGGGCGGCGGGCTCGTTGCCGGCGCCTCCATCATCACCACGCTCTTGGTGGTGGGCATCGTCGGAAATCTGGCTGGCGGACACCTCTCAGACCGTCTGGGCTACCGCGGACCGCTGGTGGTGACGTCGCTGGCCGGAGCGCTGCTCATCGCGCTGCTCCCGATGGCGGCGGGAGTCTGGCTGTGGGTTGCGGCGGGGGTGTTGGGGATCGCGATGTTCTCGTCGCTGCCGGTGACGGTGCTGATCGGTCAGAGCATCTTTCCCGAGAATCGGGCCTTGGGATCGGGCGTCTCGCTGGGCGCCACCAATGCGTTGGGCTCCGTGGGCGTTCTGACGCTGGGGTTTGTGGCGGGAAAGTTCGGCGTGGATCTCGTGCTCTACGTGCTGGCGGCGGCCTCGCTGCTCTCCGCGCTCTTTGCCGCCATGGTGCCGGGAGAAGGCGCGGCCCACGCGTAGATCCGCGCGGGCCGCGGTCTAGCAGGGGTTTTCCCGCACCCTGCTATGAGCCTAGGTCGCCGGCGCGAAGGCTTCGCGGTCGTCGAGCTCGAGCATGTCGAGCAGGGACGTGACGTGCGGGTTCCTCAGCAGCACGGGATACCGCTTTTGGAGGCGTTCGCGGTTCTCGTCGTTCACCGCGCTGGCTTCGATGGTGGCATTCCACTCCCCGTACTTCGAGACGTCGGCGTGCTCGCGCAGCCAGCGGGCGACGTCCTCGTCGCTCTGCGCGGCGGCGACGGCGCCACGGATCGCCTCCTCGTCGACGCCGAGGGTCTGCAGCAGCGAGGCGGTGAAGCCGCGGATCTGATACTCGCCGAGGTTTCCGCCGGAGAGCGAGGCGCGCAGCTTGTCGATGGTGCGCGGAAGAAAGGTCAGGCCGTCGAGCTGTTGCCGCGGCGGACGAGGCGGACGAGCGGAGAGGTCGAGCGGTTCCATCGGACTCCTCAAATGATGACGTGTGAGATGGGGTGCGGCGAACGCTAGCCGCGCAACAGCGCGGGGAGCGCGCGAGAGACGCTGCCGCCGACGGCGGCGGCGATCGCGATCTTCAGCGTGTCGCCCACCACGAACGGGGCGATGCCCAACGCTGCGGCGCGGTCCAGACCGACGAAGTGCGCGAGCCAGAGCGCCCCCAAGGCGAAGACCGCCACCTCGCCGGCGAAAACCGAGACGGCTCGCCCCGCGAAGCGCTGGCTCAAGCCGAGGTCGAAGAGCGCGCCGACCACGTACGCGGCGATCGGGAACGCCCAGAGATAGCCGGCCGTGGGGCCGATGAGCGCGATGGCGCCCGGGAGCGTGCTGGGGGCGAAGACCGGCAGGCCCATCGCGCCTTCCGCAAGGTAGAGGAACATCGCCGCGACCGAGCGCCGCGTGCCGAGCAGGGCTACCACCAGCGGCAGCGCCAGCGTCTGACCGGTGATGGGCACCGGGCTGAAGGGCACGTTGACCGAGACGTGGGCGCCGATGGCCATCAAGAGGGTACCGGCGACCACGAGGGCGGCGTTGATGGCGCGCAGACGCGCCGCGGGAAGCGTACGGACGTTGTCGTTCATCGCGCGCTCGCTTCGCAGGGACGCTGGGACGGCCCTGCCGCGTGCGGACGCCTCGCCGCCGCCGCCAGCAGGGAGGCGATGACGAGCGCGGCGGCCGAGAGCAGGAGCGGCAGGCGGAAGTCGCCGGTGCGCTGGGCGACGGGCCCCGCGATCAGCGGTCCAACGATCTGCCCGATGGCGAAGACGAAGGTGAGCCAGCCGAGTCCGCGCGCGCCCTCCTCCGGAGCGAGATCGACGTACATGGCCGTGCATAGCGGCGCCGCCGTGGGGAAGGTGGCTCCGAAGATGAAGGCGGCCACGATGGCGAAGGGCGCGGGAGCCGTCGCGAAGGCGACGGTGGCGGCAGCCTCGAGCAGGTGAAAGCCGACCAGCGCGGCGCGCGTGCCCGTGCGCGCCGCCACGACGCCCGAGAGCCAGGGCCCGAACGCGGCTCCGGCGCCGACGGCCAGCCACGCCCCCGCGGCGACGCCGTGGGCGTCGCCGCGCTCGACGAGATAGAGCACCGCGAACGTGGCGAAGACGATGTAGCCGACGCCCTGAAGAAAATAGGCGGCGTCTACGTAGCGCAGGGCGGCGCCGCGCGGCACGGCGATGCCCGAGGTGACGCGCGAGGCCACGCGCGGGATGAGCGCGACGGCCACGATGGTGGCGGCGACGCCCGCGGCGGCGACGGCGTACCAGCCGCGCTGCCACGGACCGCGCGCGACGATGGGCGTGAGGATCGCGGCGCTGAGGAAGATGCCCACGCCCACCCCGCCGAACGCGATCATCGCCGTCGTGCGCCGCATGGTCTCGAAGACCAGGACACCGACGGAGACGAAGACGACGGCGCTCTCCGCGCCCGCCGCGAAGCGCGTGAGCGCGAGCCACGAAAGGGCGCCGGAGAGCGGCGTGAGGGCGAGGGTGACCGTGAGCGCGGAGATGCCGGCGATGGCGACCCGCCGCTGGTTGAGGCGCGCGCAGAGCGCCGCGGCCGCCAGCGCTCCCAGGAGGTAGCCCGCGAAATTGGCGGCGGCGAGCCACGATGCCGCGATGGGCGAGAGATGCAGCTGGGCCACCATCGGCGGCAAGAGCTGGGTGAACGCGAAGCGCCCGAGTCCCATCGCCGCGGCGATGGCGATCAGGGCGCCGACGACCGTGCCGACGGAACCGCGTGGGGAGAGCATGGGCCCCTCTCTACCGCGCGGGCGGCGGAGTTGCCTCTCGCTGCGCGGAGGCGTTGCGCAGCGCAAGGCGTATACCGGCGTATGGCGCAAGCGCACGAACTGGCGAAAGCCCTCAACGCCGTGGCGAAGTCGGCCAACTTCACCTACGTGCAGGCCCGCGCGACGGCGCGCAAGCACGGCGGCGTGAATTGGCCTGCCACGAAAGCGGAGAACGGTGACTTCAATCCGGAGGTCGACGGCTTCGAGACCTTCGTGATGGAAGACGGCAGCCGCTGCGCGTGGGTACCCGGTCAGGGGAAATATCAAGGGCGCTAGCGACGCTGCGCCCCGCTGGTAGGGGCGTTCACCATGGCAATCGAGGAGCCGTCGGTCTATTCGTGCGCTCCGGTTGTCGTGGTATGCTCCATGTGCTCGACAAGGAGAACAGCGATGAGCACGATAGCGAACAAGTTGGAGCGCAAGAAGGCCGCGGCACCCGATGAGACGCGGGCGTTCTCCAAAGGGAAGATCGACGTGTACTCCGTCGGTGGGACGGGCGTGGGCGTGGCGACGTTCGAGCCCGGCTGGAAATGGTCGGAGTGCGTGAAGCCGATCGCCGGGACGCCGAGTTGCCAGGCGGCACACATCGGCTACGTCCTGTCGGGACGGATGAAGGTCGTGATGGACGATGGGGCGGCGGAGGAATTCGGCCCCGGCGACCTGATGTCGATCCCGCCCGGCCACGATGCCTGGATCGTCGGAAGCGACACGTGCAGGATCGTGGATTGGGTGGCCGCGGCGACGTACGCCAAGAAGTGACCGCTCGGCGTGGCTAGTTGACCTGGAAGAGGAAGCCGCAGACCATCTCGTAGACTTCCAGGAAGTTGATGTCGGAATGGCTGCCCGAGAAGCCCCCGTCGTAGAGCTTCTGGTTCACCCGCGCTCGGTGGACGGGAGAGAGGTCTGCCACGATCAGGCGCTCGTTGATCCCGCGCAGGCCGGCAGCGGTGAACCCCGGCGTGATCGAGAGCTTGGCCGCACCGCCGAAGGCGGCGACCGTGGCACCGCTGGGGCCGGCGGCTCCCAAGGCTTGCGGCGGCGTGTGAAAGAGGTTCGCCAGCTTGCCGGCCGCGACGTACCACTCCGTGAGCGCGCGATCCAGGCTCGACGTGGTGAGCAGAACGCGCAGCGCTTGGAGCTTGTGGACCTCGCCGTAGATGTCGCCGGGCTGCAGGTTGTCGTCGTCGGTGGCCGGCTCCAGCAGCACCACGTTGAAGGAGGCGCCGGCGGGCACGACGATGGTTCCGTTGGCGATGTCCGTCTGCAGGTCTTGGAGCGCGGCACAGATCACCTTGCATCCGAAGCTGTGTCCCAGGAGGAAGAAGCGGACCGGAAGCGTCGCGTCGACGCGCGCCTTGAGGATGATGCGCAGCATGGCGTAGACCGCGTTTCGGCCGACGGCGTCGGCCCGGTGCTCCATGGTATAGAACGTCAGGAGCTGGAGGCTGTTGAGCGCGCTGTTGGGATCCTCGGTGATCTGCGAGGGCCAATGGATGCCGATACCCAGCGAATCGCCGGGGGCGTGCTTGAAGATGGGAGGGCGTTCGCGGCCGATGAGATGGATCTGCTTGGAGAGGTCGACGGAGAAGCGGTTGTACTCGTCGAGGGCACGAGCCGCGTCGGTCGACCACCCGTGCGAGTAGAGATAGACGTCGGTGAAGCCGAAGGGATCCACGGCGATCGCCTCTTGAATGACCGAGTCCATGTCGGCATCGAAGATGATGCCGTTCTCGTTGATGGGAATCGTGAGATAGTGCGACACGGCGAACCCTCCGCTTGCGGCGGATTCGCGGCGGGTTCTCCGGCTACCGGGCAAGCTGCCGCCAAGCGGGAGCGTTGTGGCCGGCCTTCGGAAGCGGGTACGGGGAGAGAACCATGAACGACAAGAGACTCAAACGACTCGCGCAGGGCGCCGGCATCGGCGCGGGGGCGCTGGCGCTGCTCTACGCCCTGGCTTTGCGGCCGTGGCAGCAACGGTGGGGCGCTACCGAAGAGGAGCTCCTCGGCGTGCTGCCCGGAGACGACCAGGTGCGCGACCCCGTCGTGGAGACCACGCGAGCGGTCACCATCGACGCGCCGCCTCGGGCGGTCTGGCCTTGGATCGTGCAGATCGGCACCGGGCGCGCCGGATGGTACAGCTACGACTGGGTGGAGAGCCTCATGGGACTGCGGGTGCGCAGCGCGGAGCGCATCATGCCCGAGCTCCAGGCCCTCAACGTCGGCGACGTGATTCCCGTCCGTGCCGACGGCGGCGGGGCGCCGGTGGTCGCCGTGGAGCCCAACGGTCACCTGGTGGTGGCCGCGCACGACGACGTCGTGGGCGACTTCAGCTGGAGCTTCGTGCTGCGTGCGGCGGGGACGGAGCGGCAGACGCGGCTGATCGTGCGGATGCGCGGCCGGCCCAAGGTCACGGCGGCCTCGCTGCCGTGGCTCGTGGCCGTGGATCCCGGAGAGTTCCTGATGACCCGCAAGATGCTCCTGGGCATCAAGGCGCGAGCGGAGAGGCCTCCCGCGGCGGCGTAAGAGCCGCGCATGGAGCAACGCAATCTCGGATACTCCGGTCTGCGCGTCTCGCTCGTGGGCCTCGGCTGCAACAACTTCGGCGGACGCATCGATGCCCAGGCTTCCCGGGCGGTCATCGAGCGGGCGCTGGACCTCGGGATCACGCTCTTCGACACCGCCGACGTCTACGGCGAGCGCGGCGGGTCGGAGGAGATTCTCGGCGATGTCCTCGGCAAGCGCCGGAAGGACGTCGTGCTGGCGACGAAGTTTGGCATGCCCATGGACGACGAGGGGATGCTCAAGGGCGGCTCGCGGCGCTATGTCATGCGAGCGGTGGAGAAGAGCCTCAAACGTCTGCGCACGGAGTGGATCGATCTCTACCAGCTGCACCGCCCCGACCCGCTGACGCCCATCGAGGAGACGCTGCGGGCGATGGACGACTTGGTGCGACAGGGCAAAGTCCGGTACGTCGGGTGCTCGAACCTTCCGGCCTGGCGAGTGGTAGAGGCGCACTGGACGGCCAAGCAGCTCAACCTGAACGCCTTCATCTCGTGTCAAGACGAGTACAGCCTCGTGGCGCGTGACGTCGAGCGCGAGCTCATCCCCGCGATGGAGGCCTGCGGACTGGGCCTGCTGCCGTATTTCCCGCTGGCCAGTGGTCTGCTCACCGGCAAGTACCACAGCGGGGCGGCCCTGCCGGAGGGGGCGCGGCTGACCAAGAGCCAGCAGCTGGCGGAGCGTTATCTCACCGAGGCCAACCTCACGATGGTGGGGCACCTCGAGCGCTTCTGCACGGAGCGTGGCCGCACGCTGTTGGAGCTGGCGTTCTCGTGGCTTGCGGCGCGCTCCACGATCGCGAGCGTGATCGCCGGCGCGACCAAGCCGGAGCAGTTGGAGCAGAACGTGCGAGCCGTGGAGTGGAAGCTCACGGCCGAAGACCTCGTAGAGATCGATCGCATCACCGGCGGCGGCGTCTGACCGGCGTCCCCGGCCTGTCTGCCGGCACGGCCGGCGGGCTGTTATCCCTCTGGCCAACGCCGGGCGCGGGGCATTCGCCGCCGCGCCCTTGCTCGCTTCGCTTCGCTGGCCTAAACTGCACGGTGTAGGGTATCGCCGTCGCCGAGGGGCGACAACGGCGGTGCGCCCAGGGTGTGCGCTCCTCAGGGGCGCGCAGAGCGTTCCGCTCTGTGCGGCCTCACCTTCCGTGCATCTCACGGATCGGCTCTTCGGAAACTCGACGACCGATCGACCTGGAGGGAGCTCATGGCACAGAGCAGCACCGTCTTGCCGCAGAGCGCGGCGCCCGCGTTTCGACTCGCCAAGGTGCTCGGCGTCTTGGCGATCGCCGCATCGGCCGTGGCCAACGAGTATGGCGCCGGCATCAACTATGTGGCCGTGCAGAGCCTCAGCGTCTATCCCATGATGCGAGGTCTGGTTCCCCTGGCGATGTTCGCCACGGGCATCTTCCTGCTGCCAAAGGTATTCCTGTACGTCCGCTACGCGCGCTTCCTGCCGCGCGCCGGCTCGGCGTACGTTTGGATCGGGCGCAGCCTCAGCCCGCCCGTGAGCTTCGTGGTCAACTTCGTCTGGTGGGTCGGCATCACGACGGCCATGGGCGTGGTGGCGTTCGCATTCGGTACGTTCCTGGGGCAGGCGCTGGTTGGCCTCGGTGCGCCGTGGGGCGCGGCCATCCTCACGCCGGGCGGGCACGTAGTCGTGGGCCTGGCGGCCATCTGGATCATCTACGGGGTCCACGCCACCGGCGTGCACCGGTATGGGCTGCTCGCCACGGTCCTGCTCGCCGTCATCGTCGTCACCGCGGTGACGATCAGCATCATCGGGTTCGTCACCTCGCCGGAGACCTTCGTGCGGTTGGCTACGGCCAAGGCCGGCACCACGCTGGCCGCGCCGGCGACCCTGGGTCCACCGACGCTCTCGACCTTCATCTCGGTCTGCACGCTCTTCATCTTCGCGTACGGCGGCTTGAGCGCGGCGCCGAGTTTGGGCGGCGAGGCCCGCGATGCCGGCCGGACGATGCCCCGCGGCATCATCTGGGGTTGGGCCATCGCGCTCGTGCTCTTCACGCTGGTGGCGGCGGCGCTCTTCCACGTGGCTCCGTGGTGGGCGATCGTCGGCCTCATCACGGCCGGGAAGTCATCGTACGTCACGGCTCCGGGACTCATCAGCCTGGTGGCTCCGGCGGGCATCAGCTCGGCCCTGAACGTGGCGGTCGCGCTGATCGTGGGCAAGACGCTGGCACCGCAGATGATGACCAGCTCGCGCCTGCTTTTCGCATGGGCGCAGGACCACGTGCTCCCCGAGGTCTTCGCTCGCACCTCCGCACGTCACGTGCCGTTGGCGGCGCTCACGCTCTCCGCCGGCCTCGGTTCCGCGTTCTTGATCCAGGCGGCTTTCGTGGGCTGGTCGCTCGGCGTGGTCGTTCGCTCGTTCAGCATCCTGCTGGTGCTCTTCTTCGTGGCGGTGAGCGCCTTGAACCTCAAGTGGAATCCGCGCTTCGCCGGCGTGGAGTGGGCGCGGGAGATCTCCGCGGGCTCCGGCGTGGTGGTGGCGGCCCTGCTCTCGATCGCCATCGCGCTCGCGCTGATCGCCTCGGTACTGGTGGTGCCCAAGACGCCGCTGTATTTCCAGCCGCTCTTCCAAGGCGCCGTCGCGGCCCTCATCGCGCTGTGGATCTACGCGGCAGCCAAGGCGCGCGCTCGCAGGACGGGCGTGGACTTGGCGGTCGTGGGCACGGAGCCTCCGCTGGAATGATCACGGCGGCGACTCGGCTCACGTGTCCGAAGTGCGCGGCCGCGTACGATCCGAACCTCGTCCAGAACCTCTGCGCGTGCGGCTCGCCCCTGCTCGTGGAGTACGATCTGGAGCGCGCGGCCGCCGTGCTGACCAAGGCGCTGCTGCGCGACCGGGACGCAACCATGTGGCGCTATCGCGAGCTGCTGCCGCTGCGCGATCCCGAGAACGCCGTGATGCTGGGTGAGGCCATGACCCCGGTGATCCCTTTGACCCGCTTGGGCGGGCGCTGCGGCCTCTCCCGGCTGGCCGTGAAAGACGAGGGGACGCTGCCGACGGGGAGCTTCAAGGCGCGCGGGGCCGCCGTGGGCATCTCGCGCGCGCGCGAGCTGGGGATCACGACGGTCGCCATGCCCACGAACGGGAATGCGGGCGGCGCCTGGTCGGCGTACGCTGCGCGGGCCGGCATGGAGGCGGTGGTGGTGATGCCCGCCACGGCGCCCACGATCAACCGCCTGGAGTGCGCGATGTACGGCGCGCGGCTGGCCCTCGTCGATGGCTTGATCAGCGATGCCGGCAAGATCGTGGGAGCGGCGGTCAAGGAGCACGGCTGGTTCGACGCGTCGACGCTCAAAGAGCCCTATCGCATCGAAGGGAAGAAGACGATGGGGCTGGAGATCGCCGAGCAGTACGGCTGGGAGCCGCCCGAGGTGATCCTCTATCCCGCCGGCGGCGGGGTGGGGCTCATCGGCATCGACAAGGCATTGCGCGAGCTGGCGGCGATGGGATGGATCGGAGAGCGGATGCCGCGGATGGTGGCGGTGCAGGCGGCCGGCTGCGCGCCCATCGTGCGCGCCTTCGAGGAGGGACGCCGCGAGTCGACGTTCTGGGAGAACGCGAGGACCGTGGCGTTCGGGATCACCGTGCCCAAGGCGTTGGGCGACTTCTTGGTGCTCGACGCGCTCTACGCCACCGGCGGGACGGCGGTGGCCGTGGGCGACGCGGAGATCCTCGACTGGCAGCACCGCACGGCTGAAGCCGACGGCGTGCTGCTCTGCCCGGAGGGGGCGGCCACGGTCGCGGCCGCGGCCAAGCTGCGTGAGAGCGGCTGGATTCGCGAGGGCGAGCGCGTGCTGGCGATCAACACTGGGAGCGGACTGAAGTACCCGGACGCGCCGCGCTGTCCCGAGCCGCCCCTGTTGCAGCCCGGGGATCCGTTGGCGTAAGGCGATGACCGAGCGCGCGATCGCCTTCGATGATGTGCGCGAGGCCGCGCGGCGCCTGGCGGGCGTGGCGCACCGCACGCCCGTGATGCGCGTTGGCGCGCTGGACGAGCGCGCGGGGACGACGATCCACCTCAAGTGCGAGAACCTGCAGCGCGTCGGCGCGTTCAAGTTCCGTGGGGCCTACAACACGCTCTCGCAGCTCACGGACGACGAGCGCGCGCGCGGCGTGGTGGCGTTCTCCTCGGGGAACCACGCGCAGGGCGTGGCGCTGGCCGCGCGCTTGCTGGGAGTCTCGGCGACCATCGTGATGCCCCACGACGCGCCGAGGGCAAAGCTCGCCGCCACGGAGGGCTACGGCGCGCGCGTGGTCACCTACGACCGCTACACTGGGGACCGCGACGAGGCCGTGCGCACGGTGCAGTCGGAGACGGGGGCGATCTTCGTACCGCCGTACGATGACCCGCGCATCATGGCTGGGCAGGGCACGGCGGCCTTGGAGCTGTTGGAGGAGGTGCCGGAGCTGGATGCGCTGTTCGTGCCGGTTGGCGGGGGCGGGCTGCTCTCGAGCAGCTGCGTTGTCGCGGCGGCGGTGCGGCCGGGCCTGCGCGTCTACGGCGTGGAGACCGAGGCGGCCAACGATTGGTGGCTCTCGTGGCGGGCGGGGGAGCGCGTACGCATCGAGGTGCCGCGGACGGTCGCCGATGGCATCCAAACCACGGCTCCCGGCGTGCTCACGTGGCCCATCGTGCGCGACTTGGCGGCGGGCATCGTGCTGGTCTCCGACGAGGAGGCAATCGAGGCGATGCGCCTGCTGCTGGAGCGCGGCAAGCTGTTGGCTGAGCCGTCGGGAGCCGCGGCTCTTGCGGCGCCGCTCTTCCGCAAGGTCGCGGACGCCGGCCGGAACGTGGGCGTGATCCTCAGCGGCGGCAACGTCGACCTGGCGCGCCTGGCGACGCTGCTCGCGTGAGGCACGAAGGAGTGCCCGCGCGAACGTCGATATTCGGGTCCATGATCGTCAAAGCCCGCCCGCGGCGAAGCTGGGCACGCGCCGCATGGATCGCGATGGCCTTCGTCTTCGTCGCCGTCTTCCGCACCGGAGCCGCCCGCGCCGACGAGCTGGTGATGTTCCAGCAGGAGGGCTGCCCGTTCTGCCACGCCTGGAACCACGACATCGGGCGCATCTACGCCAAAACGGACGAGGCCAAGCTGCTGCCGCTGCGCCGTGTGGACATCCACGCTCCGCGTCCCGCCGACTTGACCTCGGTCAAGGGCATTCGCTACACGCCGACGTTCGTGGTGATGCACTGCGGCCACGAGGTGGAGCGCATCGTCGGCTACTCGGGGCAAGATCAATTCTGGGAGCTGCTGGACGAGGGCGTCAAGGAGATCACGGTCCCCGGCACCTCGAAGCTCGCCGCCTGCGCCGGATGAGTCTTCAAGATACGTGATGACGAGCATCAGATACCCTGATGCTCGTACCGGCGAATAGACGCAGCAATCGCTTGACTCGCTCATAGGAACTTCATAAGATACCCAGGACGCGCCGTTACGAGGCTCCGTGCCGCAGCGCGTCTTGGAGGAACGGTGAGGAGACTCCTCAGTTCGATCGCCGTGCTCGTTTGTTGCGGGCTGGCTTCGACGTTTGGTTCGACCGCCGCAGCCGCGGCCACGACGAGCGACGCACCTCTGGTCACGTATACCGCCGTCAACGGCGCCATCCCGCAGTCGCTCACGGGCGTCCCGGGTGATCCGGCGAAAGGCAAGGCCGTCGTTCTGGACCGCAAGCTGGGCAATTGTCTCGCGTGCCACCACATGCCGCTCGCCGCACCGTTCCAGGGCAATCTCGGACCGGACCTCGCGGGGGTCGGCAGCCGACTGAGCGCGGGGCAACTGCGCCTGCGCATCGCCGATCCGAAGCTCATCAATCCGGCGACGATCATGCCCGGCTACTACCAAGTGGCCGGCCTGCACGACGTCGCCAAGAAGTTCGTGGGCAAGCCGATCTTGACCGCTCAGGAGGTCGAGGACGTCGTGGCTTACCTGCTCAGTTTGAAGTGAGCTCCACACCATCAGGAAAGAGCGTATGCCAACACAGCCAACATCCGCGACAACGCTGAACCGGCGCCAGATCGTCACGGCCATGGGCACGGGCGTCATGGCCGCCCTGGTCGCCAGTCTCTATCCACGCCCAGCCTCGGCGACACCCGACGACGTGAAGAAGTGGCTCGCCGCCTTCAATCCCGGCACGCCGACGCCGGGCAAGATCACCATCAACGCCCCGGACATCGCGGAGAACGGGAACGTGGTCCCGATCGCGCTCAGCGTCGACAGCCCGATGACGGAGCAGAGCTACGTCAAGACCATCGTGATGGCCGCGGACGGCAACCCGCTGCCGGGCGTGATGCGCGTGGACCTGACACCGGCCAACGGCAAGGCGGACGTGCAGTTCCGCATGCGGCTGATGAAGACGCAAACGGTCACCGCGGTGGCGCTGATGAGCGACGGGTCGCTGTGGAGCGCCACGAAGGTGATCAAAGTGACGATCGGCGGTTGTGGTGGTTAACCCGGCAAGCGTCGCGCAAGGAGCCATTGGATGATCCAGAACGTAGAGTCCCGCCTGCTCGTGCCCGCCACGGCCAAGAAGGGCGACCTCATCGAGATCAAGACGATCATCATGCACCCGATGTATTCCGGGTTCACGAAGGACGCCAGCGGCAAGACGGTGCCGCGCGAGATCATCAACACCTTCACGGTGACGTACAACGGCACGCAGGTCTTCCAGATGAAGCTGCAGCCGGCCATCTCGTCGAACCCCTTCATCTCGTTCTACGTAACGGCCGATCAGAGCGGAGCCTTCGAGTTCGCCTGGGCCGACGACAACGGCGCCGTCTACAAGAACCAGGCGCAGATCACCGTCAGCTAACTCCGGTATCCGTGCGCGGAGGGTCATCATGCGCTTGAGAGCCGTCGTCATCGCTCTCGCCACTGCGGTCGTCGCGGGTCTGGGCTGGGCGTTCGTGCGCCCGGTGAGCTCCGCGCCGGATCCGGCCTTGGCGAAATACATCGTGGGCACAGAGAAGTCCGGTTACGTCTACCTCGACCCGTCGACCCGGGAGATGGAAGACGACGACATCAGCAACCCCGGCTTTCTCTGGGTGGACAAGGGGAAGACTCTCTGGAACGCCGTGGACGGGAGCGCGGGGAAATCTTGCGCCGCGTGCCACGGCGAGGCGCCATCGTCGATGAAGGGCGTGGCCGCGACGTATCCCAAGTACGATGCGAAGCTGGGCAAGGTCATCGACTTGGAGCAGCGCATCAACCTCGAGCGCACGGACCGCATGGGGGCGACGCCCTACAAGTGGGAGTCTCAGCAGCTGCTGGCGCTCACCACCTACGTGAAGCTCCAGTCGCGGGGGATGCCCGTGAACGTGGCGACCGGCGGGCCGGCCCACAAGTATTGGCTGGAAGGCAAGCAGTATTTCGAGACGCGGCGCGGTCAGCTCAACATGTCGTGCGAGCAGTGCCACGTGGAGTACGCCGACCACCAGTTGCGAGCGGACACGCTGAGTCAAGGTCAGACCAACGGCTTTCCCACATACCGCCTGGCGTGGCAGGCCGTGGGCTCCGTGGAGCATCGCTTCCGCGCCTGCAACCTGAAGATTCGCGCGCAGCCCGCGGCCTACGGCTCCGAGACGTACGTGGCGCTCGAGCTCTACGTGGCCTCGCGCGGCGAAGGCCTGCCGATCGAAACCCCAGCCGTCCGGAAATAGGAGACGATGCTCACTCGTCGCGACTTTCTCCAGGCCACCGCGGCCACCGCGGCGCTGCTCGGCGCATCGGGAAGCGTCGCTCAGGCCGCCGCGCAGCAAGCGATCACGCAGGAAGGTCTGCTGCAGTTCGACTCGATCGGGCAGATATCGATCCTGAACTTCACGGACATCCACGCGCAATTGGTGCCGCTCTACTTCCGCGAGCCCGCCGTGAACATCGGCGTGGGGGTGGACGCCGGCCTTCCACCCCATCTCACGGGCGAGTACTTCCTGAAGGCGTTCAAGATCGAGCCCACGACGCCGGAGGCCTACGCGTTCACGTGCGTCGACTTTGCGGCGCTCGGCCGCGTCTACGGCCGAATGGGCGGGCTGGACCGGATCGCGACCCTGGTCAAGGCGATCCGCGCGGAGCGTCCGGGGCGGACGCTGCTGCTCGACGGCGGAGACAGCTGGCAAGGCTCGTACACGTCGCTCAAGGAGCGCGGAGCCGACATGGTCACGGCGATGAACGCCCTGGGCGTGGAGGCCATGACGGGCCACTGGGAGTTCACCTACGGCACCGACCGCGTGAAGGAGCTGATGGGAAAGCTCCAGTTTCCCTTCCTGGCGGGCAACGTGCAGGACAGCACGTGGGGGAACTGGATCTTCGAGAGCACCAAGGTCTTCGAGCGCAACGGCTTGCGCATCGCCGTCATCGGGCAGGCCTTCCCGTACACGCCCATCGCGAATCCCGCGTGGATGATCCCCGACTGGACGTTCGGGATCCACGAGCACCATGTGCAGGAGGAGGTCGACAAGGCACGGGCGGCCGGCGTCGATCTGGTGGTTCTGCTCAGCCATAACGGCTTCGACGTGGACCGCAAGCTCGCGACCCGGGTGCACGGCATCGACGTCATCTTGACGGGGCACACCCACGATGCCATTCCCGAGGCGGTGATCGTCAACAAGACGATTCTCGTGGCCGCGGGCTCGCACGGCAAGTTTCTCGCGCGTCTGGACCTGGACGTGAAGAACCGGGGCGTGGCAGACTACCGCTTCAAGCTCATCCCCGTCTTCAGCGACGCCATCGCCCCCGATCCGGAGATGGCTAAGCTGATCTCGGAGATCCGGCGTCCCTATCAGGCGGACCTCGACCGCGTGCTGGGGCGCACGGAGGGCCTGCTCTACCGCCGCGGCAACTTCAACGGGACCTTCGATGATCTGATCTGCGAGGCGTTGCTGGCGGAGCGCGACGCCGAGATCTCGCTCTCGCCGGGCTTCCGGTGGGGAGCCTCGCTGTTGCCGGGGCAGGAGATCCGCCTGGAAGACCTCTACTCGCAGACCGCCATCACGTATCCCGCGGCCTATCGGCGGCCGATGACGGGCGCGGCACTCAAGGCCGCCTTCGAAGACATCGCCGACAACCTCTTCAACCCCGATCCCTACTACCAGCAGGGTGGAGACATGGTGCGCGTGGGCGGCGTCTCCTATGCGATCGACGTCACCAAGCCGATGGGGCAGCGCATCTCGGAGATGACGCTCCTACGCACCGGCGAGGTCATCGATCCCGCAAAGAGCTACATGGTCGCCGGATGGGCCTCCATTGCGCAAGGCACCGAGGGGCCGGCGATCTACGACGTCGTGCAACGGTACATCGAGCGCCAAAAGACGGTGCGGATCCCCGACCGGCAGCTGGTGCGCGTGACGGGCGCCGATCCCCGCGGCGTCTCCACCTAGCCGTCGCGCCCATTGCCATCAGACCCATCAGTGTCATCGGAGATCGAGTGTGAAACGGACCTCTGAATCAAAGGACGCTCCGAGCCAAGCCAGTCTTGACCGCCGCGGCTTCCTCCGCGCCGGCGCCTCGCTTGCCGGCGGGCTGGTGCTCGCCGGCACCGCTGGCGCGGGCGAGGCTGCCGCGGCGCAGGAGAGCAATCTGCCCCCCAACGTGCCCGAATGGATGAAGACGCTGGGCGCGAGCGTGGAGGCGGCACCGTACGGCATGCCGTCGAAATACGAGAAAGACGTCATCCGGCGCAACGTGCCGTTTCTCACGGCGACCACCGAGTCGTCGGTGAGCTTCACGCCGCTGCAGGACCTCGACGGGATCATCACGCCCAACGGGCTCTGCTTCGTGCGCGACCACGGCGGCACGCCGACGATCGATCCGGTGCAGCACCGCTTGATGATCCATGGCCTGGTGGATCGCCCGATGATCTACACCATGGCCGACCTGATGCGCTTTCCCTCCGAGAGCCACGTCTACTTTCTCGAGTGCGCCGCCAACGGCGGCATGGACTGGAAGGGCGCCCAGATGCAGGGCGTGCAGTTCAGCCACGGAATGGTCCACTGCTGCGAGTGGACGGGCGTCAAGCTCTCCGTGCTGATGAACGAAGTCGGCGTCGCGCCAAAGGCCAAGTGGCTGCTGGCCGAAGGGGCCGATGCCGCGGCGATGACGCGCAGCATCCCCATTGAGAAAGCCCTCGACGACGCGCTGGTGGCGTGGTCGCAGAACGGCGAGCGCCTTCGCCCCGAGAACGGCTATCCGCTGCGGCTGATCGTGCCGGGCTGGCAGGGAAACGTCAACGTGAAATGGCTGCGCCGGCTGAAATTCGGCGAGGAGCCTTGGGAGACGCGCGAGGAGACCTCGAAGTACACCGAGCTCATGGCCGACGGCAAAGCCCTCCAGTTTACGTGGGCCATGCAGGCGAAGTCCGTCATCACGCATCCGTGCCCGGAGAAGCCGATGGCGGGCAAGGGCTTCTGCGAGGTCTCCGGCTTGGCATGGTCGGGCATGGGGAAGATCGCGCGCGTCGACGTCTCCTTCGACGGCGGCGTGACCTGGCAGGGGGCGAAGCTGCAGGAGCCCGTGCACACCAAGTCGCTGACGCGCTTCCGCATACCCTGGGAGTGGAACGGCGAGACGGCCCTCATCCAGAGCCGCGCGACCGACGAGACGGGTTACGTGCAGCCCACCATCACGGAACTCCGTGCCGCGTGGGGCGCGAACGCGATCTACCACAAGAACTCGATCCACACGTGGCGCGTCAACCCGAACGGGACGGTAGACAATGTTCAAGTCTCTTAGCATCGCCGCGGGGGTCGCCGCGGTCCTGCTGATCGCCGGCGCGACGATCGCCGATGCCGGCCAGCGTTACGGATTCGGCCAACCGGCCACGCAGACGCAGATCGCCGGATGGAACATCGACGTGAACGGCCTGACCGGAGCCGGTTTGCCGCCCGGCCACGGCTCCGTTGCGCAAGGGCAGCAGATCTTCGAGGCGCGCTGCGCCGTCTGCCACGGGGATTTCGGCGAGGGAGCCGGACGGTATCCCGTGCTCGCCGGCGGACAGGGAACGCTGACCGCCGAGCGTCCGCTCAAGACCGTGGGCAGCTACTGGCCCTACGCGCCGACGCTCTACGACTACGTTCGTCGCGCGATGCCGTTCCCGGCGCCGCAGTCGCTGACCGACGATCAGGTCTACGCCGTGGTCGCGTACATCTTGAACCTCAACAACATCGTGCCGAGCAGCGCCGTGCTCGACGCCAAGTCACTCGCGGCGATCAAGATGCCCAACCGTGACGGCTTCGAGGCCAGCACGTGGAAGCACGACACGCGGCCGGTCCTGCACACCGTGGCCTGCATGAAGAACTGCAAGCCGACCCCCGTCCGCGTGATCAGCGACCTGGTGAGCCTGCACGTGACTCCGGACGAGACGGAGCGCGGGGACGCCGGATCGACGGTGGAGATGGCGGCGGCACCCAAGGCGGCTGCGGCGGTGCCGGCTCCGCCGTTCTCGAAGGTACAGCACGTCATCGCGCAGCGGTGCGCCGTCTGCCACGCGCAGAAGCCCACGCAGCCGGGGATCGCCTCGGCCCCCTTGGGGATCATGCTCGACACTCCCGCACGCATCAAGGCGGCGGCGGGCATGATCGAGTCGCAGGCCGTCAAGTCGCACGCGATGCCGCTGGGCAACGCAACGCACATGACGGCGCAGGAGCGCGCTCTGGTCGGCGCGTGGATCGAGGCCGGAGCGAAGACGCGGTGACGCGTCCGCCGGGATGAGCGGTTTCGACGTTTCCTATCCGGGGGCGCTGCTGGCGGGCGTCCTCTCGTTCGCCTCGCCGTGCATCTTGCCGCTGGTGCCCGCATACCTCTCGTTCCTCGCCGGCGTCTCCTTCGAGGAGATCGCCGACGAGCGGCGCGATCCGGCGATCGCGCGGCGCGTGGTGCTCTCGTCGCTCGCCTTCGTCGCGGGGTTCGTCACGGTGTTCGTGGTGCTGGGAGCCTCCGCATCGGTTGTCAGCCGCGTGCTCGTCGATCACCTGGGCCTCCTGGCGAAGGTCGCGGGAGTGGTGGTGATCCTCTTCGGGCTCCACTACACGGGTCTGCTGCCGCTTCGCCTGCTGAGCTACGACCTGCGCTTCCGGCCCGTGCGCGCCTCGGGCGGCGCGGGGGCCTTTCTGATGGGATTGGCGTTCGCGTTCGGCTGGACGCCATGCGTGGGGCCGGTCCTCGCCACGATCCTCACGCTGGCTGCGGCGCAGACCTCGATTTGGCGCGGCGTGGCGCTGCTGACGTGCTATGGCATCGGCATCGGGCTGCCCTTCGTGGCGGCGGCGGCGGCCGTGGGGCCGTTCATGCGCTTGGCGGCCGGCATGCGCAGCCGGATGCGCTGGGTCGAGGTTGCCCTGGGCGGCATGATGATCGCGACGGGGAGCCTCATCCTCGTGGGATCGGTGGCCAACGTGAGCGGTTGGCTGATGCGGACCTTTCCCGCCCTCTCGCGGGTCGGCTGAATCGAGGAGGTGACACGTGCGGTTCGCTCTGATCGCCATGCTGCTCTTCACGTCGGTCCTGGCGCCGGCATACGCGGACAAGCCGTTCTTCGGGACCATCGCCTCTGGCGGCCCCTACTTCGCCGATCCCCAGCCCTCGTTCGACCATCCACGCAAGATCGTGCTGAGCCTCTCCGAGAGCGATCCCGCGCGCGTCAACGAGGTGCTCAACAACGTCGGAAACATCCAGCGGTTCTACGGCGCCGATAACGTCGAGATCGCGCTGGTGGCGTACGGGCCCGGCATCCACTCGGTGCTCAGCGATCAGAGTCCCGTGGTGGAGCGCATCAAGGGGCTGCTGGCCATCGGCATCCACATCTTGGCGTGCAAAGCCACGCTCGACACCATCCACAAGAGCCCCGGCGACGTGATCGCCGGGGTCGAGGTGGTACCCAACGGTCTTCCGGAGCTCGTGGAGCTGCAGATGCGGGGCTGGATCTACGTGCGCCCGTGAAGTCCAGGAATCATCAGAGAACGCACCGGCCATGGCATGGCCAAGAGAAAGGGAGCAACACGTGAACAAACGGATCGATATCGCCGGCGTCTACCGGCTCTTCGTCGCGGCACTCCTGCTGCTCGTCGCGGGATCGCCGGCCTTGGCCGCCACGCCTCCCGTGCACCGTCTGGCGATCCAGGTCAGCACGAGCGATGCCCAGACCATGAACCTGGTGCTCAACAACGCGGCCAACGTCTCGACCTACTACACGGGTCTGGGTCAACAGGTGCAGATCGAGATCGTGGCCTTCGGGCCCGGCCTGAAGATGCTTCGCGAGGACTCCTCGCCGGTGAAGGCGCGGCTCAAGTCGTTCGGCGAGAGCATGCCCAACGTGAGGTTCGACGCCTGCAACAACACGCTGCAAGCGATGGAGAAGGCCGAGGGCAAGACGATCCAGCTCGTGCCCGAGGCGCACATCGTGCCGGCGGGGGTGGTACGGCTGATGACGCTCGAGGAGGAGGGTTGGAGCTACCTTCGTCCCTGACGGCGGTCGTTACGATGCCGGCTCGCCGTCGGGAACGGCGGCGAGCTCGGTCAGCCACACGACCGCCTCCGCGTCGCTGGGGGCGCGCCAGTCGCCGCGCGGGGAGAGTGAGCCGCCGGAGCCGACCTTCGGCGCGTTGGGCATGGCGCTGCGCTTGTACTGCGTCTGCTGGAAGAAGCGGCGGAGAAAGACCCCGAGCCACTGCTTGATCTGCGCGATCTCGTAGCGGTTGCGCCGCTCCGGCGGGATGTCGGGCCACGGGCCGCGCGTGGGATCGTGCCATGCCGTCCACGCCAGGAAGGCCACCTTGGAGGGTGCATATCCGAAGCGCAGCGTGTAATAGAGGTGGAAGTCTTGGAGCTCGTAGGGGCCGACCACGTCCTCAGAGCGCTGGACGGGCTGGCCGTCGCGCTCCCCGGGGACGAGCTCGGGACTGATCTCCGTCTCGAGCACCTCGGTGAGCACCGCGCTGGCATCCGCACCTAGGCGGTTGGTGTCGGCCACCCAGCGGATCAGGTATTGGATCAGGGTCTTGGGGACGCTGGCGTTCACGTGATAGTGCGCCATGTGATCGCCCACGCCGTAGGTGCACCAGCCCAGGGCCAGTTCGCTCAAGTCGCTGGTTCCCACGACGAGGCCGCCGTGGAGGTTGGCCAGGCGGAAGAGATGGCTGGTGCGCTCGCCGGCCTGCACGTTCTCGAAGGTCACGTCGTAGACGGGCTGGCCCGAGGCTGCAGGGTGACCGATGTCGCGGAGCATCTGCAGACAGCTCGGGCGGATGTCGACTTCGGCGGACGCGGCTCCGACGGCGGCCATCAGGCGGCGCGCCTGCTCCAGCGTGCGCGCGCTGGTGGCGAATCCGGGCATCGTGTACGCCAAGACGTTGGAGCGCGGCAGCTTCATCACGTCCATGGCGCGCGCGCAGACCAGCAGCGCGTGCGTGGAATCGAGCCCTCCCGAGACACCGATGACGACCTTGTCGATCCCCGTGGCGCTGAGGCGCTTGACCAAGCCCTGCACCTGGATCTCGTAGACCTCGCGGCAGCGGCTCTCTCTGGACGCGGCGTCGCTGACCACGTACGGAAAGCGGTCGTACGTCCGCGCGAGCGGGAGGTACTCGTCGGCTGGAAGAGCGGCGGGGAAGCGGATCGTTCGGAAGCGCGCGACGTCGTCGCGGTGCCGGCGGATCGCCTGGCCGAAACTGTTTTGGCGCATGCGATCCTGCACCAGGCGGTCGAGATCGACGTCGCCGAGCGCGAGCTGAGGCCCGCAGACGAAGCGCTCGGTCTCCGCCAAACGCGTTCCGTTCTCGTAGATCATGCCGTGGCCGTCCCAGGCCAGGTCGGTGGTGGACTCGCCCGGGCCGGCGGCGCTGTACAGGTACGCCGCGAGACACCGCCCCGATTGGTTGGCCACGAGCGCACGGCGGTAGTCGTGCTTGGCCACGGTGATGTTGGACGCCGAGAGGTTGACCAGCACGGTGGCCCCCGCCAGGGCCGCGTACGAGGACGGCGGCACCGGCACCCAGAGATCTTCACAGAGCTCCACGTGAAAGGTCAGCGCGGGCTGATCCTCCACCTGGAAGAGGAGGTCGTTCCCGAAGGGCACCGCGCTGCGGCCGCAGAGATCGATGGTGTCACGCAGAGCCGTGTCGCCCGGCGTGAACTGGCGCAGCTCGTAGAACTCGCGGTAGTTGGGCAGGTAGGTCTTGGGCACGACGCCCAGCAGATTCCCGCGATAGAGCACGGCCGCGCAGTTGAAGAGCAGGCCGTCGACGCGCAGCGGCAAGCCGACGACGGCGATCACGGGGAGGTCGCGCGAGGCTTCCAGCAGGCCGGCCAGGGCCCGCAGGCAGCCATCGAGCAGCGCCTCTTGATGGAAGAGATCCTCGCAGGAGTACGCGGAGAGGCCGAGCTCGGGAAACGCCGCCAGCAGGGCCTTCCGGCGCGCGGCCTCCCGCATCAGCTCCAGGGTCCGCTCGGCGTTGTAGGCGGGGTCGGCCACCCTCACCTCGGGAACGGCCACGGCCGCGCGGACGAACCCGTGGCGGTAAAGGTTGAAGAACGCCGTGCCCTGGCTCATAGCGGCCCTCTTCTCGTCGCCGCAACCGCGGCCCCGCTACGCTGAGGGACCCGGAGCGGTGGTCTTGGCTCGCCTGCGTCCGGCCAGGGACTTCACGATCACGTAGATCACGGGCGTGACGATGAGGTTGAGCAGCGTCGAGACGATCATGCCGCCGAAGACGACGGTGCCCAGGGAGTGGCGGGCGGCACTCCCCGCGCCGGTGGCGAAGACCAGCGGCACCACCGCCAGGATGAATGCCAGCGAGGTCATCAGGATCGGGCGCAAGCGAGTCTCAGCCCCGCGGCGCGCGGCGGTGAAGAGGTCCACGCCCTGCGCGACCTGCTGGTTGGCGAACTCCACGATCAGGATCGCGTTCTTGCTTGCCAAGCCGATGAGCATCACGTAGCCGATCTGCGCGTAGGCGTCGCTGGGCAGATGGCGGATGCCCAGGCCGAGCAACGCCCCCAACAGAGCCAGCGGAACGGCCAGCATGACGATCAGAGGATCGGTGAAGCTCTCGTACTGCGCCGCGAGCACCAGGAACGCGAAGATGCCGCCCAGCGCGAAGATGAGCAGGGCCAGGCTCCCGGCTTGGATCTCTTCCTGGGCGATCCCCGTCCACTCGTAGCCGACGCCCGGCGGATCGATCTTCTGCGCGAGCTGCTCCATCGCGGCGATCGCTTGGCCGGAGCCGTGCCCGGGCGCCGTCTGTCCGTCGATCTCGATGGAGCGGTAGAGGTTATAGTGCGTGATGCTCGGAGCGGTCTTGACCATCTTCGTGCGGACCAGGGAGCTGAGCGGAACGATGCCGCCGGAAGCCGAGCGCACGTAGAGGTCCTGGAGATCGCCCACGCGCGAGCGGTAGGGATCGTCTCCTTGCACGTAGACGCGGTAGGAGCGGTTCAAATACGTGAAATCGTTGACGTAGATGGAGCCGATGTCGGCCTCGAGGGTGCCGAAGACATCGCTGAGGCCGATGCCGATGGCCTTGGCCTTGTTCCGGTCGACCTGAACGTCCAACTGCGGCGAGTCGATGCGGAACGTGGTGTAGACGCTGGTGAGATTGGGGTCGCGGTTGGCCTGCGCCAAGTACTGGAAGGCGACGCCGGCCAGCCGATCGAGGCTGATGTTGCCGCGGTCCTCGAGCTCGAACTGGAATCCGCCCACGCTTCCCACGCCCGGGATGGCGGGCGGGTTGAACGCGAAGACCTGGGCTTTCGGATACATGAAGAGCGGACCGCGAATGCGGTTCAAGACCGCGTCGAGCGTGTGCTCCGGACCCCGGCGCTGCGACCACGGCTTGAGGTTCACGAACATGATGCCGACGTTTGGCGCCGCGCCGTTGAAGCTGAAACCGCTGACGTCGAAGACGTGGGCGACCTCCGGCTGCTTGCGGATCATCGCCTGGATCTGCTTGCCGATTGCGATCTCTTGCGAGAGCGAGGTGCCTTCGGGCGCCTGGATCGTGGCGATGAAGAAGCCTTGGTCCTCGTTGGGGATGAAGGCCGTGGGCGTGGTCCTGAAGAGGTAACCCGTGATTCCCAGCGCCGCCAGGAACGTCACCGCCACCAGCCAGCGAAGGCGGAAGAAGCGGGGGAGCAGCGCGTCGTAGCCGCGGCGGAACGCGGCGAGGCCGCGATTGAACCACTCGAAGATCGGGAAGTGCGTGTGGCGTTCGCCGCCTAGCAAGAGCGCGGAGAGCGCGGGCGTGAGGGTGAGCGAGTTGAACAGCGAGATGGTGACGGCGGCGGCGATGGTCAGCCCGAACTGCTTGTCGAGCTGCCCCGTGGTGCCCGGAAAGAACGAGACGGGGATGAAGACGGCCAACAGGACGAACGACGCCGCGACGACGGCGCTCTGGACCTCGCGCATCGCGGCGGTGGCCCCCTCGCGGCGGTCCATGTGCTTCTCTTGGATGAAGCGCGCCACGTTCTCGACCACCACGATCGCGTCGTCCACCACCAAGCCCGTGGCCAGCGTGAGGGCGAAGAGCGTGATGGTGTTGATGGTGAAGCCCAGGAGCTTGATGATGGCGAATGCGCCGATCAGCGAGACGGGGATGGTCACGGCCGGGATGAGCGTGGAGCCCGGCGTCTGCAAGAAGAGGTAGATGACCAGGATCACGAGGACGATCGAGAGGACGAGCGTGGTGACCACCTCGCGGATCGACTCGTGGATGAAGGCGGTGCTGTTGAACGCGTCCTCGTAGCTGACGCCGGGCGGGAACGACTTGGCGAGCCGGTCCATGGTGGCCAGGACGTTGCGCGAGACGTCGAGCGCGTTGGCGTCGGGAAGCTGGATCACGCCGAGGCCGACCAGGTTGGAGTTGCCGTCGAAGTTGAGGTCGGTGGAGTAGTCCTGCGCTCCGAGGTCGACGCGGGCGACGTCGCCCAGGCGCACGTAGCCGCCGTCGGGCTGGGTCTTGAGGATGATGTTCTTGAACTGGGCCGGGTCGCTCAGGCGCCCGACGGCGTTGACGGTGTAGGTATACGGCTGGTTGGGCGCCTCGGGTGCTGAGCCGATGCTGCCGGCCGCCACCTGCACGTTCTGCTCCTGGAGCGCCGAGACCACGTCGCCGGCGGTGAGGCCGTTCTGCGCCAGCTTGCGCGGGTCGATCCAGATCCGCATCGCATAACGGCGCTCGCCGAAGATGCGGACGTCGCTGACCCCGCGCACGCGCTTGAGAGCGTTCACGACGTTGAGCTCGGCGTAGTTGCTGAGGTAGAGCTTGCCGTAGCGCGGGTCGTCGGACTTGAGCGCCATCGCCATCACGAAGCTGCCGGAGTTCTTGGAGACGGTGATGCCGGTCTGTTTGACTGCCGCCGGCAAGAGGCCGCTGGCCGACTGCACCGCATTCTGCACGTCGGTGGCGTCTTGGTCGAGGCTGCGCGAGAGGTCGAACGTGCACGTGATGGTGCTGGAGCCGTCGTTGCCGCTGCGCGAGGAGATGTATCGCAGGCCTTGGACGCCGTTGATGGCCTGCTCGAGCGGCGTGGTCACGGTGGCCTCCACCGTCTGGGCGTTGGCGCCGATGTACTCCGCGCTGACCGTGACCACGGGCGGGGCGATCTGCGGGTACTGCGCGATGGGCAAGGTCGGAATGACGATCAGGCCCGCGATCAAGATGATGAGCGAGCAGACCGCGGCGAAGATCGGCCGCCGGATGAAGAAGGCGCTCATCGTGCAGCGGGGGCCCCGACGATGACAACTGATCCTTCGTGCAGGGTAGCAGGGGGCTCAGTGACGACCTCGGTGCCGGCGGTGATGTCCGCGCCGCTGACTTCGCTCTCCGTGTCCGTCTGGATGCCAAGCGTGACCGGGACCTCGTGCGCCTTGCCGCCCTGGACCACGAAGACCGCGGGGGCGCCCGTCTGCGTCTGTGTGAGGGCGCCGTGCGGCACGATGACGACGTCGCGGTGGCGGGCCTTGGTGAAGGTCACCGTCACCAGCATGCCCCCGCGCAGGAGATCGCCGGGGTTGGCACGGCGGATCTGGGCGAGATACGAGAGCGTCCCTTGGCTAGGCACGGCATTGACGTTGCGGATGGTGCCCGTGAAGGTCTTGCCGGGCAGCGAGCTGGTGCGGAAGACCACCTGCGTCCCGGGCTTGACAAAGGCGAGGTCCGTGTCGGGAACGTTGATGTCGACGTAGACCGTGTCGATCTGGGAGATCTGGAGGACGGGCGTCGACGGGCCGGCGTTGGCGCCGGGATCCAGGAGCCGCGCGGTGATCACGCCGTCGAAGGGAGCACGGACCGCGGTCTGCGCGATCTGCGCGCGCAGCGTCTCCGCTTGCGCCCGCGCGGCCTGGGCGGCGGCGCGGTCGGCCGCGGCAGTCGCCTTCTGAGCCTGCGTCTGCAGAGTGTTGGCTTGGGCGGCGCGCAGGGCCTGACGGTCGGCGGCAACGCGCTGGTCGGCGGCTACGAACGAGGCGCGCGACTGCTCGAGCTGGGTCTGGGAGACGTAGCCTTGGCGGAAAAGGGTCACGTTCTGGTCGTAGACGAGCTTGGCGTTGGTGAGCGCGGCGAGATCGGCGGTCAAGGCGTTCTTGGCGGCCTGGAGGCCGGCCGAGGTCTGCGCCCGCGTGATGGGCACCCCTACGGAGCTGCCGGCGGCACGCGCGTTGGACTCGGCGATCAGCGCCTCGTCCTGGGCGAGCTGCGCGCGCAGAACGGAGTCGTCGATCCGGGCCAAGAGCTCGCCCGCGCGCACGCGGTCGCCGGCGTTGACGTAGACGCGCGTGATGGCTCCCGATTGCTGAAACGAGAGCATCGACTGGTGGAGCGGCGTCACCTGACCGTTGAGCGTGCCGGTGAGCGCGATCTCGCCGCGCGTCGCCTTGGCGACGGTGACGCTCGCCGGAGGAGGACCCTGCGGCTGCGCGGCTTTCTTCGCGCAGGCGGAGAGGCTGAGCGCGACGACGAGCGCCGGCGCGAGAACGAGATACGGACGTACGGGCATACGGCTCCTCATAGAACCCCGCTATTCTAACACACCGCTCCAGCGGCCTCGTCGCTGCCGCGTTCCGCGTGGATGCCGCGCCCAGCAGGGGTTCCGAGCGCGTGCGGCACAAAGTCCGACGCTCCACCGTGGAGGGACAAACATGTCAGGCTCGAGTCGGGTTGCAGCGCTCGCGATTCTCGACGACTACCAAGGCGTCGCGCTCGCGATTGCGCCTTGGGAGCGGTTGGCGCCCGGCGTCAGCGTGCGCGCGTACCGAGATCATCTCGCCGATGAAGCGGCGGTCGTCGAGCGCCTCAAGCCGTACGACGCGGTGGTGCTGATGCGGGAGCGGACGCCCTTTCCGCGTCGCGTGATCGAGTCGCTGCCGGGCCTGCGGCTGGTGGTGACGACGGGGATGCGCAATCGCGCGCTCGACGTCGCCGCGTGCCGCGAGCGCGGGATCGCCGTGTGCGGGACGGAGGCGCTCGGCGCTCCCACGGTCGAGCTGACCTGGGGCCTCATCTTGGCGCTGGCCAGGCGGATCCCCGTGGAGGACCGCGCCATGCGCGACGGGCGGTGGCAGACCACGGTGGGGAACCAGCTCGCGGGCAATACGTTGGGCGTGCTCGGGCTCGGGCGCGTGGGCAGGCAGGTGGCGCGCGTGGCGCACGCGTTCGACATGCGCGTCATCGCGTGGAGTCAGAACATGACGGTGGCGGACGCCGCCGCGGCCGGTGCCGTGCGCGTGGAGAAGGATCGCCTCTTCGCCGAAGCCGACGCCGTGACGATCCACGTGGTGCTGAGCGAGCGCACGCGCGGGCTGGTCGGCGCGCGCGAGCTTGCGTTGATGAAGCCGAGCGCGCATCTCGTGAACACCTCACGTGGGCCGATCGTGGACGAGGGCGCGCTGATCGCCGCCTTGCGGTCGGGCACGATCGCCGGCGCGGGGCTCGACGTGTTCGACATCGAGCCGCTCTCCCCGGCGCATCCGCTGCTCTCGCTGCCGAACACCGTCCTCACGCCACACCTGGGGTATGTGACCCAGGAGAGCTATCGCGTTTTCTACCAGCAGGCGCTCGAAGACGTCGAGGCGTGGCTCGCTGGGTCGCCGGTGCGCACGCTATCCGCGTGAGCCGGTAACGGTCACGGCGCCCAAGGCCGTGCGTAGGGTGACCGGCGTGCCGGCCGCATCGGCACGGATGACGCCGGGGGCGATGCGCGCCGTGCCGAGATCGGTGTGCGCGC
>DATLUD010000006.1:0-7048 GCA_035533275.1 Candidatus Dormiibacterota bacterium | reverse complement strand
GGCGGGATCAGCGGCACCTTGAGCATCCCTTCGAACAATGCGCCCGCCGGCGCGACGATGACCGTCACCGAGCTCGCCGGTGCGCCGCAAGGCGGTCCGCTGGCGAGGCTGCGCAGACCGCTGAGCGCCAAAACCGTGTTGTTCTCGCTGGAGCTCCAGCTCTCGCAAACCATCACCTTCAACGGCTTGCCGGGCTTCACGCTGACGCTTCCCGTGTCCGTTGCGACGAGCGGCGAAAGCTTCTACATCGCCGCGTACCAGGGAACCGGATCTTCGGCAACCCTGCTGGCGACGGACGGCCCGGCAACGGTGAGCGGACAGACGCTCGCCTTCGCCCCGACCACGACCCCGGTAACGCTGCAATCCAACGTGACGTATCTCTTCGAACTGTACGAGACCTCCTCAGCGACGCCGTCCCCGAGCCCCTCGCCGAGCGCATCGCCCTCGCCGACGCCGACGCCAGCGGCGACGGCCACGGCCACCGCGCCTCAGGCCGACACGCTCTACGTGCTTGGACACGGGGGCGCCAGCACGCCGTTTACCGTCAACGCGTATGCCCCGGGCGCCGGCGGGAGCGCCGCACCGCTCAGCACATTCGATGCGACGCTCGACCCCAACCCGCTGGGCTTCGCCGTCGAGGCGACCGGCCGCGCCTACGTCGTCGACCAACCCGGCGCGGGCGTCATGGACATCCTCTCGTTCCCTTATGGAACGACGGGGGCGGCGACGGCGTCGACCACGCTGACCGGCGATAACCACGCCTACCAGCTCTCGATCGCTCCAAGCGGCGACCTGGCCACGGTCAACAGCACGTCTTTGGGAGATTCGGCAGACTTCTACGCCCCTGCGGCAAGCGGCAACGCCGCACCCGTGACGCAGATCATCGGCCTCAACACCGAGCTGGCTCAACCGATCGGCGTCGCGTTCGACGGCAGCGGCAACGTCTACGTCCTCAACTACGGCATTGCCGGCGGCACGTCTCCCGGATCTGTCTGCATCTTCTCGCAGGGCAGCGGCAACGCGACGCCACTGGAGGTCCTCGGTGGAAGCGCGACGGGGCTCGACAACCCTGGATCGCTCGCCGTCGACTCGAGCGGACGCATCTACGTCGGGAACCAGGGCAACAACACCATCACGGTCTACGCGCCCCAGGGACCATCCTGGAACGCCAACGGCAACGTCGCGCCGATCGCCACGCTGGCAGGCAGCACCTATGGCTTCAACATGGCGCAGGGGCCAAACCAGCTCGCGACCGACTCGTCGGGGAATCTCTACGTGGTCTCCGGTTTTTCGAATAACGCGGTGTACGTCTTCGCGCCGATCACGGCATCGACACCCACGCTGAAGACCACGCTGACCACGACCAGCCCCCGCGCCTTGTCCATCGTGCCATGACCAGCGCCTTCACCGTGAGACGCCTCCTCGCCGGTCTCCGTAGGAATCTCGCACTCACCGTCCTGCTGGCGGCCTGTTGCACCGGCGTGGCCATCGCCTCGCCCAAGACGAACCCGTGCGAGCTGATCACGCGCGCCGACGCCTCCAAGGCCCTCGGCGTTCCGGCTCGGCCGGGGATCGCCTACAGCGCGTCCGCCACTCCCAACGGACCCAAGATCGGCTGCGTCTATTTTTCGCCTGTCGGCGTCGTTCGCGTTGGGTTCCAGACCGGCGGGAGAGCCGCGTACGACGCGAGCCGCAAGAACGCCCAGCCAGGTGAAACGGACCTTTCGGGCATCGGCGACGCCGCATATTTCATCCACTCCTCGATCATCGCCATCAAGGGCACCTTCATGTACGTCGTCACGCTGACGTTCCAGGGTCAAGGCGAACCGCCAAGCGCGGACCACCGATTGACCACGCTGGCGAAGAAAGCCGCGTCACGGCTTTGACACCATGACGTTCCGATGCTCAGTTCAGAAGGTATCAGTCATGAAACGACTCGCGCTTGCGCCGCAGACGCTTTCCGAAGGTGGCCTCTCGCCCTTCCGTGAGGCCCGCGCGCGCGATCACCGCGACGGCCCCAGGTACGCATAGCGCGCCGCCCTCGCGGAGGACGAGACTCGCGAGAGCGAGGCGTCCGAGCGCGTCTTGCGCCTGCGCCTCCTCGATCTCCAGCAGCTTGGCGACCAAGAGCGGCGAGACATCCGCATCGAGAAATGCCGCCGCTCGCACGACGTCGAGATCCAGCTGCGTGAGCGCGTCCATGCGGCGCTCGATCACCGCCGCCAGGGTCTCGGGAACGAGCGAGTCGACTGGAAGCGCCGTGGGAACGGACCACACGCCGCCGTCGGCGGCGCTGAGGGTACGCACGCGCTCCGCGGCGGTGAGCATCACGGCGAGGTCGCCGGGCCAGAGCCGCCCGAGCATCGAGACGAGCTGGGGATCCACCGGTCCCTCGAAGTACTGCTCCAAGATCCTCGTGCAATCGACGCTCGGCAGGGCCGCCAGCTCGAGCTCGTGCCACGGCGCCTCGGCCCGCAGACCGGCAACGGGCGCCGAGCGGCGCACGAAAATCCAGAGCAGCGGCAGCGAGCGCGTCGCCGCCACGAGCGCAACGGCGCGCGGCGAGAAAGCGCGCTCGTCCAAATCGGCATCGTCGACGGCAAGGATCGAGGGTCGCCCGCGAACGATGGCCTCGAGCGTCTGCGTGACGAGGGCATGGAGCTCAGCGGGATTCTGCACTCGCGCGCTTCCCTCGAAGAACTCGCCAGCAGCTGCTTCGAGCGTCCCGCGGCCCGCCGTTTCCGCGCCGCCGCGCTTGGGGTCCTGCGCGAGGATCGATCGCAGGAGGCGCTCGACGGCACTTGCGAGCGGGTCGGCCGCCATCCCGGCGCTCGGCGCGCGAAAGCAGCGCACGGAGCCCGTGGCGATGCCTCGCCCCCGCGCCGCGTGCAAGACCTCCGAGAGCAGACGCGTCTTTCCGACCCCTTGCGACCCCACGACAGTGACGGCGCAGCCGGCACCTCCGGCGGCATCTCTCACGAGCGCCTCGAGGCTCTCGCGTTCCCGAACGCGCCCCACGAACGACCCGGCGCGCGGCGGCGCGAAGCCCTCGACGGCATCAGCATCGCCCACGAGCAGCTCGGAGAGCCGCTCTGACGGCCGTAGCGCGGTGGTGCGAAAGAGCTCTCGCGCATGCGCCGCGTAGGTCTCGTGCGCCTGCTCTCTGCGGCCGAGCAGGGTAAGGCGAACCACGAGCATCTCGGCGATCGCCTCGTCGTACGGGTAGCGCACGAAGGCATCGCGCAGGAGATCGAGTGCGTCGCGGGCGTTGCCGGCGGCGATGAGCGCAGCGGCGAGCCGTGCCAGCACGCTGCGGTGCAAGCGGGCGAGGCGCTCGCGGATCGAGACGGTCTGCTCGTCGTCGTCACCGGGCAAGTAATCGCCGCCGTAGCGCTCCAAGAGCGGTGCCGCGCGGCGCGCGAACGCGGGAGGGGAAAGACTCAGGTCGAGCAGCGCCAGGGCGTCTCGCTCGAATTCGACCGCATCGACCCGCGGACCGTATTCGGGATCGATGAAGAGCATGCCGCGCTCGAGGCGAACCGGGTCGCGCAGGCCGCCGCGCTCGGCACCGATGTGGAACGCGCCGCGCAATTCGTGCAGCCGGACGCGCAGATTCGTGCGCGCGGCCTTGCCCGAGGAGTCCGGCCAGAACTCGTCGGCGAGGGTCTCGGCCGAGCAGCGATAGCCGGGCCTGCGCAAGAGCGCCTTGAAGAGCGCCGTCGACCGGCGATCGGCAGCGGCCGGGCTCAGAACGAGGGTACCCGCCCAACGAACCGAGAAGTCGCCGAGCGTCCGAACCTCGATCACATCGGCCATAGAGCTCATTCTAGCGCGAACTCGTTGCAGAAACGTTATTCCAGGCGCCTCCGGTGCTCGCCTTCAGCCTGGGGCTCGCCGCTTGGAGCTTCCGAGCTGTCCCTGATGCCGCCGGTCCAAGTGTACTTCGTCGTACGACTAACGCGGCGCGCCAATGAAGCCGGTCGAAAGCCAGGGGACTGCCGCGACGACGATCAGCGCGATCAGCAGCGCGAAGAGGTATGGGACGATGCGTCCCATCGACTCGTCCGGCGAGACCTTCCCAACCGCGCACGCCGAGAAGAACCCAATACCAAATGGAGGTCCGAACAAGCCGAGTCCCATGGCGAGGATCGCGACCATCGCATATTGCACTTCACTGATCCCTAACGAATGCGCGATTGGGAAGAGCAGCGGGCCGAAGAGCACGATCGCCGGAATGCCCTCCAACACGCTGCCAAGGATAGCGAACGCGATGATCGAGATCCCGAGAAAGCCGGCACGTCCGCCCGGGACGTGAGCCATCGTATCAGCGAGCTGCTGCGAGAAGCCGGATTGCGCGAGCGCCCATCCCATGGCCGTTGCGGTCCCGATGATGATCAGGATCGCTCCCGACAGCGAAGCCGTCTCGACGAGTATCGGATAGAGCCGTTTCCAGTCGAATTGCCGATACATGACCAGGCCGACGAGCACCGTATAGATGATTCCAACGGTGGAGACCTCGGTGGCGGTCGCGACGCCGCCGAGAACGGCGGCGCGGATCAAGAACGGCAACACCAGGCCGGGAATCGCCGCGACAAAGGTCTTGAAGACAACCGCCGCCGACGGCCGCGCCGCAAGCTCGGTGCGGTCATGGCGCGACCGCAGGAAGACGACAACCACCAGCGCCCCGGCCGCAACCGCGGCTGGGAGCAGGCCGCCCGTGAAGAGAGCGGCTATCGACGTGCCGGTGACCGCGCCGATGATGATCAGCACCAGGCTTGGCGGTATCGTTTCGGCCATCGCTCCCGACGCCGAGAGCATCGCGATGAGTTCTCCCGGCGGGGTGCCGCGGCGCTTCATCTCAGGAAAGAGTACCGGGGCGACGGCCGCCATGTCAGCGGTCTTCGATCCGGAGATCCCCGAGACGAGGTACATCGCGCCGAGCAACGTATACCCGAGGCCGCCGCGAACGTGCCCGACCAAAGCACTCAGGAACTCGACGATGACGCGCGCGATCCCGGTCATCTCCATCAGGTAGCCCAGCAGCACGAAGAGGGGGATCGCCAGCAGCACGAGGCCCGACATCCCCGCGCTCATGCGCCCCACCACGATGGAAAGCGGAACCGTCGTCGTCAGCATGAGATACGAGAGCGTTGCGAGCCCGAAGCTGAAGGCAATGGGAACGCTGACGGCTACGCAGACGGCTACCATGCCCACGAAGAAAACCGCGAGGTTGGTGTTCCCCATCGCCAGCAACGCCGGCTTTGCCGCCCACAAGACGGCAGCGACCACTCCTACCAGGCCCAACGCCCCCAGGAGGTGCTTGCGCTCCGCCTGGCTTGCCAGGCGCGTCACCGATACCACCAGCATCAGGACTGCACCAACCAAGATCGCCGCCACCCGCCATGACGCGTGCATTTGCAGCGCGGGCGTCAGCGTTGAGTTCTGCGCGACCGTAAACCGCTCAGCGGGGGCGACGATCTCCAGGAGAAAGATCGACGCGATCACCTGGGCCAGCGTCTGCAGGAAGCCGCTGATGCGCGGCGGCGCCCGCGATACGAGCGTGCTGAGGCCCATATGCTCCCTCCGGCGCAAAGCGATCACGGATCCCAGCATGCCCAACCAGATGAAGAGCGTCTCCGCCAGCTCGTCGGTCCAGACGAACGGGTGATCGAACACGTATCTCGAGACCACGCCCAGGAGGAGGATGACCACTTCCGCAACGACGATAGCGGCCGCGGGGACCTCCGTGATCCACGCGAGGGTCCGCTCGAGTCGCTGTAGCGCCCCCGTCGCGTCGACGGGAAGCGCCTCTTCGAGAACGCCGTTCAACCGAGCTTGCCGGCGTACTTCTCCAGCAGACTCCACCCCGCCGGCCCAAACTTCTTCTTCAGTTCCGGGTAGAACGACGCCAAGCGCCTCTTGAAGCTCGCCGTATCCGCGACGTTCATGACCATGCCCTGCTGTTGGAGCTTGTTCGCCAAGGACTGGTTGAGGAGATAATTGTCCCGCCGCTCCTCGAGCGCGTACGTCTTGACATGCCGGTCGACGACCTTTTGAATGTCCGGCGGCAACGCCTTCCACGCATCCGCGTTCATAATGATCCAGTACCCGGCCCACATATGGTTCGTGACGCTCAGATACTTCTGAACCTCGTAGAAGCGCTGCAGCTCGATCAGCCCGTACGGATTCTCCTGTCCGTCGACGACGTGCGTTTGCAGCGCCGTATATGCCTCCGCGAGGGTTGTCGAGACCGGCGACGCGCCGAGCGCGTGGAAGGTGTCGATCCACAGCGTGGCATCGGGTGTGCGCAGCTTGACGCCTTCGAGGTCCTTCGCGTTTCGGATCGGATGGGTGCTCATCGTGATCTCGCGGAAGCCGTTCTCCATTACGTGCGCAAACACGTGGACGCCGGCCTTATCCATCATCTCACGACGAACGTACGCACCCAGCTCACCGTCGAGCGCCTCGTAGACCTGCTGTGAGCTCTTCCAGGCGAACGGGACGCTCTCGATCGCCGCCGTCGGCACGACGGCCGACATCAGACCTCCCGTTTCCGCGGTCATCTGCACGGCCCCCGACTGGACCTCCGCGATCATCGCGGGGGCACCTCCGAGGACTGAGCCGGGGAAGACCTGCAAGACGAAGCGTCCCCCCGTGTCCCGCTCGATCGCCTTGGCCATCTCCTTGGCGCGCTCCGTGATCGGATGCCCGATCGGCGTGTCGATGGCATACTTGTAGACGAATTGCGCGGCACGAGCGGGACGGCGCACGACTCCGATCGTGGCACACGTCGCGGCCGCGCCGAACAGGAACTTCGAGCGATTCGACATTCCGGGCCTCCCTTCAGACGATGGCGTCAACGAGTCGTTCCGCTTAGGATGGCTTCTTGCGCGATCGACGGTCGCAACGGCAGGGTGATCGGCTCGTTGCGCTCCGCCGAGAGATCCGCCGCCGTATAGACCTCCATCACGGCACGCGCCTGCTCCGGCGTCACGAGGACGGGGCGGTCGCGCGAGACGGCGTCGATGAACGACGTCGTCTCGATGGC
>DATLUD010000005.1:0-7232 GCA_035533275.1 Candidatus Dormiibacterota bacterium | reverse complement strand
GCGAGCCGGGCTTCACGTTCTTGGGGCTCACGGGCGGACAGCTCATGTCCGTGCCTCAGCTCATCATCGGACTGGTGATGCTGGTCTACGTGAACGTCAAGTATCGCCGAAACGTCTCGGAAGCGCGATAGGATCGCACGTCTCGAGGCGGAGCGGGGTCCTACCCACCGCGGGGACGCGCGCGATGTCACCTCCATGTGACATCGCTACTCCCTTCGCGCGCCCTCTCGGCATCGTGCCTCCGGGCGCGCCTCAGAGGCCCCGCTCATGGGTAGAACCCCGCCCCGCCCCTCACAGATCGGCGCCGAGCCCGCCGCACATCACGCACGCAAACCCGCGCGCTGCTTCGTGCATACGACGTTCACGTAGATGGTGGGGGTGAGTGGGTGCAAGCGCGAGCGGTACGCATGCGCCATCGACAGCCGCATGCGCCGCAAGCAGTTACGCGAGCGAGCGCACCACCTCGGCGCACGGGGCGCAGATCAGCGGATGCGCCGGATCGGTCCCGAGCTCCAGGTACTTCCAGCAGCGCGCGCACTTCGCGCCCCCGGCGCGCTCGAGCGACAAGCGCACGCCCTCGCCCTCAGCGGCTTCGAGCGCGCACGCCGAGACGACCAGCGCCTCGCGCAGGTCGTCGCCTAGCGCCGCGAGGGCCGCGGCGTCGGCGGCACCGGTGGTCACGGTGGCGCGCAGCTCGTAGTCTCTGCCCTCCACGGCGGTCTGCGCCTTGACCTCCGCGCGCAGGGCCTTGAGCCGGTCCCAGAGGCCGCGCGCCGCCTCCGACGAGGCCTCGTGCGGCTCCTCGAGGTCGAGGAAGAAGACGGAGTCGCGCTCGCCGCGCAAGGATGCGGGGACGCTCTGCCAGGCCTCCTCGGCCGTGAACGAGAGCACGGGAGCGTAGAGCCCGAGCAGCGTCTCGGCGATGTGCCAGAGCGCGGTCTGCGCGCTGCGCCGCCCCTGCGAGCCCGCCGCGTTAGAGTAGAGCCGGTCCTTCAGCGCGTCGAGATAGAACGCGGAGAGATCGTCGTTGACGAAGTCGGAGAGCGCCAGATAGACGTCGTGCAGACGGAACTCGCGATAGGCGCGCGCGCAGCGTTCGGCCAGCGCGTCGGCCGCGGCGACCGCCAGCCGGTCGATCGGGCGCAGCCGCTCGGGCGGGATGATGTGCTCCGGGGTGAAGTCGTAGAGGTTGCCCAGGATGAAGCGCATGCGGTTGCGCAGGTTGCGGTAGACCTCGCCGACGTTGGCGAGGATCGAGCTGCCGACGCGCACGTCGGCCTCGTAGTCCACGGAGGCGACCCACAGCCGCATCACGTCGGCGCCGTAGGAGCCCATGGCGTCGTCGGCGGCGATGTAGTTGCCGGCCGACTTGTGCATGGCGCGCCCCTCGGGATCGACGACCCAGCCCGTCGAGACGATCGCGCGGTACGGCGGCGCCCCCTTGATCGCCATCGCCGTGATGAGGTTGCTGCGAAACCACCCGCGGTACTGATCGCTGCCCTCGAGGTAGAGATCCGCCGGCCACGGGAGCTCCGGCGTTCCAAGCACCGCCAGGTGCGTGACGCCGGACTCGAACCAGATGTCGACGATGTTCATCTCTTTCTTCAGCTGCGCGGAGCCGCACTGGGGACAGCGGAAGTCGGCGGGCAGCAGCTCACCCGCCTCGCGCGTCCACCAGATCGTCGCGCCGTGCTCGCGGAAGAGGGCCGCCACGTGGCGCGCCACGCGCGCGTCCAAGATCGCCATGCCGCAATCCTGGCAGTCGAACGCCGGGATCGGCGTTCCCCACGTCCGTTGGCGGGAGAGGCACCAGTCCGGATGGTTCTCGATCATCTGGCGCATGCGCTCCTCGCCCCACGCCGGGTGCCACTCCACCTCCGCGATCTTTTCGGTGGTGCGCTTGCGCAGATGGTTGACGTCGAGCGCCATGAACCACTGAGAGGTGGCGCGGTAGATCACGGGGTTCTTGCAGCGCCAGCAATGGGCGTAACTGTGCGCGTAGTCCATCCGCGCGAAGAGCGTGCCGCTTTCGCGCATGTGCTCGATGATCCGCTGGTTGGCGTCGCGCAGCACGTTGAGGCCGGTGAAAGGCCCCGCCTCCGCAGTGAAGTCGCCGCGCTCGTCGACCGGGGTCACGATGGGGAGACCGCAGCGCACGCCCGTCTCGAAGTCCTCGGGTCCGTGGCCGGGAGCCGTGGTCACGGCGCCCGTCCCGGTGCCCAGCTCCACGTAGGGCGCGTCCACCAGGCGCACGGGGTGCGCCATGAACGGATGGCGGAGGGTGCCGCCCACCAGCGTGCCGCCGGGAGCGGTGGCCAGCGTCTCGCCGCTGGTGCCGGGAACGCGCGAGAGCACGTCGTCGAGCAGGGCCGTGGCGAAGACCAGCAGCTCGCGGCGCCCGTCGGGGTGGTGCACGCGGAAGAGCCCGTACTCCGCCTCGGGGTTGAGGGCGACGCCGACGGTGCCGGGGAGCGACCACGGCGTCGTCGTCCAGCACATCACCGCCAGGGGCAGGTCGCCCGCCTCGGCCGCCCCGCCCGCGAAGCGCGCGAGCAGGCCGGCGCGCTCCTCGCCGCCGGCGGGGAAGCGCACATAGACCGATGGCGAGGTGTGGTCGCGATACTCGATCTCGGCCTCGGCGAGCGCCGTCTCGTCGGTGGGGCACCAATAGGTCGGGCGCAAGCCCTTGTAGAGGTAACCCTGCTGCGCCAGCTCCGCGAGCGCCTCGACGATCGTCGCCTCGAACTCCGGGTCGATCGTGCGGTACGGCGTCTCCCAGAACCCGAAGCAGCCCATGCGCATGAAGAGGTCGCGCTGGACGCCCAGCCAGTGGAGGGCGCGCTCGCGGCACTTCTCGCGCAGCTCGGGAGCCGGAACGTTGCGGAAGTGGACGCCCAGATGCTTGAGCGTCTCCATCTCGATCGGCAGGCCGTGCATGTCCCAGCCGGGGACGAAGCGTGACGCCTTGCCGTCGAGCAGGTTGACCTTGACGAAGATGTCCTTGAGGACCTTATTGAGGAAGTGGCCCATGTGGAGGCCGCCGTTGGCATAGGGCGGGCCGTCGTGGAGAATCCACGGCGCGGCTCCCGCGTTGGCCTCCAGGCGGCGCTCGTAGACGCGATGCTCCGCCCACCACGCCATGCGCGCCGGCTCGCGCTGCGGCAGATCCGCCTTCATCGGAAAGTCCGTCTGCGGAAGGTTGAGGGTTCCTCGGTAGTCGGGCTTCTTCGTCGCTTCGGTCGCCATCAGGCGGCACGCTTACGCTATCGCGCGCCCTCGCTCCCCCCGGCAGGAGGGCATTCGGCGACGACGCCGCCGCGGCGGGCTTCCTGATAGCTGTGCATCGCCGCCACGGAGACGAAGCCCGCCAGCGCGACGTACCACAGCGACTCCCACTGATGGGTGCGCCACGCCAGGCCCACGCCGGCCAGCCCCAACACGGCAGCCAGACTCAAGCCCACCACCGACGCGAGCCGCGTGGCCGCTCGGCGGTCGCCGCCCAGATGCCAGAGCAAGGCGCGCAGCAGGCGCCCGCCGTCCATCGGGAAGGCCGGCAAGAGATTGAAGAGGGCCAGGAAGGCATTGGCCGCGGCGAGCGAGATCAGCACGAGCGCGGCGTGCGGCTCGCCGCCGAAGGCGCGCAGCGCCTCGACGCCGGCACCGCAGAGCGCCGCAAGCACCAGGCTGCACAGCGGTCCCGCCACCGCGATCGCCGCCTCGGCGCCCGGCGTGGGCGGCTCGCTCGCGATGGTGGCCACGCCGCCGAAGAGAAAGAGCCGGATGGCCAGCGTGCCGACGCCGTAGCGCCGCGCGACCAACGCGTGCGCGAACTCGTGGATCACCACGCTGGCGAAGAACGCCAGCGCGGTCACCGTGGCGAGCAGCAGCGCGTTCGCCGCGTCGAGATCGGAGAACGAGCCGGCGATGGCCCAGACCACGAGCGCGAAGATGGGCAGCCACGACGGATGAATGCCGACGCGAACGCCGAGAAACCGGCCGATCCACAGGGAACCGCGCAAGAGTTGCGCCATGTATGGAGTGTTCGGTCGAACGCCGTGCCTACCTACACGTAACGCGCCAAGATCTCGAAGTTTTCTCGCGCGGCGCGCTGCATCTCCGGAAGCCGCGCGCGCAAGTGCGACGCGAGCGCGTCGCGCTCGTTCCACAGCCGCAGCGCGAGCGTTGCGGAATCCTCGCCATCGGCCTTGCGCGCGCCGTGCTCCCACAAGGCCGGGAGCGGGTATTCGAGCAAGCGTAAGAGCGCCTGCACCTTTGGATCGTATCCCACGGCGACGAACGGCACGCCGAAGCGCGCCGCGAGGATGACGGAGTGGAGACGCACTCCGATGACCGCGCGCGCCGAGGCGATGGCGCGCGCCACGCTTGCCAGGTTGCCGGCGGGGAGCAGCGTCGGGGTGGAGCGGCACTTGCGGATGACCTCCGTCGAGGCCTCGGCATCCTCCGGCGGCTGGAAGGGCAAGAAGGCGACCTTGGCCCCTCGTTCGGCCAGCGCGTCCACGGCCGCGGCGATGCGCCGCGTCACCTCGCTCTGCCCTGAGGTCTTGCGCACGCAGACGATCACCAGCGGCTGCACCTCGGGGCCTAGGCCCTCGCGCGCCAGCGCCTGCTCACCGTCGCTCTCCGGGAGATCGTACAGGAAGACCGGGTCGGCCGTTCGCGTCACCGGCACGCCGGGAAGCAGCCCCGCCAGCAGCGTGCGGCTCGCCTCGTCGCGCACGGTCGCGAAGGCGACGCCCTTGCAAAACTCCCGCACGATCCCGCGCCCCCAAAAGTCGAGCGGGCCGATCGACTGGGCGAAGATCCCCACCACTTTTTGCGCCCGGACCGCCTGGCGCACCAAGCCCGCATAGTAGAGCAGGCTCTTGAGGCTGGTGGCGTTTTGGAGCAAGCCGCCGCCGCCCGAGAGGAAGACGTCGGCCCGGGCGATCTCGCGCCGCACCATCCCCAGATCCCAGCGCGGCGCGGCCTCGATCCCGTACTCCTGCGCGGTGCCGGCGGGATCGGCCGAGAGCGCGGCGATCTCCACGCCCGGAAAGCGGCCGCGCAGACCACGGGAGATCTCTCCCAGGAGCGCCTCGTCGCCCAGATTCCCGAAGCCGTAGTAGCCCGAGAGCAGGACCCTCACTCAACCCGCGCCGTCGCCCCGGCGACGCGGCGGTAGAGCCACGCGACCACGAGGCCGATGACGAGCCCCAGGACCAGGCCGTTGACGATGCGCAGCCCACCGACCCAGAGCGCGGTGTGCAGATGGGAGAAGGTGTCGACGACGTCGCCCATGCCCACGCCGGCCCCCAGTGCCAGCAGCCAGGAGACCCAGCGGCGGTGGGCGGGCAGCAGGGCGGCGGCCAGCACGATGGACGGCCAGCCGATCACGAACTCCTTGAAGCGCGGGCGCACGACCAAGAAGTGCGTGAGGCCGGAGCGCAGGTGCGTCTCGAGGGCGCTCGGACCGATGTCGCTCTGGTTGCCCGAGCGCATGAGGATCAGCGCGCCGAGCGCCACGATCACCACGCCGGCCAGCAGCTGCCATGCGCGCACGGGGGCGTCGAGGCTGCTCAGCGTCAGCGGCTCGCCGAAGGCCGGTGAGTAGAGCGCGATGGCCAGCGCCGCCAGCGGCACCACCAAGAGGAGGAGCTTGACGCCCGAGAACGCCTCGACCTCCGTCATGAAGAGCGGATGGGAGAGCAGGCCCACGATGACCAACGCGCCGAGCAGGGCCACGCCCAGCGCCACCAGCGCGGCTCGGACGCCGGCGAGGAGGGCCGCCCCCGTGGCCGCCGGCGATGGCTCGCGGAACGTGCGCGCCAGCGTGGTGAAGCCCAGCGTCGCGAACGTGAGTCCGCCGGCCAGCGCCGCGAGCTTGCGCCCCACGAGATCGTGATGGATGGCCGCCGTGCCCGCCATCAGAACGACGGTCGCCGCGAACAGCGCGAGCGCCCAGCGCGCCACGGCCACGGGGATGCGCTCGCCGGGTGCCGGCGGGCGGAATCCGTCACGCAGGAACTCGATGAGCAGAAGGAAGCCGCCCGGCACGGCCAGCGCCGCCACCATCAGCAAGGCGAATGGGAAGCGCAGGTGCGGAAACGGCGTCGCGCGCCCCGTGGTCAGGCCGTCGCGCTGGAGCGCCTCCTTGATCTCGGAGACCATCTCCACGTTCGTGGCCTCGATGGTGCGCCCGTCGAAGCCGTGCTGATACGGCCGCAGGTAGATCACGCGCACGTTGCGCTCGCGAGCCCCCAGCGCGAACCGGGAGACGACCGTCGGGAGCTGGAGCTTGTCCAACTCGAGCTTGGCGATCGCCTGGACGCGGACCACCTGGTTGGGGATCAGGCGCGCCAAGCCCAGGTTCCCCTTCTGGACCTGGTCCCGCGAGTAGACCTCGATGGTGCCGAAGTTGACGTGTGTGCGCTTGAACGCCTCGGCCGTGGCGTCGAGCTGATCGGGATAGCCCAGCACCTCGTTGCGCAAGCCGAAGAAGATCACCGTGGAGACGCGCTCGTGGCGCATGAAGCCGTCGAAGACGGCGTCGATCGCCGCGGGGGAGAAGCGCTCGTCGTTCTGCACGCGCGGGATCAGCAGCAGGTGGAGCTTGCGCGCAAGCGCGAGCTGATCGCCGGGCAGCCCTAGGGCGAGGTTGTCGAAGTAGTCCAGATCCGTGCGGGCGCCCACGACGTAGGGAGGTTCCGCCCGCAGCACGACCACGTCGCGCGGCTGGAAGTAGCGCCGGAGCGCCCCCAGGTAACGCTCGTAGGTCGCGCGGTCGAAGGCCTCGACATAGACCCAATCGCGCTGGACGCGGCCGGCGCGCAGCAGCCCCGCGAAGCCGGGGTCGGTCACGGGGGAGAGGCGGGCCCGGTCCAGGAGCTGCTGCCCCGAGAAGACGACGCCGTGCCCCGAACCGTTGACGTTTCCGCCCAGCTCCTCGGTAACCGCCAGCGAGGTCAGGCCGACGCGGCGCAACGCCACGAGAAACGATTCGGGATTGTAGCCGTAGGCGTGGGCGAAGCTGAGGAAGTCTTGCGCGTCCATCGCGATCTCGACGTGGCTCGCGCGGTGCTCCGCCCTCACCCGCCAGGCGGCCACGGCGAGCGCCGCCAAGAGGCCCAAGCACATGACGGCGAGGAGCAACTGCCGGTAGCGACGCGTCTCGATCACGGGGCGCCCCCTTTCCTTCCCAGCGAGGAAGCTCCTGGCGCCCGCCTGCGTCTCCG
>DATLUD010000004.1:0-38857 GCA_035533275.1 Candidatus Dormiibacterota bacterium | reverse complement strand
GATCTTGCTGGCCTGCGACTCCGTGAACCACAGGTTGCCGTCCGGACCGGCGGTGATGCTCGTGGGGAACGCGTTGGCCGTCGGGATCTTGAACTCGGTCACCTGGCCCGACGTCGTGATCTTGCCGATCTGGTCGGCGTCGTATTCCGTGAACCAGAGGTTCCCGTCGGGACCCGCCGCGATCGCCCACGGACCCGCGTTGGCCGTCGTCACGGGGTACTCGGTGACCACGCCCGCGGTGGTGATCTTACCGATCTTGTCGGTCGCGCTCTCCGTGAACCAGAGGTTGCCGTCGGCCGGCGGCCCGGCGGCGATGCCGTACGGCGCGCTGCTCGCGGTCGGGATGGGGAACTCGGTGATCGCGCCCGCGGTGCTGATGCGCCCGATCTTGTTCCCGGCGTTCTCCGTGAACCAGAGGTTGCCGTCGGCGCCTGCGGCGATGCCGTACGGCACGCTGTTGGGCGTCGTGATCGTGTACTCGTTGTAGCCGGTCGGCGTCGCCGTCGGGCTCGCCGAAGGTGCGGGCGTCGGCGGGGCCGTCACCGTCGTACCGCCTCCGCAAGCCGCCAGCGCAGCCGCGAGCACGAAACCACCAAGCGCTAGTCCATAGGATCGCAAGCAGAGACCTCCTGGAGCGAACGGCCGAGCGCACCTTGGCGCCCGAGGCTCGCGCCTTCGGCCCTGGCGGGAGGCCACCCTGCCTCGGTCCCTTCGGGGTCAGGGGTTCCCGGTCCAGCGCGGAAAGAGGCGGTGCTCCACGCCCAGCTGGTCGAGCGCCTTGCCAACCGTGTGATTGACCACGTCGTCGATGCTCCGCGGCCGCGTGTAGAAGCCGACGATCGGCGGCAGGATGATGGCCCCGATCTCCGCCAGCTGCGTGAGCGTGCGCAGGTGGCCCAGGTGGAGCGGCGTCTCGCGCACCACCAGCACGAGCGGCCGCCGCTCCTTGAGCGTGACGTCCGCGGCGCGCGCCAGCAAGTTGTCGTTGTAGGAGTTGGCCACGGCCGATGCCGTCTTCATCGAGCAGGGCACCACGATCATGCCCGACGTGAGGAACGAGCCGCTCGAGATCGAGGCCGCCAAGTCGTCCACCCGGTACACGACGTCGGCCAGACGCTCCACGTCCTCCGGCTGCGTCCCGGGCACCTCGAGCTCCAGCGTCCGCCGCGCTTCGCGGCTCATCACGAGATGCGTCTCGACGTCGGGCGCCTCGCGCAGCGCCTCCAGCGTGCGAATCGCCAGCAGGCTCCCGCTGGCACCGGTCATCCCCACGACGATCTTGCGCATGCTCCTGGGATTCGCGGCCATTCGGGAGAACCCTTAGAGCGTGGAGTCTCATCGTTCGCACTCGCGGCGCCCGCCGGCGCATCTGCCGGAGCGCCCGTCGCCGGGCATCCTCTCCGGCGCCCCTCCCGATCCGGCGGAGCCTTTCGCGGCCTCGCGTCCGTACTTCAGCGCTTCGCAGCTCAACACGTACGCGAACTGCCCGCGCCAGTACTTGTTCCGCTATCTTTGCGATGCCGTCGAGGACGAGGGAACGTACTTCACGCTCTACGGCACGCTGGTGCACCGCGCGCTCGAGCGCTTCCACCAGGAGTACGGGCGCCCCCACGAGGGCGATCCCGGCGTCATGGAACTGCGCCTGGTCACGCTGATCGACGACGTCTTCCGCGCGAGCGCCGCGGAGTTCACGTGGCCGGTGCAGGCCGAATTGGGGCGGCGCAAAGCGCGCCGCGTGGCGCGCCGCTACGTGCGCTGGCTCGTCGAGCGGGCGCGGCGCGAGCCGTTTGAGGTCGTCTCCAACGAGGAGCGCCAGCTGCTCGATCTCGACGGCTTCGCGTTCGTCGGATACATCGACCGCCTCGACCGCTCGCTGGTCACCGGCGAGGTCACCATCGTCGACTACAAGACCGGCAGCGTTCCGGAGAGCGCCCACGCCTATCGCGCGAAGGTGCGCGCCGGCCAGGACTTTCAGCTGCCGTTCTACTACTGGGCGCGGCGCGCGGCGGGTGACCGCGTGGCCAGCCTGGCGCTGATCCAGCTCAAGGACCCGCGCTTGCCGGTGGAGCCGCTGGAGGTCCGCGTGGCCGCGGAGAGCCCGCGCCGCGTGGATCACCGCGCGAAGGCGGGCGTGGTCACGGAGCGCGAGCTGGAGGAGAGCCGCCGGCTGATGGTCGATCTCTGCGCGCGCATCAGCGTAACCGGCATCGCCCGCTACGAGATCGGCGGCGATCCGCCGTGCGACTACTGCGTCTATGCCGGGGCCTGCCGCGAGCGCCCCGCTCCCGCCGCAGGCGAGTTCGCGCGATGAGGGTACCGGGGCAAGCGGGCACCGTGCCGCTCGCCGGTCTCGACGAGGCGCAGCGGGCCGCCGTCGAGGCGCCGCTCGACGCCGCGGTCATGGTGATCGGCGCCACGGGCAGCGGCAAGAGCGAAGCGCTGGCGCGCCGCATCGCGCGCGCCGGAGCGCTGGAGGTGAGCGTCCTGGTCCTGGCGCATGGCGAAGCCGCGCGCCGGCGCCTCGCGCGGCGCGTGCGCGAGCTGGGAGCGGCGGGGGTGCGCGTCGACCGCTTCGACGACTTCGCCCGAGGACTCGCCGCCGCGCACGCGCCGAACCTCGATCTCTCCGTCGAGACCGCGGCAACGCCGCTCGCCCGCGTGGAGGCCGAGCGCCTCTTCGAGCGCTGCATCGAACCGCTCTTCGCCTTGAGCTGGCCCGATCTGGAGCGCGGCGAGATCGATCCGGAGCTCCCCGGGCTCGCCTGGCCCGAGCGCTTCCGCGGCGACGCATTCGAGTTGATCGTCAAGCTCCACGAAGCCGGCGTCGATCCCGACGCGTTTCTCGAGGGGGCCCTCCGCGGAGCCGGCGCCTTCTACGGCGGCGTCGACGCGGAGGGTCTAGGCGCGTTTGCGCGCGGAGAAGGCCTCACCGACCGCCAGCGTGCCTCGCTAACGCTCGACGCCGCCACGCTCGAGGTCCAGCGCCGCCGCGAGCTGGACCTGGCCGCGGCAATCGCTCGGCTCTATCGCGACTTCCTCGACGCCCTCGCCGCGCGGGAGGGGCGCACCGGCGTCGCGCTCTACGGCGCGCTGGCCGCATGCCTGCGCGCGCGCCCGGAGTCCGTGGAGGCCCACCGCCGCGCGCACCCGCTCTGCGTGGTGGACGATGCCCACGCTTGCCGCCCGCGCGAGCTGGACCTCCTGCGCGCGCTCTACGGCGACGATCTGCGCGGGGTGACGCTGGCCGCTCAGGCATCCGTGCTCGAGACGGACGAGTCAACGGCAACCGTCCTCGAGGTTCGCCTCACGACAAGCCACCGCGCGGCGCGGCGCGCCCCGGCCACGCTCTATCGCGCGGCCGACGCCGCCGGCGAGGCGCGCTTCGTGGCCACCGAGATCGCGCGCCTGACCCGCGACCGCGGGATCCCGCCCGGTGAGATCGCCGTGATCGCGCGTGAGCTGCGCGGGACCGCAGAGGTGCAGGGCGAGCTCGCTCGGCGGAACGTGCCGTTCCAGCACCTGGGGAGCGCGAGCCTCTTCGACGATCCCGTGGTGCTCGACGTCTTGGCCCTCGCGGGCGCGGCCGCGAACCCCGGCGACCACGTGCGCCTGCTGCGCGCCCTGCAAACCCCGGTGGTGGGCCTCTCCGATCGCAGCCTGCACCGTCTCTGCTCCCCTCCGCCGGGTCCCCAGGTCGCGCTCTTCGAGGAGGTGGCCGCGACCGAGCGCGGCGCCGCGCGCCGCGAGCGCCGCGAGACCCTCGCATGCAACGTGCTCGAGGGCCTGGTCGACGACGATCTCGGTGAAGGCGCGCGCCTCCGCCTGCGCGCGTTGCGCGAGGCGTTCCCGAGATGGCGCGACGCCGCCCAGCGCGTGGCTCTCGACCAGCTGCTCGTTCAGGTCGCCGACGAGAGCGGCTACCTCGCGTGGCTCGACGGCTTGCCCACCGCTCCGCGGCGCCATGGCCGACGCCAGCTCGAGCGTCTGCTCGTTCAAGCCGGCGCCGCCGCGGTCGATCTCCCCGCGGCTCGGCTCGCGGACTTCCTCGCGGCGGCCGACGACCTCGCCCGGCGCGACGTCGCGCTGCCGCACGACCTTCCGCTCGAAAGCGACGCCGTCGTGCTCGTGGCGGCAGAGGAGGCATACGGCCACGAGTTCGAGGCCGTCTTCGTGGTGGGCGCTCACGCGCGGTCGTTCCCGCGCTACTACTCGCCGCCGAGCTTCTACTTCAGCCCGCGCCTCGGCGTGGTGCCGCGCGAGAACGTCGCGGACGGCGGGGGTCCGGAGACGGCGAAGTTCGCGTGGTACTCGGTGCGGCAGCGCCTGGCCGCGAAGTACTATGCGCGCGAACGGTTCCTCTTCGAATCGGTGACGGCGCGCGCTCGCTCGCTCCTCTACGTGACCGCATACGGCCGTGCCACGCGCGCGCTGCGCAACCCCGAGTTCCTCGAGGAGCTGCGCGCCTCGCGCGACGGCGGCGCGCACGACGTGACGGAGACGTGGCGCCCGGACTGAGGGCGGAGGGTTCCGCGGGAGCCGACGCGCACTCTGGCAAGATGAATCCGTTGCCCAGACCCGAGGAGTTGGTCCGCGTGGAGCAGCTGCAACCGCACGAGATCGCCGAGCAAGTGCTCCCCGAAACGTTCAAGCTCTGGGGTGACCAGCGTCCGTACGAACAGTACGTCGCCGACTTGCGGGATCTCGAGTCCACCTCGTACGGCCGCCGGCACTTCGGCTTCCTCGGCGTGCGCGACGAAAGCGGCACGGTGCAAAGCTGCTTCAAGCGCTACGGGCGCGAGGCGATGTGGGGCGGGAAGCGACTGCGGGCCGTGGGCATCGGAGCCGTCTTCACGCTCCCGGCCGGGCGGCGCCGCGGCCTCGCCTCGCTCATGCTCGGCGCCTTCCTCGACCGCGAGCGCGCCGAGGGCACGGACCTGGCCTTCCTCTTCACCGACATCCACCCCGCGTTCTACGAGCGCCTCGGGTTCCTTGCGCTTCCCTCGCGCAGCTTCACCGTGCGCGCCTCGTCGCTCGCGCGCGGCCGCGTCGCGATCTCCGCGATGGAGGAGAGCGATCTCGCCGGCGTGCGCAAATGCTATGACGCCGGCGTGGCACGGCGCTCGCTGGCGCTGGTGCGCACGCCGATCGTCTGGGATGCGATCCGCCTGCGCGAGCGGCAGGACGAGGCCTCGCCCGCCAACCGCTTCGCCCAACCGGTGCATCTGGTGGCTCGCGACGGGCGCACGGTGCGCGCATACGTGAAGGGCTGGCGCCAGCCGCGGCGCGACGCCTACGTCCTCGACGAGATGGGTGCGCTCGAAGGCAGCGACGAGCTCTTGCCGCCGCTGCTCTCCGCCGCCATCGGCGATCTCGGCAAGGTGACGGGCTGGCTCCCGCCCGAGCCCGCGCGCAGCGTGCTCCCGCGCGGCAGCGTCAAACGCCGCTCCAGCGCCGTGGCGATGATCGTGCCGCTCTCGCGCCTGGCGCAGAGCCTCTGGCAGCAGCACGGGAACGATCTCCTGCACGCCTCCGCCGACTCGTTCTGGTCGACGGACCACGTGTGACGAGACGAGCGCATCGGGAAGGTCTGAGCGTAGTTCAGGCTTTCCCGAAGAGCGAGATCTGCTCGGGCGGGCGCTCCACCAACCCCGCAACGCGCGTTCCGATCAAGCGCACGGCGCGCCCGTCCAACGCGGCGCGCTTGAGGCAGAACGCCGCGGCGCCGTAGACCACGGCGGCGCGATCCGTCGGCTGCGCGAGCGTGGTCTGACGACCGAGCACGCTGAAGTCGGAGAGCTTGACCTTCACGCCCACGGTGAACGCGCGCAGCTCGTGCTTGCGCAGGCGCTCCTCCAGCTCGTCGGCCTGCGCGCGCACCACGCGCAGCAGCGCCTCCAGCGAGCGCTCGTCGTGCTCGAACGTCTCCTCGCTGGAGATCGAGCGCACTTCGTCGTCCTCGATCACGGGGCGGTCGTCGATCCCCAGAGCCAGATCGCGAAAGGCGATGCCGCCGCGGCCGAAGAGCGCGATCGCGCGCTCGTCGGAGAGCTCGGCCACCTGCGCGATCCGCTCGATGCCCAGCTCGCGCAGGCGGATCTCCGTCTTCGGCCCGACGCCCCACAGGCGCGCCACGGGCTTATCCGCGAGGTAGGCCGCCTCGGTCCCGGCGGGCACCACCACCAGCCCGTCGGGCTTGCCGTCGTCGCTGGCGATCTTGGCCACCATCTTCCCGCTCGCCACGCCGGCGGAGAGCGTGAGCCCCGTTTCCGCGCGCACGCGGGCCTTGAGAGCGCGCGCGATCTGCACGGCCTGGTCGATCGTCGCGTCGTCCAGATCCAGGTACGCCTCGTCGAGCGAGAGGCGCTCGATGGCGCGCGCCGCCTCCCGGATGATGGCGAAGACGGCGGCGCTGGCGCCTTTGTACGCCGCGAAGTCAGGGGGCACCACCACCAGCCGCGGACAGCGCTCCAGCGCTTGATAGAGCGGCATCGCGCTGCGCACGCCGAAAGGACGCGCCTCGTAGGAGGCCGTCAACACCACCGCGCGGCGCGCGTTGCGGGAGACCGCGACGGGCTTGCCGCGCAGGGAAGGGTCGTCGCGCTGCGCGACGCTCGCGTAGAAGGCGTCGAGGTCGACGTGAACGATCGCGCGCGGCGAGAGGCTTGCGCCCACCGCTACGCGGCGCTCCCCGCCAGGATCCGCTTGACGACGTCCGCGTTGCGCTCGTCCTCGGCGCGCTCGCCGGGCGTCTCGAGGATCGCGATCTTCTCGCGCAGCTCCTTACGCGTGAGCAGCGCGGCGAAGCCGTCGAGCCCGATCAACCCCTCGCCGATGTGATGGTGGCGATCGCGCTGGCCGCCCAAGGGAATCAGCGTGTCGTTGACGTGGAACATCCGCACGCGGTCGATCCCGATGCTCTCCTCGACCTGGTCGAGAAACGCCGCGACCTGACGTTCGCCGTCGATCTCGTATCCGGCGGCCCACGCGTGAGCCGTGTCCAGGCAGACGGCCAATTGAGGATGGTCCACCTCGCGCAAGAAGCCGCCCAGCTCCTCGAGCGTGCCGCCGCAGAGGTTGCCGGCGCCGGCGCTGTTCTCCATCACCAGAAAGACACCGGGCTCGATATCCTCCAGCAGCTCGCTCAGCACGCGGCAGACCTGTAGGTGACCCTCCTTGCGATCGCGGTTGCCATACGATCCCAGGTGCGTGTTCACGTACGCCACGTCGCCGCTGGCCGCAAGCGCCAGATCGTGGGCGATCAGCGCCATGGATGCGGCCAGGTGGTCCTCTCTCTCGGCGGCGAGGTTGATGAGGTACGAGGTGTGGACGGCGCAGGGCAGCAGATCGTTCTCCCGGCGCAGCGCGGCGAACTCGGCCCAGGCCTCGGGCTTGGGATCGGTGATGCGAAAGCCGCGCGGGTTGCCGGTGAAGAACTGGATCGTGCGGCAGCCAAGCTTCACCGCGTAGGCGACGGCCTTGTCGTAGCCCTTGCCGATGGGCGTGTGGAAGCCGAAGCGCATGGCGGTGGTGGGCGTCTGCCGCGGAATCACCCCGTTGGCGTTCGCCCTGCAGGGGCGGGCGGCCCTGGCGCGCTAGAGAAGGCGCATGCTGCACGCGCGGACCGTTCCCCCGGGCTTCCCCGGCTTTCCCATCGGGCTAGGCTGCTATCCGATGTCGGAGGCTTTCCGCCCGATCGACGACGCCGAGTCGACACGTGCCATCCACGCCGCCTATGACGCCGGGGTGCGCCTCTTCGACACGGCCGACGCCTACGGCCCGAACCACAACGAGCGCCTGCTGGGGCGCGCGCTGCGGCGCGGGCGTGATGCCTTCGTGGCCACCAAGGGGGGCTACGTGCGCCCGCATGGCGCCTGGGTCCCCGACGGGCACCCGGAGCACTTGCGGGCGGCCTGCGAGGGGAGCCTGCGCCGCCTCGGCGTCGAGCGCATCGATCTCTACCAGCTCCACGCCCCCGATCCCGACGTGCCGATCGAGGAGAGCGTCGGCGCGCTGGAGGAGCTGCGGACGGCCGGCAAGATCGCCCGCATCGGGCTCTCCAACGTCGGCGTCGAGGAGATCGAGGCGGCGCGCGCCGCAGCCCCCATCGCCAGCGTGCAGAACGAGCTGAACCTCTCGAGTCAGGAAGACCTCCGCGACGTGGTGCCGTACTGCGAGCGGACGGGCATCCTCTACATCGCGTACGCGCCCCTCCACCAGGGCGCGTTTCGATTGCCGCAGGTCCGCCATCTCGCCAAGATGAACGGCGTCTCACCCGCGGCGGTGGTGCTGGCATGGCTGCTGGGGACCTCGCCGGCCGTCCTGCCGATCCCCGGAACCCAGAGTGCCGATCACGCGCGCGAGAACGCCGAGAACGCCGTGCGGTTTGCGTTGCCCGAGCGCGACATGCGCGAGCTGACCACGGTCGCCGAGAGGCGGTAGCATCGGCGCGATGTGGCGCTACTATCTCGCGGCCACGGCGATCGTGTTGGGTCTCGCGCTCTTCTTCATCGCCTTTCCGCTGCGCATGCCGGCGCCGCGCGTCGTCACCGGCACTCCGAGTCCCGGGCCGCGGGCCACGCTCCCGATCTACCCTCACCCGACCGGCGGAGCCCTCCGGGGCGAGGCGCCGTGGGCCTTCGACGCGCTGCCATCGTGCTTCACCCCGCGCTGGGAGTGGCAGCCCGGCAGCGATCGCATCGAGGAGCGCGTCACGGGCGCGGCGGTCGCGGCGCGCGGGCGCGGCCGCGCCGGCGCGGCGATCGCGGTCGATGCCTGGACGGGCCAGCCGCTGACGCGCGCCCAAACGGGCGTTCCCGCGGACGCGCACGCCGTCGCGCCGCTGCCCCGCGGCACCGTGCTCCACAGCGGCGACTGCACCGTCACCGTCGCCGCGCGCGAAGTTCGCATCGCGCGCGGCGACGACCGCCTCACCGTGACCGGTGCGAGACTCTACGTGCTCACGGGGAGCGCGGGGCGCCTGCTCGTCGCCGCCCACGATGGACCGGGAATCGCCGAGGTCGGCGGCTACCTCCTCACGCCGCGCGTCTGACGACCGCGCGGCGCCTCCTTAGTCATCGCCGGCTCGTATACGATAACTCTCGCGTCCGCATGACGTCGCGGGTTCCGCGCGGCCGAAGGGAATGGCGCGCACACCGAGTAGACGCCCACGATCAACCGCGCCTACGAACGGAGCCGACATGGACAACGCCTCCGCGCTGCCTCAAGAAGAGATCGCACCCGCTTCCGTCGCGGGCACGAAGCGCATGGCCGTCGGACTGGCCGTCGTTCTCGTGGTCGCCGTCGTCGGCGTCTATCTCGTGAAATGGTCGCCGTACTATTACAAGGCGTTCGCCGCCGCCGCGCACCACACGCTCGGAGCCTCGATCGTCTCCGGCAACTCCGCCGCACCGCCGGCCGCGGGCTGGGCCGCCGCGTGGGGCTACGCGAAGGCGTACTACTTGGCGATCTGGCAGGCACTCCTGGTCGCGTTCCTGCTCGGCGCGACGATGCAGGTCTTCCTGCCGCGCCGCTGGGTCTACGCTCTGCTCGGAAGCACGGGCATCCGATCGACCATCGTCGCCGGAGCGATCTCCACCACGGGCATGATGTGCACGTGCTGCGTCAGTCCGTTGGTGGTGAGCCTGCGCCGGCAGAACGCCTCGCTCGGCGCGGCGCTCGCGTTCATGATCGGCAATCCCATTCTCAACCCCGCCGTGCTCGTCTTCATCACGTTCGTGCTCTCGTGGCAGTTCGCGCTGTTGCGCCTCGCCGTCGGCGTCGCGCTGGTGCTCGGGCTAGGGTGGTACGTCGATCGGACCTTCGCCGGGGTCGAGACGCGGGCCGCGACGCACCTCGAGCTCGCGCCCATCGAGCAGGCGGACGCGGGCATCGGCAGCCTGCTCGGCGCGTGGTTCAAAGCCCTCTGGTGGGAGATCTACGCGATCCTGCCCGGCTACGTGGCGATCGTGCTGATCCTCGGCGCCGCGCGCGCCTTCATCTTCCAGCCGGGCCTCACGCTCCAAGGCGGCGGGATCCTCGCCATCGTGGCTCTCGCGATCGTGGGGACGCTGTTCGTGATTCCGACCGCCGGCGAGGTGGCGATCCTTCAGACGCTGATGAAGTTCGGGCTCGGCAACGGTCCCGCGGCGGCTCTGCTCATCACGCTGCCGGCGATCAGCCTACCCTCGATCTTCATCGTGCGCAGCGCCTTCCCCGCGAAGGTCCTCTTCGTCGCCGCCGTCGCCGTCTGCATCGCCGGCATCGTCGCCGGCCTCATCGCCGGAGTCTGAGGGCGCAGCGTCCGCGCTCTCCAGTAACGGCAAGGTCAAGGGAAGCCCCTCGCCGTCGGCTTGCTCCTCGAGCGGCGGCAGATCGTTGAGCGAGCGCAGGCCGAAGGCCTCGAGGAACTCGTCGGTGGTCTTGTAGAGGATCGGCCTCCCCACCACGTCCTTGCGCCCCGCCTCGACCAACAGGCGCCGCTCGGTGAGGGTCTTGATGACCCCGTCGACGTTCACTCCCCGCAGCTGCTCGATCTCCGCCTTGGTCACCGGCTGAAGGTAGGCCACGATAGCCAGCGTCTCCATCGCGGCCGGCGAGAGCGAGGTCTTGGGCGGCAACAGGTAGGCTTCGACCACGTCGCGCGCTTCCGCCGCGCTGGCGAAGCGGTAGCCTCCGGCGATCTCGCGCAGCACGACGCCGCGCTGAGCGTAGACCTCGTCGATCTTCTGCACTGCGGCCGCCACGTCGGTCTCGCTCGCGCCGGTCAAGCGCGCCAGCTCCTTGAACGAGAGCGCTTCGCTGGCCACGAACAGCAGCGCCTCGATCTTGCGCTGCAGCAGCTCGGTATCCACGCGCTCGGTCTCGTCGACGGAAAGCGGCGCCTCGTCGATCACCGGTTCCGATTCCATTTCAACCTTCACTCGCCGTACCTGCCTCAGCCACCTCTCGCGCGGAGTGCGTGACCGGGAAGAGATCGATGTCCGCGAACGCCTCGTCTTGACGATAGCCGATCCTGCCGCGACGGATCAGCTCGAGAACGGCGAGGAACGTCGCGATGATCTCGTGACGATGGTATCCTGCGCAGAGCTCGCTGAAGCGCGCCGAGCCGCGCTCGCGCACCGTGCGCGCCACGTACGCCATCTGCTCGATCACGCTCACGCGGTCGCGCGCGAGGGTGCTCGGCTCGCTCTTCGCCCGCGAGAGCACGGCCGCCAGCGCCAGCGAGAGCTTGTCGAGCGGCAGCGCGAAGCGCTGGACGATCGCCGTGGTCGGGTCGCCGCCGTCGCGGTAGAGGTAACCGGCCTCATCGTCGAGCCGCTTGCGCAGCTCGTCGCCGGCCGATCTATAGCGCGAGTAGGCGATCAGCCGCTGGCGGAGGCGCTCCTCGACTTCCTCCGGCGTCTCCTCGCCCTCTTCGATCAGCTCCTCGGGAATCGGCGGCAAGAGCGCCTTCGACTTGAGGAAGACCAGGGTCGCGGCGATGACCAGGTACTCCGCCGCCACCTCGACGTTGAGCGACTCCATCAAGCGGATGTAGGCGACGTACTGGTCGGCCACCTCGGCGAGGCGCACCGTGGTGATGTCGAGCTCGCGCTCCTTGATCAACGTGAGCAGCAAGTCGAGGGGCCCGTCGAAACAGTCGAGCTGCACGCGGCACGCGTGCTGCTCTTCAACCGAGCGCGACGTCAACGGCTATCGATGCTCCGCGGCGAGATCGCCGGCCGCCGGCAGGCTCTCCGGGATCAGCGGCTGCTCGCGCTCCAAGCACTCCATCGCCAGGTCGATCACGCGCTTCTCGTTGACGTACTTGAGCGTCCGCTTCGCTGCGCTGAGCGGAAACCAAGCGGCCTCGTCCACCTCGTGGTCGTGGTTCTCGGTTTTCCCCGAAAGGTAACGCATCAGGTAGAAGGTGACCGCCTTCTTGTGCTTGGCTCGGTTCTGGAAGAAGTAGTACGAGATCTCGGAGAGCTTGGTGATGATCTCGGCCCAGCAGCCCGTCTCCTCGCGCACCTCGCGGATGGCGGCCTGCTCCATGGTCTCGCGCGGCTCGACATGCCCCTTCGGCAACGACCAAATGCGGGGGGTCCCCCGCCCGATCAGGAGGCACGAATACCCCTGCCCGTGGCGACGAACCACCAGGCCTCCCGCCGAGGTCTCGAATTTGATGCGCATGTCGACTCCAGAGATGCCCAGCGAGGGCTGGGCATACCCGCTTGGCCAGCGGGGCCGCGAACCCTTGCCTCTCCATGGTCATTTTAGCAGAGGGCGCCAAGAAGAACGGGGAATGGAGGGGCATGAGGCTCGGCACGCTCTTCGGCATCGAAATCATCGTCAACTCGAGCTGGCTCTTCATCTTCGCCCTCGTGGTATGGGCCCTGGCCAGCGGCTTCGTGCCCTTCCAGGCGGCTGGCCTCAGCCCCCTGGCCCGAGGCGGTCTGGCGGTCGTCACCGCCCTGCTCTTCTTCGGAAGCGTCCTCGCCCACGAGCTGGCCCACTCCCTCGTCGCCCGGACCCGGGGGGTCCCGGTCTCCTCGATCACGCTCTTCATCTTCGGCGGCGTCTCCCGCTTGGAGGGGGAGCCCCAGAACGCCCCCGGAGAGGCCTGGATCGCCTTCGTGGGCCCGCTGACCAGTCTGGTCCTCGCCGTGCTGTTCGCCGCCGTCAGCCAAGGGATCGGCGAGCAGCATCCCGTGGGAGCGGCTTTCGCCTACCTCGGCGCGGCCAATTTGATGCTGGCGATCTTCAACCTGCTCCCCGCGGCCCCGCTCGACGGGGGACGGGTGCTCCACGCGCTGATCTGGCGCTGGACCGGGAATCGCCTCAAGGCCACACGGGTCGCGGGGGCGGTGGGGCGCGTCCTCGCCTGGGTCATCATCGCCTTCGGCATCGTCAACACCCTGGCCACCGGCCTGGGCGGGGGTCTCTGGCTCATGTTCATCGGCTGGTACCTGCTGCAAGCCGGCGCGGCCGAGACCATCGGAGCGGAGCTCGACCAAGCCCTGCGGGGTCTCCATGCCAGCGACCTCATGGCCCCGCCGGCCGCGGTGATCCCCGCGGACGCGACGGCCGAGGGCGCCTTCGAGCAGGTCATGCGCTACGGCGGCCGAGCCCTCCCCGTGATGCTTGGGGAGCGGCTGCTCGGCTTGCTCGCGATGCGCGACATGGATCGCCTGGGAGAGACCCCCCGCGACAGCGCCTACGCCACCGCGATCATGACCAAGCTCGAGGACTTGGAGCGGGCGAGCCCCGAGGAGGATGCGCTGGCGGTGGTGCGGCGCATGGCCGTAGGAGGCTACCAGCAACTCCCCGTCATCGACAACGGGGACCGCCTCCTGGGGTTGGTGACGCGCGAGTCCGTGCTGCGCCGCATCGCCAACGCCGAGGGAGCAGCGCCCGCCGCCTAAGGGCCTGCGCGGCTAGGCGGCCGCGCGGCGCTCCCGCTGACTGGCCGTCGGCACCACGATCTCGCGGGCGACGCCCAGCGCCGCGAGCGCCGAGATGATCAGCCACGTCAGGTCGAACTCGCGGCGGCGCAAGCCGTGGCGGGCCGAGGTGGGGAAGGCGTGGTGGTTGTTGTGCCAGCCCTCGCCCGCCGCGAGGAGCGCAACCCACCAGTTGTTGGTCGAGCGATCCTTGGTCTGATAGGTGCGATATCCCCACGCGTGGGCGGCCGAGTTCACCGACCAAGTTATGTGATACGTCACCACCAGCCGCACGAAGACCCCCCAGATCACCCAAGACCAGCCGCCGATGGCCAGCAGCGCGAGGCCCAGCACCACCTGGAGCACGATGAACCAGCGGTCGAGAAAGCGGTAGTACGCCTGGCCGTGCAGATCCGGCGCGTAGCGGGCGAAGGTGGCGGAGTCCTTGCTGAAACGCGGATCTTTGAAGAGCATCCAGCCCATGTGCGCCCAGAACAGGCCCCGGTCGGTGCCGTGCGGATCGCCTTCGCGGTCGCTCTTGGCATGGTGGACGCGATGCGTGGCCACCCACGAGATGGGGCCGCCCTGGGCGGCCAGCGAGCCGACCAGCGCCAGGGTATACTCCACGCCCTTGGGCAGCTCGAGCCCGCGGTGCGTGAGCGTGCGGTGGTAGAGCAAGTTGATGCCGAGAATCCCGGTGGCCAGGTAGAGGAGCGCGGCTACCGCCACGCCGCTCCACGAGAAGAACTGCGGCAAACACGCGAGCAACGCCAACGCGTGCACGGATGTCAGCCAGATCGCGGTGGGCCACGCGACTTTCAGGGGCACGGAGTTCATGAAGATGCTCCTTGCGGCTGCCACCGCAAATCGGGCTGACGCGCGGCGCGAGTCTCGTCGATCCGTCCGACAGGGGTACGCTGCGGCGCGTCGAGGAGTTGCTGAGGGTTGGTCTTCGCCGTTTCCACCAGCGCTCGGAGCGTCTCGACGAACGCGTCGAGCGTCTCCTTGGTCTCCGTCTCCGTCGGCTCGATCATCAAGCACTCGGGAACGATGAGCGGAAAGTAGACCGTCGGCGCCATGTATCCGGCGTCGAGCAGTCCCTTGGCGAGGTCGAGCGCGCGGACCCCGGTCTCGCGCTTGAGATCCTGTGCGCTGACCACGAACTCGTGCCGGCAGACCTCGTCGTACGGCACGGTCAGGAACTCGGCGATCTTCACCCGCAGGTAGTTCGCGTTGAGGATCGCCAGTTGGCTCACCGCCCGCAAGCCGTCGGCGCCGTTGCTGTAGATGTACGCGAGGGCACGGACGGCGTGCGCGAAGTTGGACCAAAACGAGCGCACCGGCCCGATGGACTGCGGCCGCTCGAAGTCGAGCGTGAAGGAATGCGACTCGCCCGTGGGACCCTCCGGGCCGTCGCGCACGACCACGGGCGTCGGCAGATAGGGGATCAGGTGCTGCGCCACGCCCACGGGGCCGTGACCCGCACCGCCGCCGCCGTGCGGAATAGTGAAGGTCTTATGCGTGTTGAGGTGCATGAGATCGAAGCCCATGTCGCCCGGGCGCGTGATTCCCATGAGCGCATTGGCGTTCGCACCGTCGTAGTACATCAAGCCGCCGGCGTCGTGCACGATCTTGGCGATCGCCGCGATCTCGTCTTCGAAGAGCCCCAAGGTGTTGGGGTTGGTCATCATGCAGACGGCCGTGTCGGGACCGACCGCCTTGCGCATCTCCTCGGGATCGACGCGTCCGTTCTCCTTGGACTTGAGCGAGACGACCTTGTAGCCCACCATGGCGGCCGAAGCCGGGTTGGTGCCGTGCGCGGTGTCGGGAACGATGACCGTCGAGCGCCGCGTCTCGCCGCGCGCCTTGAAGTACGCTTTGGCGATCAGCAGCGCCGTGAGCTCCGCATGGGCGCCGGCCGAGGGGTTGAGCGAAAACGCCGCCATCCCGAAGAGCGACGAGAGCGCCCGTTCCAGCTCCCACATCACGCGGAGCGCGCCTTGCGCGGCCGCGTCCGGCGCGTAGGGATGGAGATCGCGAAAGCCCGGCAGCGATGCCAGCGCATCGTTGATCTTGGGGTTGTGCTTCATGGTGCACGAACCCAACGGATAGAAGCCGAGGTCGACGCCGAAGTTCTTCTGCGAGAGGCGGGTGAAGTGGCGCACCACCTCGAGCTCGGAGAGCTCGGGCAACGCGAGGTCGTCGCGCAGCACGCCAGCGGGCAGGTAGCTCTCGGGCGAGGCCTTCGAGGCCACGTACGGCGTGGCGCGGCCGGGCTGCCCCTGCTCGAAGAGCAGCGGAGTGGCGGCGCTAGACGGCAGCGGCACTGGTGGAGACCTCCTGGAGCGCGGCGGCCAGCGCGCGCACGTCGTCGTCGGTGGTAAGCTCGGTGGCGGTCATGAGGATCGCGTTGGCGTACTCGGGATACCAGCGGCCCAGGTCGACGCCGGCCAGGATGCCCTTGGCGGCGAGCGCCTCGAGCACGTCGGCGCCGCGCCCGGGAACCCGGACCACCAACTCGTTGAAGAACGGCGCCTCATGCGCCAACCGGAAGCCCGGGACGTTGGCGACCGCGGTGGCGAGCTGGCGCGAGCGGCGCAGATTCTCGACCGCGATGGCGCGCAGGCCCGCATTCCCCACGGCCGCGAGGTAGATGGTCGCAAGCAGTGCGCAGTGGGCCTGGTTGGTGCAGATGTTCGAGGTGGCTTTCTCGCGCCGGATGTGCTGCTCGCGGGCCTGCAGCGTGAGCACGTACGCCGTGCGCCCCTGGACGTCGAGGGACTTGCCCACCAAACGCCCCGGCAGCCGGCGAAGATGCTCCTTGGTGGTGGCCATGAAGCCGAGGTACGGGCCGCCGTAGGCCGGCGAGACGCCGAAGGACTGCGCCTCGCCCACCGCGATCTGGGCGCCCCACGACGCCGGCGGCTGCAGGATGCCCAGCGCGAGCGCCTCGGCGACCACGCCGATGGAGAGGGCGCCCGCGCCCTCAATGGCCTGCCGGGCCGCAGCGTCGGGCTGGTCGACGTTGCCGAAGAAGTTGGGCGACTGCACGATCACGCCGGCGACGTCCTTGACGGCCAGCCGCTGCGCGAGCGCCGCCCAATCGGTGGTGCCGCCTGGCGTGAGAGGGATCTCCTCGACGACGGCGTCGAGGCCGTCGGCATACGTCTTGAGCACGGCGCGATAGTTGGGATGGACCGCGCGCGATACCAGGAGCGTGCGATGACCCGTGGCGTTGATCGCCATGATCGCCGCCTCCGCCGTCGCGGTCGCCCCGTCGTACACCGAGGCGTTGGCCACGTCCAGGCCGGTGAGCATGCAGATATACGTCTGCCACTCGTAGATCGTCTGGAGCGAGCCCTGCGAGACCTCGGCCTGATAGGGCGTGTAGGCGGTGAGGAACTCGCCGCGCATGGCCAGCGCGCCGATCACCGGCGGGACGTAGTGACGATAGGCTCCGGCGCCGAGGAACTGATGGTAGCCGATGCCCCGATTGCGTGCCGCCAGGTCCTCGAAGATCCGCGCCAGATCGACCTCGGCCGTCGCCGGCGGCAGATCGACCGGGGATTTCAGCGCGACTCCGTCGGGCACGCGCGTCAGCGCGTCCAACGACGGCGACCCGACGACCGCGAGCATCTCCTCGATGTCGCGTGCAGTATGTGGTGTGTACACGAGCGTGGTCGAACCTTTCGCGGACTATTTCTAAGACGCCGGCGGACCTTGCGCGCAAGTACCCCTGACGCGCGAAAAGGACGGCAAGGGCCGTCCCGGTCCGCGCCGTAGGTTCGACTCTCGCGGCGGCAAACCCCGCCTAGTGGTCGCTCTCCTGCACCAGCTTCTCATAGGCGGCGGAATCGAGCAGGTTACCCCGCTGGGCCGCCAGGTCGGCGACTTTGACCTTGAACATCCACCCTTCGCCGAAGGGGTCGCGGTTGACGAGTCCCGGGTCGCCCTCGATGGCCGGGTTGACCTCGACGATCTCGCCGCCGACGGGGGTGAAGAGGTCGCTGACGGCCTTCACGGACTCGACGACGCCGGCGTTCGCCCCCTGCTCGAGCTTCGCCCCGGCCCGGGGCAGCTCCACGAAGACGATGTCGCCCAGCGACTGCTGGGCGTAGTCGGTGATGCCGACCGTCGCGACGTCGCCGTCGACCTTGGCCCACTCGTGATCTTTGGAATACAACAGACCCTGCGGCTGCGCCACTCTCGAATCTCCTTCTCGTCGAACCTTACTTCTCGCGCTTGTAGAACGGCAGGGCCACGACCTCCGCCGGGTACTCCCGCGCCCGGATCTCCACCGTCACGCGCGTCCCGGGTGCGGCCGCCGCCTTGGCGACCAGCGCCGTGCCGATGTTCGCCCCGACCGTGGGGGAGGGAGCGCCGGAGCGGATCTCGCCCATTGGCATCTCCTCGTACTTGACCACGTAGCCCTCGCGGATCGGAGGTCCCTCCACGGAGGTCACCCCCACGATGCGCGCATATTGGTCGGCCTCCGCCTGACGGCGAAGCATCTCCTTGCCGGGGAACGCCGCCTTGTCGAACTTGACCACCCATGCGAGGCCGGCCTGGATAGGGGTGATCTCCTCGGTGAGCTCGTGACCGTAAAGCGGCATGCCGGCCTCCAGGCGCAGCAGATCGCGCGCCCCGAGCCCGCAGGGCCGCACCCCCTCGGCCGTGCCCGCCGCGAGGAGCTTGCGCCAGATGCGCGGAGCCGCCTCGCCCTCGACGAAGATCTCGAAGCCGTCCTCTCCGGTGTAACCCGTGCGGGCCACGATGGCCGGCACGCCGTCGACGGCGCACTCGAGGCAAGCGTAGTACTTCATCGACGCGACGTCGGCGCCGGCCACGGGCGCCAGCAGCCGCTCGGAGAGCGGCCCCTGGATCGCGATGTTGGCGTTGCCGCCGTGCTTCGAGACGAACTCCACGCCGGCGGGGACGCGGGGCGTGAGGTAGCCGAGCATCTTGACGGCATTGCCGGCGTTGACCACCACCATCCAGCGCAGGTCGTCGAGCCGGTAGACGATGACGTCGTCGTGCGCGCCGCCCTGCTCGTTGGTGAAGATGTTGTAGCGCGCCTGACCCGGCTTCATGGTCGCGACCTTGTTGACGGTCAGCCCGTCCAGCCACTCCGCGACGCCCGCGCCGGTGAAGAAGTACTGCGCCATGTGCGAGAGGTCGAAGAGTCCGGCGCGCTTGCGCACCGCCTCGTGCTCCTTGAGGATGCCCTCGTATTGCACCGGCATCGAGAAGCCGCCGAATGGGACCATGCGAGCGCCTAGCGCGAGGTGCTCGTCATGGAGGACGGTCCGCCGCTCGACCGATTCGTTCATCATAGCGGCGCCCTCTTTCGTGCCTCTTCGCGAGGTGCCTGCCGTGCGCGGATTCCGCAAAGGGGCGGGCTCGCGCCTTACGGAATCGCTTGCCATGCCGACGCCTATCGAAGACCCCATCGCACGCTACGATCAGCGCCGCAGCCACTATCTGAAGCTCCTGGACTTGAAGCTGGAATCCGTGGGCGAGGGACGCGCCGTCATGCGCATGCCCTTCCGCGACGAGATCACCAACGGCACCGGCGCGGTGCACGGCGGGGCGATCACCAGCCTCTGCGACACGTGCTTTTACATGGCGCTAGCCTCGATCTACGGCGAGGAGCAAGAGACCACCACCGCGAGCCTCCACGTGGCCTTTCTCGCCCCCGCGCTGCCGCCCCACGACCTGCTCGCCGAAGCGCACGTGCTCAAGGCCGGCCGCCGCATCGTCTACGGCGAAGTCAGCGTGACCAGCGGCCAGAAGCTGATCGCCCACGCGACGCTCAACTTCCTCAACACCAACACCCCACCGCGCTAACGCGCGCGGTTTGCGGCGCGAGCGAGCGGCCCGAGCAGAGCGCTGTGCCTCCTCTCGCTCGCGCTAGAGTCTGTTGTAGATGCGCCCCTTGGCATCGGTGATGGTGCCATCGCCCACCGTGAAGGTGACGTCGCCGGCCCCCTCCGGGCGCGTGGTGGTCGAGCCGGCCGCCGTGCGCCGCGTGACGCCGGAGGTCTCGTGCGTGCTCAGCGTCGGGCCGTCGAGCGTCCAGGTGCCCTTCGAGATGCCCACGATCCGGGCGCCGCTCTCCCGCCCGGCGTAGTTGGCGTCGTACGTGCCGTCGCCGTGGAACGCGTAGGTGATCGTCGCCTCCGGGCCGTTCCAGGCATACGTCGAGCCCGCGATAGGAGCGGGCGTCGCCCCGGCTCCCGCGCCCGCTCCGGGCGCTCCCGTGCTCGCCGCGGTGGAAGCGGGCGAGGGCTGGGCGCTTGCCACCGGCGCCGGCGAGGCCTGGGGCGCGGGAGTCTCACCCGCCACCACGGTCGTCGGAGCCGGAACGTGCACGTACCCCAGCTTCACCAGAGCGAACATGGCCACCAGACCGACGATCACGCCGATCAGAAACCCGGAGGCACTCTTCATGCGTCCCTCTTCGCCTCGCCGTCCGCATCCCCGCCAGCGAACTTCTCGTAGGCGGCCCGGAAATTGTAGACGCCCGCGGAGAGCCACTGCCCGCCGTCGACGGTGAGGCAGGTGCCGGTCACCCACGAGGCCTCCGCGCCGCTGAGCCAGAGCGCGGCGTCGGCGACGTCCCGCGGACGGCCCATGCGCCCCAACGGCACGCTGCCGACCACCGTCGACTCCAGCTCCGGCGCCAGCCAGAGATTCTTGTCGGTCCCTTCGGTATGCACGGGTCCCGGCGCGATGGCGTTGACGCGGATCCCGAACGGTCCCCACTCCGCGGCCAGCGTGCGCGTCATCGCCAGCAGGCCGGCCTTGGCGGCGGCGGAGTGCACCACGCCGGGCTCCGCGAGCCAGGCATAGGTGGCGACGATGTTGAGGATCGAGCCGCCCGTTCGCTGCAGATGCTCGAAAGCGAAGCGAGCGCAGTTGAAGCCGCCGCTGAGCACGATGTCGACGACCGCCTTGAAGCCGTTGGGCGAGAGACGCTCGGAAGGGCAGATGAAATTGCCGGCGGCGTTGTTCACGAGCACGTCGAGGCGGCCTTCGCGCTCCACCGCGTAGGCGATCGCGCTCTCCACCTGCTCGGGGGCGCGCACGTCGCAGGATACGGCGTGGGCGCGCCCGCCGGCTTCCTCGATCAGCCGCACCGTCTCGCGCAAGGGTTCCTCGCGCCGCCCCAGCACCACCGCCGCGGCGCCCTCCGCCGCGAAGCGCTGGGCCATCGCGCGCCCGAGGCCGCTGCCGCCGCCGGTGACCAGGACGCACTTGCCCTTCCAAGGGCTCATGGGAAGACCTCGCCTTCTTGCGCGAGCGCGCGCCGCAGGTAGAGCGGCAATGCGAAGAGCCGCTGATGCGTCTCCTCGTCGTAGAAGAAGTTCTCCCCGCGCAGCGCGGCCACATGCCGCGCGACGCGCTCGTCGCCGAGCCGCGCCACGTCCACGGCGTCGCTGCACGCCAGGAAGGCCCAGTCGGTGTCGAACGCCGGGACGTGCGTGAAGAAGCTGCGCACGTGGGCGAAATGGCGCCGCAGCGTGCGCGCCATCTTCACATGCAGCCCCATGTTGTGGAAGCTCGCGGTGCTGGCCTGGAGCACGTAGACGCCGCCGGGAGCCAGGCGCGCCTTGACGTCGCGAAACACCGCGTCGTTGAAGAGCGGCCATGAGGGAGAGTCCGGCAGCGGCTCGGTGAGGTCGCCGATGACGACGTCGTAGCGCTCGCGGTCGTCGCGAAGAAAGGCCAGCGCGTCGCCGATCACCACGCGAGCGCGCGGATCCTCCCAGGCCCCGGCCCCCCACTCGGGCAGGTGGCGCTTGCACAGCTCAACCACCTCGCCGTCGATGTCCACCATCGTGCAGCGGACGACTCCGGGGTGACGCAGCACCTCGCGCAGCGTGGCGCCCTCGCCCCCGCCGAGGATCAACACCTCGCGCGGCAGGTCCACGGCCGCCAGCGCGGGATGGACCAGCGCTTCATGGTAGATACGCTCGTCGCCCTGCGAGCTCTGCGTGTCGCCGTCGAGCACCAGCATCTTGCCGAAAACGGGGGTCCGCAGGATCGCGTACTGCTGGAACGGCGAGTGCCCCGAGACCAACAGCTCCTCCACGGCGTGCTCGTGACGCTCGGTGGGGGCGAACTCTTCGACGTACCAGTGCCAGCGCTCGGTCTTGGGCACGATGTACTCCTCAAACTCGCGGAGGCGGACGCCGCGCGGCGCCCGCCTCCTGATCGTCGGTTTCCCACTCCGGGTCCCCGGCAAGGGGACAGACCTTCCGAGGGATCGATGGTTGGTTGTGTTACGCCGATTTGACGGCCGTGACCAGGGTCTGCTCCTGATCGCGGACGATATGCGTATACTCTCCCGGCGCCGCCGGAATTCCGCGCTTCACCTCCGTGGTCCGCATCGTGGCAGCCTCGAAGGAGCGCGCGACGAAGTCGAGCGCGCGCCAAGGATCGGTGCTCGTACCGCACGTGTAGATGTCCACGGCGGCATACCCTGTTTCGGGCCAGGTATGAATGGACAGGTGCGACTCTGCGATCACCACCACACCGCTCACGCCCTGCGGCATGAAGCGGTGGAAGGCAACCTCCATGACCTCGGCGCGGGCTTCGCGCGCCGCCGAGACCATGACGTCGCGGACTCGCTCCACATCGGTGAGCAGAGCCCCGTTGCAGCCCGAGAGCTCACAGACGATGTGAGTACCCAGCTCTTCCACTTCTCGTAAATCCCCCTCGGATCCGGTCGGGAAATCCCACCTCCAGCTCGCTGGCATGCGACTCGCACAAGGCGATGAGCGCATCCAGCCTCTCGGCGCAATCAATTGCCGGCGCCCGCGCGGAAGGACCGAAGGCCCCCGGCCCGGGAACGGGCGTTGCGCCGCGATGCCGCGAAGGGCGCGGCCACCCACTACAGCAAACGATAATAGGGCATCCAACCCCCCGTGTAAAGGGGTCGCCCGCCCGGTCTCTCCATGCGAAGCATGCGGCGGAGCCGCCAAGGGGGCGTCCGGGCCCGAATCGGGTACAATCTCGCCATGACGATCCTCGCGCTGTTGATCCTGGCCCTCCTGGTGATGGTCGTGCTGGTCAACCTGCTGACGGGCACCCAGGCCCCCTCGGTGAGCCTGGTGTTCTGGTCGAAGACCAACGTCCCGCTGGGCTACGTCATCGCCCTCTCGGCCTTGACCGGGGCCGTGATGACCTGGCTGGCCGCCATTCCTAAGCACGTCCAGCGCTTTTGGACGATCCGCCGGCTGGAAGGCACCGTGGCTGAGAAGGAGCGCGCCTACGCGACCCTCGCCAAGGAGGCCGCCGATCTGCGGGCAGCGGCCGCCCCGCCCGCCTCGGGGGCCCTGGCTCCCAAGGAGGAGGCTCCCGCCGTCCGCGGAGAGTACCAGCAGCCCCCGGGATGAGCCCGCCGCCGCCGTTGACGCCTCCCGGCCGGGCATGGTAAAGTCAGGGCTTGCATGGCGTTTTTGGCCAGTTCTTGGAGCACGTGAGCGAGAGATGTACGCGATCATCGAGACCGGGGGTAAGCAGATCCGTGTGGCGGAAGGCGACGTCATCCGTTGCGATCTCGTGGAGAGCGCGGTCGGCAGCGAGGTCACGTTCGATCGCGTCGTGCTCGCGGCCGACGGCCCAACGGTCGCGCTCGGCGCGCCGATCGTGGCCGGCGCCAAGGTGACGGGCACGGTGCTGCGTCAGGGCAAGGCTCCGAAGATCCTGGTCTTCAAGTACAAGCCCAAGAAGCGCGTGCGTAAGCTCAACGGCCACCGCCAGCGGTTCGCCGAGGTCAAGATCACCAAGATCGTGGCCCCTAGCGCCTGACCTCCGCTCGTGCTGAGCGTCGAGTTCCACGAGGATAGCCGCGGGCGGCTGTCCTCGTTGCTTGCTCGGGGGCACGTGGAGTACGCGATCGACGCTGAGGACGTGGTCTGCGCGGGCGCGTCGGCGATCCTGCAGACGGCGTGGCTGGGGCTCCAGGAACACTTGCGGATCGGCGTCGAAGCCGAGCGCGCACCGGGCCTCCTGCGTCTGAGCTGGGACGAGGACGGGCGATCCTCGCGGGAAGCCCAAGCCATTCTCGGAACCGTCCGCCTGGCCATCGAGACGCTAGCGCGGCAGTACCCCGAGAACGTCGCCGTCTCCACCGTGCGCGACTGAAGGAAGAGAACCGATGTCCGAGACCATCCACACGGAACACCATCCCGTCGGGTCGGCGAACGGCACGAACGAGGAGCCGCAAGCCGCCGCCGACGCGCGCGGGGCCGTGATCGCCGGGCTGGTCGGCGCGGTCGTCGGCGCCGCCGGGTTTCTGATCTACCAGCGTCTCCCCGACGAGCAGAAGGACCGCATCCATCGTCAGGTGCGTACGCTCATCGACCAGAAGGTCAACGAGCTGCGCCAGAACTTCCAGATCTAGCGGCGCCGCTCACGACACCGGCTTCTGGGTCGGAGTCGGCTCCTCGTCGCCGTGCTCCGGGGTGCGGGCTTGGGGCTCTTCGGCCGGGGACTCCGCGGCCTCGATTGCCGGCGGCTCGCCCTCCTGCACTTCCGCGCCCGCGGTAAACGCCTGCGCCTCCGCTTCGGCCTGCCGAAACTCCTCGGCACGCGCGTCGTCTTCCTCGACGTCGGCGGCACGCTCGATCTCGCGCATGAAGGCCTGGCTGGTGTTCTGCAAGTCCCGCATGACGCGGCCGGCGTCCCGTGCGATCTTTGGAAGGCGCTCCGGGCCGAAGAGCAGGAGCGCGAGGCCCCCAAGGATCGCGACGTCGGGTATCGAGAGCATGGGCGGCGGCTTCTTGCGGAGGCGCAGGGCTTTCCTGCCGCTCCGCAAAAGCCATTCTGTCCGGAGTTCATCGCGGACTTGAAGATCATCTACACGCGGTCCAACCGCGTCGAGACCCTGGCCTCGCTTGCCACCCTCAAGAAGATCCTCGGCCGCTTCGTCGGCCACCGGGTCTTCTACGAGATTTCGTCTCGCTACCGTCGCGGCCAGGAGTTCTACTCGGCAAAGAACGCCTTCACCGTCCGCTCCATCGAGATCACCAACCGGGACTATCTCACGATCTCGATCTTCGATGCCGACAACCCGACCCACTCGATCGAAGTGGTGAACCCCCAGGCCATGCGGATCTACGACGAGACCGTGGGCAAGGGCTTCGCGGTCGTCTTCTTCAGCGAGGTCGGCGACGTGGAGTCGCGCTGCTATCTGCGCGACGACGGCGACGAGGGCGGCGGGCAACGAACGCGCGGTGAGCTGGAGAAAATCTCGCTACCGCAACTGTTCGAGTATCTGGAAGACATCACGAGCGCAGAGGTCGAGCAGGTCTAGCGCTCATCGCAGCGGGCGGTCGCGCAGCCGGACGAACCAGGTGCGGCTGCGTATCTTGTCGGCGGCTCGCAAATGGTGCACGCTCTCCGAACGCCGCCCGAGCATCCGGAATGCCGTGCCCAGGTTGTGGTGCGCGAGCGCGCACTCGGGGTCGATGCGAAGCGCCGCCCGGTACTGGTCCATCGCGGTATCGAACTCGCCCCGCTCCAAGGCCAGGTTGCCGACGTTCACGATCGCCGCGGTGCAGGCGGGATCGGCTTCGAGTGCCGCCGCGAAGTCAGACAGGGCTTCCTCGTGCTTGCCCTGATGCACGAGCGAGACGCCCCGCTTGTTGTAGATGGCGGCCGCCGGCGGGCCCGCGGAGGCGGACTCGTGGAGCGCGCGGGTCAAAAGGTGGTAGGCCTCGCGGTAGCGGCCGCCCTCGATGGCCGCCACACCCTCCTCAAAGGGGCCGGCCGGCCCCGGCCGGCGATGTCTCCAGAGGTCCGTGATCATCGAAAACATGGGTGAACGGCCGCTTCGCCGCGAACCGAGGCTCGCCATGCTGCGCGTCGACGTGATCACGCTCTTTCCCGAGTTCTTCGGTCCCCAGATCGCGCTCTCGATCCTGGGCCGGGCCATCGAGCGCGGCTTGCTGGACGTCCGCCTCCACCATCTGCTGGACGCCCTCGGCCGCAAGGAGCGCGCCGACGACGCCCCCTTCGGCGGCGGCGCCGGCATGGTGCTGCGCATCGAGCCGTTGGCCCGGGTGCTGGATCCTCTGCTCGCTGAGCCGTGCGAGCGCCGCCAAATCGTCCTCTTCACCCCAGCCGGCCGCCCCTTCGACCAAGCGAGCGCTCGGCGTTACGGAGAGCTGGAGCAGTTGATCCTCATCTGCGGCCACTACGAGGGCGTCGACGAGCGGATCGCCGAGCTCTACCCTGTCGAGGAGGTCTCGCTGGGCGATTTCGTGCTCACGGGCGGAGAGATTCCCGCCATGGCCGTCCTCGACGCGACCGCGCGCCTGCTGCCGGGGGTGATCTCCGAGGAGTCGCTGGTCCACGAGTCGTTCGAGGAAGCCGGCCTGGACTACCCGGTCTACACGCGCCCGCGGGTCTTTCGCGGCGTCGAGGTGCCTGCGGTGCTCCTCTCCGGCGACCACGCCGCCATCGCCGCATGGCGGCGCGAGGAGTCCCGCCGCCGCACGGCGGCCCGCCGCCCCGACCTGGGGGACGCCAAAGCGACCCCCCCGGGGGATTGACGCCGGCGGCCGTTTGCCGTTACCATGAGCGCCAACACGCCGCCCCAGGCGGCGCGACAATTCAACGAGGTGTCCCATGGCCGTGTTGCTCACTCAACCAGCACACTGGCACAGAGGCCGCCCCGACCGCGTCGGCATCGGATTGCTCGGACATGGAACGGTCGGTAGCGGCGTCGTCGCCATCCTCCACAGTCAACGCGAGTTGCTGCGCGCCGAAGCGGGCGTGGACTTCGATCTCGTCCACGTCTTGATTCGCGACGTCGAAAAGCCTCGCGGCACGTCGCCCGCGCTCCCGGTCCTCACCACCAACGCCGACGCGATCATCAACGATCCCAACGTCCACGTCGTGGTCGAGTGCATCGGCGGCACGGACGCCGCCGCCGACTACGTGGCCCGCGCCATCAGTCTGGGCAAGCACGTGGTCACGGCCAACAAGGACCTCTTGGCGGCGCACGGCGCCGAGCTCGAGGCGCTGGCCGACAACCACGGCGTCACGCTGTGGTACGAAGCGGCCGTCGGAGGCGCGATTCCCGTGATTCGCCTGCTGCGCGAGTCGCTGGCGGGCGAGCGGATTCTCGAGATCGCCGGCGTCGTGAACGGCACCACCAACTTCATCCTCAGCGCGATGGCCGCGGGCTCCACCTACGGCGATGCGCTCAAGCGCGCGCAGGAGCTTGGCTTCGCGGAAGCCGACCCGCGCAGCGACGTCGAGGGCCTGGACGCCGCGCACAAGCTCGCGCTGCTCTCGCGCCTGGCCTTCCGCCGGTACGTGCAGTCGAAGGTGATCCCGCGCCGCGGCATCACCGATCTGACGCCCGAGGATCTCGACCTCGGCAAGCGCCTCGGCTACACCCTCAAGCTGCTCGCCTTCGGACGCGACGACGGCTCGGCTGCGCTCACCGCGGCCGTGACGCCCGTCTTCGTTCCGGTGAACCACCTGTTCGCTCAGCCCGAGGGCCCGCAGTGCGCCATCCGCGTCACGGGTCAAGCCACCGGCGCGCTGAGCTTCATCGGCACCGGCGCCGGCCAAGAGCCCACGGCCTCCGCCATGGTCGGAGACCTGCTCGCCGTCCTGCGCCACATGGCATACGGAACGTCGTTCCGCACCAACCGCCGCTTGGCGAACGTCGCGCTGACGCCGCCCTCCGACGTGCGCTTGCCGCACGTGCTGGGCCTCGGGTCGGCCGACGACCTCGGTGCGGCACGCTCCGCGCTCGAACGCGCGGGCTATGCGCCGCGGGTCACGGAGGGCGCCATCGCCCTCGCATTCGACGAGCTCGCGCTCGAAGATCGTGATCTCATGCGCGTGCTCGAAGAGGCACGCATCGCGGCGCGCCGTCCGATTCCGATCTGGGTCGACCGCTAAGAGGCCGCCCACTACACCCTCGGGCTCGTCCCACCTCGGAATCGGACCCCAACCTCCACGACCTCGGTGCGCGGTCCCTCGGACCGTCTACTCACGCACCGACCTGAAAGGAGCCCCACCGGAAATGTCGCGTTTCGATACCATCGCCGTCCACGGCGGCCAGCAGCCCGATCCCACGACCAAGGCGCGCGCGGTACCCATCTACCAGACCACGTCGTACGTCTTCGACGACACCTCGCACGCCGCCCGGCTCTTCGCGCTCGAGGAGTTCGGCAACATCTACACGCGCATCATGAACCCGACGCAGGACGTCTTCGAGCAGCGCATCGCCCAGCTCGAGGGCGGCGCCGGCGCGCTCGCGCTGGCCAGCGGTCAAGCCGCGGCCACCGTCGCCATCCTCAACCTCGCGGGCGCGGGCGACCACGTCGTGGCCAGCGAGTCGCTCTACGGCGGCACCTACAACCTCTTCAAGCACACGCTCGCGCGCCTGGGCATCGAGTTCACCTTCGTCGACGCCGGCCGCCCCGAGAACGTGGAGCGCGCGATCCGTCCCACCACCAAGGCGATCTATGGCGAGATCATCGGCAACCCGAAGCTCGACGTCCTCGACCTGGAGCCGCTGGCAACGATCGGCAAGCGCAACGGCGTTCCGCTGATCGTTGACAACACGCTGGCCACGCCGTATCTGGTGCGCCCGATCGAATGGGGCGCAAACGTGGTGACCCACTCCGCCACCAAGTTCATCGGCGGCCACGGCACGTCGATCGGCGGCGTGATCGTCGACGGCGGCAACTTCGACTGGGAGGCCAGCGGGCGCTTTCCGCAGCTGGTGGAGCCCGACGAGTCGTATCACGGCGTCTCGTACACCAAGGCGTTCAACAACCTCGCCTACATCATCAAGGCCCGCGTGCAGCTCCTGCGCGACCTGGGTCACGCCATCTCGCCGTTCAACGCATGGCTCTTCGTGCAGGGTCTCGAGACGCTCCACCTGCGCGTACAGCGTCACGCCGACAATGCCCGCCGCCTGGCGGAATTCCTCGCCACGCGCCCGGAGGTGGCGTGGGTCTCCTACCCCGGCCTGCCCGGGCACCACTCCCACGAGAAGGCACGCAAGTACCTCGCGCACGGCTCGGGCGCGATCCTGACCGCAGGCGTCAAAGGTGGAGCGGCCGCAGCGCGCCGCTTCATCGACGCGCTCACGGTCTTCTCTCAGTTGGCCAACGTCGGCGACGCGAAGTCGCTGGTCATCCACCCGGCCTCGACGACGCATCAGCAGTTGACGCCGACGCAGCAGATCGCCGCCGGGGTCACCGAGGACCTCGTCCGCTTCTCCGTGGGCATCGAGGATCCGCAAGACCTCCTCGAGGACGTCGCTCAAGCCCTGGCGGTCTCCCAAGAGGCGGTGGCCGCCGATGCCTGAGGAGGTGCCCGTACCCTCGCGCGAGGCGGACGTCCGCCTCGCGCCCGAGGGCGGCTTCCCGCTCGAGGGCGGCGCCCGCCTCCCGCACGTCGTTCAGCGCGTCACCATGTACGGTGCCCCGCGGGCCGACGGCGCGAACGTGGTCCTCGTCCCCCACGCGCTCACCGGATCGGGGCGCGTGGGGGAATGGTGGCCCGGAGTCGTGGGCCCTGGCGCTCTGCTCGACACGGAGCGCCTCTGCGTCATCGGCATCAATTGCTTGGGCGGCTGCTACGGTTCGACGGGCCCCGCCTCGCACGCCGAGGACGGGCGCCCCTACGGCTCGCGCTTTCCGGTGCTCACCGTGCGTGACATCGTGCGCGCGCAACGAGCCGCGCTGGCAGAGTTGGGCGTGCACCGCGTGGGCGCGGTGGTGGGCGGCTCGCTGGGCGGCATGCAGGCATTGGCGTGGGGGGTGGAGTTTCCCGACGACGTCGCCATCGTGGCGGCGATCGGTGCCTCGGCCGCACTCACGCCGCTCTCCATCGGCATCAGCTCCACGGCGCGCGCGGCGATCGCCAACGATCCCAACTTCAACGGGGGCGACTACTACGACGGCGAGCCGCCGGCGCGGGGCTTGGACTTGGCGCGCCGCTTGGGGATGCTGACGTACAAGAGCGAGGAGCTGCTGCAGCAGCGCTTCGGCCGGCGCGGTGACCGGCGCGGCGCCGATCCCGCGGCGGGGCTCTGGGAGCGCTTCGACGTTGAGGGCTATCTGGCGCACCAGGGCGAGATCTTCGTCCGCCGGATCGACGCCAACACGCACCTCGCTCTCTCGAAGGCGATGGAGCTCTTCGACCTCGACCGCGATTACGGCTCCGTGGAGACGGCGGCGGCGCGCCTGCGCGCGCGCGTGGTGCTGGTGGGGATCGGCGGCGACTGGCTCTTTCCGTCGGCGCAGGTTCGCGAGACGTGGCGCCGGCTGCGGCTGGCGGGCGCCGACGCCGTCTACCTAGAGTTGGCGTCCGACCACGGGCACGACGCGTTTCTCGCTGAGCCGGAGGCGCTCACGCGCCTGCTCGCACCGGTGCTGGCACCGCTCTACACGCAGGAGGCGCGAGTGGCCGCAACGGCGCTGGGCTGAGGGCTCCCGCCGGAACGCGACGAAGGACGGCCGCGGCCGCCCTTCGGAGATCTCTGGAATCCGGTACCCCGTGTCTTCGTTGTCAGGAGCGGGATGCCGGCTGAAAGCAATCCCGACAGTAGACCGGGCGATCTCCCCGCGGCTGAAACGGCACCTGGGCCTCGTTGCCGCAACGGCTGCAGGTCACCGTGTACATCTCGCGCGCGCCGCCGCGCCCGCCGCCGGATCCACCGCCGCCGCCATCGCGCTGAGCCTTGCGGGCGGCCCGGCACTCCGTGCAACGCGACGGCTTGTTGGTGAAGCCTTTTTGAGCGAAGAACTGCTGTTCGCCGCTCGTGAATATGAAGGGCCGTGCGCAGTCAACGCACGTCAGAGTCTCGTCCTTGTACATGAATCAACGGTCCTTTGCCGACTCGACTGAAATGAGCAACAACCGTTTGGTCTGTCTAGGTCGACGCGGATCGTGATCCACCAGACCGACCGACTGAACCCCAAACTTACGGTGAAGATACCATGAAGGCCCCACTCATGCAATGGGGCCAACGGTCCTAAAGGGCCACCTGGACAACGATCCCCTCTCTTGACTGTCTATGTGCTGTAGGCGTCGCGCTTCCGGGCGGCCGATGCCCTGGAGGCGCCCGTCTGATCGAGGACCGCCGACGATCACCCGCAGAGGCTCGGGCGCCATTTTCATTTTAAGGTAGACCGCCTACGCGGCGGCACCCCTGGCCTCGGCTCCTTAACCACCTGTCGCATCAAACCGCGTCGCGCTTATGCGCTCGCCACAGTCCGCGTTCCCCTACCTTGATGCAAGGCGATACCGCACCCCGCGGAGCGTTACGTTTGGAGAATGGCAAGCCATGCGCTTGGGTTGTACAAACTGAGTATTCATCGGGAGCAGCCCTACGGTTGCGCGGACGCCCCTGAGAGGGAGAGAGAGAGAGAGCGTGCAGTTGCGGAAAGCAAAGAGATCCTACCTGGCCGCATTGGGGGTTGCGGCCGCGCTGGCTTGCGCGAGCGCGCCGGCCCTCGCCGATGGAAGCGCCGATGCCGTGACCGTCAACGGCGCCTTCAGCGCCGGGACGATCTTCACGACCAGCGGCGTCAATGCCGTCGGAAGCTTCGACAGCTCGACCGGTGCCGACGAGTCCACCCGCACCAACGTGACGAACGCCTTGCTCACCGTCTCGAAGACGACCGGCACGCTGCGCTTCGGCTTGACCGCCGGCATCTACGACTTCCCCGTCGTCGGCTTCGCCGGCAACCCGACGATCCAGAAGGGTGCCAACACCACGCTCTTCACGCCGTTTCCGTCGGCATACGTGGCCTACGCACCGACCTCGAACCTCACCGTCAGCGCCGGGCAGCAGCTGACCCTGATCGGCTCCGAGGGAGTCTTCACCTATCAGAACGTCAACATCCAGCGCGGCTTGCTGTGGAACATGGAGCCCGTCGCCAGCCGCGGCGTGCGCGCCACGTACACCGGCGCGAAGGTCACCGCCGCGTACGAGGTCAACGACGGCTACTACTCCGGCACGCACTGGGCGCAGGAAGGGATGATCGGCTACAACACGAGCCCGTCGACCAACGTCGCGTTCGCGTTCATCCTGCCGCAGGCCGGAACGCCGGGCAACGTGACGGCCGGCATCGCCAACAAGCGCGAGTACAACCTGATGCTGACCACCACGGCCGGCCGCTGGTCTCTCACGCCGTATCTCCTGTTCGTCGACTCCCCGGCCAACAGCGGCCTGGGCTACACGGTCGACGAGCACGCCGCCGGCGGATCGCTGCTCGGCTCGTACGCGCTCACCGGCGCCTGGTCGCTCGGAGCCCGCGTGGAGTACGTCAAGAACGGCAGCAGCACCACTGACACCAGCCCCAACGCGGATCTGATCGGCTACGGCCCGGGCAGCAGCGCGTGGAGCTACACCCTCACGCCGACGTACCGGTACGGGCACGGATTCTTCCGCGCCGAGGCGTCGTCGGTATCCGCCAGCGACGTTGCGCCCGGCATCGGCTTCGGCTCCGCCGGAACGCAGTCGTCGCAGTTCCGTCTAGCCGTCGAGGTGGGAGCCTCGTTCTAACCGTCCTGGGCCGGGTGCCGCGTGGCGACCCGGCCTAGGGGCGATCAGCGGTCGAGGTTCGTCGCGGGGCCTCGGCCGCTTTCATGTCCCGCGACGGCGAGCCGTCTTTAGACTCTTCCTCTCCACGGTACCAAACGCGACTCGAGCATGCGCAGGCCGCGGTCGAAGACGAGCGCGATCGTCGCGATCAGCACGATGCCCACGAAGACGATCGACGTCTGCAGGTAGTTGCTGGCCTGCCAGATGAGCCAGCCCAGCCCGCTCTCCGCGGCGATCATCTCCACGGCGACGAGCGAGCTCCAACACGCCGCCGTCGCCAGCCGCGCGCCCGTCAAGATGCCGGGCAGAGACGCCGGAAGTACCACGTAGAGGAGAACCTGCCAGCCGTTCGCGCCGAGGCTTTGCGCCGACAGCTTGAGGTCTTTCCGGACGCCGTCGATCGCGCCGGCCGTCGCGATGGCCATCAGGGGCGTGGCCGCCATGATCAACAGCAAGATCTTGGGCAGCTCCCCGATGCCGAACCACACCACCAACAGTGGGATCCAAGCCAACGGCGGTATCGGGCGCAAGAGCTCCAGAATCGGGTCGGTGATTGCCTTGGTCAGCGTGTTTGTCGCGATGCCGAAGCCGAGCGCGAGACCCAACAGCACGCCGATGAAGTACCCGGTGAGCACGCGCACCGTGCTGACCCAGATGTCCGTCCAGAGCGACGACCCCTGGAACGAGCCCACGGCGATGGTCCACGCGGCAACTGCCACGTCGATCGGGGACGGCAGCAGCACCTTGGAGTGCAGCAGGACGCTCCCGATCGACCAGGCCGCAAGGACGCCGACGATCGAGGCGGCCGATACCGTGAGCGAATGGTCGTCGCGAACTTGGCGCTGCGTCGCGCCGCGGGCGCCCGCGGGGATCTGCCCGGCGGGTCCGGTCTGTGTTTCGTTGCGTGTGATCATGCCCTCACCGATGCTGCCGCGACCCGGGGGTCGGAGCGCTTACGTCGTATGGTCCGCGCGGACGCTCGGCCGTCCGCCGTTCTCCACGCGCCCGCTCAGCTGGCCGGCGTGATAGTGGACCTCGCCGTTGCGGACGATGAGACGGATGTTGTCGTGGTCGGACAACGAGTCGATCTCCGGGAGCGGATTCTTGCCCACCGCCACCAGATCGGCGAACTGTCCCACGGCGATCGAGCCGATCTCCTTGTCCAAGCCGATGGCCTCGGCGGCGAAGCGCGTGGCCGCGAGCAACGCTCGAGACGGGCTCATGCCGGCTTCCACGAGATGGTGAAGCTCGTCGGCGTTGTCTCCGTGATGGGTGTGCAGCATCCCCGCATCCGAGCCGGCCGCGATTCGCACGCCCGCCTCGAGCGCCATCTGGAAGCTGCGCATCTGCGCATCCCGGACGGCACGGGCCTTCTCCAACGCGAACTTCGGCGCGTTGGCGCTCGCCGCCATCATGTTCTTCACGAACGAGAGCGTCGGAACGAGGTAGGCGTCACGCTCGAGGAACATCTCGACGGCCCGCTCGTCCAGAAAGCTGCCATGCTCGATCGTGTCGACGCCCGCCATGAGGGAGTTCTTGACACCGGCCAGGCCGTGCGCATGCGACGCGACGCGAACGCCCTTGTCGTGCGCGGTCTCCACCGCCGCGCGCATCTCGGCCACCGTCAGCTCCGCCTGCGAAGGGTCCGTGCCCTCCGTGTGGACGTTGCCGGTCGCGCGCAGCTTGATGAAGTCGGCGCCATGATAGACCACCTCGCGGACGACGCGGCGCGCGTCATCCGGGCTGTCGACGCGCCCCGGAAAGCGAACGCTGATCTCGGGGCGCCAGCGCGCGTACTCGTGCCGTCCGCTGATGCTGAGCCAAGGCCCCGCGGCCATGATGCGCGGGCCGGCGATCAGTCCGGCGCGCACCGCCTTGGCCACGGCCACGTTCTCGTACTCGTGCGCGCCGCAGTCGCGAACCGTCGTGTATCCCGCGTCGAGAGTGGCGCGCGCATTGACGGCGCCGCGAATCGCGGCGTAGCTCGTCAACTCCGCTGCCAACGCCAGCGGCGCGGGAGTGCGGGAGTCGTGGTCGTCACTGTCGATTACGTCAAGAGCGCTCTCAAGCGCTTGCTTCCTATCCTGCGCGAATCGCGCTCGCTGCAGCTCTCCGAAGGCGATACGTGCGTTCGCGTTCTCTCGGTCTTGACGGATGCTCTCGGCTACGACCCGTTCCACGATGTCGCCCGCGAATACCCCGTGCAGGCTCATCGCGTCGACTTCGCCGTGAAGGTAGACGGCACAGTACGCTTCTTCATCGAGGCGAAGCCGATGTCGATCAAGCTCAAGGAGACGCACGTCTACCAGGGGGCAAACTATGCAGCGACCGAGGGTATCCCCTGGTGCCTGGTAACGAACGGCAATGAATGGCAGGCCTATAGGATCTCCGCCGACGCCAGCGGCGTCCAGCACACTCTCGTGCTCGACGTCAACCTCGTCGACGACGACCTCGACGAGGTGGCGTCGCTGCTCTATCTCCTCGGAAAGCGCGCAATGCAGCGCAAGGAGTTGGACGACTACTTCGAGCGCGAGGCCAAACTGTCACCCTCGAACCTCTTGGCTGCTCTTCTCGAGCCGAGCGTGCTGAAGGCGGCACGTCGGCAGATCAAAGCGGCCACCGGCCTCGCGATCGACAACGAGGGTCTCGCTCGCGCTCTCAAGCGCTGCTGGGATCCGGAAACGGTGGAGTTGGCTGAGGCACAGATCAAGCGAGCCAACGCGCGCGTGCGACCGCGGAAGCCGCGCGCGAACACCGCAGTTGCTCCTGACGGAGCGGCACCGCCGCCCTCGGGCTGAGAACGGGGACACGCATTGGGACACGGCGCTCAGTTCGCGGTCGCCAAGCAAGACGAGCAAGAAGCCCCGATCCCTTGCGGGCCGGGGCTTTGACGTTGGTGGGCGATGACGGGCTCGAACCGCCGACATCCTCCTTGTAAGGGAGGCGCTCTCCCAGCTGAGCTAATCGCCCACGGCACGCTAGGGGTTCGCTTCGCTCGGCGCGGCCATCCTCTCTGACGGGGAAGGACCTCGCCTCCGCTCCGACCAACGGCGCTCGAGAACTCTCAACGCAGAAAGGGTGTCTCTGCACGATGCGTTCTCTTTATGCAGCATTGGCGGCGACTCTGAGCGCCGGCTTGATTCTCTTAGCGCCCTCGACGGCGACCGTATCGGCCGCCGCTCCCGCCCCGGCAGCCGCTGTCCCCGACCCCCTCCAGATCTTCGCCAGGCACGAGGCCGCCGTGGGCTACTCGCTCTCGGACGGCAAAGCTAAGCCGTTCGTCGAGCGCTTCACCGAGTCGTGGACAGGCGGCCACGGCGCCAAGCGCACGGCCACCGGCGTGGTCGACGTGGCCGGAGCATACTACCGCCTCGCCGTCACACAGCACGGGTCGAGGTACGAGAAGGGGTTCGACGGCGGCTTCTGGCGCACGCTCGGCAACGGCAACGTCGTCGACATCCTCGGCTTCGACCGCCCCTTTCAGGTGACCGAAGGCGTCATTCGGGCCGAGGCCTACGGCCCGGCGCTCCGTCCCCGTCTCGTGAAGACGACCGCCACGGAGGACGTGGTGCGCATCCATCCCCCGTCCGGCTCACCCGCTGACATCTTCTTCAACGCGAAGACCGCGCTCATCGACGAGACCGTCATCGAGCCGGGAGGCGACGACGACGTCACGACGTATGCCGGCTACCGGCGCATCGACGGCGTGATGGTCCCCACGACCGAGACCGAAGGCACCGTCACCACCACCGTCACATCGTTCGCGTGGAACGCGCCGCTGACCGACGCCGACTTGCGGCGCCCGTCGCAGCCAGGTTCTTCAACGAGAATCCCGGCATCATCCAGACGGGGCTCGAGGCGGGCTTCGCCGGCGTCGGCGGCTCGGAGGGTGCGACGCTGGGCAATCTCCCCGAGATCGATCTTGGGCCGCTGAAGTTCTACGGCATGCTCACCGCCGGCATGGAGGGCTATCGCGGGTTCTCGGCGTTTCGGACCGTGGCCGGCCTGATCGGCTACGACGTGATCCGCCGCTTCGACGTCACCTTCGACTACCGCGCCGACCGCATGTTCCTGAGGTTCAGCAACTACGGCAAGCGGACCAGGTTTTCGCGCTCCCTAGCCGATCTCGTCCCAGGCGCGGGCGGGAATGACCCAGCGCAGCGTCCCTGCTCCCGCCTGCGGGCGGGAGAGATCGATGCGGCAGAGCGCGCCTTTGCCGAACCGGAGCCGCAGGCCGTTGGGGGCCGCGGAGCGCGCCACGAGCAGCCCGCAGAGCGGCTCGTGACTGACGATGATCACAGCGTCGCCGTCGAGCGTGGCCAGCTCCTCCAAGACGCGATCGGGATCCGCCCCTGGGGTCAAGCTCTCGGTCTTGAGGATCGTGGCCCGCGGCAGAGCGGCCTGTGCCGTCTCCAGGGCTCGGACGTACGGGCTGGAGAGGGCGACGTCAAAGCGCAGGCCGAGCCGCCGGAAGGCCTTGCCGGCACGCTCCATGCGCATCCGTCCCTCGCGGGAGAGCGGCCGCTGGGCGTCGTCAGGCCAGCGGGCCGGGTCGCGCTCCCCGGCATCGCCGTGGCGCAGGATGTACAGCTCCATGCGTTGGCCTTCTGAACGACGAAGGCCCGCGCCTCTCCAGGCGCGGACCTCCGCCGGTTTCGACCAATTTGAGAGAAGATCCCGAGCTTAACCTTATGCCGCGAGGTCCGAAGAGATCCCGGCGACCGACTGGTGCCCTTTTTGGGCTCGGGGAACCGCGGGGAGGATCATCCACGCGACGACCAAGGCTGCGAACGAGACCAGACTAGCGACGAGCATCTCCATGCGAACCTCCTTGACTGTACTCAGTATAGGGCGGCTGATGACCGCCGGCATTGGACGGGTGACAAAACGTGAGTGGCCTTTGGCTCATCGATGGTCGATACGGTGCTCGATTCCGGCGACGTTGCGCCCCGTATTCTCGCATGTCGGAAGAGTGGAGCCAGGACCGCCTAGCCCCACCCTCCGGTACGGCGCTACGGGGTGCCGGCGAGAGCCTCACGGTGCTGGGTGAGGTCGAGGCCCATCGCCTCTTCCTGCTCGCTCACGCGGAGCGGGACGAAGACGTTGACCACCTTGAGGATGATGAACGTCATCACGCCGGAGTAGATGAACGACGCGGCGACGGCGATCGCCTGGATCAGGAGCTGCTTGGGGTTGCCGTAGAACAGGCCGTTGGCCGCGCCCGAGTTGATCGCCACGGTGGCGAAGAGACCCGTGGCCAGGGCGCCCCAGACGCCGCCCATGCCGTGCACCGCGAAGACGTCGAGAACGTCGTCCACGCCGCTGCGCTTCATCAGCTGGACGCAGACGTAGCAGACGATGCCGGCACCCAGGCCGATCAGGATGGAAGCCGGCGTGGTCACATAGCCGGAGGCCGGCGTGATCGCGACCAGGCCGGCGACGGCGCCCGCCGTCGCGCCGAGAACGCTGGGCGTCCCCTTGTGGAACCACGAGATGGTCATCCAGGTCAGCGCAGCCATCGCGGTGGCCGTGTTGGTGACCACCCAAGCGTTGGCCGCCAAGCCTCCCGACGTGATCGCGCTGCCGGCGTTGAAGCCGAACCATCCGAACCACAGCAGGCTGGCGCCGAGGATGGTCATCGTGGCGTCGTAGGGATCCTCGGGGTGCGACTCACCGCGCTGCAGCTCGATGCGCTTGCCCAGCACCATCGCCGCCACCAGGGCGGAGACGCCGCTGGTGATGTGGACGACCGTGCCGCCCGCGAAGTCGAGCGCTCCCAGCTTGGAGCCCAGCCAGCCGCCATGGCCCCACACCCAGTGGGCGACGGGATCGTAGACGAACGTGGCCCACAAGAGGCTGAAGATCACGAAGGCCTTGAAGCGCTTGCGCTCGGCGAACGCGCCGGTGATCAGCGCGGGCGTGATGACCGCGAACATCATCTGGAACGCCATGTAGGCCAACTGCGGAACGGTGGCCCCGTAGTCGGGGTTGGCCGTCATGCCCACGGTGTTGAGGCCCACCCACGAGAGATCGCCGATGATGCCCCAGCCGTGGAAGTCGGGGCCGAAGGCGAGCGAGTAGCCCCACAGGACCCACTGCACGCTGATCAGGCACAGAATGAAGAAACTGTGCATGATCGTCGAGAGAACGTTTTTGCGCCGGACCAGTCCGCCGTAGAAGAACCCCAAGGCCGGCGTCATGATCATGACGAGCGCGGCCGAGGCCAATAACCAGGCGGTATCCCCGGAATCGATCTTGGGATGCATCGGCTCCTCCTTATGGAGGCGATGCTACCAAGATCACCGGGCGACCGGCATTCGCCCTCGCGTTAACGCTGTTCGGATTCAACGCGCCGTTTGCAGAGCGGTGGGGCGTCGCGTCACTCGATTCCTGGCCAAAACGTGAACGAGACGCCCCTTCGCTACGTCAAACGTTCAATGCGCGTCAGCCCCCCGAACAGACGACGTACACGTTGGCCGTGCGGTCGGGGCGCATCGGGTGCCCGCACTCGACGCCGCTGACGCTCCGCGGGAGCGCCCGGTCGCCCACGGGGTAGAGCACCAAGCGCCCTGCGGACTGGTCGCGTTCGTGGGAGCGCACCTCGAGCGTGTACGCCATCGTCTGGTAGCCGGGCTTCTCGATCCGCAAGCGATACTGCCCGACCTCGAGGTCCTTCAGGGTGACCTCGCCGTTGCTCCCGGAGGTTGCCTGCTCGAAGGGGCGCGCGCTCGCGCCGTACGCGCTGACGTGGGCGCCCGCCAACGGCCGGCTCGTGTGGACGTCGACGATGGTCGCGCTCACCGAAGCATCGGCCCGCCGACCGGCCAGCGCAGACTGCGGG
>DATLUD010000003.1:0-2660 GCA_035533275.1 Candidatus Dormiibacterota bacterium | reverse complement strand
TAAGCCGTTGCAGGGCAAGACGGCGCTGGTAACGGGCGCCTCGCGCGGGATCGGCGAGGCGATCGCCGAGACGCTTCGCCGCGACGGCGCCAAGCTGATCCTGCTCGACGTGCCTGCGCTCGGCGATGACCTCAAAAAGGTGGCCGGCCGGGTGGGCGCAGCGACGATCGAGCTGGACATCACCGACGAGGACGCGCCCAAGAAGATCGCCGACGCGCTCGGCGAGGGAGTGGACGTCGTCGTCCACAACGCCGGCGTCACCCGCGATCGGACGATCGCCAAGATGCCGGAGGAGCGCTGGAGCTCGCTGATGGAGATCAACCTGTCCGCGCAGGAGCGCATCAACGACGAGCTGCTCTCGCGTGACTTGCTGAGCAAGAACGGGCGGATCGTGTGTGTGTCCTCGATGAGCGCCGTAGCCGGCAACTCGGGCCAGACCAACTACGCCACCTCCAAGGCCGGCGTGATCGGGATGGTGCAGGCGCTGGCACCGGTCCTGGCCGAGCGCGGCGCGACGATCAACGCCGTCGCCCCCGGGTTCATCGAGACGCAGATGACCGCCAAGATGCCGATCGCCCTGCGCGAAGCGGGACGGCGCATGAACTCCATGTCCCAGGGCGGTCTCCCGGTGGACGTGGCCGAGACGATCGCCTGGTTCGCCTCACCCGGCTCCGCGGGCGTCAACGGCAACGTCGTCCGGGTCTGCGGCCAGAGCCTGTTGGGGGCGTGATGGCGGCGCGTACCTTGAAAAGCTCCCCCTCGATCCTGCCGCTCTATGCGCGCGCGGCGGCGTCGATGATCCCCGGCGCCTCTCTTTTGCCGTTCGTGCCCGGCGGGGGCAAGGAGATCCCCGACATCGACATGACGCTCACCGGCGTTCAGGCCGACCCCGACAAGGTCGCCGCTTACGCCAAGGTGTGCGGCTTCTCGCTGCGCGACGAGCTGCCGCCGACGTATCCCCACGTGCTCGCCTTCCCCTTGCACATGGCGGCGATGGCCGACGGCTCCTTCCCCTTCGGCGCGGTCGGGCTCGTCCACATCGAGAACCGGATCGTCCAGCACCGGCCGATCGAGCTCGGCGAGGAGCTCGAGATCAGGGTGCGCGCCACCAAGCTCGAGCCCCACCCCCGCGGGCGCTCCTTCGCGCTCGTCTCCGAGGCGTTCGTCGACGGCGAGCTCGTCTGGGAGGACGTCAGCCGGATGCTGCGCCGGGGCGGTGGCACCGGCGAGCGCAGCGCCCGGGCGGAGAGCCAAGTCCAGCTGGAGCCCGCCGCCGAGTGGCGCCTGGGCGACGACCTCGGCCGGCGCTATGCCGCCGTCTCGGGCGATCGCAACCCGATCCATATGCACTCGCTGACGGCCAAGCCGCTCGGCTTCCCCAAAGCGATCGCCCACGGCATGTGGACCAAGGCGAGGTGCCTGGCAGCGCTCGAAAGCCGCCTGCCGGACTCGTTCAGTGTCGAGGTCCGCTTCCGCAAGCCGATCCTGCTGCCGGCGCGCGTTCAGTTCGCGAGCGCGTCGGAGGGCGAGGAGATCGAGTTTGCGGTGCGGGACTCCGAGGGCGGCGGGACCCATCTGGAAGGCCGCGTGAGGCCAACCGGCGCCGTTGGCGCGAGGGGAGCGACGCCAAGGTGAGCTCTGAGCGGAACCTCACTGGGCGCAGCATGGGCTTCGGTCTGCGGACGCTGAGTCGCCTGGCGGGCTCGACCGTGCTCGACCGGGTGCGGGTCCGCAAGCCGGCGGAGCGTGCCCTCTACACGATGACCAAGTACGGCTTCCGTTCGGCCACCGCAGCCTCGCGGACGTTCAAGGCGGCCCAGAAACTGGGCGCCCCCGCCCGCCAGACGGCGAGCAAGCCGCGCGCCCTGTTCGACATAACGCCCGATGAGGAGCAGCAGATGCTCCAGGAGGCGGTCAGGGGTTTCGCCACGGAGAAGGTTCGGCCGGCCGCCCAGGAGGCCGACGTCGCCTGTGCGGCCGCACCCGAGCTGCTCGCGCAGGCCAACGAGCTCGGCGTGAACATGCTGGGTGTCCCCGAGGAGGTTGGCGGGGTGATGCACGAGCGGGCCGCCGTCGCCGGCGTGCTGATCGCGGAGGCGCTGGCCCACGGGGACATGGGGATCGCCTACGCCGCGTTGGCCTGCGGCGCAGTCGCCACGGCGATCGGTCGCTGGGGCGCCGCCGAGCAGGAGGCCACCTACCTGCCGTCGTTCACCGGCGAGGACGTGCCGGCCGCTGCGCTCGCGCTGCTCGAGCCCAGGGCGCTGTTCGACCCCTTTCAGCTCGACACACGCGCGCGCCACGATGGACGAGATTGGGTGCTCGACGGCGTCAAGTCGCTCGTCGCCCGCGCCGGGGATTGCGAGCTATTCGTGGTCGCGGCTCGAGCGGATGACATCGGGCCCGCGCTGTTCATCGTGGAGTCGAGCACGGCCGGCCTCTCCGTGGAAGCGGAGCCTGCCATGGGCCTGCGGCCCGCGGCGACCGGGCGACTCGTGCTGGAAGGCGTCCGCCTGCCGGCTCGCGCGCTGCTCGGCCATGGGGCCTCGGGTGAAGGACCTCCCGGAATCGACGCCCCCTTGGTGCCGGCTCCCGCCGATGCCTACGCCGAGTGCGTGCAGCGGGCGCGCATCGCATGGTGCGCGCTGGCGGTGGGCACG
>DATLUD010000002.1:0-16757 GCA_035533275.1 Candidatus Dormiibacterota bacterium | reverse complement strand
TCGCTGCGCTCGCGGGGACCCCTGATCCTTTGAAGGTTCCGAGGCACCCGCCTCGGGTTCCAAACCCTACTCGCTGCGCTCGCGGGGACCCCTGATCCTTATGAAGGTTCCGATCGGCAACTTTCTAGTCCTCGCTCACCTCCGCTTGCCGCTGCTCCACGAAAAACGACCGCAGTTGTGCCGCCGTCTCGCTCTCCAGCAACCCGCCCTCGACCTGCACGCGATGGTTCAGCCGAGGATCCCTCAGCAGGTCGACCACCGATCCAGCCGCTCCGCCCTTCGGGTCGAAGCAGCCGAACACGACCCGGCCGATCCGCGCCGCCACGATGGCGCCGGCGCACATGACGCACGGCTCCTTGGTAACGTAGAGCGTCCCGCCCGTCAGCCTCCACCGACCCAGGTGGTGCGCCGCCTTGCGGATCACCATCATCTCAGCGTGCGCCGTCGGGTCGGGCGTCGTCTCCTTGACGTTCCACGCCTCGACGACTTCGCCGTCGATCACCAAGAGCGCTCCGACCGGAACCTCGCCCGCGCGGCGGGCCTCCTCGGCCAGCTGCATCGCGCGGCGCAGGTACCGTTCGTCACTCTCCATACAATATACGTGCGCCCGAGTGGGCTCGAACCACCAGCCTTCGCCTTCGGAGGGCGACGCGCTATCCAATTGCGCCACGGGCGCGCAGGGTGTTGGAGATTTTCCCCGGAGGCCGGATTACCTCTTTGGTCTACGCGTTCTCGTCCGGGGCGCTCGTCGGAATATGCTTGAAGAGGTCCAGCTTATGGTCGATCAGCCCACGATAGAACTTGCGAACGCAGTCCGGGTGTCCGAAGAAATAGGTCCGCGCATACGCGAGGTCGTCTCCGGACGAGTCCGGGACGTAGTGGGCGATCTCGATCTCCTCCATCTGGCCGCGATCGACCGGATGCGGGCAAAAGTCGCAAGGTATCGTTGACATGCTCTCGATTCTCCTCCGGTCGCGTCGTTGGCTCCGCTCGCGGAGGCTCCTTCGCCTCACATGATTCCGCGCCGCTTGGCCCGGGCAGCATCTTCAGCGGTCGGACCGTCTTGGAACAGGGCGACGGGCGAGTCGCCTCGCCCGTCGGTGATTTGGTGACTCGGGCAGGATTTGAACCTGCGACCAAGGGCTTATGAGTCCCCTGCTCTACCGCTGAGCTACCGAGCCATCTCGAACGACCTGGCGCCTGCGGATGCCTTCGCCGACCTAGTATACCTAACCCTTAGGTTAGGCGTCAACGAAGCCCGCTTGCCTCGCCGCTCGAACGGCGACGCCGGCGCATGCGCCGGCGTCGTCCCATTCAGATGGCGCGCTCGGAGAGATTCGAACTCCCGACCCCCAAGTTCGTAGCCTGGTGCTCTATCCAGCTGAGCTACGAGCGCAACCGCTATATGTTGCCAAAGAACGCTTGAGCCGTCAAGCCCCCCTGGCCGATCGCGGAACGGCGCCTGCATGCAGACACCGCCCCACGGTCGTACGAGTTGGCGGAGAGAGAGGGATTCGAACCCTCGCTACGAGTTGACCCCGTAGGACGGTTTAGCAAACCGTTGCCTTCAGCCGCTCGGCCATCTCTCCAGGCATTCCCCACGCACGACGAACGCGGGCGCGCGTGCGCGCGGCGGGCCAGGCACCAAGGTTCACCCCGCCAGCCCGTTCTCCTTCGCCCCGCTTGCCGCGCCCGCGCGGCGCCGCCGGGCCAGCTCGGCTACCACGTCCGCCGCCTCCAGCGCCGCGAGCGGCTTGCGCAGCGATGACATGCGCCGGCGCATCGTCGCCAAGCGTGCCGGGTCGTCCAGCAGTGCGCCCACCACCTGCGGCAATGAGCGCAGGCTGGCCACGCGGACCGCCGCGCGACGTTCGAGGAGGAAGCGCGTGTTGCGCTCCTCTTGCCCCGGCAGCGGCTTGACGAGCACCATCGGCAGCTCCGCGCTCAACGCCTCCGAGGTGGTGAGGCCGCCGGGCTTGGTGAGCAGGACGTCGGCGGCGTGCATGTAGTCGTAGACGTTGTCCACAAAGCCGACCACGCGCAGCGGATACTCCAGCGTCTCCGCCAGATCGCGCAGCCGCCGCTCCAGCGGCGCGTTCTTTCCCACGATCACCACCGCCGTCAGCGGCGTCTCGATCCCCTCGAGAGCCCGCATCATCTTGTCGACGGGACCTATGCCGAGCCCCCCGCCCATGATCAGCACCAGCGAGCGGTCGACCGGCAGGCCGAGGGAACGGCGCAGCTCCGCCCGATCACCGCCCAGCGCGAAGCTCGGGTTGACGGGAATGCCCGACACGTGGATGCGCTCGGGGGCCACGCCGCGCGCCGCCAGCGCCGTGCGCATCTCCGCGGTGGCCACGCAGTAGGCGTCTATGTTGCGGTAGATCCAGAACGGATGGAGCGCGAAGTCGGTGACGATCCCCATCACCGGAACCTCCTCGCCGAACTGACGCTTGTACTCCGCCATCACGCCGCACGGAAAGGCATGCGTGCAGACGACCACGTCCGCCCGCGAACGCTCGACCATCGTGCGCAGCTTGGCGGCGGTGAACTGGTTGACCCACGTCTTGAAGCTGCCGACCTTGGTTGCGCGCTCGGCCTGGTCGTAGATGTACCGGTAGAGCTGCGGAATGGTCTTCACCATCCCGATGTAGCCGTTGGAGACGAGCTTCGAGAAGATCGACGCCGCGTACTTGTACGAGTCGACGATCTCACACTCGAACTCGCCGGGATACCGCTCGTCGAGGGCGGCGCGCACGGCGGCGGCCGCGGCCGTGTGACCGACGCCTACGCTGGCGGAGAGAAAGAGAATTCGCGCCGGCACGGCTGCGCGCGCGCCTAGTCGCCGTCCTCCGCCGACTCCTCGGCGAGGGTCAGAAAGTGATCGAGCACCTCCTGCGCCAGCTCCTCATCCTCGAGAATCGTGCCCATCTCGTCGGTGACGATGAACTCGTCATTGGCCTTGTTGTAGCAGATCGCGTATGACTCGCGGCTCTCCTCGTCTTCGAGGAGGCCGACGACCTCGTACTCCAGCCGCCGGTCGTCCTCGGTCTCCACCAGCAGGACATCCTCGAGCTCGAGCTTCCCCGCTTGGGGCTGTCCGTTGTCAGTAATGGTCATGTCCTCCGTCGACGACGAGCCCTCGCCCCGCCTGGGCGGGACGGGGCCGCGGCTGGGCCATGTTCCGGGACCGGCGGCGACCCTCCTACCCGGCGCGGCTGCCGCCGCGGGGGCCACTTGCCGGGCCTACTTGAGGTAGCGCGCGATGTTGGCCTGCTGCTCGGCGTAGGTCTTGGCGAACGCATGCCGCCCCCCGCCGCGGTAGACGTAATAGAGATACGGCGAGGCCTCCGGCTCGAAGGCCGCGCGCAGGCTCGCGAGCCCGGGATTCGCGATCGGCGTGGGCGGCAGCCCCATGCGGCGGTACGTGTTGTACGGCGAGTCGAGCGCCAGGTCGCGCCCCGTGATCACCGCGCGGTGGCTCGGCAGAGCGTATTCGATGGTCGCGTCGACCTCGAGGGGCATCCCGATGCGCAAGCGGTGGTAGTAGATGCCCGCCATCAGGGGCCGCTCGCCGTCGACCTTCGCCTCGCGCTCCACGAGCGACGCAATGGTCACCACCTGCGGGATCGTCATGCCCAGCTTGCGCGCGCGCTCCACCGCGTCCGGCGGCAGCTTGCTCTCGAACTCCGCCACCATCCTGCGCGCGTTCTCCATCGGCGTCGCCTTGCGGTCGAAGTCATAGGTGTCGGGAAAGAGGAAGCCCTCCATGTTCACCGTGCGCTGGCCGTCGATGAGCAGCGGCGTGTGCAGGAAGATCCGCTCGTAGGTCTGCGCGTCGCCGAGCCCGGCGTCAGCCATGCGCCGCGCGATCTGCACGGCGGTGAACCCTTCGGGGATCGTAACCCGCGCGTAAGGAGCCGCGCCGCCGGCCACCAGCCGATCGAGAACGGCGTTTGCCGACTGGTGCGGCGCGAAGACGTACTCCCCGGCGTGCAGCAGACGTCCCGCTCCCCGCGCGCGCACCAGCAGGCGAAAGACGGTCCCGTGCGCCAGCACGCCTTCGTCGTGCAGCTGGCGCGCGATCGCGCTCACGCTGCTGCCTTCGGGAATCACCACCGTGGTCCGGCGCTGCGGCCACGGCGCCGCGACGAACGCCAGCACGACCCACGTCAGCGCGGCGATCGCGCAGGCGCCGGCGAGCGCCCCGGCAGCCGCGAGCGCCGCCCGGCGTCTCGTCAGGGGCAGCGGCGTCACGGCCGCTTCGCGCGCGCCAGGTACGTCTGCAGGATGAGCGCCGCCGCCATCCCGTCGACCACGCGCTTACGCTGCTTGCGCGAGACGTCCGCCGCGATCAGCGTCTTGGTCACCTCCGCCGTCGTCATGCGCTCGTCCACGAAGTGGATCGCGGCCTCGGGGAGCGCCGACCGCACCAGCTCCGCGAAGGCCTCCACCTTCTGCGCGGCGGGACCCCGCTCGCCGCGCAGGGTCAGCGGCATGCCGATCACCACGTCGCGAATCCCCCGCTCGCGCGCCGCCTCGGCGATGCGCCGCGCGTCGTCCTCGCGGTTCGTCCGCTCGAGCGTCTGCAGCGGGAACGCCATGGTGTCCGAGGGGTCGCTCGCCGCTAGGCCGATGCGCCGCTCCCCGAAGTCGATCGCAAGAATCGCCATCGCGCTAGCCCTGCGTCAGCGCGTCCAGCGCAGCCATCGAGCGCGCGCGCTTGCCGAGATGATGAGTGATGAGTGCTTCCACGGCGCGCGCGACCTTCGCGCTCGCTGCCAGCGACGCCCCCTGCCCGCGCGGCGCTCCCAGCCGCTGCAGCGCCCCCACGTCGTCGACGTCGAGCACCAGGTTCCCGTCGTCGCGCAGGCAACTCGCGCACGAGAGCGCCCCGGCGGCCAGATCCACCAGCGCCCCCTGCGTCAGCTCCGCCTGGCAGTGGATGCACCGGTCCAGCGGAATGCCCAGCCCCAGCTCCTCCAGCAGACGCAGCTCGAAGCGAGGCACCAGGCGGCGCGGATCGTCGGCCCGCGCGATCGCCGCCGTCGCATCGCGGACGAGTTGATAGATCGACGGCAGCGGGAGATCCGGCTCGCAGAACGCGTCCACCAGCTCGGCCACCAGGCTCGCCGTGGCGAACGCCTCCGGCGCCACCAAGCGCTGCCAGAACTGGCGCACGGGGTCGGCACCGGTGATCACATCCAGCGAGCGCCCGCGGTGGAACGAGGCGTCCACCTCCGAGAGCAGCTCCAGGCGCCCCGAGAGGCGCGAGGTCCCCCGCCGCACGCCTTTGGCCACCGCATCGAGCTTCCCGCGCTCCAGCGTCAGCAGCGTGAGGATGCGGTCGGCCTCTCCGAGATTGCGGCCGCGCAGAACGATGGCGTGCGCGCGATAGGCGCGCGGCTGCGTCATCGGTCTTGGAGCGTGCGGGCGTCAAAGCGTTCGGGCAGCAGCGCGCCGGCGCGGCTCTCGTGCACCCGGCCGTCCAAGCCGCCGGCGAAAATCACGGGATCCCCGAACTCCACCAGCACTTGGCGGCAGATGCCGCACGGCATCGTCGGCCCCTGCGACGAGCCGGCCACGGCCACCGCGCGCAGGCCGCGCGCGCCGTCGGCTACCGCCGCCGCCACCGCCGCGCGCTCGGCGCAGAGTCCCGCGGGCGACGAGGCGTTCTCCACGTTGCAGCCCACGTAGACGCGCCCGCGATCGTCCTCGACCGCCGCGCCCACGGGAAACGACGAGTACGGCGCGTAGGCGCGCTGGCGCACGGCGCGCGCCGCCGCCAGCAGCTCGGCGGCCCCGCTCACCCCTCGTCCTCCTCGTTCTCGGAGGTTCCGCCGTGCAGCACGCGCACGGCCAGGATGCGCCGCCCCCGCGTGCGCTCCACCTTCAAGCGCACGTGATCGCCCGCCTCGACCTCCTCGCCCACTTTCGGCAGGCGGCCGAAGAGTCCAACGGTCAATCCGCCGATCGTCTCGAACTCCTCTGTGGGCAGCTCGATGTCCAGCTCGGCGTTGACGTCCTCCACGTTGGTCGCCGCTTCCACGACCGCCTCGTGATCGCTGATGCGGCGGATGGGCTCCTCTTCGATCTCGTCGTGCTCGTCGCGGATCTCACCGACGATCTCCTCCAGCAGATCCTCCAGCGTCACCAGACCCGCCGTTCCGCCGTACTCGTCCACCACGATGGCCAGCGAGTACTTGCCGCGCTGCATCTCGCGCAGCATCTCGCTCACGCGCTTGTTCTCCGGCACGAACTCCACGCCTCGCATCAGCGAGGCCAGCGGCACGTGCGCCAGCGTCCCGTTGGCCAGCGCGATCAGCAGCTCGCGATCGTGCACCACGCCGACGACGTTGTCGATGGTCTCCTCGTAGACCGGGATCTTCGAGTAGCCTTCCTTGATCACCAGCTCCAGCGCACGCGTCGCCAGCATCGAGCGCTCCACGGCCACGATGTCGGGACGCGGCGTCATCACCTCGCGCACGATGGTGTCGCCGAACTGGATGATCGAGTGGATCATCTCGCGCTCTCGCTCCTCGAGCACCTTCTGCTCCGCGCCCACGTTGACCAGGGTGCGGATGTCCTCCTCGGTCACGAATGGCCCGCGCAGGTTGGGATGACCGCCGAAGACGCGCAAGATGGCGTTGGTCAGCAGCAGGAAGAGGGCGTTCACCGGCGCCATCACCACGGCGACGCGCTCCAGCCACGGCGCCAGACGCCGTGCCCAGACCTCGGCGTTGCCGACCGCGACCGTCTTGGGGATGATCTCCCCGAAGGTCAGCAGCAGTACCGTCATCGCCGCCGTCGACCACAAGGCCGCGTGCGGAACCTCGCGCTGAATGAAGATGGCCGTGGCCAGCGAGTCGGCGGCCAACAGCACGATGGTGTTGCCCACCAGCACGGTCGTCAGGAAGCGGTTGCGATCCTCGATCAGCCGCAGGACCTCGCGCGCGCCGCTGAGCCGGCGCTCCAGCATCGAGCGTGCCTGCACGCGCGAGACGCTCACCAGAGCCGCCTCGGTGGCCGCGAAGAACATCGCGAGGAGGACCAGGAGGACGACTCCGGCGACCTCTGCGTTGAATGAGGCGCCGCTCACCGCTTGCCTCCTGCGTATCGGGAGGCCGAAGCCCCCCGCGTACTGTCGCTCTTCAAATCGTGGATACTATAGGAGCCTGTCGGACTAAGCTCCTGCATGGCGCTCCTGTAACCATCGTGCCCGCTCCATTACGGCAGCATGCCGCCCAGACGCAGAATCAAGAAGAGCGCCATGGCCACCACGGCGCCCAGGGCCGTTCCGTAGAGCACCTCCAGCACCGTGTGGATCCCGCCTTCCACCCGGCTCTGCGCCACCATGAGCGCCAGCACGAAGCCCAGGGTTCCCACCAGCGGGCTCGAGCTCAGCACGAAGATGAACCACGCGGCAACGAACGCGATGGCCGCATGGCCGCTGACCGCGCCGCCTCGCAGCGGCGTCCCCCGCCCCACGTAGACTTTCAGCAGGATCGTCACCGCGATGGTCACCAGCATCGCCACGAAGACCACGCTCAGCGAGACGGAGCGCAGCTGCAGGTACACGGTTGAGCCGCCGCTCTCGATCGCCTCGTAGAACACCAGGTAGCCCACCACCACGGCGGTGATCGCCATCGTCAGCACCGCTCCGGCCGCGGCATCCTTGGCGACTTTGGCCAGGGGATGGTGCGAGAGCGTGAGCAGGTCCACGATCGCCTCGATCGCGGTGTTCACCAGCTCGAGCGCCAGCACGCTGCCCACCAGCAGCACGATCACCACCACGTAGACGCGCTGCAGGTGCAAGAAGAGCGTCGCCACCAGCACGAACGCCGCGGCGAAGAGGTGCAGGCGCATGTTCGGCTGCGATTTCGCCGCGTAGACGATGCCGTGGAAGGCGTAGTTGAGAGAGGCGATCAGCCGGTTGGGCCCGCTGCGCCGCCGGTGCGCGCGCTCGCGCTCCGGCTCGGGCTTCCGCTCGCGCTCCGCGGGGCTCACGGCTGTCCTTCCTCGCCGGGCTCGTAGGCCCACGGCATCCCGATCGCCGCGGCCAGCCGCCGCTCCTCGGCCACCATGCGGGCGCGCTCCTCGGCCTCCAGGTGATCGTGTCCCAGCAGATGAAGCAGGCTGTGGATCAACAGGCGCTCGATCTCGCGCGCCACGGGTGCGTCGTATTCGTCCGCCTGCCGCCGCGCGGCGTCCACGCTGATCACCACGTCCCCCAGCATCCGTTCGCCCGCGGCCGGTGCCGACTCACCCTCCACCAGCGAGAACGAGAGCACGTCGGTGGCGCGGTCCTTGCCGCGGTGCTCGCGGTTGAGCGCCCGCATCTCGGGATCGCGGACGAACGTGATGGAGACGCTGGAGCCCGTCTCGCCGAGCGCCGCGAGAAGCGCGCGCACCGTCCGGCGCACGTGCGTTGCGTCCACCCCGCCGCCGCGCGTGTGGTTGGAGAGATAGATCATCGCCGCCGGCGCTTCAATAGAGCGGGAACTCCGGATCGACCTCGCGCTGCCAGCGGTAGAGCCCGCCGTCCAGAAAGCGGATCTTGCGGAATCCGTGGTCGAGCAGCAGTTGCACGGCGGCGGCGCTGCGCGCGGCCAAGCGGCACACGACCACCACGTCCTGCGCGGTGTCCAGCTCGTGCAGACGCCCGGGCAGCTCGGAGAACGGCACGTGCCGCGCGCCGGGGAAGACACCGGCCTCGACTTCGCGCGGCTCGCGCACGTCCAGCAGGCGCGGCGGCCGGTCCCCGGCCAACTGCGCCGCCAGGTCGCGCGCGCCGATGCCGTAGTCTTCCAGAAAGCCCGGATCGCGCTCGGGGCGAGCCTCGATCCCGCAGAAGCGCTCGTAGTCGCCCAGCGCCGTGATCGTCGGGGCGTCACCGCAAACCGGGCAGCGCGGGTCGCGCTCCACGCGCATCTCGCGCATGCGCGTATCCAGCGCGTCCACCAACAGCAGCCGCCCGATCAGCGGCGTGCCCACCTCCAGCAGCAGCAGCAGCGCCTGTTGCGCCTGCAGCGTGCCCACCAGCCCCGGCAGCACCCCCAGCACGCCGCCCTCGGCGCAGCTTGGCACGCTCCCCGGCGGGGGCGGTACGGGAAAGATGCAGCGGTAGCACGGGCCGCGCTCGGGCTCGCGAGCGCCAAAGACGCTCACTTGGCCGTCGAAGCGGAAGATCGAGCCGTAGACGTACGGCTTTTTCGCCAGCACGCAGGCGTCGTTGACCAGATAGCGCGTCGGGAAGTTGTCGGTGCCGTCCACCACCAGGTCGTAGCGCCCCACCAGCTCCGGCGCGCGCTCGCGGTCGAAAACGCCCTCGATCGCCTCCACCTCCACCTCGGGGTTGAGGTCTCGCAGCCGGCCGGCGGCAGCGCGGGCTTTGGGGACGCCCAGGGTCGACTCGCCGAAGAGCACTTGACGCTGCAAGTTCGAGCGGTCCACCACGTCGTCGTCCACGATGCCGAGCTTTCCCACGCCGGCCGCCGCCAGGTAGAGGGCAACCGGCGAGCCCAGGCCGCCGGCGCCGATGCAGAGCACGCTGGACTCCCCCAGGCGCCGCTGTCCCGCCAAGCCCACTTCGGGCATCAGCAGGTGGCGGCTATAGCGTTCCCACGAGGTGGCCCGCACGGGGCGCCCTACCCCCGGATCCGGCGCCGCTCCAGCGGCAGGCGGACCGGGTCGCGCCCGTTTCTGGAGCCCGGCAGCGAGGGATACTCGATGCGCTGGTGGTGGATCCCGAAGAGCACTTGAATGCAGGCCTTCTCGATGGCGTGCAGATCGCGCAGCGTCAGGTCGCACTCGTCCAACTCGCCGCGGTGCAAGAGCTGGTCGAGAATGCGCCGCACTTGCGCCTCGATCTTTTGCGGCGTGGGCTGCTTGATCGAGCGCACGCTGGCCTCCACGCCGTCGCAGATCATCACCAGCGCCGCCTCCCTCGTCTGCGGCTTGGGCCCGGGGTAGCGAAAGTCGTCGGGCAGCGGAGTGAACTTGTCGCTGCCCTCTTCCTGCGCCTTGCAGTACATGAACGAGACCAGTGAGGTTCCGTGGTGCTGCTGAACGATGTCCACCACGTTCTCCGGCAGGCGGTGCTCGCGGGCGCTCTTCACGCCGTCTTCCACGTGCGCGATGATGATCAGCGACGAGAGCGAGGGCGAGAGGGTGTCGTGCGGATTCGGTCCTCCGCCCTGGTTCTCCACAAAATACTGTGCGCGCTTCATCTTGCCGATGTCGTGGTAATAGGCCCCCACGCGCGCGAGCAGCGGATCGGCCCCCACCGCGCGCGCCGCGGCCTCGGCCAGATAGCCCACGGTGATCGAGTGCACGTAGGTGCCCGGGGCCTCGATCAGCAGGCGCTGCAGCAGCGACTCGCCGGTGTTGGAGAGCTCGATCAGGCGCAGCGGCGAGCAGAGGTGGAACGTGTGCTCCAGCAGCGGCAACAGCCCCACCGTCTCGATCGCGCTGGCTAAACCCGCCAGCAGCGAGACGGCGGCGTCGAGCAGCGAGGTCCACACGCTCGCCCCCCGCAGGATGTCCGACGTCGCGAAGATCACGGCAGCCACGCCGCCAGCGATCCACCCCGCGCGCAAGAGATCGCTGCGGCGGGTCAGCGCCCCCGCGCTCAGCGTCCCCGCCAAGCCCATGGCGAAGAGCGCCAGCGCGAACGGATAGCTCTGCGGGTTGGCCAGGCCGCTGGCGAACGAGATCACCAGCACCGCGTAGACGGCCGCCGGCACCCCGGCCAGGATCGCCAGCAGCATCCCCACCGCCGATGCGGGAACCAGCGCCACGCTCACCACGTCCGTGCCGCCGATGACGATTGCCGGCGGGACCACCTTGGCGAACACCACGCCGACGATCGTCAGCGAGACGGAGAGCCAGAGCAGCCGCGGATTCCGCAGCATCGCGCGCGCAAAGACGTACGCCGGCACGGCGAGCAAAGCCAGGAGCACGAGTCCCAGCACGGCATACGCCATCAGCCGCGCCCAATCCAAGGCCGGGCGCGTGATGCCCGCGGCGCGCAGGGTCTCCACCTGTCCGGGGGTCACCAGATCGCCCTTGTGGACGATCGTCGCTCCCTTGGTCAACGTGATGCGCACGGGCGCCACCGCGGCCATGGCGCTGCGCTGCGCCTCGTAGGTGGCTCCCAAGTCCACGGAGACGTCGCGGAAGACCAGCGCCCCGGAGAGCACGGTCGCCACGCGCTGGGCCACGGGATCGAGCTTGAGGTCGGCGATGGCGTCGGCCACCTTCGATCGCGCGGCCGAGAGGTCGCTGTCGTTGATGCCCACGCCCAGCGCCTCGCGCTGGGCCACGGCCGTCAGCACGTCGGCCTGCACCGCGTTGCGGGTCTCCGGCGACAGTGTGGTCCACTGCGCCGCCGTCGGGTCGTCCACGCCCACCGCGTCCATACGGGCGCGCGCGCTGGGCGAGCCGTCGGCCAGCAGCGCGAACAGCCGGCTCCCCGCGGCGGTCAGGCGAACTTGGGCGTCGGAGTCAACGCGGTAGACGGGCGGCACCATGCCGGCGGAACGCTTGCGCGCCTCCTCCGTGGCCTGTTGATCCACGTAGTCCAGGTTGGCCGGAGCCACGATGTCGGTGGGTGCGATGTCGCCCACGCGCAAGGGCACCGCCGACGGCACATAGCCCGCGGCGAGCACGCCGAAGAAGGCGGTCCACAGCAGGACGCACGCCAGCACCCACTGGCCCGGCAGGGAGAGCGTGGGCAGGGGCCGGCGGCGCAGGAGGCTGCCGATGCGGTCCGCCAGGCCGCGTCCGCGGAACATCCGGGGCTTCGAAGGTTCGGGCGCGCTCGCGCCGGTTTGCACTGCCGACATCCGCCCCTTTACTCTGTGGCGAGATCGTCGCGGCGATAGGCCTCTACGATGCGGCTCACCAGTGGGTGACGGACCACGTCGCCCTCGTCCAACTGTACGAGGGCCACGTCCGGAATGCCTTTGAACAGGCGCTCGGCCTCCAGCAGTCCCGAACGCGTCCCGCGCGGCAGGTCGATCTGCGTCGCGTCGCCGGTGACCACCATGCGGCTCCCATTGCCCAGGCGCGTCAGAAACATCTTCAACTGCTCGTGCGTGACGTTCTGCGCTTCGTCGAGGATCACGAAGGCGTCCGAGAGCGTCCGACCACGCATGTACGCCAGCGGGGCCACCTCGATCACGCCCCGCTCCACGTACTTTTGCACCACGCTCGCATCGATCAGCTCGCCCAGGGCATCGAAGAGCGGCCGCAGATAGGGGTCGACCTTCGCCGCCAGATCTCCGGGCAGAAAGCCCAGCTTCTCGCCGGCCTCCACCGCCGGGCGCGAGAGCACGATCCGCGAGACGGCGTGCCGGCGCAGCGCGCGCACGGCCATCACGATCGCCAGAAACGTCTTGCCCGTGCCTGCCGGACCGATGCCGAACGTCAGGGTCTTGGCGTCGATCTCCTCCACGTAGCGGCGTTGGCCCCGCGTGCGCGGACGAACCTCATGGCCGCGGTGGGTCACGTACAGCGTGGCGGGAATGCCGGACGCGCGCGGCTCCTCGTCCGCTCCCAGGTCGGCCGCCAGCTTCACGTCGTCCGGGGTCAACAGCTTGCCCGAGCGCGCGGCGGCGAGCATCGCGCCCAGCGCGCGCTCGGCGCGGCGCACGGCGGCGATCTCGCCGGAGATCTCGATCTGGTTCCCCTCCACCCGGAGGGTCACGGGAATGGCCGCCTCCAAGGCGGTCAGGTTGCGGTCGAACTGCCCGAAGAAGCGCAGGTGGTCACCCAACCCCTCCAGGTCGAACGTGCGGGCGCCTTTGACGTCGGCCATATGCTACTAGGATGTATTCGCCACGGCCCTTGGTTCCACCGCTCAGGGCTCCAGAGACCTTGGCGGCCCCACGATCGCGGCCCAGATGATCCCGTCGCGAACGGCCGCGGCATCGACCGCGAAGCCCGGCGGCGCGGGGGCAGCGGCCTCGGCTGGCGGTGCCGGAGCGGGCTTGGCGGCCGGGGGCGGCGGCGGAGGCGCCTGCGGCGTTTGCGCGGGAACCGGCTGCGCCGCCTGCTCGGGCGGCCGCCTCGGTGCGGGGGGCGGGCCGAAGCGGCGCTCCACGGCGGCGATGATGGCCGCGGCATCCTGCACGATGCGCTGGGCCCGCCGGCGCATCGGGGGAGGCAGCTCCTCCAGCGCATCGTAGAGGGCGCGCGTGGCCTGCTTGGTGCGGTCCATGAGCACCGGGTCTACGGTACCGCGGCGCGCCTGCGAGGCAAGCTCGCCGGCAAAGGCGATGACGGTCGAGATCGGGTCGTCCATTGCTCCCCTCTACTCCGGCTCCAGCGGGGGTGTTACGCCGGCGCGTGCCGCACCGGCTGCGGCCAGACCAATCCCGGCCACCGCGATCGCGGCGCCCAGCACCTCGCTCGGCACCACCGGCTCGTGGAGAAAGACCCACGACCAGACGTGGCCGAACACCGGAACGAAGAAGAGCATCGCGCTCGCCGTCGACACGGAGAGCAGCACCAGCGCGCGGCTCCACAGCACGTACGCGAACGCCGTTCCCAGCAACGAGACGTAGGCGACGGCGCCCACCGTGGCAAGGTCCGGCCGCAGGGGAAGCACCTCGTGCGACGCCAGCGCCACGACCCCCAGGATCACCCCCGCACCCAACATCTGCGCGGCGTTGGCGACCATCGGCTCCAGGTGGCTGGCGCGCTTCATGGCGATCACGTTGAACGAGAGCGCCAGGGCTCCCAGCAGCATCGTTCCCATCGCCACCAGGTCGCCGGGGGCGCCGGCCAAGGCCGGCAAGGCGATGATCACCACGCCCACCGCGCCCAACACCACGCCGCCCACGGCAAGCGCGTCGACGGGCTCGTGATCGATCAGCGCCGCCAGCGCCACGGCGAAGAGCGGCGAGGAGTTGGCCAGCAAGGAGCTCAGCGCCCCGGAGAGGCGCTGCGCCCCCAGGAACGTCAGGCCGAAGAACAGCGCGGTGGTCACCGCCATCGCCGCCAGCGCGGGGAGATCCTCGCGGTCGGGCAGGCGAAAGCGCCCGGCCAGCGCCGCCAGCGCGGCCAGAATCACGCCCGCCGGCAGCGAACGGAGCGCCGCGAACCACAACGGGCCCAAGCCCGCGGCCTGAGCCACCTTCACCGCCACCCACGTGCCGCCCCACAAGGCACACGGCACGAGGACGATCAGACTTCGCGGTCCCACTTGTGAAACGCGGCGGCGATCTCAGGGCCTTCGCGGCGCTCCCCCGACCACTCGAACGGCTGGTAACGAGTCCCCATCCACTCGGGACGGTACCGTCCCTCGAGCCGGAACGTGTAGCGGCGCCCCTCGGCGGCACACTCCACGTCGATCGCGGCGTACCGCGGCGGACCCGTCTCCGGGGTATCGCGCGCGACCGTGAACTTCGGGATCAGCTCGACGTGCGGAGAGCCGCAGAACGGGCAATACATCGCCGCAGGGTTTCCCGCTTTCGCCACCGCGTCCTGGTGGCCGAGTCACGCGGCGGCAAGGTTGGCGTTGCCGCGAAGCGAAACGCTCCGCGTTACCTCTCCAACGCTTTAGGGAGTCGTACGCCTTATGCTTATGCCGTTCTTGCTGATTATGACGACGTCGGTCGTGCCCACGCCAACGCCGCTCCCCGCCGCGGTCGTGAACGCCAAGCCGCTGCGCGAGGTCGTCTATCACGCGTCGTTCACGCGGCGCGAGTCGCTCTCCCAAGAGCACTTCGGCGCCATTCCGCCCGATTCGTACGGCCACACCACCGGCGACGACGGGACCATCACGGTCGACGTCATGGCGGTGGGCAAAGGCACGCTGGGCATCAAGCTCGTCGAGGCGTGGAAGCACAGCGGGCAGACGTACACCTTCCTCGGCAACGTCGCCCCCGACGGCTCGGTCAACTTCGGAAGCCAGACCATCAGCCCGTGCTCGCGCGAGCTCCTGCCCTTCTTCGCCCCACGCTTCGCCCCCGCCGACGATCTCGTGAAGGGCGGCTCGTGGGTCGCCAAGTACGATGGTAAGACCGTGGGCGTGAAGACGACCTACGCGGTGAGCAACATCGACGGCGCGGTCGTCAAGCTGAGCGAGGCTCGCGCGATCACGGTCAAGGCCGCTCTCGGCATGAACGCCGACACGTCGGGCTGGGTCACCTACGAGCCCAGCCGCCTCGTGCCGCTCGCCGGGGAGCTCACCACGCTTCAGCAGCGCGCGAGCGCTTCGTCGAGCGACACGATTCAGACCGTCGTCGATTTCACGCGCGTCTCGGACACGCGCGACCCCTAGTACTACTGTGTCATAAATCGTAAAAGTGTGCTATGCTATATGCATGAGCAGCGAGCAGAAGCGCGCGTTATCGGCGACGGAGCGCCGCTTCAAGAAGTATGTCGACAAGATGGCGCAGGCCTTGGGGCACGCGGATCGTGTAACCCCTTTCCGGTCCTATACGACGGGGCTGCTGTTGCCTGGCGATCGCAAGAGTGTGGAGCCGATGGCGGCTCGATTGGCCCCCGACCGCGTGCGTGCAGCACATCAATCGCTCCATCACTTCGTCGCACAGGCGGAGTGGAGCGATCGGGTGATGTTATCCAAAGTATACGAGGCGGTTCTGCCGGCGATGCAGCGCCACGGAGTCATCCGTACGTGGATCGTCGATGATACGGGGGTCCCCAAGAAGGGCTCGCAGTCCGTCGGTGTCGCGCACCAGTATTGCGGCCAGCTCGGCAAGCAAGCCAATTGCCAGGTCGCGGTGACCCTCTCGGTCGCCAACGACTTCGCGAGTTTGCCGATCGCCCATCGCCTCTATGTGCCCAAGGAGTGGGCCGAGGACCAAGGGCGCCGGGCTAAAGCCGGAATTCCGCGCGAGATTCGCTTTGCCACCAAGCCGCAAATCGCGCTCGAACAGATTCGGGCAGCGCAGGCCGCCGGCGTCGTTCCTGGCGTGATCGTCGCCGATGCCGCCTATGGCAACGATACGGTGTTTCGCGACGAGATCAACAAGCTGGGTCTTCAGTACATCGTGAGCGTTCAATCGAACACGACCGTGTGGCGTACCGGGGAAGCTCCGCTGCCGCCACGCAGGCGCAAAGCCGGTCCCGGGCGTCCGGCAACATTGCTGCGGCGAACAGCGCGTCATGCTCCCGTATCGCTGGCAGAACTTGCGGCGGAATTGCCCTCAAGTGCCTTTCGCACGATCACCTGGCGGCAAGGCACGCAAGCGCCGCTGGAATCGCGATTTGCCGCCCTGCGCGTGCGTCCCGCGCACCGTGACACCTTGCGCCGTACCGCGCGCGAGGAAGAGTGTTTGCTTGTCGAATGGCCCAACGGCGAAGCGGTACCGCGCAAGTATTGGCTCTCAAATCTCCCAACTTCCACGACTCCGCACGAGCTCGTGCAGTTGGCGCACTCGCGCTGGCGTATCGAGCGCGATTACCAAGAACTCAAAGACGAATTGGGACTGGGGCACTATGAAGGCCGAAGTTGGCGCGGCTTCCATCATCATGCGACGTTGTGCATCGCCGCCTACGGATTCTTGATCGCCGAACGCGGCGCTTTTTCCCCCGGCAGCGACATCCGTGCGGCCTTCAGGCAATCTCCCCTACCCGACGATTTCCGACCGCGGGGGGCTTCCCGTGCGAGTTGAGCGGCATGTCGAAGAGTCGATTGCGTCCCGCCGTGCCGCCCTGATCGCTGCGCTCGCACCCACACTCAGGCGCTGCCCGACGTGCTTGCAGTCCCGATCCGCATAAGCGTC
>DATLUD010000001.1:0-14801 GCA_035533275.1 Candidatus Dormiibacterota bacterium | reverse complement strand
TTCGTTCGCGACCACGGCGCTGGCGGCAGGCGTCAGCCTCGACGTGATCTCGCGCGCCCTCGGCCACAGCACCCTCGGAACGACCTCGAACCTCTACGTCCACCGGATCGAGGCGCTCCAACAGGACGCCGCCGACCGGCTCGACCGGAGCATCGGCGACGCGCTCGCCAAACACCTCGGAACAGGCACCGGAGAGGGTCGGTGAGGGGGCAATTTCAGCGCGAGGGCTGCAATATGGCTGTCATCGGGTCCGCCCGGAACGAACAAAGCCCGTCGTTACGGGCTTCCAGATGGTCGGGGCGACAGGATTTGAACCTGCGGCTTCGTGCTCCCAAAGCACGCGCTCTACCAAGCTGAGCTACGCCCCGGCGACGAACAGCAGTATAGCATCACGGCGCCTCTGGGCGAAAGGCCACGTACCGCGAAAGATCGGGTGGGGCGGTCTCCGCGCACCACCACCAGGAAGCGCCTATGCGCAGGTCCAGGCGCAGGAGCAGGCGCAGCGCCCGGCCGCAGGCCCCCGGGATGAGCAGGCGGGTCCAGGTGGCACGATAGGCCCGAGCCGCCGCGTGGAGCGCGAAGGCCATGATCTGCGGCAGGTAGGCGGCCGACGCCGCCGCCACCGGCCCGACGATGCCGTCGGGCCAGACGTAGGCGTACCCCACTGCCTCGCCCTCCAACGAGATCAGCACGCCCGTGGCCTGCTCGGCGAACCAGGCATGGTCCACCGCGTGGGCCGCCCCCCGCGTCTCGGCGTCGAGCGCATCCAGCGCCGATGCCGCGCGCAGCACGCCCTCCTCGAGCGCGATCGGTGCGGTGGCGAATCGGTACTGTCCCGCCGCGAGCTCCGCCAGCGCGCGCTCTCCCGGCATCGCTCCCGAGACTTCGAGCAACGCCGCTTGCGGCACCATCGCCCGGCGCGCCACCAACGAGAGCGCATCGGCCGCTCCTACGGGGACCACCGCCGTGCGCGCGCACTCTTCGTACGGGGCGATCGCGGCACCCATCAGCGCGCCGCCCAAGCCTTCACCACGCAAACCCTCGCGCACCGCGAGATGGGCCAGCGTCCACCGCTCACCCCGACGATAACCTATCGCCACGCCGAGCGCGTCGCCCTCGCGCGACGCGACGAACGCGCAGCCGTCGGGCTCGCTCATCAGGTGCTCGATCCACGCGCGCTGCCACGTCAGCGAGACGGCGCGCGCCGCCCGCACGGCCAGGTCGACGCCGGCACGCTCGATGCGCACCTCCGCGAGGTTCACGACTCGGATCCGAGCATCGCCAGCAGACGGCGCACGGCGATGCCGCGATGCGAGACGCGGTTCTTCTCCTCCTCCGTGAGCTCGGCGAACGTCCGCCCCAGCGGCGGATAGTAGAACACGGCGTCGAACGAAAATCCGCCTTCGCCGTGCTCCCGCAACGGCACGATGCCTTCGACCTCGCCGCGCACGACCAGCGGCGCGGCACGCGGGCGATCGAGGTAGAGCACGTCGACGAAACGCGCCGTGCGCAGCTCCTCGGGCATGCCCTCCAGCGCGCGCAACAGCGCCTCGCGGCGCTCGCTCCACGAGAGCGCCTCGCCGCCGAAGTCCGCCGAATGCACGCCCGGCGCCCCTCCGAGCGCGTCGACCGAGATACCGGAGTCGTCGGAGAGCACCATTGCCTCCGGATCGCGCGCTCTCACCTGGGCAGCCAGCGCACGCGCCTTGATCGCGGCGTTGCCCTCGTAGGTATCTTGGTTCTCCTCGGGAGCCGCGTACGCCTCGGGCATCACCAATTCCACTGCATTGCCCAGCAGCGCTTGGAACTCGCGCAGCTTCCCCGCGTTTCCCGTGGCCAAGTAGATGCGCATCACTCCCGCGCATTCGCGCTCTTGCGCCGCGGAACCCGCCGCGACCGAGAAAGGGTCGGGGCCTCCGCGCGGCGTAACGAGCGCGCCTTGCCCCGGAGCCAAGGAGTACCCGTGTCGAGCCGTATCCCGCAGTGGACGCTGCCCCTGCGCGCATGGCAACGCGAAGCCTGCGCCACGTGGTGGCAGACCAAGCCGCGGGACGCGCTGATCGTGGCCTGCCCCGGAGCGGGCAAGACGCGCTTCGCCGCCCGTCTCGCCCACGCGCTCGTCGCCGAGGGTTTGGTCGATCGCATCGTCGTGGTGGTTCCGAAGGACCACTTGAAGGCCCAGGTCGCGCGCGCGATGGCAGAAGCCGGCATCCATCTCGACCCGCGCTTCGAGAATGCCGTCGGGCGCCTCGCAGCAGACATGCACGGCGCCGTGGTCAGCTACCAGCAGGTCGCGTTCGCCCCGCACGTCTACGCGCGTCTTTCCGGACCGCGGACCCTCGTCATCCTCGACGAGGTCCACCACGCAGGCGACAACGCCACGTGGGGCAAGGCGCTCAAGCGCGCGTTCGAGCAATCGGCGCACCGCGTCGCCATGTCGGGAACGCCCTTCCGCAGCGACGGCGCTGCCATCCCCTTCGTGCGCTACGAACTGGGCGTGTGCAACGCCGACTACGTCTACGACTATCCCGGCGCGCTCGCCGACGGCGTCTGCCGCCCGCTGGTCTTCCCGCTCCACGGCGGCGCCGCCGAATGGATCAGCCGCGACGGCACGATCATCCAGGCCGACTTCGAGGCGGCGCTCGAAAGCCGGCAGCAAGAGAGCGAGCGGCTCCGCACCGCGCTGACGCAAGACGGCTGGATGGGTGAGGTCGTTTCCCAGGCGCACCGCGCTCTCCACGACGTGCGTGCCCAAGGTCACGCGGACGCCGGCGGCCTCGTGGTGGCGATGAACCAGCAGCACGCGCACTACGTGGCCGACGTCATGGAGCGTTACGTGGGCGTCAAGCCCGTCGTGGTCGTCTCCGAGGACGACGCGGCCTCCGCCAAGATCCGCCGCTTCGCCAATGCGCGCCACCCTTGGATCGTCGCCGTCCACATGGTCAGCGAGGGTGTCGACATTCCCCGACTGCGCGTGGGCGTCTACGCCACCAATGTGACGACGCCGATGTACTTCCGGCAGTTCTGCGGGCGCTTCGTCCGCATGCAGGCAAGCGTGCCGGGCGAGCAGCGCGCCTACGTCTTCGTCCCCGACGACCCCTATCTGCGACCCCTTGCGGACGCGATCCACGCCGAGGTCGACCACCATCTCCGCGAGCGCGACCGCCGCATCGTCTCGCAGCAGCCGCAGCACCTCCCTTCCGCGCCGAATCCGCACGAGCCCGACCTCTTCAGCGGCATCGCCGCCGTCGCCGTTGAGCGCGGCGTCATCCACGGCGGCACCGCCATGGACCCGCTCTTCCCCGCCGAAGACGCGGCGGCCGAATCCTCCGTCGGCAACACCGACCCCGTCAGCGCGCGCTCCACCCGCGTCTCCCAGCGCCGCAAGCGCGGGGCCGGTGACGTGGTCCTGCGGGCCGACGCCAAAGCCAAGCTGCGCAAGGCCGTGAACCAGCTCGTCAACGTCGCAAGCGCGCAATTCAACGTCGATCACCGAAAGATCCACGCGACCTTGAACCAGCGCTTCGGCAACACGCTGCCCACGGCCTCGGAGCACGAGCTGGAGAAGCGGCGCGCCGAAGTGATGCGCTGGCTCTCCCGTAAGCGCTACGACGGCATCGCCTAGCGCGCGGCCCGCCTAACGCGCGCCGCTAGCGCGTTGCCGCCGGCTTGGCCAGCACGCGCTGCATCGCCTGGTCGAGGATCTCGACGGCGGTGTCGATCTCCTCCTCGCTGACCGAGAGCGGCGGCGCCATCCGAAAGCAGTTCGCCCCGAGGGTGTCGGCTCCGGAGCGCACGATGTTCATCGAGAGTCCGCAGCGCAGGCACTCCTCCATCACGGCATGCCCCAGCTCGCCGGCGGGCTCCTTGGTCTCGCGGTCCTTCACCAGCTCCATGCCCACCAGCAGCCCGCGCCCGCGCACGTCGCCGATCTGCTCGTAGCGCCCTTGCAGCTCGCTCAGCCGGCGCATCAGGTACTCGCCGCGCAGCCGGGCGCGCGTGGCCAGGTCCTCTTCCACCACCACGTCGATCACGGCCAGCGCCGCGGCCGCCGGCAGCGGATCGCTCTCGTGCGAGGTGATCTGCAAGAAGCCCTTGTCGTAGCAGTCCCGCTCGATCGCCGCCGTCGTCACCACGGCCGCGATGGGAATGCCGCCGCCCAGCGTCTTGGAGACCGTGACCACGTCCGGCACGATGCCGTCGCCCTCGAAGCCGAACATCGTGCCCAAGCGTCCAAAGCCGGTCTGGCACTCGTCGACGATCAGCAGCGCGCCTCGCTCGCGGCATTTCTCCTGCAGGTGTGCCAGGTAGCCCGGCGGCGGAACGATGATGCCGCCCGCGGAGAGCACGGGCTCGGCGATCACGGCGGCCAGCTCCCCGGTGGATTGCTGGTCGAGGAGTTCGAAGCCCACGTCCAGGCACGTCTTGTCGCAGCTCCCCGAGCAGTGACGGATCGGGCAGCGGTATTGGTGCGGGGCCGGCAGCATCAGCGTCCCCGGCATCATCGGGCCAACGCCGTGCCGCCCGGCGGCGTAGTTGACCGAGAGCGCGGCGCTGCTCATGCCGTGCCACGCCCGCGCCAGCCCCGCGATCTCGAAGCGCTCGGTGTGCATCTTGGCGATCTTGAAAGCGGCTTCGTTGGCCTCGCCCCCCGTCGTCAGGAACAGCGAGCGCCGCAGCGGCGCCGGAAAGATCTCCGCGAAGCGCCGGGCCAGCGCCAGCACCGGCTCCGAGAGCATCCACGAGTTCAGATGGATCACGCTCTCCAGCGAGCGCGCGATCGCCTCGACGATGCGCGGATGATTGTGGCCGAGCGTCGAGCAGATCTGTCCCGAGGTGAAGTCCAGCACCTTGCGGCCATCCGTCGTCCAGAGCCACGAGCCCTGAGCGCGTTCCACCACGAAGGGCGCAAAGTCCCGCGAGTAGCGGAAGAGGTACTCCTGGCCATCCATCGATGCTCATCCTCCGTCGGTGGCCGGTGCTTCTGCGCACGCGCGCCTTCTCCCGTCGCGCGACCGCGGCTACCTGCCGTCATGCCCCCACGCGCGATCGTCGCGGTGATCGCGACCCGAGTCGCGCCGCCCCCCGCGATACCGGTTGCCGTAGTCCTTTTGCTGCCAGCTCACGTGCCAGCCTTGATTCCGGACGGCGTAGCGGCCTTGATGCCGATTCCCGTGGCCGCCTCGATCCTCGCCGACGCTGCGGCCGGGCCGGGCGTCGCCCTCCCACTGGTGCTGATAGCCGCCCTGGTTCTGCCACTGGCGTTGGGGCTGATCGGCCAGCGTCGGCGTCAGCGCCGCGAGCACCGCCACGAGCGAGAAGGCGGCGGCTGCGCTCAGCGCGCCGAGCTTGGAGTTCAGGTGAGCGATTCGATCCATGGTGCACCTCCTATGCCGATGACAACGGGAGTTCGGCGCCGGAAGTGCTGAGAGAATCCTGAGTGTTCACCGCGTCTCGCGAGCTGGCTCAGCGCCCCAGTTGGCGGCGCGCCTCCTGGCTCATGCGATCCGGCGTCCAGGGCGGCTCGAACGTGACCTCCACGGCCACGCTGCGCACCCACGAGACGGCGCGCACGGCTTGCTCGACGTCGCCGCGGATCGTTGCGTGCATGGGGCATCCGGGCACCGTGAGGGTCATCACCACGCCAACCCCGTCGCCTTCGACGCCGATCTTGTAGACGAGCCCCAGTTCCGTGATCGCGATTCCGAGCTCGGGATCGATGACCCGGCCCAGCGCCTCGTAGATGTCGTGATGGCGCGGCGTCGTCGCGCCGACGAGTTCATGCATGGCCGTAGCGTAGAGCCGGCGCCGCTACCGGTCAGCGACCCCGGTTGCAGTTTGGCCGTGGCTCTCCGGAAGCGACAGGGTTCACGCCCCGCCAAGGCTCCGCGCCACCTCGACCAGCTGCAGCACGGCCGGAGAGCGCTCGCCCGTCCGCCACGCGACGGCCAGCTCCGCCCCCATGGCATCGCCTGCGATCGTGCGGAAGGCGACGCCGTCCATCTGCACGCATCGAATGGATGCGGGAACGATGGCCACGCCCAGGCCCGCGGCCACCAACGCCACGATGGTCGGAAAGAGATTGGCGTGCTGCTCGATGCGCGGCCGGAATCCCGCCGCGCGGCACAGGCCCACGATGCGATCGTAGAACACCGGCGAGACCATGCGCTCGAAGAGGACGAACGGCTCTTCGCGCACCTCCCGGAGATCGATCGGCTCGCCCCCCTGCGCCTCCCGTAGAGCCAGCGGATGCGCGCTCGGCAGGGCCAGCAGGAAGGGCTCGCGTTGGATCACGAGCGACGTCAACGTCTCGTCGGGGACCGGCGGACGGAGCAGCGCCACGTCGATGGTGCCGGCGCGCAGCGCGTCGGCCTGCCGAGGCGTGGTCAGCTCGGTCACTCCGAGGTGCACCTCGGGAAACGCCTCCCGAAACGTCCGCAAGATGCGCGGCACGGTGAGGAACGCCGCGGATCCCACGGTCCCGACTTCGAGCCGCCCTCCCGCGGTGCGTCCCTCGCGCCGCGCCGACTCGATCGCGTACTCCGTCTGCTCGATGACCGGACGGATCTCGTTGAGCAGGGCGCGACCCGCGCGCGTCACGATGATCGGGCGCGAACTGCGGTCGAAGAGCGCGACCCCCAGCTCTTGCTCCAGGCGCTTGATGGCCTGGCTCAGCGGCGGTTGCGCCATATGTAGGCGGGCGGCCGCGCGCCCGAAGTGCTGCTCCTCGGCCACGGCCAAAAAGTACCTCAAGCTCCGCAGCTCCATGGTCAGCCTCCCGGCGTGCGGCGCAGCGCAGCCGGCCTGCGGAATCTCGCATCCCGGCGGCCCGAGCAGCAGGGCCTCCCTGCCGCCTTCGCCAATCCACTCTTGAACTAGTATATCAAATAAGTATCGGTCAGCCGAGGCTTCTTTATATTCCGGCGCTACGGTATGTCGGAAGTACCCGACGAGGGGGAGGGCACGGAATGCTCGAGACGGGCGGCGCCATGCGCCGAAAGCCAGGCGGTGCCATCCGTCCGGGCCGCGTCGCCCTGCTCGCCGCTGCCGCTCTCGTCTACCTCTTCATCTTCCTGCCGCTGATCTTCGTCACCATGATCAGCTTCTTCACCAACGAGATCATCTCGTTTCCGGCGCACGGCTACACGCTTCGCTGGTACCTCAACATCCTCCAACAGATCCAGTTCGTCCAGGGCTTCGCCATGAGCTTCCAAGTCGCGATCTTCGCGATGGTCGCCGGCGTGGTCTTGGGCACGCTCGCGGCGATCGCCCTCACGCGCTACCGCTTCCCCGGCCGCGACTTCTTCAACACGCTCTTGCTCTCGCCGCTGCTCGTGCCTGGCATCGTCGCCGGCACCGCGCTCTACGTTTTCTTCGTCCAAATCGAGAAGAGCGTTGGCCTGGCGCTCATGGCCACCTTGCCGGGCCTCGTGCTGGCGCACGTCACGCTCACCATTCCGTGGACGGTGCGGCTCATCTCCGCCAGCCTCCTGGGCATCGACCGCTCCGTCGAAGAGGCCGCGATGAACCTCGGCGCCAGCCGCTGGGTCACCTTCCTGCGCATCACGCTGCCGCTCATCCGCCCCGGCATCGTGGCCGGCGCCCTTTTCAGCTTCATCGTCTCGTTCGGCAATCTCGAGATGTCGCTCTTCCTGGTCGGCCCCGGCCGCACCACGCTGCCCATCGCGATCCTGCAATATCTCTCGTTCAACCTCGATCCCACGATCGCCGCCGTCTCGGTCGTGGAGATCTGCATCGTCGGAGCGGCCATGCTCGTCACCAACCGCTTCGTACGCATCACCGCCATCGTCTGAGGAAAGCACCGTGTCGGCAGTCAGCCTCCGCAGTCTCGTCAAGCGCTATGGCGCCGTTACCGCCGTGAGCGACCTCTCGCTCGAGGTCGCCGACGGCGAGCTCCTGGGCTTGCTCGGTCCCAGCGGCTGCGGCAAGACCACCACGCTGCGGATGGTGGCCGGCTTCATCGACGCCACCGCCGGCCGGATCCTCATCGGCGACCGCGACGTCACGCACCTTCCGCCCAACCATCGCAACACCGGCATGGTCTTTCAGGGCTATGCCCTCTTCCCGCACATGAGCGTCTTCGACAACGTCGCCTTCGGCTTGCGGATGCGCAAGCTCCCGCGTGCGCGGGTGCAGGCGAAGGTGGGCGAGGCGCTCCAGCTCGTCCGCCTGGAGCAATTCGCGCAGCGCATGCCCGCCCAGCTCTCCGGCGGCCAGCAGCAGCGCGTCGCGCTGGCCCGCGCGCTCGTCGTCGAGCCCGACGTCCTGCTGCTCGACGAGCCGCTCTCCAACCTCGACGCCAAGCTCCGCAACGAGGTGCGCCTGGAGATCCGTCAGCTCCAGCAGCGCCTGCGCCTCACCACCATCTTCGTCACGCACGATCAAGAGGAGGCGCTGACCATGGCCGACCGGCTGGCCGTCATGGATCACGGCGTGATCCAGCAGGTTGGCACGCCGCTCGAGGTCTACAGCAGACCGCTCACGCGCTTCGTCGCCGATTTCATCGGCAAGTCCAACTTCTTCTCCGGACGCCTCGTCGCGCCGGGGCGCTTCCAGACGGGCGGCGGACTCGAGATCCGCGTCGGTGTCCAGCACGCCGCGCCCGAAGACGAGGTCGCCCTGGCGATCCGTCCCGAGGAGCTCCACTTCGGCGACGCCGCGCCCGCCGACCGCGACGACCTCAACGCCTTGCCGGCGCGCATCGAGGCCGTCACGTTCCTCGGCTCGCGCATCGAGCTCGTCGTCTCCTGCGAGAGCGGCGACCGGCTCGTCGTCCACGCCCAAGCGCCCCGCTCCCGCAACGGCACCCCCTACGCCCAGGGCGATCGCGGCTACGTCTCCTGGCCTGCTGACGGAGGAATGATCGTCACCTCATAACGCCAGACTCTCACTGTGACCATCCGAGGGAGGACCGACATGTTCGATGACCACGCGAACCCCGCGGCTCGTGAGCCGCATCGCCTCTCCGCCTTCTCGCGCCGTGGCTTTCTCGGCGGCGCGGCGGGGCTCGCCGCGAGCGGCCTGCTCCTGGGCGGATCGCGCGCCGCTCGAGCCGCCTCGAACCAGGTGATCGTCTCCACCTGGGGCGGCGACTACGAGCGCTTCCTCCACGAGTTCGTCGAGGCGCCCCTGCGGGCCAAAGGCATCCAGGTGCTTCCCGACATCGGTCAGCCGCCCGCGCGCATGACCAAGCTCCTCGCGGAGAAGAGTCTCAAGACCGGACAAATGGACGTCGTCCACCTCAGCGACACGGACATGTTCCAGATGCGTCAAGACGGCGTGCTCGCGCGCATCGACTACGCCCAGGTCCCGCGCGGCAAGCACATCATCAAGCAGTTCTACGACGACTACTCCATCCCGCACATCTACAGCGCGCAAGTCCTCATCTACAATCCTCAGCACGTCATGCCCGTGCCGGATGCGTTCGCGGCCATGTGGGACGCCAAGTACAAAGGCCGGGTCGGCATCCAGCGCACGGCGTGGGTCATCTGGCTGCAGATCGCCACGATCGTCGCGGGCGGCTCCCCCACCAACTACGAGCCCGGCAAGAAGCTCCTGATGGAGCTCAAGAAGAACCAGCCGCGCATCTACCCCTCGCAGGAGTCGCTGGCCGACGGCATCGCCAGCGCCGACGTCTGGCTCACGCCGGACTGGAAGGCGCGCGGCTACCTCTGGGCCAAGCGCGGCCTGCCCGTCAAGACGGCCGTGCCCAAGGAGGGCGCCATCCCCGTCACCTACCGAGCCGCCTACGCCAAGAATGCCCCCGACCCCGCCCCCAGCCTCGAGTATCTCAACGCCATGCTCGAGCCCAAGGCGCAGATGGACTTCGGCGAGCAGATGGGCTACGTCCCGACCGTCACCGACGTCAAGCTGCCCGCCGACCTCGATTCCGTCATCGGCTTCACCGAGGAGCAGCGCTCCAAGTTCTTCCACGTCGACTTCGCCTACGTCGCCGCCAACAACAACGCGTGGCTCCAGTGGTGGAACGAAGAGTTCCTGGCGTAGCCTCTCGCAGAGCGTCGCGGCCGCCCCTCACGGCCGCGGCGCTCCTCGCCCCCGCCACGGTCTTCGTGGTGGCCTTCCTCGTGCTGCCGATGCTCATCATGCTCCGGTACAGCTTCAACGTGTACGTGCCGGGCGGCCTCATGAAGGTCACGCTGAGCCTCGTCAACTACCGTCAATTCTTCTCCGATCCGTACTTCCAGCACGTCCTGGGCACGACGGTCTGGGTGGCGGCGCTGTGCACCATCGTCAGCCTCGTGCTCGCGTTTCCCGTCGCCTACGTCATCGCCCGGGCCGACCAGCGCTACAAGGCCGCGCTCCTCATTCTCGTGGTCTTCCCCCTGCTGGTGGGCAACGTGGTGCGTGCGGCCGGCTGGATGGCGCTCTTCGGCACGACGGGCGCCCTCAACGCCGTGCTCCTGTGGCTCCACCTCCTGCGCGCGCCGCTGCACGTCATGTACACCACCACCGCGGTGATCGTCGGCATCATCGCCGTCGTCACCCCGTACATGATCATCGCGCTGCAGAGCGTCCTCGAAGGCATCGACGTCAAGCTCGAGGAGGCGGCGCTCAACCTCGGCGCTTCGGGCTGGTCCACGTTTTGGCGCGTCACCTTGCCGCTCGCCATGCCCGGCGTGGTCGCCGGCACGTCGCTCGTCTTCATCCTCTGCATGAACGCGTACGCCACGCCCTTCCTGCTCGGAGGTCCCAGCTTCAAGATGATGGCGCAGGCCATCTACGATCAGATCCAGAGTTCGCAGAACTGGCCCTTCGGCGCGGCGCTCGCCTTCATCTTGATGATGGCCACCGTCATCCTCACGGTCGCCTCGCAAGCCGTCCTCTCGCGCCGCTCGAAAGCCGCGCACTCCGCCTAACAGGAGGTCGTCATGCCGTTTCTCCCGCGCTCCGTCTACGACTACCGCCGCCGCCGGATGGACGCCCTCATGGACGCCGAACGCCTCGACGCCCTGGCCTTCGTCTCCGACGAGTTCGTCCAGTTCGCCACCAATTTCCATGTCGACGTCCGCACGTGGGAGCGCCCGATCCTCGTGGTGGTGCCGCGTAACGGCGCGCCGTTCGGCGTGATGCACGAGCTCTCCACCAACCACCTCCGCTTTCACCGCGATCGCGGCGCCCTCTGGCTCGACGAGGTCCAGCTCTACTCGGAGCACCCGCGCGTGGGCAGCCGTCTTCCGCTGCTGCCGCAGTGGCCCGCGCTCGCGGCTGATCTGCTGCACGCTCACGGCCTCTCGCGCGGGCGCGTCGGGGTGGAGAACGCGGGCGGCCTGCTGGCGCGCGTCTCCGCCGTCTTGCCTGAGCTGCGCCTCGTCAACGCGCTCGCGGGCATGCGCGCCCTGCGCTGGGTCAAGTGCCCCGAGGAGCTCCAGCTTCACCGGACCGCGGCCTCGCTCACCGATTTCGGCCAAGCCTGCTACCGCGAGCACATTCGTCCAGGGCGCCTGGTTCAAGAGCTCGACTACGCCGTCTCCGGCATGATCGCCGAGGAGGCCGCACGCCGGCTTCCCGACGAGCACCTGGAGCCGCGCTGCATGACGCTCACCGGCCCCGACGCCGCCTCGCCGCACGGCAACGGCGCCACCACCGGCTCCCGCTTCCAAGAGGGTCACGTGGTCGTCGTGATCTGCAACGTGCGGCTCAACGGGATGCTCACGGAGAACGAGCGCACGTACTTCGTCGGCCGCCCCAGCGATCAGCAGCGCGAGCTCTACGAGACGGCACGAGCCGCCAACGAGGCCGCTCGCGACGCCGCCGTCGTCGGCAACCCCGTCTTCGCCATCGACGCCGCGGCGCAGGCGGTGATCGAGCGCCGCGGCCACGGCGACTACGTCCTCCACCGCACGGGTCACGGCATGGGAACGCAGGGTCACGAGTACCCGGAGGACATGGCCTTCAACAGCCGCCCCCTCCAGGCCGGCGAGGTCTACTCCATCGAGCCGGGCCTCTACGTCTGGGGACTCGGCGGATTCCGCCTCGACGACACCGTCGTCGTCGGCACGCCCCCCGAGGTGCTCACCGCCGCCCCGCGGGATATCGACTCGGCCGCGCTCGGCGCGGCACCCGTGTAGATGGCCGCAGAACGCGTCATCGGACGCCGCGGCGCGGCGGCCTCGGTCCATCCGCTCGTCACGCAGACGGCACTCGACGTGCTCAAGCGCGGCGGCAACGCCGTCGACGCGGCCGTTGCCGCAGCCGCCGTGCTGTTGCTGGTCGAGCCGCGCAACGGTCACCTCGGCGGCGACGCCTTCCTGTTGATCCAGCAGCCGTCGGGCGAGGTCATTGCGCTCAACGGCAGCGGTGCGGCGCCGCTGGCCGCCACACGCGAGCGCTACGCCGCCCTGGGCGGCATTCCCGAGCGCGGTCTGCTGGCCTCCACCGTCCCGGGCGCCGTGGACTGCTGGTCCCACGCCGTCCAGCGCTTCGGCACCAAGCCCCTCGGCGAGCTGCTGCAGACGGCCATCGGCTACGCCGAAGAGGGCGTTCCCGTCACGCCGCGCATGCGCTACTTCCTCGCGCAGGATGCCCCCATCTATCGCGAGTGCCCCGCTGCTGCGGCCGTCTTCTTGAGGGACGGCGAGGCGCCCCCCGTCGGCGCGCTCCTGCGCCAGGCCGGGGCTGCGCGGACGTTGCGCGCCATCGCCCGCGACGGTCGCGACGCCTTCTACCGGGGGCCCGTCGCGCGAGCGATGGTGACCGCGAGCCACGCTCTCGGCGGACTGTTCACGGAGGAAGACTTCGCCGCCCACCGCACGCAAGAACGGGAGCCCCTGCGCATCGACTACCGCGGCTACACGGTTCTCGAGCAGCCGCCCGTCTCGCAAGGCATCATCGTACTCCTGGCGCTGCGCATTCTCGAGCACGTCGATCTCGCCTCGTTCGGGGCGCACTCGGCGCCCGCCATCCACTACGTGGTCGAAGCGATCCAACTCGCGTACGAAGACGCGTTGCGCGATCTCGGCGATCCCGCATTCGCGCGCGTCGACCTCGCCCGGCTCCTCTCGTCCGAGCACGCGCGCGAGCAGGCCCAGCGCATCGACCCTCGCCGCGCCACCGCGCGCTGCGCCCCCCAGGTGATCCAGCCGGATACCACCTTCATGGCCGTCGCCGACGGCCAGGGGACGATGGTCTCGTACATTCACAGCCTCTACAATGGTTCGGGCATCGTGCTTGGAGAAACCGGCGTCCTGATGAACAGCCGCCTGCGCGGCTTCACGCTGGAGCCGGGGCACCCCAACTGCCTGGAGCCCGGCAAGCGTCCGCTGCACACGCTCAACCAATACGGCGTCCAGCGCGACGGCCGGCCGATCCTTGCCGGCGGCACCCCCGGCGCTCAGTGGCAGGTGCAGACGAACGTTCAGATGCTCACCAACGTGCTCTGCTTCGGCATGGACGTGGAGCAAGCGATCCACGCGCCGCGCTTCGTCATCGGGAGCCCCTTCAGCGCCGACGACCTCACCGTGCGCATCGAGGACCGCGTCGCGCCGGGGGTGATCGAGGAGCTGCGAGCCATGGGGCATGAGGTCGAGACGATGGGGCCGTGGGCACAGACCGGCGGAGTGCAGCTCGTCGCCCGCGACCCCGAGAGCGGGACGCTCACCGCCGTGGCGGAGCCCCGCCGCCCTGGCGCCTGCGCGCTGGCCTACTAGCGGGGCGCGGAAGAACCCCTGCTAGAGCGTGCTCTTCACGAAGCGGCCGCGTTGGACGATCGCCGCGAGGCGCTCGCCCTGGCCGTCCAGCACGGAGATGTCCCGCAACGGATTCCCATCCACCACCAGCAGATCGGCGTACGCCCCCGGCGCAATCACGCCCAGCCGTCCCTCCATGCGCAGGATCTCCGCGCCCACGGTCGTCGCGCTCTCGATGATCTCGACCGGCGGAAGCACCTCCGATCGCACCACGAACTCGTGCGCCTGGAGCCGGTGCAGCTCCCCCAGGAGGTCACTGCCGTAGCCCATCTTCACGCCGGCGCGCTTGAAGATCTCCAGCGACCTCAGTCCAGCCAGCCGCACCCGATCGATCTTGGCCACGCTCTCCTGCGGCAGACCCAGGCGCGCTCCTTCGTTCGCCAAGCCGTCGTACGTGATCAGCGTCGGCACGGCGTAAGCGCCCAACTCGCGCATGCGTGCGGCCGTCTCGTCGTCGACCAAGTTGCCGTGCTCGATGGTGCGCACCCCGCAGTCCACCGCGCGCCGGATCGCCCGCGCCGTGTACGCGTGCGCAAGCACGTAGGTGTTCTGCGCCTCGGCCTCAGCCACGATCGCCCGCATCTCGTCCGGGGAGTACTGCGTGCTGTCGATGCGGTCGGTAGGCGACGCCACGCCGCCGGAGGCCATCAGCTTGATCTGCGTGGCCCCTTTTTGCAGCTCCTCGCGCGTCGCTTTGCGCGCCTCCTCCACGCCGTCGGCCACGCGGGCCAGGAGCCCGACACGCCCGGGGTCGCCGCACGCGCAGAGTCCATCGCCGCGCGGACGCGGATCGCCGTGGCCGCCCGTCTGGCTCAGCGCCTTGCCCGATGGAAAGATCCGCGGACCCTCCACGTCGCCTTCTTCAACCGCGCGCGCGATGAAGGCGTCGGCACCCCCGGCGTCACGCACCGTGGTAAAGCCGCGCAGCAACATGCCCTTCAGGATCGGAATCGAGCGGTACGCCACGGTGGCGTTGGGCAGCGCGGCGTTCGCCGCCAGGTTCAACATCGTCGCGACCACGTGCACGTGGCAGTCGATCAGACCCGGCATCAGCGTCTTGCCGCCCACGTCCAC